>JBAYLH010000032.1:0-3352 GCA_041664165.1 Candidatus Buchananbacteria bacterium | reverse complement strand
AAAGACGAGAGAAATATTTTAAAACCAGCCAGGGCAGAAGATTATTGAAAAGAAGGTTAAAAGAATATTTTTATGGAAAATCAAAATTTAACAAATAATTTGAATTTTCACTACCGGGTGAAAGTATTAATGATAAGTTTGGATCGAGGACTATTAGGTAAAGGCGAGTTAGGGGATGTTTCTAGCCGTCATCGAGAATATGGAAAGTTTGTCGAAAAGTTAGATATTATTGTTTTTTCCCGGGCTGGTTTTAATAAAAATCAGATTTCGGAAACAGTAGCGGCCTACCCGACAAATTCAAAAAGCAAATTCGGTTATTTGTGTGATGCTTACCGAATCGGGAAAAAATTATTTGCCGAAAACCAGTATCAGCTTTTGGCAACCCAGGCGCCGTTTATTTCCGGCCTCGTTGGTTATTTTCTAGCCAAAAAATACCAGGCCAAGCTGTTAATTCATTTTCATGGTGATTATATAAATAATAAAGAGTGGCTGAAAGAAAAATGGTATAATTTTTTGCTGGTGCCAATTTCGAAATTTTTATCAAAAAAGGCCGATGGGATTCGGGTGATGAGCCAGGGGATTAAAGACAAATTGGTTGCGTCGGGAATAAGTGAAAATAAAATTCGGGTGATTTCGACGCCAGTTTCATTGGTTAAATTCGGTAATTGGAGTAATGGCAAGGTTGAGGAATTAAAAAATCAGTACCAAGGTAAAAAAATAATTTTATTTATCGGCCGGTTGGAAGCGGTCAAGGATTTACCGACCCTGCTCAAAGGTTTAAAAGAAGTAACAAAGATTGATTCGAGTTTTGTTTTATTGGTGATTGGCAGCGGCAGTTTAGCTAATGATTGGCAAAATTTAGCCAGAGAGGAAGGATTGGACGATCAGGTAAAATTTTTAGGTCAGTTAGAACATGAAGATTTAGTTAATTATTATGCCGCCAGTGAATTTGTGGTTAATTCCAGCACCAGCGAGAGTTTCGGCAAAATTTTTGTCGAAGCGGCGGCCTGCGGTAAACCGGCAGTTGCTACGGCCACCACGGGCGCCAAAGAAATTATTATTAATGGTCAAACCGGGTTTTTGTCACCGGTTGGTGAAAACTCCAGTTTGGCTGCTAATATTTTAAAATTTTTGGCAGATGAAAAACTAGCTAAGCAGTTTGGTCAAAGAGCTAAAGAATCAGTGGCCAAAAGATTTGACGGCGGAATTAATACGGCAGAGATTATCAAGTTTTGGCAGGAGCTAATTGAAAATAAAAAAAGA
Organism: Candidatus Buchananbacteria bacterium; assembly: GCA_041664165.1. Classification (GTDB taxonomy): domain Bacteria; phylum Patescibacteriota; class Patescibacteriia; order Buchananbacterales; family UBA6539; genus JBAYLH01. Next base: position 2,089 of record JBAYLH010000032.1, on the reverse strand, counting down.
CCCTAGGGTTTGAAGCTAGGGTTATGGAGGCACAGAGTGCGAATTGATTTGACTAAGATTAAAGTGAATTAATCCAGCCGAGAAACCTGGTTAAGGCCGCCAAGGTAGTGGCCGAATCAATTCCGTTGCAAAATGCCAGATTATCAATCGGAAAAGCGGCCCAGGTAGGAAAATTGTCGGGCACGAATTCAACACCAATGGCCACGACGGCTGTTCCTTTGGAAAACCAGTCCGGTTCGGGACAGATATCCGGCAGCCGCCAAATTGAATTGGCATCGGCAGTCAGGCCAGTTTCTTCCAGTAGTTCGCGTGCGCCGGTTTCAATCGCCGTCTCCATCACTTCGGCATAGCCTTGAGGAAATTCAAGGCATTCGGTTTGACGGATTGGCCTTATCTTGCGGCGCAGGACAACCTTTAGTCCTTCTTCGTCGGTGTCAAACCAGGGAACAATAATTGCTCCGGGGAAAGGGCGATTAACCGGTCCTTCATCAAATTGCATCTTGTCGTAAAGCGGCCTAATCGGTCTGCCGCCTTCATCCGTTTGGACTACAACGACATGTCTAACAATGCCAAACGTTGGGTGACCCAAAACCACGCTTGGCGGATCAGGACATCCAGAATGGTGCGGACTCCATTGAGGTTGAAAATCGGGAAAAAGAGCAAGCGCTTCGAAAATGGAAATTACCTTATCCACTGTTGAACCCTCCAGTAGTTGAATTCATCAAAAAACCAAATCGATTTTATAGTATATTCTAAATTATTATTTTTGTCAATTGTATGAAACTTTTAATGATTACTCGGAAAGTCGATCGTTATGACCCCTTGGCCGGGTTTGCTTATGGCTGGGTTAAAAAAATTGCTGCTAACGTTAGCCAGCTAAAAGTTTTGTGTTTGGAAAAAGGTGATGTCTCGGAATTGCCAAATAATGTTGAGATTTATTCCTTGGGTAAAGAAAAAGGTACTAGTCGGTTGGCTCGATTTTGGCGATTTCAGATTTTAGCTTTAAAATTGGTACCAAAAGTTGACGGCGTGTTTTGTCACATGAACCCGGAATATACCATTGCGATTGCACCTTACGCCAAAATTTTCGGCAAAAAAATTGTTTCCTGGTACACCCACGGCAAGGTAACGCCGAAGCTGAAAGTGATGGAAAAAATTACCGACGTGATTCTGACTGCTTCCAAAGAAAGTTTTCGCTTGCCGTCAAAAAAATTGGTGGTTACCGGTCATGGCATTGACACGGCTTTTTTTCATCCGCCTCTGCCGGGCCAAGAAACCATTTCGAAATTTTATTTAGCCGGCCGGGAATCCGGTAATTTATCGGCTTTTAAAATTTTATCAATTGGCCGGATTTCGCCGACTAAAGATTATGAAAGTTTGATTAAGGCGGTTGACATTTTGGTTAATGAACAAAAAGTCAATAGTTTGCAGGTTAATATCATCGGCGGGCCGGGTTTGCCAAAACACCAGGTGTATTTAGATAATCTAAAAAAGATGGTCGAGGCAATGAAACTGCAAAGCGTAATTAGTTTTTCCGGCGCCATTTCCAATATTGAAACGGTTGGCTACTATCAAGATGCCGATTTATTTATTAATTTAAGCCATACCGGCAGCGTGGATAAAACAGTTTTGGAAGCGATGTCATGCGGCAGCCTGGTTTTAACCAGCAACGAAGCTTTTGTTCCGATTCTCGGTCTGGATTTTATGGTTTTACAAAATGATTTTAGAAAACTGGCGGAAAAAATCAGATGGGTGATGAATTTGGTGGAACCGGAAAAACAAAAAATTAAAGAAAAACTGCGCCAGGAGGTAATTGATAAGCACGATTTGACTAAGTTAGCGGTGAAAATTGTTGAACAGTATGCCCGGTAGTAGAAATCCAAACAGTATGTTTTATTATGTTTATATCTTAGAAAGTGAATTAGTAGATAAAGAATTATATATCGGATATACCAATGATTTGAGGAAAAGATTAACCCAGCACAATAGCGGTTCAAGCCAATCGACAAAAAGATATTTGCCATGGAAATTAATTTATTATGAAGCTTGTATAGATATAAATGATGCCAAAAGACGAGAGAAATATTTT
>JBAYLH010000031.1:0-4355 GCA_041664165.1 Candidatus Buchananbacteria bacterium | reverse complement strand
TCCGCAGACCGCGACGAAGGTAATCTGACGAGTCTTATGATCGATCGTGAATCTGATCGAACCCTCATCCCACTGGTGTACTCCCCGAAGGATGCGCACTCTGCCTGTACCAGGAAATGGCACCGCGATGCCACGAATGACAACCGTAGTCTTCTCCTTGAAACCGGCCTCGACGATCACCAGCAAAAACGTTTTGTTCGGCATGAAGTACAGATCCACCGAGACTACGTCTCCCAACAAACTCCGAAGCTCTTGCTCGGCTTCGGCGACGACGGTCTTAAAGCCTTCGAGACCGCTTTGCCAGGCCGACGTCGATTTCATGGCCGGGCTAGCGTCACCGAACTCGACCCATTTATTCAACTTCTCGCGCTGGGCCAAGAGTTCATTGGCGGCGTCGACCACGGACTTAATCGGGCAGATGATCGGCACGTTGGTCCCAGCAAGGCATAAGCCTTTCGAGAGACACACACTTCTGAGCACGCCGGGCACCTCTACCTCGCTGACCGCAATCGTAGCCAAATCGAGTTCCCAGGGAACAGTTGCTCGCCGAAACCGCTCCAATCGTTTCGGCTCCTGTTGTTTCTGCGGACGCTTCGTTGCATCTACCGTACTCATTGTGGCTCTCCTTGTCTTGTCCCACCAAGGGACTTTAGTGGCACACTTCAACTACTTATTTTTTTGCCAGTTTTTCCACTCTCGCCACACAGCGAGAATAGGTCAAAAAGATTGACTTTTTACCCTAGCATAAATGGCATAAAAAGTCAAGATTTAAATTCAAAAAAAGCTATTTAAAGCCTTAAATAACCCAAAAAACGTTTGTCATTCCGCATCGGCCAATAAATAGACAAACCTGATGTGAAATCCCAGGGCTTTCAGGAACTTTAATAAAAATGGCGACCCGACTTTTCCGCTTGAGGCGGATGCGCCTTTGGCGCAAGTCGGTTGTAATCGGCTTTCATAGCCCAAACATTTTAGCTTGTCATTCCGCACTGGCCTGCTAATAGAAAAACTGATGCGGAATCCAGAAGTCTTACCGTTGAGCTTTGGCTGTCGGCTCAAGGAGTATTACAAACAGCCCGTTTTATCTAAAATAAAAAAATAATTTTTGAATTCGCCAAAACAAAAAAATTGACAGCCGAAACTAAAAAATTATAAGATAAACCTAATTTGCAATCGAATTTACTTATGTCCTTTAATACCACCCGCTAGCCGAATAACGGCTTTAGCAAAAGGAGGGTTACCGATGACCGACGAACTAAAAACCCCTCTAAAAGGGGTGATTATTGAACTACCCGGAAGAATTCTGAAGGGCTGTTGCACTCAATGTAGGACTGATTTAAGCTACCTCTTTCCAGCAATACGCGCTGGTGAAATACGTCTGCCAGAATTCTGCCCCCATTGTCAGCATCCGTTTATGCAAGGTGCTGCCATCACCGAGCTGTTCTGGAAATGCGGCGGCTGCGGCGAGAGAATCATCGACCCAACCAAACAAATATACTGCACTCGGTGCAAAAGAAAACTAATCTACCCGCCGGAACTGCGGGTCGCTACCGAAACAAAACTCTAGAGCCTTCCTGATATTCAGGACTGGCTCTCTTTTTTTTACCAAAAAACTCGCAATCAGCGAGCTGCAATTATTTTTAATTTCTAATTCTTAATTTTACTTCACCGGCATAAAAACCGCCGGATCAAAAATATTAACCGCCGGCAAGACTATGACCTGGCTGACCGCCGCAATCGGCTCATACCACCGGATGTCCAAATTTCTGGTTTCACCGGACTTGAACTGGTCTAAATCAAGATAATTGGCACCGACCACTCTTTCGCCGTTAAGCAAAATCATATAAACCCCGACTTGCCAATAGCCGTAAGCGCTGTCGTTAGCAATTTTAAAAGTCAAAATACTGACCGGCAGTTCGCCGTGAATACCCGATTCCAAAGCGGACTTAAACTGAGTGTCAGTAACCGTGAACTTGAGTTTTGGCTGGGAAACTTCGGTAAAATTATTGACCCGAAACCAATCGACTTTGGCAATTTTAATTGTCGGGTTGTCGCTGGCCGCCACGGCTTGGCCAAAAAAGGCCAAATATTTTTCTTCGCCCGGATAAATGAAGTCTGATTTTTCTTCAACGACCAAATTGCCGGACAGCAACTGATAGCTGACTTTAGCCGCCAGCCATTTTTCATTGGGATTTTGGACTTTAACGACGAAATCCGACTTTCCTTCCCGGCCCAAGATGGCATCAAAACTGATAATTTCAATGGCTTTTGGCTGATTAAGGTCGTGAAAATAAGGATAATCAATGGCTTTGCTGGTCAAAGAATTTAGATCGCTTCGATAATTTTTTTCTTCAACTACCAAAATCATAACCGCCTTATAAATACTGTAGCCATACAAAAATACGCTCAAAACAATCAAAAAAATCACCAGCCATTTTTTCAGCTGAATTTTGTGAGTTACGTACCAATAGCCAAAATTAAGCTGAGAATTGGTAATCGAACCAGGTTGTTCCGGCGTGGGCATAAAAGAGTGAAATTCTAATTTCTAATCTCTAAATCCTAAACAATTTCCAAATTCTAAATTTAAAACTTCTAAACCGTTTGGGAATTGTGATTTTGAACATTATAATTTGTTTAGAATTTAGAATTTAGTGCTTAGGGTTTGTTTTTATTATACCATAAATAAGCCGTAAACCAAAGTTAAAAAAATTAGCAAAAATTACTCCCCTTAAACCCTTGAAACTATCGCCATTTATGCTATAATTAAGTTAAGAAAATTTACTAACTTTTTACCTCTATTTAAGCCAAAATTATAGGCTGACTGGCAATAATTTTGCTAGCAAAAACCTATATTTTTATTTAGTTTAAAAAATCATGGCCGGTAGTGCTCCCTCGTCCAAAAGTCAGACACTATGCGGTCAGAGATATTAAATAATAATTTATTAATTAAGTTAGTAATATTACTCCCATTCATCTAAAGGTGAGGGACTACTACCGGATATGGCAAAAACCAAATTTACCTCAAAAAATAAACCAAGCCAGCAAGACGAATATACCGCCAAACAAATTACCGTTTTGGAAGGCTTGGAACCGGTCCGGAAACGGCCGGGCATGTATATCGGCAATACCTCGGCCGAAGGCTTGCATCATTTAATCTGGGAAGTCGTTGATAACTCAATTGACGAAGCCATGGCCGGCCGCTGCGACGAAATTGACGTGATTTTATTGCCCGACGGCCTGGTTTCGGTTGAAGATAACGGCGCCGGCATTCCCGTTGATATTCATAAACAATACAAAAAATCCGCTTTGGAATTAGTTCTGACCAAGCTTCACGCCGGCGGCAAATTCGGCGAGGGCGGCTATAAGGTTTCCGGCGGTCTTCACGGCGTCGGCGTTTCGGTCGTCAACGCTTTATCCGAGTATCTGAAAGCGGAAGTCAAAAGAGACGGCAAATTATGGTTTCAGGAATATAAAGCCGGCAAACCGCTGAAAAACGTCAAACCCGACGGCAAAGCCAGCGGCACCGGCACTAAAATCACTTTCAAACCCGACGGGACTATTTTTACGGTTTTGGATTTCAGCCTGGAAACGGTTTTAAACCATTTACGCCACCAGGCCTATTTAACTAAAGGGGTTAAAATTACCGTTACCGACCGGCGCCAGTTCAAAGAAGCCAAGCCTTACACTTTTTATTTTGAAGGCGGCATTTCGTCTTACGTCAAATTTCTCAATGGCCACGTCGAACCGAAACACGATAATATTTTCTACATCGAAAAAGAGCAAGACGACTGCAAAGTTGAAGCCGCCCTCCAATATACTAACGAGTTCAAAGAAAACACCTTCGCCTTTGCCAACAACATCGCTAACCCCGAAGGCGGCATGCACTTAGTCGGCTTCCGCACGGCTTTGACTCGAGCCATCAATAATTACGCCCGCAAACAAGGCTTTCTCAAAGAAAAAGACGATAATTTGAGCGGTGAAGATTCCCGCGAAGGTTTGACGGCCGTCATTTCAATCAAAATTAAAAATCCGCAATTCGAAGGCCAGACCAAGGCCAAATTGGGAAACGCCGAAGTTAAACCGATTGTTGATAATATTATCTATGATACTTTTACCACCTGGCTGGAAGAACATCCAAAAGATGCTGAAGCCGTGGTCGGCAAATGTATTTTAGCCCAGAAAGCCAGATTTGCCGCCCGAGCCGCCCGCGATACGGTTTTGCGCAAAGGCGCGCTGGAAGGCTTGACCTTGCCGGGAAAACTGGCTGACTGTTCCTCCCGCGATCCCCAAAAATCAGAATTATTCATTGTCGAGGGCGATTCCGCCGGCGGTTCCGCCAAACAAGGCCGCAACCG
>JBAYLH010000030.1:0-4403 GCA_041664165.1 Candidatus Buchananbacteria bacterium | reverse complement strand
TATGAAAATCGTATTTATTCAAACAGGCGGCACAATCGACAAGGACTACCCTAAAACCACCCAAGGTTATGCTTTTGAGATTAGCGAACCGGCAGTCAAAAGAATTTTAGCTAAAGTCAACCCCAATTTCGAGCATGAAGTTATTAGTTTGCTAAAAAAAGACAGTCTTGATATCACTCCCGATGACCGGGACAAAATTTTTGAGACTTGCAAGGCGGTTACTGGCGATAAAATTATTATTACCCATGGAACCGACACTATGATTGAAACGGCGGAAAAGTTAGGCGAGCTTAAAGGTAAAACCATTGTTATTACCGGAGCCATGCGGCCGGAGAAATTTTCTGATTCCGACGCTTCGTTCAATGTTGGCTTCGCTATGGCCGCAGTTGAGACTCTGTCAGCAGGGGTTTACATCGTGATGAATGGCCGAGTTTATCCTTGGAATAAATGTCAAAGAAACATGGAAACCGGGCAATTTATTGAAAAATAATATGGAAACTGTGCTAGTGAAAAAATTTGATTCCATTGCCGAAGCGGAATTAGCCAAAAATTTGTTAACGGAAAATGGCATTAAAAGCGTTGTCCAAAACGGCGGTTCGGTTTATCCAACCAATAATAGCGATTTGATGGCGACGAGTTTGTTCGTTTTGGAAAAGGATTTGGGAAAAGCTAAAGAAGTCCTAGATTAAGCAATTTAAAATTAGAAATTAGGAATTATTAATATACACCTAAATTGCCAGAGGAGAAAACTTTACGCCGAGAATTAGAGAATGAAGATGGCTTTACTTCTAAGTTCGGCTGAGTTTTAGCAAAAAAATAGAAATAAAAAAAGAAGCACCTCAAATTGAGATGCTGTGCCGACGGTGCCACCACTGCTTTAGTTGGTAAAAGCGGCCGCCAAACGCCCAGTCAAATCCGATCAGAATAATAGCCACCAAGTACATGGCAGCAATTAAGGCCATGCCGGCCGGTCCACTGAGTAGGAGTATTGTCTTAAGGCCGGGAAAGCCTTCAGACTTGAAATCGAACGAACACCATTGCCAAATCCTGACATGGAAAAAACCTATGGCTAGCCAGAAGAAGCCTAAGCTTATGAAGATTACAAGGAGCAATAGAATGTCCATACCTATTTCCTTTCGCCTTGTTGGTATGCTTTGTCTATCAAACATTATTATATTAATCCTAAAAAGTCAAACATGCCAGAATTACCCGAAGTCGAAACTTTGCGCCGGGAATTGGAAAAAGCAGTAAAAGGTAAAACTATTAAATCGGCTCAAGTCAAGTGGCCGAAGATGGTTTTGCCAAAAACTCCGGCGGAGTTTCAAAAAAAGACCAAAAATAAAAAAATCACTGACATTTCTCGCCGGGCCAAAGTTTTGATTATCGCTTTGAATGACGGTAATTTTTTAATTATTCATTTAAAGCTGACTGGCCAGCTAATTTTTAGAAATAAGAAATCAGAAATAAGAAATCAGAAGATTGCTATCGGGCGCGGTTCCCAGAAAGGCGGGGTCGTCGGCTTACCCAATAAATATACTCATGTTATTTTTGAGTTTACCGACGGTTCGCATCTTTATTTTAATGATTTACGGAAGTTTGGCTGGGTAAGGTTGGTTAGTAAAGTAGAAGTTGATAAGTTGCTAAGGGAATTTGGCGTAGAGCCGCTGACTAAAGATTTTACTTTGGCTAAATTTAAAATAATTTTAAAACGATATCCGAATCGCAAAATTAAGCAAATTTTAATGGATCCGAGCTTAATTTCCGGCATTGGCAATATCTATGCCGATGAAAGCTGTTTTTGCGCCAAGATTTTGCCGACCCGGCCGGTCAAAAGTTTAAAGCCGCTAGAAATTAAAAAATTATTTTTGTGTATTCCTAAAATTTTGAAATTTGCGATTGCCAAAAAAGGCACTTCAGCTGATGATTATGTCCAGCTTGACGGCCAGCCTGGCGACATGGTGCCTTATTTGAAAGTTTACGGCCGGAAAGGGGAGAAGTGTAAAGGTTGTAGAGGAGTAGTAGAAAAAATTAAACTCAATGGCCGCGGGACGCATTTTTGCCGCGTTTGCCAAAAGTAAAGCTATGAGTCTTCAGTTTTAAGCCGCTAAATCGGCAGTAAACTAAAACGGCATTTGGTTGCCGTTATTTTAGTTTTTATTTTTGGTTAAAGTAAGCTTAGGTAGTAAGTCAAAACAATTCCCCAAAGGGCGCCGGCAGCAACTTCCAAAACCGTGTGACCCATCCGTTCGCGGAGGCGGGGGATTTCGTTTTTATTTTTTAGCGGTAAAGCGTCAACAATTTGATTAAAAGCCCGAGCCTGCTGGCCCAAAAGTCCGCGGAAAGCCGTGGCATCGCGCATGACTAAGATGGTAAAAACCAAAGCCACCGCAAAAATCGGCGAATCAAAACCCTGCTTTAGACCGGCCAAAGTAGTAATGGAAATGGCAAAAGCGGTGTGGGCCGACGGCATGCCGCCGTAAGTGATAAAAATATTTTTCAGGTCGAAATTGCCTTTAACGCCGTCAGTCAGTAATTTTAAAGCCTGGCTGGTAATTAGGACAATTATTGGTATAATGATATAAGACAAGTCCATAAGTTTAGAAATAAGTAATAAGAATTAAGAAATAAGTATGGCTATTTTTTATTCAATCGTTGCCGGTGTCATTCAAGGACTGACGGAATTTTTGCCGGTTTCCAGTTCCGGCCACTTAGTAATTTTTCACGATTTTTTTGGTTTTGAATTTGTTGATAATTTGGCGTTTGATTCGGTTTTGCACTGGGGGACTCTAGTGGCTTTGGTTTTATTTTTTTGGCCGGATTTGCTGAAGTATTTTTTAGCCTGGATTCGGAGTTTTAGTCATTTTAATTTAAAAACCGATGAAGAAGCGCGACTGGCTTGGTATCTTTTAGCGGGTACGGTTCCGGCGGTAGTTATCGGTTATTTTTTCGCCGATCAAATTGAGAATAATCTGCGCAGTCCATTTTTAGTCTCGGTCATGATGATTTTAGTCGGCATTATTTTGTATTTTTCCGACCAATACGGCCAAGGCTTAAAAAATATTAATCAGCTAAGCCTTAAAAATTCTTTGGTTATCGGGGTAGCCCAGGCGCTGGCTTTTTTCCCCGGAGTTTCCCGCTCCGGTATTACTATTATAGCAGGTTTGAGCCAGAAATTAAAAAGACAGCAAGCCGCTTATTTTTCTTTTCTTTTGTCAACGCCGGTGGTTTTTGGCGGCGGTTTGAAAAAAATTTTGGATTTAACCGGCGATCAAATTGTCGGCAGTGATATTTTAATCTTATTTTTCGGTTTTTTGAGCTCCGCCATTACCGGTTATTTTTGCATTAAGTATTTCCTGAAATTTTTGCAAAGCCATTCCTTGAAAGTTTTCGCCTATTATCGAGTTATTTTAGGCATCGTTATCTTAGTCATTTTATTATTCAGGTAATGGAAGAATTAATTAATCAGTTAATCAGCGAAGGCTATCTAAAAAGCCCGGCGATTATCAACGCTTTTTACAAAATTAAGCGGACTGACTTTTTACCGTCGGGCTCTGCCAGTGCCGAAGCGCTTAATTCGCCGCTGCCGATTGGTCATGGTCAGACGATTTCCCAGCCGCTGACCGTGGCTTTTATGTTTGAATTACTCAAACCTGATTTGGGTCAGAAAATTTTGGATGTCGGTTCCGGTTCAGGTTGGACTTCGGCGCTTTTAGCCGAAATTATCGGTCCAGCGGGAAAAGTTTATGCCATTGAGCGGATCTCGGAGCTTAAAGAATTCGGCCGAAGAAATACGGCCAAATATCATTTTTCCAATGTCGAATTTTTTTGCCGCGACGGCAGCCGGGGGTTGATTGAGTATGCGCCTTTTGATAGAATTATGGTGTCGGCGGCGGCTTTGGAAATTCCGCAAGCTTTAAAAGACCAGCTAAAAATCGGCGGCCGGCTAATTATTCCGACAGTTGAAAACGACATTAGGCTGATTGAAAAATTGGCCGCTGATAAATACAAAGAAACGATTTATCCGGGATTTGTTTTTGTCCCGTTAATTGAAAATTAGCCCAGATAGAGGCGATAAGTCCAGATAAAGTCAAGATAAAGCTAATCTTATCTTGACTTGCCAATTTACTAACTTATCTTGACTGACAATGATTGCAATAATTCTGGCTGGCGGCGAGGGGACTCGTTTGCGGCCGTTAACCTATACGATACCAAAGGCGCTAATCCCGGTTTTAGGCCGGACTTTGACTGAGCAGGTTTTTGATATTTATAAAAAAATCGGCGTTACCGATCTTTATTTATCAGTTGCCTATCTGGCCGATAAAATGGTTGAATACTTCGGCGACGGTTCTAAATTTGGCGTAACCATTAAATATTTAAGGGAAGAAAAGCCGATAGGTACGGCC
>JBAYLH010000029.1:0-5978 GCA_041664165.1 Candidatus Buchananbacteria bacterium | reverse complement strand
TTGGTTAATTACGCCGCCAAACCAAGTTTTTACCGGCATTCATTTCGCGGCTCCCAACGATTGGTTTGTTTATTATTCCTATCTTGAGCAAGTCAGAGAAGGGAATTGGCTATTTAAGGATTTGTTTACCGCCGAACCAAACTTGCCGGTTTTGAATCTCGGCTGGCTTGGAGTGGGGCTTTTGGCAAAAATTTTTAGTTTAAACAATATCTTAGCCTTCAATTTGGCCAGGGTTATCTTGATCCCGGTTTTCTATTTTGTCGCTTACTTATTTTTAGCCTTAATTTTTTCCGATTTAGCCAAAAGAAAAATTGCCCTGGTTTTATTGTCTTTTGCTTCGGGCCTGGGCATTTTTCTTATTGATTTAGTGATTAAATACCCTTTTAATTTTAGTAACGGCCAATTCAACTGGCCGATGGATTTGTGGGTTCCCGAGTCGAATACTTTTTTAACTCTTTATTATTCACCCCATTTTATCGCTTCGCTAACTTTGATTTTATTAATTTTTCTTTTAGCGGTTTTATTCATTGATAATAAAAAATTAAGCTATGGCTTTTGGGCCGGAATTTTGGCTTTGGCTTTATTCTCTTTTCACCCTTTTCATGTCCCCACCGTCTTGGGAGTAATTTTAGCTTATTTTATCGTTTTGATGTTTTGGCAAAAACAGTGGCAGTGGCCGCTAGTCAGGTATTATTCAATTCTTTTAGTTTTTTCTTTGCCGGCGATAAGCTATTATTTTTATTTATTAAAGTTCGACTGGGTTACCATCCAGAAATTTTATCAGAATCTTTGTTTTACGACGCCGTTTGCCGTAACTCTTTTCAGCTACGGCTTGCTGTTGGTTTTTAGCTTGGTCGGGATATATTTTTTATTTAAGGACAAGACGGAGCTGAATAATAAAATAATTTTTATCATCGTTTGGTTTACCGCTCAATTTTTCCTGATTTATTCGCCGGTTAATTTCCAGCGCCGGCTGACTGAAGGTTTGCATTTTCCCCTGGTTGTTTTGGCCGCGGTTGGTCTTTTTGCGGCTTACAATTCGGCCAAGCAGCAAAAAACTAAATTGAGCAAATTTATTTTCAGCTGGCGCTACGTGGCGTTATTTATTTTAATTTTTCTTTTTTCCGGCTCCAATATTTTCGCCTTAGCCACTGATTTTTTTATCTACCGAAACGGCTTGACTTATTCCTATTTGGACAAAGATGTCGTGGCGGCCGCCAGCTGGCTTAAAAATATCCCGCCGGATAAAGTTATTTTCAATTCGGCGGATTATATAATCAATATTTTACCAGCTTTCAGCAGCCGAAAAGTTTATGTCGGTCATGGCGTTGAAACTCCCAGCTTCGGCCGGAAACAGCTTGAGGTTAATTTATTTTTTCAGAGAAACCGTGAGCCGGAGGTAGAAAGAGATTTTTTGCTCAAAAGAAATACTGGGTATATTTTTTATAGCATTAGTGAGAAAGAGTTGGGGAGTTATAATCCAGATGTGAAGGCTTATCTCAAAAAAGTTTTTGAAAATCCCCAAGTAAAAATTTACCAAGTTTTGCCCCGTTAGAAATTGATAGCAGGGGATCATGGTAAAATTAGATTGTTAGCAAGGTAGATATAAAAATTATTTTTTAAACTTCTGTAAGACAAATGAAAGATTTAATTAAAACAATTTCTCGGCCGGAATGGCGTTTTTTGGTGCTGATGACTGCTTTACTGATTTTAATAACCGGCCTGCCTTTTTTAATCGGTTATCTCGCCGCGCCGGCTGATACCGTTTATGACGGGCTGCATGCCCTAAGTCCGGGAGATTTTCCGGTTTATTATTCATATATTAATCAGGTTAAAGCGGGAAATTTTTTAGTCAAAGATTTATTCACTAGCGAACAGCAAGGCAGCGGGACTTTCAATGTTTGGTGGGTTTTAGTCGGTCTTTTCGCCAAAATTTTTAATCTGCCGGCAGTTTTAGCCTTTCAGCTATCGCGCTTATTAATGATTCCAATTTTTATTTTCATCGCTTATTTATTCATCGCCTATTTGTTGCCAGAAAAAATCCAAAGGAAAGTTTGTCTTTTTTTTCTGCTTTTTTCCAGCGGGCTGGGGGTTTATGCCGCGGCCTCTCCGGGGCTATTAAAATTTGAAGACGGCAGCTGGCGCTATTGGTGGCCGATTGATTTATGGCTGACTGAGTCAAATACTTTTAATGCCTTGTATCAGACTTCCCATTTTATCGCTTCAATCGCTATTATGCTTTTGATTTTTCTTTTGATGCTATTGGCGTTTGATAAAAAAAATATCAGCTACGTTTTAGCCAGCGGTTTTTTAAGCCTTTTTTATTTTAATTTCCACCCTTACTATTTCCCGGTTATTTTCGGCGTTTTAGGCATTTATCTCTTCATCTTGTTTTTACAGGCTAAAAAAATCCTGTGGGTTCAAAGCCTGTATTTGGCTATAGTTTTTTTAATCTCGTTGCCCTCGGTTTTTTATCATTTTTGGCTGATTGGCAGCGATCAGGTGATTGCCCAGCGCGCTGTTCAAAATATTACCAATATTTCGCCGCTCATTTTTGTCGCCGCCGGGTATGGCTTTTTGCTTTTTGGTTTTGTCCTGGGTTTATTCTTTTTAATAAAAAACAAAAATTTAAGCAATCACTTTATTTTTTTACTGGTTTGGCTGGGGGTTAATATTTTTTTGATCTATTCTCCCTTTCCTTTTCATAGCCGGTACACTCAAGGACTTCAGGTTATTTTTGTTATTTTTACCGTTGTCGGTCTATTTGGCGCAAAAGACTTTTTAGCGAAACGGCTTGAAGCTGGAACTTTTAATTTTTGGGTTAATAATCCTTTTTTGTTGTTTATTATTTTTGTAATTTTATTTTTGCCGTCAGTTTTTTTCAGTGTTTTCAGAGATTATTATTATTTTATTCTTAAGCCGGGGCAGACTAAAGTTCAGCTTTATTTGCCCAAAGATTTTTTTAAAGCAGCGGCGTGGCTCAAAAACCAGAGTGGCAGTCGAATCGTCCTTGCGGCCGAGATTCCGTCGATGTTTATTCCGGCTTTTGGTCTAAGTCCGGTCTACGTCGCCCACGGGCACGAAACTTTGTTTTACTACGCCAAGCGAACCGAGGTGATTTGGTTTTTTGCCGATAATAAAAACGATGAGGCCAAGGCCAAGTTTTTGAAAAAGCAGGGGATTGATTACATTTTTTACAGCGATTACGAAAAAGAGCTGGGCGATTTTAACCCAGCGACTAAAAGTTATTTAAAATTAGTTTTTAATTCGCCCCAAGCCCAGATTCTCGAGGTTGTCAAAGATTAATCTGGCCCAAAGAAATTTCCGGGCTGATAACTGTTTTTTGATCAATGACGTCAACGGTTGAGCGGAGATCATCAATTTCGATTCCGCCTTTTTCGATTTGAAACAGGCTTATTTTTAGCTCATAGCTGCCAGCTGGGATTTCTTTCGGGAAATTAAACCAGTAGTTGGTGGTAATTTTACCTGGATTTTTCCAATCATAAATTAAATCATAAGCAAAAGGGTAAATCTTTTGATAAATAGTTTTACCGTCGCTTCTTAATTCCAGTTTTAGCTGGTATTTTTTTGTCAGGGGCGGATTTATTTGCCAGAAAAGCTGGTAAAAACCAGCCGCTTGGTTATAGCCCAAAAAACTGATATTATCAGCCAAAGCCAGAGTACCGGGGAATTGAATCGGCGGCAGTTCGATCAAATTTTCCACTAAAGTGAATTTGTTTTCCGCCCCTTTTTGGTACAAAGCCAATGAATCTTTGACCGCAATTAAGCCAAAGCCGGTTAAGATTTTCGGCCAAGCCAAAAGGGCTTTTTCGTACTGGCTCTGATAAAAAGGATTTTTGCCGTATTGAATTTGGTAAACGGTAAAATCCTGGTAATTAATCAATAAGTACTCGGTGTCTTGGGGCAGCTGATAATCGCTGATCAAAAATTGCTGCTTGCCCAAAAAGGCGTAATTAAAAGAGTAAAGTTTTCGGCGGGAAGACAAAGGCGCTAAAAATTCATAAGTTGAGGCCACGGCCGCCTCGGCTGGAATCTTTTTTAGCAGTTCTTGTTTAGTTAAGTTTTCCGAACTAATCATCCCAGTTTCAATAATCTTTTTAAGGCTGCCAACTAGCGGCCCCAAAGTTAAACTGGCATAAACCAAACCGACAATAAAGACTAAAAAAGCCAGGTCTTGGTATTTTTTTATGGCAAAAACGATTTTTTCGCGGCTGAATTTTTTTCGGCCATTAGACCGGAGCGGCTCGCTAACTTTTGCTTCAATAATTTCTTTCAGCGAATAAATTGCCGCGATAAAACTCGGCGGCAAAAGCAAGCTGGAATAATGAGTTTGCAGCACTACCATTGAACCGCCCGAGCCTAAGAATAACTGGGCGAAAATCAAAGCGCTCAAAAGCAGATACCAGGGATTTAACAGCGGCAGAAAGACTAAAGGCAGAAACAAACCCAGCAAAAAGACTAAGTTATTGACGGTAAAAAGATGGAGGACGACCAGCCTTGATTTAAAAAGCAGATTTTTTATCGCTAAGGCCGGCGTCTCGCCTAGCCACGCATAGTAAACAAAAAATTTGTATTGGCCGTTAGGCGCCAGAATTCTCGTGATTTTCAAGGCCAAAAAAAAGTAACCGCCGCTGATAATTATCGGCACGAGCCACCATTTTAATTTTCTTTTTTCAAAAAAGGCGATCAGGCCAAACATCAAAATGACCAAGGCGACATCTTCCCGAACCAGTAAGGCTAAAAAGGCAAACAGTAAAAACGGCCGGAATTTTTTGGTTTGATAAAAATAAAATGTCCAAAGAATAAAAAATACGGCCAAGGGCAGAAAGCTGAATTCAAACAGATTGATATTTTGGACAATCGGATTGACCAGCCAGGCCAAAGCCATTACGACGGCCCATTTTTTATCCAGCGCCTTTTTGGCAATTAAATAAATCGGCCAGCAGGCCAAAGCCAGAAATGCCGTTTGGAAAATTATCAGAGTCTGCGGCCGGGGGTAAAAAAAATAAATCGGCAGCAGCAAAAATAAAATCGGCGAGAAATGATCGCCCAAATAGCTCGGCGGGTGGATGCTGGAAGCAAACCAAGCGCCCAGGCTGGAATTATAAAACACCTGGTTGATTATGCCTAAGTCCAAGGCGGTGTAAGCGAAATTGAAGTATTTCCAGAAACCGATAAACAAAAACAGGAAAAAATAAAAGACGGCCGCGGCGATTACCAGCCACTGGCCTTTGGCCGCGATAAACAAGTTAAAATTTCTAGTTATTTTCATGTAGTCATTTTACCCCCTCGGCTCAAGACCGGCAAGCCGGCCGGTTGTTATGGAAATTGCCAGCAGTTTTTAAAGGATAAAAAAAACAACCCCAGTTTTACCGGGGTTGTTTTGAGTCGTTTTTTAACTTGGTAAGCCGTGATTGGTCGTTGCGACCATCAGCTGATCAATGACAAAGTAAGTAATAATGTAAGCGGCCAAGACAATGGCAACGCCAATGGTGGCGGCAACCATCGTTTTTTTGGCCGTAGTGATTCTTTCCTCGTTGCCGGCCGAAGTCATCCAGTTAAAACCAGCATATAAAATTAAAACCAAAAAGAGGATGCCTAAAAATCCTAAAACAATTTTGATAATTTTGGCAATGGCTTCCGAAAATGTTTCCGCTCTGACATCCTGGCTGCCGTAAATTTCTTCCACCGGCTGCAACTGGTTTTTGATTAATTGGCCGACTTGATCGTTAGCGGCAAAAGTTACTGGCGCTAAGGTGAAAGAGAAAAGGTTGGTTGCCAAAACCAGGCCTAAAAAAAAGGAAAGACTTTTTTTCATAAAATTAGTTAGTTTTATTAGTTTGAGTCCAGAATCTAACGCAACATATTTGGCGCTAAGCGCCAATAATGATACGCTAGATTTCTATGACAAATTATTTAAGATTAAGCGATTTGGAGCGAGAAGAAATCAGTCGGTT
>JBAYLH010000028.1:0-6310 GCA_041664165.1 Candidatus Buchananbacteria bacterium | reverse complement strand
TTGCCGAGCCGAATTTAAGGCGACGACAGCTAAGGTGGATAAAAGGCCGATAATGGCGATTACCACCAATAACTCGATAAGAGTAAAACCTTTCTTTTTCATTGTCTCACCCCCTTTCTTTTTTGATGTTTTAATTATTTTAAGATTAACTGCTACATCAAGTATACCAAAAACGACCGACAAAGTGAAGCTGGTGTAGGGTTAACACTATTAGGTAACACTAAACACCGGGATAAATTATTTGGCCTGGTTTTTAATACCCAGCCAATCGGACCGATAAACTAAAAAATCAGTATATTCGTGGGTATATGGCGCGGTATCCAAATTGAAAGCTTTGATTAAAGAAATTTGAGACTGGCTTTTCTGGCCGGTAACCAGATAAAAAGCGGCCAAATTGTAATAATAGTGAGCCGCTAAGCCTAAACTGGGATAATCGCTGAATTCATTAATGGCGTCAAGATTTCTTAACGGCGCTAAATACGGGGCAAGTTTATTTTTTTTGGCAATCTCTAGGCTGGGATAATACCGATAAGCGTAAATATTGGGCAAACCAAACATTTTTGAATTATTATTTTCCGTGGTGACGGCAAAATTAGCGTACAAAGGACGATCTTTAACCTTGTCCAGCAGCTCAAACATTTTTTTCCGCCGATTGACAAAATCCAACTTAAAATACTCTTTAGGCAAATTCAGATAAACTTTTTTGTAAAAAAAATTTTGTTCGGATATTACATCGACATCCGGCCGCAGATGTTCCACCAGCTGAAAATAAAGCAAGCTAAAAATTTCCGTATCGCCCTGCAAGCTGCCGTCATAAGCAAAATAGTAAACGCTTTTCGGTTCGAGACTGTTTAACAAATTTTTAGTGTAATCGTAATTAAACCAAAAACCGCTCAGATCATTAATTTTATAGTTACTGACCAAAAAACTTACCGGCAGCGAAAAAACAATAATAGAGAACAAGGCCTTAAAAAAAACCAAATAAGCCCGCGGCCGATTGCTGAAAATACCAACCAAAAAATTATAAAGATAGCTCGTAATGACGGCCAGCCAAATAACCACCATGCAATAAGCGGGCAGATAATAAACCCGGTAAGTATAGTCAATACCCATCATCCAGCCGTATTTCCTCAAATAAATTATTCCCAAACTATTGAGCAAAAAAACTCCCGCCGTTAATACCAGAACTGGCTTATTTTTTTGCCAAAGATAAGCAGCGCCCCCCAAAGCTAAAAGCAAAGTCGGCAAAAAGAATTGCTGGCAAATTTGAGCCAGAAAAGAAATAACAATCCCGGTCTTGCCGTAGTTATTGGCAAAAGGCGAGAAATCATTATATTGAGCCCGGGTAATATGAACTATCACGTCTTGCCAGTTGCTAATCGGTCCCCAGTTAAATTCTGCCTTTTGGGCAGCCCGCCACGGAATATACCAATAAACCGACAGCCCGGCTAAAAATAGCAAAAACATCGACAAAATCAATCTCCAGTTTTTAATAATCGTTTTATCAATTAATAAAATGTACAACCCAAAAGCCGGCGCCAATAAAATTACCGTCGTATGATTAGTCAGGCTTAAACCGTAAATAAAAGCAAAGGCTAAAAGATATTTGCTATTTTTTTTCTCCGACCAGGCTAGCAACATCAGGATTAACCAGCAGATTAAAAAAGAATTTAAAGTATAAAATTTTGAAACGACGCACTGGGACCAAAAAACCTGGCTGAAAGCCAGAACTAATGCCAAGCAAAGGGCAATAAATTTATTTTTGGAAATTTTTTCAATAACCAAATACAAAATTCCGGCCGTCAAAGCGCCAAAAACCGCCGACATCAAATTAACCCGCCAGGCAATCGTCCCCAAAGGAATAAAAGTAAATAATTTTCCCAATAAAACATACAGCGGATAACCGGACGGATGAGGAATGCCCAAAGTATAAGCCGCCGTTATCAATTCGGCGCTGTCTTCCATCGTAATACTCGGCGCCAAGGTAAACAGATAAACCGCCATGGCGGAAAAAAAGACCAATAAGGCCAGAAATAAATTTAATCTCTTTGAAATGTAGTTTTTCATGTCTGAACAAATTTAATTAACAAATTTTTCCGAATTATTATCATTATTATCATAAAGCTCCAAAACAATCAAAAATATGTTCAAAGCGGAAATAAAATAATAATAATTGGCAAAGCCTCGTTTCAAGAAAAAAACCGCAAACATAAAAATTAATGCCGCCCGCAAAAATCCGACCAACCCGGGCTTGGTTTTTAAAAATAGAAAGATAAATAAAGATAAGCTCAAAACTAAAATTAATAGCCACGGCAGATTCTGATGAAAATAAACCCGACTTAACGTCATTAAGGACAAGGAATGCAAACCTTCGATAAACTGAAGCTGATCAATGATTACGTCAAATATAAAATCCTTAAAATTCCAAACCGCAGAGGGCAGAATAAACAGCAAAAAAGTCCCGGCCGCGGCAAAAACCTTTTTAAAACTAATTTCAGGAATTTTAAATAAAAATGGCAAAAAAACCAGCATATTTTGTTTGGTCGCCAAAAGAATGCCAAAAACAACATAAGGCCAATAGTTGTAGTTAGCCTCAAGCAAAAAGAAAAACAGATAAAGTAAAAAAATTGAAAGCGGATCAACCCAGCTTTGTTCTAAAACAAACAACCCCAAAGGCAGATATAATATTAATAGCGTCGCCAGCTCGGGAAGCTCTAAAAACCGGGCGTATTTCTTTTTTAATAGAAAATAAATTATGGCCGCGCTGCCAAAAACAGCAAAAACATAGGTAAACCTGACGTCGCCGAAAATCCCCTTAAAAAAAGCCGTAGCGAAAATAACGGCCGGCAAATAAGAATAATTATCGTTAAAGCACTCCGACTTTGAATATAGGGCCTGACAATCTTGCGGCGAATAGATATTGACGAAAGTGGCGGAATAAGGATTTTCACCGCGGACTATCGAATCAACTCCGCCATCCAGCAGCCAAAAAACGTCAATTTTGGGAGCCGGCGAATAAAAGATTACCAGCAGCCGCAAAATTAAAGCCGTGATTACCAAATAAACAAACTTACTTTTGGCTAAATGGATGATCAAGGCGCTAAAAAAATTATTGCCCTGAAAATTAAACTTGATCAGATAAAAGAAAAACAGAATGAGAGAAAAAAATTGCAGCCACAAAATATTATTAAAGGCTTGCCGGGAAACCAAATAAATCGGATTGTCCATAAAATAAAACAGGACAAAGCTGACTAAATTGGCGAAAAGCAGCAGTTTCAGCGGCGACGGACTAATATTAAAAACCAGCCATTGCTTTTTAAAAAGCGACAAAATTAAAACTAATAAACCGGCGGCCAAAAGTAAAATCTGGGCGGGATGGATAAATAAGCCATGATTAAAAGTATAGCCAAAAAGAGTTAAAAGATGGGCGGCAACAAAATAAACTAACAAACTATTTCCATTTTTTTTGGTTACTGTTTCCATTTATTTAAGCCCGGCTTAATGATTAAACTAAAAAATAAATAAACTAAAATTAAACCAAAAGTAAGCCCGGTCAGCCATTTGCCAAGTGAATAAGCTAGTGGCTGGTAACTGAAAATTACTTGGTGCTTTCCGGCCGAAACTTTAACCGCGCCGAAGGCATAATCCGCCCGGACAATTTCCGCCTTGCCGCCGTCAACGGTTGCTTTCCAGCCGGACGCGAAAGACTGGCTTAAAACCAAGTAACCGGGGTGAGAAAAATCGGCTTGGATTTTTACGAGACTATTTTGCCGCTCCAATATTTTTACTTCGGCAATACTGTCCTTTTCCGCCGCCGCTGTTTCACTTTGATTATCAGCCAAAATTACCGTTTTGGCCGGATCAAAATTTTGATCAAACAAACCGCTGAACATGGCTTCCGTACTTGTTGCCGACTGCACGTTAAAAACTCCGAAAGCCAGCGGTAAAAAATAATTATTCCGATAAATTTTTAACGGCGGCAAAAAAGGATTAGTAATTTTTTTGGCTAAAACTAAATTATTATTTTTTAATTCTTTGAAAGAAAGAAAATATTTAACATTTTCCAAGCCAAAAATTTTCAAAGTCTGGTCGGCTATCCCAACCGAATTTTCGTTACCCCTGCCAAACCAGCTCTCTAAAATCAAACGATTGCCTAATTGCTGATTTTCTTTAGCCAGCATTCCGCCTTCCAGCGAAGCTCTGTCCTGAGCCGAAGCAATATTCCAAAAAACATTTGAATTGGGCCAAATCATTTCCCGGCCGGAAACCATTAGAAATAAATTATTCTGCCAGCCATTGCTTAGTTGATTGATTTGCCGCCAAGCGCCGGGCCAATCGATGCTATAAATTCTAAAAATATCCGGGTCTGACTGCAAAAATTCAGCGCTTTTGGGCGGCGAAAAATATTGATTGTAATCCAAGCTGCCAACATAAGCGATAGCGGTAATTCCTAAATCAAAAATTATCACCGCCATAATTAAAACCGGCAGTAAAAATTTAAATAGAAGTTTTGATTTAGCTAATTTGCCGGATTGCTGACGCCAATGGTTTAATTTCTCCCACAAAAAGTCAAAACCAAAACCGGCCAAAACCACCAAGCAAAGCAAGGTTAAAAGCAAAAACCGCTGAGGAAACCGAAACATCATTAAACCGGGGAACAGCTTCCAGAAAATAACAAAAATCGGGCTGAAATCGCCAAAAATTATTAAAAAGGAAGACAGGGCTAAAATCGTTAAAATTTTAACCGGCCGATTTTTGGCAAATAAAAATATCATTGCCATAACCGCCAGACAAAACGGCAGCAAACCGAAATAAATATTGTTTTCCCAAAAAACACCGAAAGTCCCGACATCGGCGGGATAAGTGTTAACTGCCGGGTTGCCCAGAAAATAAGGGAAAATAAAAAATAATAAGCTCAAAGCCAGATAAGGGTAGCTGGTTGCATCCAAATAAGACATTGCTAATCCCCGACCGGCCGAAACCGAATTAAAAAACGACGGAAAAAGCTGGATGGCGGTTAAGCCAAAAATAACTACCCCAATAATAACCCAGCTGTAAACGATTTCTAATAAATTTGCTTTAAGTCTATTCTGATAATTAAAAAATATTTTAAAGACAAAATAGGCAAAGGCGGAAACAATTGAAACATAAAAAAACGGCGGCGACCCGGCAAAAAATTGAATGCCAAAAACCAGGCTTAAAAAAACTAAAATTAAATTTTTCCGCCGGCTTAAAAAATATTTTTCAATCAAATAAAACTCCAGCGGCAACCAAATCGCCGCATTGATATAATTTAAGTGCCTTAAGCGGAAAATAAAAAAACCGCTGAAGCTAAAAGCGATAGCGCTAACAAGCGAACCCAAACAACTAATTTTTAAAATCCGGCCGAAAAAATAAGTGAATGCTCCGGCTAAAAAAAAGTTAATCAAATAAGCCAGATTAATGGCGGCGAAAAACGGCAAAAAAGTAAACAAGATGAGATTAAAAGGATAAAAAACCCCGGCTTGACCCTCGGCTAAGAGCGGAAAACCATTGGCTAAAAGATCGGTCCAAAGGGGAATTTGTCCGGCTTTCAGCTGACTGGCGGCCAAATAACGCAAAGGCAGATTAAGCTCCGTTAAGTCACTGCCGGTTAAATCCCCTTCGTAAGGAATCTTACCGGATACCAAATACGGCGCAAAAAATAAAATTGCCAGCCCTAACAAAAACAAAATGGCCAAAAAACTTTTTCGGGATGAAGTCATAAAAAAATAAACTTAACTTTTTAAGTTTAGCATTTTTTGGCAAAAAATTCTAGGTTTCATTCGCAAAACCGGCCGCCATCGGCGGCCGGTTTAAATTTGGAAGCTTCCAATTCTGCTATAAAAAACTATTGAATTCCATCTTGAGTTGCGCTATGAAGACCAGCCGGCAAACCACCGGTTGCTGCTTCTAAGGCAAACGTCAGCGTGTATTGGCTATCACTGCTGCTTACATAATGATAAACGGCGGTAGCCGTAGCTGCTGGGGTCGGATTAGACGGGACTAAACCCATGTAAGCGCCCGCGCAGCTAGCTGAACCAAAACCAGCCGTACCCAAACATTTGTAGCCGGCATCTTCGCCCAAATTACCGGTGCCGCTAGGATATTTGTTCTGATCGTTAAAGTAAAGCTCCAAAGCGGTTTGAACTTGCTTGATATCCGCTACCCGCTTGGCATCTCTCGCTTTTTGCCGAGCCGAATTTAAGGCGACGACAGCTAAGGTGGATAAAAGGCCGATAATGGCGATTACCACCAATAACTCGATAAGAGTAAAACCTTTCTTTTTCAT
>JBAYLH010000027.1:0-8739 GCA_041664165.1 Candidatus Buchananbacteria bacterium | reverse complement strand
TTAAAAAAGCACAAGACTTGCTTAATGGACGACCTAGACAGGCTCTCAACTTTCAAAAACCTTATGAAGTATTCGATCAACTAATTAACAATACTGTTGCGCTAGATTCTAGAAACTAAGATAGTATAATCTTTCTCTTTTAGGATCACGTAAAGTCTTTCCTTCCATAAGGTCAGCCGGGCGTATTGCCACTCCATTGTTTAGTGAAAGCTCTATTCCATACTTGTCAGGGCGATCAAGCTGATCCTGCCAATTATCTTCAGTATAAGCCAATGCATAGGCTGGCGCCAAAACATATGTTTTATCATCAAAACCAATATAGGAGTCAGGATTTTCCTTCATGCGATGTAAAAAAGAGTTTCGGCTTGTACAAAATCGCCGGGCCTTATACGGAATATCGGGAACTCTGATGCCGGTATTTTTTAACGCTTCTTCTATCGCCCGGGCAGCTTCAGGATTTTTTTCATGTAGTCCTTCACCTTCTTGGACAAACCAGGCCAAACATAATCCGATTTCCAAATTAGATAATTGATCTGCTTTATCAATCTTTATTTTTTCAAGGCCTGGAAGTATTCTTTCATGAAGTAATGGCCAAAGTTCTGCAGCTGATGAAGCGCGAGGTATAGAATATCTTTCACCTGCATGGACAAAATCTAATGCGGTTGGGTTTTCGCTAGGTCGTTCATGTGACATAGAGATGTAAGTTATTAGAAAATGGTATTTTGTTGCACAACTGGTTATTCCTAGATAGAATGAGCGCAACAAATGGCGGCGGCCAAGGCGTCAGCCGCGTCGTCGGGCTTGGGAATTTGTTTTAAGCTTAAAACGATTTTAACCATCTGTTGAACTTGTTTTTTGGATGCTTTGCCGTAGCTGGTTAAAGCCAGCTTGATTTGGAGCGGCGTGAATTCGACAACTTTTAGCTGATTTTGGCCGGCGGCTAAAATGACTACGCCCCGGGCCTGGCCGACGGCAATCGCGGTTTTAACGTTTTTGCAAAAAAATAGTTTTTCCACGGCCATGGTTTCGGGCCGGTATTTTTTGATCAGCCGGTTCAGGCTCTCGCTGATTTCTTTGAGCCGCTGTTCCGATTTTTCGCCGGCTTTAGTTTTGATGCTGCCATAGTCGATCATTTTGAGTTTGCTGCCGAGTTTTTCAATGATGCCAAAACCGGTATCGGCTAAGCCCGGGTCAATGCCTAAGATAATCTTAGGTTGTAGAGAGTAGGTTGTAGAGAGTAGGTTTTTAGGCTTCAGCATCGGTATAATAATTATTAACATCTTCGTCTTCGTCGAGGTCGGTAAAAAGTTTTTCCAATTTTTCTTTAACTTCGCCAGTTAATTCTTTTTTTTCTTTAGCGACTTGTTCGATTTCAGCATTTTGAATGACGGTACCCTTTTTTTCCAGCAGCTCCTTTATTTTTTTTAAGTCGTTAGGCTTAGTATAGATGGTAACCGTGTCGCTATCTTTGATAATATCCAGTGAGCCGGCATCAATTAATTCCAGTTCTAAATCGTCTGAAATTTTGGCGATATTAATGACGCCTTTTTGCTCAAACATCCAGGCAACCGAATTGGGGCCACCAAAACTGCCGCCGTATTTAGTGAGGATGTGTTTTATTGAGGCCGCCGTGCGATTGCGGTTGTCAGTCAAACACTCAATGATAATGGCGCTGCCACCCGGCCCAAAGCCTTCGTAAGTAATTTGTTCAATAATGCCGCCGGCGAGCTCGCCAGTGCCGCGCTTGATTGCCCGTTCAATATTGTCTTTGGGGACATTGGCGAATTTGGCTTGATCGATAGCCAAGCGCAAACGGAAGTTAGCGCTGGGATCGCCGCCGCCTAATCTAGCCGCAATCGTGACGGCTTTACTTAATTTGGTAAAAAGCGCGCCGCGTTTGGCATCAGTAGCGCTTTTTGCCCGTTTGGTTGTTGCCCATTTAGAATGGCCAGACATAAAAGTAACAAAATTCTAAATTCTAATATCTAAATCCTAAACAAATAATAAATTCCAAATTCTAATTTTCCAAATATATTAATGTAATTGCTTTATTTATTCTAGCAACTTTGGCCGATTTTTTCAACCCGGTCAATTTGCGGCAATGCCCCAAAATTGGTATAATTTTAGCATATAATCGGTAGTGATTTTCCGCTTAGTAACTTAGGGAAGATTACTGCCGGGTAATAATTAAGATATAGTTAGCGTGATATTTAATTTTTAATAAAATAAGTGGAAGGGCTACTACCGGATATGAATACTTTAGACAACATCAAACAAATCAAAAAATTAGACCCGGGTCAGGTCTTGCTTTCCATCGAAAAACTAGCCAGCCAGGTTAGCCAAGTAAATGAGGAGTTTAAAAAAATCAGCCTTCCGGCCGACTTCAAAAAGGTTGATAAAATTATCGTCAATGGGATGGGCGGGTCCGCTTTGGGTAGCCATATTCTGCGGTCGCTGTTTTTCGACCAGCTGAAACTGCCTTTGGGCATAATTAACAGCTACCAGCTGCCTGCCAGCTTAGACAAAAATACCTTGTACATTGTTTCGAGCTATTCCGGCACGACGGAAGAACCTTTAGCCACGATTGACGAGGCCAAACGAAAGCAGGCTAAAATTTTTGGCATTGCCTCCGGCGGCAAACTAGGGGAGCTGATTAAGCAAAAAAAGATTGCCGGCTACGTCTTTGATGCCAAATTTAATCCGTCAAACCAGCCCCGGATGGGTTTAGGCTATTCTTTGGCCGCCCAATTGGCCTTATTCAAAAAACTTGGACTATTATCAATTTCGGAGCAGCAGGTTAATCGGGCTTTGGCTCTGGTTAGCGGTTGGGATAAGGCTTTTGGGGTTAATGCTGCTACCAAAAATAATCCGGCTAAGCAGCTGGCTTTGAAATTGAAAGATAAAATGCCGGTGATTGTTACCTCGGAATTTTTAGCCGGCAATGCCCACACTTTTGCCAATCAGATTAATGAAAATGCCAAGACTTTTGCCAATTATTTTCTAATTTCCGAAATGAACCATCATCTATTGGAAGGCTTAAGTTTTCCCAAGACCAACCGGCAGAATTTATTTTTTGTTTTTTTTGACTCCCGCTTGTATCAGGCTAAAAATCAGATCCGCTATAAAATCACCAAACAGGTAGTGGCAAAAATCAAAATCCCATTTTTTAGTTATCAGCTCAGTTCAACGGATAAAATCAGCCAGGTCTTGGAATTTTTAGCCTTTGGCAGCTATGCCAGCTTTTATCTCGGCATTTTAAACGGTGTTAACCCCTCAAAAATTCCTTGGGTTGATTATTTTAAAGAACAACTAAAAAAAGCCAGCTGAAATTTGGCGGCGATTCCGTATTTTCAGTCAGAGAGCGGAGATAGAAATTGTCAGAAATAAAATTAATAAATAATCATTCTTACTTTATATTCAATAAAGCGAGAGACTACTACCGGACATGAAGTTGATTAATCGAGCGGTTAATTTTTTCGGCCGACGCCAGTTCATTGCCTATTGGGTGATTGCCATTGCCGCTCTAGCTTTATTTACTTACCTTTTGGCTGATCCGACTTTTGCCGACCCGGATTCATTTTATCATGCCAAAATGGCTCAGTTTTTGGCACAAAAGGGCGCGATTACGGAATTTCCCTGGCTTTTCTTTACTACCCTACATTATAACTTCATTGATCATCATTTTTTGTATCACTTGGTTTTAGTGCCGTTTGTTACGATTTTTCCGCCTTTAATTGGCTTAAAAGTGGCAACGGTAATTTTTGCCAGTTTGACGATTTTGTTTATTTTTTGGTTTTTGCGGCAGCAAAAAGTCAAAGGCGCTTTTTGGTACGTTTTATTTTTGTTGACGGTCAATCCTTTTATTTTCCGGTTAGCTCTGCCTAAATCTCAGCCGCTGGTTTTGCTTTTTTTGTTTTTATTTCTCTATTTTTTGCTAAGCCGAAAATATCTGGGGTTAATAATTATTTCCTCTTTATATGTTTGGCTTTATGCCGGCTGGCCGCTAGCCCTGGGTTTAGCCTCAATTTACGTGGCAATCAACTGGTTTTGGTCGAAACAGCAGCGAGGCTGGCTTTTTTTGCGCCGGCTTAAAATTGGAAAAATCAAAGCGGCTCGGCAGAATTTTTGGCTGCTTTCCAGCGTAATTTTGGGAACGGCTGCGGGTTTATTTTTCAGCCCCTATTTCCCGAAAAACTTTTATTTTTACTGGCAGCAGTCTTTTAAAATTGCGATTTTGAATTACCAATACGCTATCGGCGTTGGCGCCGAATGGTATCCTTATCAGATTGGTGATTTGCTTTTAGGGGCGTTACCATTTTTTATTTTTTTGGCTTTTGCCATTTTTATCTTCATCTGCTTTTACAAAAGGCAGCCGATGAATACCTGGTTTTTTGCCGTTAGTGCTTTTATTTTTTTGGCCTTAACGCTCAAGTCAAGGCGTTATGTTGAGTATTTTATTCCGCTGGCTTTTTGTTTTTCCGTTTTAAGCCTTAATTCGGCCGCGGCTGAGATTAAAAATTTTTTGGCAATAATTTTTTCCAAAAGGCTTTTGCCGGTTTTGCCCGCCTTGCTTTTATTGATTTTAAGCCCGGTTTTTTACCTTGATTTGCAAAAAATTAAAGACTTTTACCAAAACAGCTTTTCTTTTACTAAATTTGCCGAAGCTTCAAGCTGGCTTAAACAGCATTCTAGTCCGGGCGATATTGTTTTTCATAGCGACTGGGATGAGTTTCCGATTTTGTTTTATAATAATGACAAAAATTATTACATTGTCGGTTTAGACCCGACTTTTATGTATGATTACGATAAAGATTTATATGGCCGCTGGCGCGATATTACACTGGGCCGATATTCGGGCGAAATTTACCCGACGATAAAAAATCTTTTTGCCGCCCGTTACGTTTTTGTTGATTTTAACCAAAATGCCGAGTTTGACCGGAATTTAGCCAGTAATTTCTATTTTAAGAAAGTTTTTTCCGATTCCGAAGCAAGAATTTACCAAGTTGCCGAATGAAAAATTTTTTTCTAAAGCATCAGGTTTTATTAGGTTGGGGAGTAGCATTTATCCCTTTTTATTTTTTAGTTACTTTAGGTTACAGTCTATTTGGCTATGGTGTTTTGAGTAATCAAACGACGAATTTTTTGATTAATTTTGGCCTGCTTGGAATTTTTTTAGTTTATTTTTTAACCTGGCAAAGCCTAAAAAATTTTTCCTGGCAAAAAATTGATTACAAAATTGTTTTCGGTTTCTCGGCAATTTTTATTTTGATTACCGTTTTTTTGGTGCCGATTGTTCAAACCGACCTTTATCATTATTTTTTTGAAGATGTTTCCTGGGTTGTCTATCATCATAACCCCTTCTTCACCGCGCCCAACGATTTGCCCGCCGAGCCATTATCGGTTTTATCCGGCTGGCAATTCCTCGGCAGCCAGCATGGCCCGGTTCGGGCATTGTTAATGGCTCCGGTGGTTTTTTTGAGCCAGCAAAATATCGTTTTTGGCCTATTTTTGTATAAGCTATTTTTCGGCTTTTTCATTTTTGGCTGTAATTTTTTAATATATAAAATTTTAACCGCCTTAAAAACAGCCAATTTCGGCTTGCCGTTTTTGCTATTTTCCTGGAATCCTTTGGTAATTGGCGAAACGGCCGCTAACGGCGGAACTGATATTTTGCTGGTATTTTTTTTGCTTTTAAGCGTTTATTTTTTGGTTGAAAAAAAATTCTTTTGGTCGGCCGTCGCTTTAATTTTATCAGTTCTGCTAAAATATATAACTTTAATTTTAGTTCCGTTTTTCTTGGTTTATGTTTTAGTTCGGCAAAAAACCTTAAAACAGAAAATTATTTGTTTAATTAAAAACATTTTTTTAATGGGGCTAATTTCGGTCGTTTGTTTTTTGCCTTTTTGGGGCGGATTAAAGACTTTTGCCAGCACTCTGTGGGTGGCTCAATTTTTTGATGTCAATTCTTTTCCCGGGTTTTTTAGTCTTTTGTTTTTTCTGATTAACCCGGCCTTAAATATTTATTCTTTCAAAATCATTTTTGAAATTGCTTTCCTGCTAGTTTACTTTTATTTGCTTTTTCGATTTTTTAAGCTCAAATTACCTCAGCCAGCGGATTTAATTCATTACTATTTTTTGGCTATGGTTTGGTTTTTGCTTTTAGGCAAATTTTGGTTTTATCCGAAATATTTGATTTGGCTTTTACCCTTGATTTTTTTGGATAATAAGGCTTACTATCCTGTTGGCGTATTTTTATCGGGGCTGGTGGTTTTTTCTTACGCTTATATTTATTTGGGGCTAGTGGCAGTTTCTTTTGTCCCGCCGGTTTTAATTTTTAGTTTTTATTATTTTTTCAGGGATTTTGAGATTAAATTTTTTCAGTCATGAAAATTGTTATTGCCATTCCCGCTTATAATGAAGAGAAGATTTTAGAAAAAAATGTTCTAAAAATTTTTGAATTTTGTAAAAATAATTTGGCCGGCGATTGGCAAATTGTGATTGCCGACAATAAATCAATTGATCAAACTTCGGCGATTGGCAAAAATTTAGCCAGCCGGCATCCCGAGATAAAATATTTATTCGTTGGGGTCAAGGGCAAAGGCGCGGCAATAAAAGCCGCCTGGCAGGATTTTAGCGCTGATGTTTATTGTTTTATGGACGCTGATTTGGCGACCGACTTGGCCGCTTTGCCGCTTTTGTTTTCCGGCATTGGCGAGGGAAGCGATATAGTAATTGGCAGCCGGTTTCATTCAGGTTCGCAAGTAGAAAGGTCTTTGGTTCGCCGGGTATTTTCTTTGGGGTACCATCTGGCTTTGAAAATATTATTGCAAACTAAAATCAAAGATATGCCGTGCGGCTTCAAGGCTATCAATTCTAAAATTAAGGAAAGTTTGTTGCCTTTGGTTTTGGATAATGAATGGTTTTTTGATTCGGAACTCGTAATTTTGGCCGAGAAAAAAGGCTACAAAATCAAAGAAATTCCGGTTGTTTGGCATGATCCCCGCGAAGGGTTTGATAAAAGCCGGGTTAAGCCAGTGTCTTTGGCCTTAGCTTATTTTAAAAAAATTCTTATTTTAAAAAAACGATTAAAGCAATAATTTTGTGTCTAAGATTTATATCATTATTCCCACTTATAACGAGAAAGCCAATATTGCCAAGCTAATTGAGCAGATTTTTTCTTTGGCGATTAGCGGGTTGACGGTTTTAGTCGTTGATGATAATTCGCCGGACGGCACGGGCGGCACCGTAGAAAGATTAAAACAAAACAATCCTTATTTAGATGTTTTGCATCGACTCAAAAAAGAAGGTTTGGGGACGGCTTATGTCGCCGGTTTTAAGGAAGCCTTGGCCGGGGGAGCCGATTATATTTTTGAAATGGATGCGGATTTTTCCCATAACCCCAAGTATCTGCCGGATTTTTTAGCGGCAATCAAAGATTACGATTTGGTTTTGGGTTCGCGCTACATTGCCGGCGGCGGCACCAGCAACTGGAATTTGGCTCGGCGATTAATCAGCAGATTCGGCAATATCTATGCCAGGGTAATTTTAGGGCTGCCGATTTTAGATTTAACCGGTGGTTTCAAATGCTATCGCCGGGCAGTTTTAGAAAAAATCAGCCTTGATAATTTAAGCTCGGTCGGCTATAATTTCCAAATTGAAACTACTTACAAAGCTTATCAGGCCGGTTTTCAGATCCGGGAAATACCGATTGTTTTTGCAGAGCGGGCTGGCGGCCAGTCAAAGTTTAACTTAAAAATAATTTTGGAAAGTTTTTGGCAAGTCCTTCGGCTCAGACTAAGCCGGAAAAAATTGGATTAAATTATGAAAAAAATTTCAATCGTTATCCCGGTTTATAACGAAAAAGATTATATTTTAAAAACTTTAGAGCGGGTGGAAAAGCTTTCTTTTTCCGGCTTAGAAAAAGAAATTATTGTTGTTGACGACGGTTCGACCGACGGCACGACGGAAATTTTAAAGTCATTGGAGAGTAAATACAAAATTATTTATCAAAACAATGGCGGCAAGGGAGCGGCCTTAAGGGCCGGCTTTACAACCAGTACGGGCGAAATAATCGCTATTCAGGACGCTGATTTAGAATATGATCCAGCTGAAATTGTTAGGCTGATAAAACCGATTATTGATGGCAAGTCAGAAGTAGTTTATGGTTCACGAATGTTAGGCCATAACCCTATTGGCCATCGCCGTTATTATTTAGGTAATGAGCTCATTTCCTGGCTGACTAATGTTTTATACCGGAGCCATCTGACTGATGTGGAAACCGGGCATAAAGTTTTTAAGAAGTCAATTTTAGAAAATCTTAATTTGCAAGAAAATGATTTCGGTTTTGAAGTCGAGTTTACCGCAAAAATTTTGAAAAATCAGATTCCGATTTTGGAATTGCCAATCAGTTACGCGCCGAGGAAATTTGACGAAGGTAAAAAAATAAATTGGCAGGATGGTTTGAAGGCCTTATGGCTTTTAGTTAAATATCGTTAATTAAGGATTACCAATGACTTTGAGCCAGCTTTTAAAATCAATTTCTCGTCAAGAATGGTTTTTTGTCGTTTTTTTAGTCTTGGTAATGATTATTATCACCACGGCGCCGTTATTATACGGTTGGTTAATTACGCCGCCAAACCAAGTTTTTACCGGCATTCATTTCGCGGCTCCCAACGATTGGTTTGTTTATTATTCCTATCTTGAGCAAGTCAGAGAAGGGAATTGGCTATTTAAGGATTT
>JBAYLH010000026.1:0-9474 GCA_041664165.1 Candidatus Buchananbacteria bacterium | reverse complement strand
GTAATCGTTGCCAGACTACCAAGAGCGGGCTGGCGACAAAAATCGAGGAATAGGTGCCGATAATAACACCAAAAATTAAAGCCAAGACAAAATCGCGGATAGTTGAGCCGCCGAAAAGCAGCAGGGAAAACAAAGCCAATAAGACCGTTAGCGAAGTATTGATTGATCTGACAATTACTTCATTTAAGCTGATGTCAACTATTTTTTCAAAATCTTGCCCCATGTGCCGGATTAAATTTTCGCGGGTCCGGTCGAAAACTACGATCGTGTCATTATTGGAATAGCCGAAAATAGTCAGCAAAGCGGCAATAAACGGCGCATTGATTTCCAGGCCATAAAATTTGCCCAGCAAAGCAAAGAAGCCGACGGTAATGACAATATCGTGAAGCAAAGAAATAACCGCCACGACGCCGTATTTCCAGGATGAAACCGGCTTGGAAACTTTCCGAAAAGCCCAGGCAATATAGGCAATGATGGCGATTACGGCAATCACAATAGCCCAAATAGCTTTTTTCTTCAACTCTTGGCCGATGCTGGGACCGATCGAATCAAACTTTTTTTCTTCAAAAGCCTTGGCCTCATATTGAAGCGGCGTTCCGTCCGGGGTTTTGGCTTCACCGGTAATTTTAAATTTTTCCTGCAAAGTAGTTAATATTTTCTGGTGAGTCGCTTCGTCAATATCTTTTGATCTGATGGCGATCCCCTTTTCCCCGACTGACTGAATCGTCATATTATCTATTCCCAGCGGGGCTAAGGCGTCATTAATTTGTTGGTTGGTCGGTTGCTCCTGAGTATAGAATTCTAATTCCAAAAGACTGCCGCCGGTGAAATCAATTCCCAGTTTGAGACCGAAGCTGGCAAAAAGAATGAGACTGATTACAAACATCAGTGAAGAAAAAGTCAGCCAGATTTTTCGTTGTTTAATAATGGAAATCATATTTATTTAATACTTTTTTTTCTGACGCCGAATAACCAGAGGTGATGCAAAGCTTCAAATTTGACTAATGATTTAAGGATTATCCTGGTTACAACGATGGCGGAAAATAAACTCATTAAAGTCCCAAGGCTTAAGGTAATAGCGAAACCTTTGATTAAGCTGCTGCTAAAAAACATTAAAATAACGCAAGAAATCAGGGTTGAAACGTGGCCGTCCCAAATTGAAGACCAGGCACGTTTAAAGCCCTCATCTAAAGCGACCATTAGCGGCTTGCCCCATCTGATTTCTTCTTTAAATCTTTCAAAAATCAAGACATTGGCGTCAACGGCCATGCCTAAGGACAAAACAAAACCAGCAATGCCGGCTAAAGTCAAAGTAACGTTAATTATTTTAAAAATAGCTAATAAAACTAAAGCGTAAAATAACAAGGCCAAAGAAGCGGTAATGCCCGGCAAGCGGTAATATAAAATCATAAACAGGCAAATGATGATGAAACTGAAAAGTCCGGCTTTTAAGCTTTGGGTAACCGATTCCGCTCCTAAAGAAGCGCCGACGGTTTGCTGGGAAATCAAAGTAATCGGCACGGGCAAGGCGCCGGCATTCAAGCGCTGAGCCAAGAGCTTAGCTTCTTGAATTTTGAATTTGCCGGAAATAATTGCCTTGCCGTCCATGATCGGTTCTTGAACCGTGGGAGTGCTGATCGGCTGGCCATCAAGAAATATTCCGACCGGCTTGCCGACATTTTTTTGGGTAATTTTACCGAACAAATCTTTGCCTTCGTCGTTAAATTCCAAAGAAATTTGAGGCACTTGGGTATTGGGATCAAAAATTACAGTCGCTTTGGTCAGCTGTTTGCCGGTCAAACCGGTATAAAGCCATTCATCGGCCGGTGCGGCAAAGTCTTTTTCGGTTTTGGTTAAAATCAGGATATGCCGACAGCGGGCTTGGTAAGCGTCGCCCTGGCCCTTTTCTTCTTCTTTTTTAATAATATGATAGCCGAAGCTGGTTTGGATCAGCTGGCGGGTAATTTGGCCGATTTTTAAATCATCAAAACAAGCTTTTTCAAATTCCGGGACTAATTTGCCGCGGGCGTAAAATCCTAAATCGCCGCCGTTATCCTTAGCTCCCGAATCTTCGGAATATTCTTTGGCCAGTTGGACGAAATCAGCATTGGGCGCCAAGGCTTTGGTTAAAACCTGCTGGGCTTTTTCCTTGGCTTTTTGGTTATAATCAGCGAGCTGCTTTTTTTGATCATCGGTCAAATTGCTGACGGGATTCGGGTTGGGTTCTTTAAATTCCAAAAGCGGCGTTTCGCCGATCATTTTAATGGCCTGGTTGACATCTTTGACGCCGGCTAATTCAACGATTATCCGCCATTCATTGGCCGTTTTGGTCGTTTGGATCAACGGTTCGGACACGCCAAAAGCATTGACCCGGCGATCAATCACATCCCGGACGCCTTCAATGGCGCTGGTTTCTTCGGCATCGGGAACCTGGGATAAATCGGCTTTATAAATTAATTCCGTGCCGCCCTGCAAATCCAAGCCGAGCCGGAACGGGATATTCAGCCAGCTGGGCAAGTTTAGTCCGCTTTTTTGGATATATTCGGGAAAAACCAAAAAAACCGCCAAGACAGCCATTAAAAAAATACCAAGAATGGTAAAGCGAATTTTATTCTGTTGATTCATAATAAATCGATAAAAACATTTTAACAAAAGTTATTTTTTTTGGCAAGAGTCAAGATTAAAGCTTTTTTCTTTACAAATCAAATTTCATATTATAAGCTAATCTCAGTTGTTTACCCTGGAAGGAGAACAGAAAGGAAAGGAGGACAGGCATAATGCTTGATCTTAAGGGACTATTAGAGCAAAGCAAAGGAGTTAGGGAAATTGTTGATTCTGAGCTCAAAAGGCTGCTTGAAGAACAATTCAGTCGTGAACAATTTCCCCACATTTGGCACCACATGCGCCTGGATCAGCTAGGTGTGGGAAAGGAGGATGTTCTTTATAGTAATAAGCGCCTGCGCTGCGTTTTGTTTTTGATTATTGCCGAGAGTATGGGCGTACCCAGAGACGATGCTTTAGCCGTGGCTTGTGCGCTTGAGATTTACCACTGCGCTTCGTTAGCCATTGATGATTTGCAGGATGGCGACCAAGACCGGTGCGGGCGAAAAGCCTTGTGGGCTGAGATGGGAGAGAAAATGGCAATTAATGCCGCTTTCTTGCTGATGCAGGCTGCCGACAGAATGATCATGGAATTTCTACTAAAGCCGCAAGGCGCCGGCGAAGGATTCTTTTTCCGGGCTTTTGATTCCCTGAAAAGGACTGCTATCAGTATGGCGGCTGGTCAGAGCCTGGATTTATGTGCCAAAGATTTATGGCCATCAGGAATCAAAGGGTATTTGGAAATAGTCGGCGGCAAATCAGCGGCTCTAATCGCCACGGTTTGTGAGATAGCGACTTTCTATCGTTGCGGCGAAGATGATATTAGGACATTGCGTGATCTTGGTTTTGCCTTTGGGGTTTTACTGCAAGTGGCTGATGATGCTGACGACTTGACGGTCGAAGGTAAAGGGTTGGATCCCAGCAACGTTGCGTTTTTTTGGTCCCAGAACAAGACGCTAAAGCCAGATCGGCAAAGCTTTGGCCGAAGCTGTGCGAAGTCTATGAAAAATGTCTTGCAGATGCTAATGACAAACTGAGAGTAAGCCCTCTGCCGGATCAGGTAAAAATCAGTATCCGCCATCTCGCTCAATCTTTTGTTGTTACCAGTAGATAGCCAGGCAAAGGCTTTTCTGCTGGTTTTTTTTATCAAATTTTAATTTCAGGTTTGCGTATAATGGTTAATTAGCCTAAGCTTAAAATAGCTATGAGAAAAGCCTTTTTAATTTCTTTTTTGGTTTCAGGAGTTACGGCCATTATCAGCCAATTGGCGGTAATTCGCGAAGCAGCAGTAATTTTTTCCGGCAATGAGCTGTTTTTGGGGCCTTTGCTTGGTTTTTGGCTGCTTTGGGCGGCAGCGGGCAGCATTATTTTAACCAAGCTTTTTTTTCGCAAAAGACCGGTTAAGACTTTGATTGTTTGCCATTTTTTAGTGCCTTTTCTGTTTTTTGCCGATGTAGTTTTGTTGCGGCTCGGCAAAAAATTGTTAGCTGTAACCGGCGAATCGCCGGATTTTATTTTAAGCGCCGGCTACCTTTTTTTGGTTACCGCTCCCCTCTGCTTAATTCTAGGCTTGCAATTCGCAGTTTTGAGCCGGCTCGTGGTAATCGGCAGCGATACCGATCCCGGGGTTTTTAAAAAAATCCTAGCCTGGCTGAGGAAAAAATTTTTTAGTTCTAATCAGGCCAGTATCGCCTATTTGGTCGGCCATGGCTATTTTTATCAAGTCTTAGGTTTGGCTTTGGGCGGCGTTTTATACGCGGCCTTTTTTATGTTTATCAATGCCGCTAATATTTTTTTCTTTTTGGCGCTGGTCAATTTTTTTGTGATTTTGCTTTTAGTTAATTCTAAAAAATCCCAGGCAGTTTCAGCCGCCTGGCTGGTTTTATTTTTAGCAATTTGGCTGGTGCCGGCAATTCCCGGCTATTTGGAAAACAAAACCTTAAACTGGCTTTATGCCGGCCAAGAGTTTGTTGAAACCAAAAATTCTTTTTCCGGCAATATGACAGTTACCAAAGCCGAAGGCCAATATAATTTTTATCAAAACGGAATTTTTGCCGGCTCAACCAAAAATGATTTTACCAGTGAAGCGGCAGTTCATTTAAGCCTGCTTTATCATTTTGACCCCGTTGATGTTTTGTTGGTCGGCGGCGGTTTTTCCACTTCATTGGCGGAAATTTTAAAATATCCGGTTAAAAATGTTTACTATGCCGAATCGGATCCGGCCTTAATCGGTTTGGCGAATTCCTATCTGCCGGCGGAAGTTTTAGCCGGCCAAAAAGATCCTCGAGTCAAAACTTTTTCTGTCGACGCCATCAAAACACTCCAAAATTCCAAAGACTATTTTGATTTAGTGATTATTGATTTACCGAGCCCGTCAACGGTATTTTCTAATCGTTTTTATACAACTGATTTTTTCAAGCTGGTCAAAGACCGGTTGAGGCCGGATGGAATTTTAGCCGTTATTTTGAAATTCCCGGTTAATTATCAGCAGTTGGATTTAGTCGAATTGTCAGCCTCGATTTACAAAAGCTTATCGGCCAATTATTCGTTTGTTAATGTTTTGCCGGAAAAAGATATTTTGTATATCGCAACTGACACCAAAATTGATTACAACCCCTGGATATTAAGGAAAAGATTTGATGCTTACAATTTAAAAAATAAGTTAGTTACCAAAAGTTACATTAATTACCGTTTGACTAACGACCAAGTTGAAATTTTTTTAGACGCCATAAAAAAGAATAAGTCGGCGGCCGCTAACACCAATATCAGGTCGGCGGGCTATTGGTACCAAAATTCATTTTTGTTTTCCGGCTATCATCCGGAGATCAGCCGTCTTTTGGCTTTCGCCGGCAAAATTAATTTATTCGGGCTAATAATTTTCAGCCTGATTATGTTTTTTACCATTTTTTACAGCCTTGATGTTTTAATAAAACATAAGGAAAGAATTTTAACTACTCTGACTCTTGTTCCCAGCTTCTCTCTTCTGGTGGCGGAGATGGTTTTGATTTTTCTTTTTCAAGTGTTTTACGGCTCTCTTTATCACCGGCTGGGCTTAATTTTTGCCGCCAGTTCGGCTGGCACCACAATCGGCGTTTGGTTAATTAGCCATTTAATCGCTAAAAATAAGATTTATTATCGATACTTATTTCGCCTTTATCTGGCCATTAGCTGGTATTTTTTGGTTCTAGCTTTAATTTTGATTTATCAGCCTAAGACTTTGGCTTCGCCGGCAGTTTTTTGTGGGCTAGTCTTTGCCGCCGGATTTTTGGTCGGGCTGGAATTTCCGCTGATCAACAAGTATTATCTGGAAAAAAAGTTTGAACCGAATAAAAAAACCAGCACGATTTACAGCGCGAATTTAATCGGCGCCGGCTTGGGCGCGATTTTTGGCGGTATTTTCTTTTTGCCGGTTTTAGGCTTTAGTCAAACAATCATCTTTTTAGCCCTGCTCAATTTTTTGGCCTGCCTGGCTTTGTTTTTTTTGCGAGATTATTTTGAGGAGAAATAATTTTTTTGGCCAGCGGAAAATATCTAGATCTAGATTTTAATCCCGGTTAGCTTTCTATAAGTTTGTTTTTTAAGCTTATTCCAATTTTTTCTGAGTTCGCTTTTGAATTGTTCCCGGTAAATATCGCGGAACTTTTTGTTAACCGGAAAGCCGACCAGCTCGGCAAAACCCAAGCCGCTGATTATTTTGCCGTCAATTTTAGCTTGAACTTTCATGCCGCCTTCCCAATAGTTGATTAAACCGTAAAGCATTTCTTGGTTTCTGATTAACGACTTGACAACCATTTCAATTTTTCTCTGCGGAATTTTTATTTCCCAAGCTTGTGGATAACTTGCCTTCGTCTTCGGGCTAGTCCAGTTTTTTCCGGCCGGATTAATTTCGACCGGATAAGTGGTCTGGCTGCCGTTTTCGTCAATGACCGTCGCCAGCCGGGTTTTTATTTCCCGGCCGTACTCGAAACAGACAATTTCCATTTTATTTTCCAGCTGGACCGAAAACCAAATCCAAAAGTCATCAATATAAGGAGCATTCGCCCATTGGTGATCGTGCCAGCCCTGGCCGGAAACTTCAACCGGCTTATTTTTAATTTTAAGGCGGCCTTTAATTTTTAGATTTGACAAAGAATAGTACCAGCTGGTTCGGTCGATTTTCAAATCAACAAAACCGCTTTGGTTTTCCAAAAGGGGTTTTTTGGTATTTTCAAAAAATAAGTCCAAATTAGTATTTTTTAAATGATAATTAAAAATTTTCACTTCGTCCAGATAAGAATAATCGGGCCGGGTGGTCAAATAATGGGCATAAATCAGCGGCCGGGAAAAATTATCAGGCAAAGGAACACAAATCGGGTAAATTGAAGAGTAGAATTTTTTGGCTTTGATGTCGGAAATCATCGAGTGCTCGAAATAAACATTTTTTAACGGCAAACTGCTAATTAACGGCAAGTTAACCCTTTTAACGTCGGCCTTAAACAAACAATACATAAAAGCGTAGTGGTTTTGTTTTTCGTCCCATAAGTGGCCGTTAAAATACCACCACTCGATGATTTTGTCGTGCGGCAATTCGTCTTGGGGAAATTTTATCGGTTTGTAAGCTTCTTTCATCGGCTAATTGAAGTAACTTTTATTAGCTAACTTTGTTTTTCAAAAATTTTTTAAGTTTGCTGAAAGCCCGGCCTCGATGGCTAAGCTCGTTTTTTTGGCGATCGGACATTTGAGCAAAAGTTTTAGTGTAGCCTTGCGGAATAAAAATTCGGTCATAAGGCAATTTCACTCGATTTTTTCCTTTGGGAATTAAGCTAATTTCGCCATCGGTTCGGCCGTTGAAAATCCAATATTTTCCGGCCGGTGAAATAAGCACGGCCGCCGTCTGAAAGTAGGCCTGACGCCGGTTTTGAGGAATATTTTTCAGCTTATTTAAGGTATATTGGACTAGCATTTCGTCGGTGGCATCAGGGCCGGCCCAGCGGGCGGTTTTAACGCCCGGTTTGCCGGCCAAAGCTTTAATGCAAAGACCGGAATCTTCTGCGATAACCCAAGCCTTGGTTTTTTGGCAGATTATTTTGGCCTTTTTGAAGGCGTTTTCTTCAAAGGTCTTGCCGGTTTCTTTGATATCTTTGGTAATTCCCGCTTCTCTGGCGCTAGCAATATCAATTTTTAAATCCGCCAAAATTTTTTTGATTTCTCTGAGCTTGCCTTTGTTTTGACTGGCAAAAATCAGCTTTATTTTAGCGAGCCTTTCCGGGTTTTTTGGCAAGAATATATTTTTGAATTTTTCCATAGTTACATTATATCAAAAAACCCCGGTTTTTCCGAGGTCTTGATTTTGCTTCGTATTAGTTGGCTTCTTTTAATAAAACATTCTCTACAAAAATTCCGCGCGGGTAAAGAATCCTTTCCAGCTCTTGCCGGGCGGAAATTTCAAAATCAGCCCGCTTAGTGGCGTTGATTTCCTGAAAAGTGTATTTAGTCGTTATCATTCTCATTCGGCTCTGAATCGTCGGCCGGATGATTTTTTCCACAAATTTTTCGCCGATACTCTGCCAAATCTCCGGAATTTGTTCCGGGTCAAGGCGCATCAGAATCGTTCCTTCAATAGAAATTTTCTTGCCGTCGGCGGTGTTGGCGTTAATCGGTAGGTCGCCTAAAAGCTCAAGCTTGTCCGGATTGAATTTTTTGCCGATATCGTACTCCAAAGTCTGGGTGTTAAAAAGCATGGCTTTCTGCCAAAAAGGAATTTTTAAATGCAGCCCCGGTTTATAAATTTTTTTCAGCACTCCCCGACCCAAGTCGTAAACCGCGGCGACATAACCGGGCGGGACATGGATGAAAAATCCTTTTAAAACGTCTTCAACGACGAATGAGTACATTAATTTGTCTAAACCTTCATCAGCCATAAGTTTTGCATTAGTTTTAATTAGCCGGTTTTTTAGCGGCTTGGATTAGGGCTAATTTAATTAAAGCCGTAATCATTGATATTATAGAAGAAAATAATAGGGATGTCAAAATAAAAACGGATTTAACCGCTGGCAGAATTGCTAAAATTAAAAAGGCAAAAGCGGGAAAAAAGAGACTGTAAATTTGTTCTTTTTTGCTGACGCTGCCCTGGTGAGTGAAAAAATTAATCAGAATCTGGGCGTAAATATAGCCGGCGACAATGGCGCAGATTAGCAGGTTTTGCTTGCCGATATCGAACCAAAGAAAAGAGGTATTGATGAAATCGGGACGAGGAATGCCGGGGTACAAAAGATGCAGTTTGGCCGTAGTGTTGATGCCGCCCAAAAAGACTTGATACAGTAAAACCAAAACCAAGCCCTGAACGCTTAAAGTAACGGCTTTGGCCCAGGGTCTAATTTTTTTCTTTTTTAAAAGCCGGCGGATCAGAATTTTTTGTTTGACCGGGTCGGTCGCATGGTCTCTTTTGATTTCGATAATTTCTTTTCTGACTTTTCCGCCGATTAGCTTGCCGCGCTCAGTCAGAACAGTAAAAGGTAAAAGTAGAATTCTCAAAATAACGGTCAGAATAATCACCGCTATGCCTAAATTGAACGAAGAGTAATTCAAATACAGCCAGACTAATAAATTAAAAAGCGGAATATAAAGATAATTTTGCCAAATAACGGTTACGATTTCCATCTTTTTAACCCGGTTAATTATTTAGGCTATTTTATAAATTTGTTAATTCTATTTTTGCTGACTTATCTTCACAGCTCGGGGACAGGGATTCGAACCCCGATTGACGGCTTCAAAGGCCGCTGTCCTACCATTAGACGATCCCCGAGCTTTGCAGACAAATTCTGCCCGGTATGGTGTATAAATTCAGTAGATTACCGGATTTTACCTTAGTTGAAAAAGCAACAATTGTCAATG
>JBAYLH010000025.1:0-10369 GCA_041664165.1 Candidatus Buchananbacteria bacterium | reverse complement strand
ATGAAAAAGAAAGGTTTTACTCTTATCGAGTTATTGGTGGTAATCGCCATTATCGGCCTTTTATCCACCTTAGCTGTCGTCGCCTTAAATTCGGCTCGGCAAAAAGCGAGAGATGCCAAGCGGATAGCGGATATCAAGCAAGTTCAAACCGCTTTGGAGCTTTATTACAATGACGTTAATAGTTATCCTTTAAGTATTACGGGTAATCAATTAATTTTAGGCGGCTCAGCAGCCAAATGTTTAGGTACGGCTGGTTTTGACGCCACTTGCACCGGCAATGCTTATATGGGGTTAGTCCCTTCTAATCCGCAGCCAAGCGGCGCTGATTATATCTATGGCGCTGAAACTAGCTTAAACGGCGAATGCGCGACAGCGGGCGATGTTTGTGCTACCTATTCGATTACTTTTTCTCTTGAAGGCCAAACTGGCGCTTTGACTTCGGGTGCGCGGACGGCGACTCAAGACGGAATTAAGTAAATTTATATAGTAACTATTTTAGCCTCGTCCTGGAACCAGGGCGGGGCTAATTTTGTTGCTTTATTCGGAAATTTTGGGTAAAATTAAGGCAAGGATAGCCAGGGTTTTGGAATTTTATAAGTTGCAAAATAAGTATTTTTATGATTGGTTTAATCATTTTTATTTTTGGCTTAGCGATTGGCAGTTTTTTGAACGTGGTAATTTTGCGCTTGAAAAACCGGCGGTCATTTTTGCGGGGCCGATCGTTTTGCCCCAAGTGCAAAAAGAAAATTGTTTGGTACGATAATATTCCGCTTCTCAGCTTTTTGCTTTTGGCCGGCCGCTGCCGGAATTGCCGCAAAAAAATTTCTTGGCAATATCCTTTGGTTGAGTTGATCACGGCCTTGATTTTTATTTGGGAATATTTTTTGTTCGGCTTAACCCTGAAATTTTTTATGACTTTAATTGTCAGCATATTTTTGCTGATTATTTTTGTTTACGATCTGAAATATTACCTGATTTTGGATCGGGTAACTATTCCGGCGATGGTAATTGCTTTTTTGGCCAATCTTTTTTTAGGGCTGGGGTTTTTGAATCTGATTTCCGGTGCGATTATCGGCGCCGGTTTTTTTGCCTTTCAATTTTTTATTTCCCGGGGCAAATGGGTGGGCGACGGCGATATCCGGCTGGGGGCTTTAATGGGATTGATTTTAGGCTGGAAGCTTTTACTGGTCGCTTTATTTTTAGCTTATTTGATTGGCGCGATTTTTGGCTTAATTTTAATTGCCAAAAACAAAAAGAAAATGTCTTCGGCGATTCCATTCGGGCCATTTTTGACTTTCGCCACTTTTGTCACGATTTTTTACGGCCGTAATTTGTTGAACTGGTATTTAAATTTAATTTACCCCCCACCTTTATTTTAAGTATAAAACCATTTTTTTATGTTTTATAAAATTAGAGATATATTTTTAATTAAATTTCCAGCCAGACGAATCAAGGTGCGGGGTTTATTATTAATGGTCAGAAATTTTAAAAATTCAGCCGGCTTTACTTTGATTGAGCTCATCGTTTCAACGGCCGTATTGGCGACAATTTTTGGGTTTGTTTTGGCCAACTTTCGGACCGGCCAGCGCAGCGGCGAAATTGATATCGTCACCAAGCAAATTATTAACGGGGTTACAACGGTGAGAAATATGAATTTGGGCGGCCAGCAATTAGTCAACGGGTCTTTCCCCGATGGCGGTTATGGTATTGATTTCGACTTAGCCTATCCCAGCCGCTATGTTTTATTTTCCGCCGCCAACGCCGGCGACAGCTATGCGCCCGGAAATGAATTGGTTAATGGCATTAAACAATTCAATGGCAATATCAAAATTACGCAGCTCTGCGGCTTGACGGCGTCAGAAATTACCGGGCTGCCTTGCGATCCCGCCGCCGGCTGGCAATTGATTGGTAATTTTTTGGCAGTAGTTTTTTCTCTGCCAAATAATATAACGACTCATTTCGCCAATCCCGGCAGTTACAAATATGTCGGCGGCACTTTGGAACATCAAATCAGCGGGCAAAAAGCTTATTTTTACGTTTCTTTAATTTCCGGCCTGACTGCCGGCGATTTATATGGCAAAAAATAAAAAGCATCAAACCGGCCAGAGTTTATTGGAAATGGTTTTTGCCATCGGCATTCTGCTTTTGGTAGTGGCGGCAATACTGGCTTTGACAACTTCAGGCGTTATCGGCCAAAAAGAAAGCGAATCCCAGATTATTGCTAATAACTTAGCTCGGGAAGGAATTGAAGCGGTTAGAAATATTCGCGATTCAAATTGGCTGGCCGGTGATAATTGGGACAAAGGCTTATTTGATCAAACTTACAATACGGCCATTGCTTTGTTTTCGCCAAACAGCAGTTGGCAGCTTTCTTTTATTTCGGCTGACATGATTTCAGGACAGGATTTGCTTTATATTTCTTCCAACGGCTATTATGGCCACCAAATTACCCCGCAGCCGTCGCCTTTCAGCCGTTATTTAATTTTAGACAGTATTTGCCAGCAAACCGATGGCGGTCAGTCAATCAAAACTGCTTGCGACGCCGCGGAACAAAAAATCGGCCTTAAAATTACCGCCAACGTCGATTGGGTTGAGAGGGGAAGGAAAAGATTGGTTAATTTGGAAGATTTAATTTATGAATGGAAATAAATCTAATCAAAATTATCGGAGAAAAAAAAGCGGCTTTACCTTGATGGAAATTGTTGTCGTTTTGGCTCTTTTTTCGTTGCTGGGAGTGGTGATTATTAATGTCTTTTTGCTGGCTTTGAATTCTCAGCGCCAGGCGTCGGCGCGGCAAAAAACTTTAGCCAGTTTGCGGTACGCAACGGAAACGATTGCCCGCCAAGTTCGGACGTCGGAAATCAACTATGCTTATTATGCGGGCAGCATTGTCGCTTTGCCGGCAACCAAGTTGGCTTTGATCGACCAAGCTGGCCAAAGAGTCGTTTATTCTCTGGACAGCAATCAGCGCCTGAAATTGGAATTTCTTGATCAACAAAATAATCTGATAGAAACATCCTATTTAACCGACCCCAGAGAAGTAAAAGTGATCCGGCTTG
Organism: Candidatus Buchananbacteria bacterium; assembly: GCA_041664165.1. Lineage (GTDB taxonomy): Bacteria > Patescibacteriota > Patescibacteriia > Buchananbacterales > UBA6539 > JBAYLH01. The sequence goes on along the minus strand of JBAYLH010000025.1, from coordinate 7,310 downwards.
CTTTTTATATTAACCCAGTAACTGATCCTTTTATCGACCAAAGATGTAATAACGCCCTGACTCAAAGCAGCTGTCCTGGCAGCATGCTTTGCACGGTTAATGATTCAAGCGTCGGTTCGACCGGTTTTTGCCAATGCAGCCAGCCGGAAGATTGCGCCACCCTTAATTGCGATTTAATCGCTAAAGATTCGGCGATTAAAGTTTGTTTGCCGTTTAATTATCAGCCGGCGGTAACAATGTTTTTAGGCTTTCAGTCGGTGGGTACCAAGCCTTTGGATCAAAAAACTATTTATCTCCAAACGACGGTATCAAGCCGGATTTATAAGCGTTAACGACAATGATAAAATCCAAAAAACAATCAGGCATGGTGTTGGTACTGGTAATTTTAATTATTGCCGCAATTATCGGAACCGCGGCGGTTTTTGGCGATTTGATTATCCGCGACATTATGCAGTCGCGCCTGATTGACCAGTCAATTCAGGCTTATTATCTGGCGGAAAGCGGTTCGGAAAAAGCGTTATACCAAGTCCGGCGCTGGGAGGGAATTATTAATTGTCCCAGCTGTCCCGGTATTAATTGCTGCGAGCCAACCGGCTATTGCCCGGCGCCAGACAATAGCATTCCTTGCGTTAATCAGGATCAGGGCGGTTTAAGAGTTAAGGGCGGCTGGCAGACTAATGTTACCAATGAGCAGGAAACGGCGATTTTAATGAAAAGAGGCGAGTCGTTTCAGATTGATTTATTCAATCCTTACCAGGCGGCTGATTCCAACATCAATAAAGTCGAAATTAATAGCAGCGTTGATAGTCTGACTTTGTATGGCGAATTTACCAATTTAACCAAGGTCTTAGAAATCGGCGGCAATAACTGCGGCTATCAGCCGCCGGTTTTCAAGGATTTTATTTATTTGGCGCCGCCGCCAGTTAAAATCGGCGGCCTAAGCGGAATCACGATGCTAGGCGAATGCTCTTATACTTTTAGGTTAAACTATCCTTTAAACCCGAATTTAAATGTCTATGATTCCAGCATAATTACCCTAACGGTTTATAACGAGACAGGCCCCGGCAATGATATCCAAAAAGAGATTCCAAGCCGGGTGGTGATTGATTCTCAGGCGGTTTTTGGCAATTCTTTGCAGAAGTTAAGGGTCAAAACGCCGATGCGGCCGCCGCTATCCGGTCTTTATGATTTTGTTTTATTTTCGGAACAAGAAATTGTTAAGTAAGCAAGTAAGATAAGCAAGATAAGTTTTAAGTAGCTATTCATCTTGCCTATCTTGCTTAGAACTTATCTTGCTAAATAATATGGATAAAATTGAAGCCAAAAAAAGAATTAACAAGCTGATTGAGCAGATTGACGAGTTGCGCTACCGTTACCACGTTTTAAATGATCCGCAAACTAACGATGAAGTTTATGATTCTTTAAATCAGGAGCTGGCCGGCTTAGAAAAAAAATTCCCGGATTTAAAGCGGGCCGATTCGCCGCTTTTGCGCATTGGCAGCCAGCCATTGGCTAAATTTGTCAAAGTAACTCACGCGGTTCGGCAATGGTCTTTCAATGACGCTTTTTCGGAACAAGAAATTTATGACTGGCAGGAAAGGATAAAAAAAATTTTAGCCAAGGAATTGGGGCATGAACCGAAATTGGAATATGTCTGCGAGCTGAAAATTGACGGTTTGCATGTTGTTTTGACTTACGAGCGAGGCTGGCTGAAATTAGCCGCTACCCGCGGCGACGGCTTGGTCGGCGAAGATGTTACCCAAAATATCAAAACGATTCAAAGCGTCCCGCTGAAGCTAAAAAAACCATTGGATATTATCGTTGAAGGCGAAGTCTGGCTTTCGGAAAAGCAACTGGCTGAAATTAATTTGCAGCGCCAAATTAAAAACCAGCCGGCATTTGCCAATCCGCGCAACGCCGCGGCCGGAACAATTCGCCAGCTCAATTCAAAAATTGTCGCGGCCAGAAAACTTGATTGTTTTGTCTATGATTGGTCCGGCGGCCGGGAAAAATTGCCGGCCAATCAGTTTTTGGAACTGAAAGAATTGAAAGAGCTTGGCTTCAAGGTCAATCAAAATTACCGGCTGTGCCGAAGCATTGAAGAGGTGGTTTCTTTTTGGCGGGAATGGAGCAAAAAGAAAACTCAAGAGCCGTATTGGATTGACGGCATTGTCGTTAAAGTCAACGAGCGTGATTACCAAAATCGGCTGGGTTATGTCGGCAAGGCGCCGCGCTGGGCCATTGCCTATAAATTTCCGGCCAAGGAAGTAACGACCGTCGTTGAGGACATTAAAGTCCAAGTCGGTCGAATGGGAACATTAACGCCGGTAGCTCATTTGCGGCCGGTTAAACTGGCCGGCACCGTGGTCAAGCGGGCGACTTTGCATAACGAAGACCAGATTAAGCGGCTGGGAGTAAAAATCGGCGACACGGTGATAATCAGAAAAGCCGGAGAAATAATTCCCGAAGTGGTTTCGGTTTTGCCGAAATTACGAACCGGCCAAGAAAGAGAATTTAAAATGCCGAGCAAGTGTCCGGTTTGCGGTTCAGCCGTTCAAAAAAAAATAGCCGGTGAAAAAAGCGGAACAAATAGCGTGGCGATTTTTTGCACCAATCCGCGCTGCTTTGCCCAGCAGCAACGGCAGCTGATTCATTTTGTTTCTAAAAAAGCTTTTGATATTGACGGTTTGGGTAAAAAAATTATTGAGCAGCTGATGGCCGAAGATTTGCTAAAAACGCCGGCGGATATTTTCCGGCTGGAAAAAAATGATTTGCTGCCGTTAGAACGCTTTGCGGAAAAATCGGCTGATAATTTAATTGCGGCGATTAAAGAGGCGAAAAAAATCAGTTTGCCGAGATTTATTTATGCTTTGGGCATTCCTCATGTCGGCGAAGAAACGGCGATTGCTTTGGCCAATCATTTCCTTAGTCTGAACCAAATTATCAAAGCGCCGGCTGATTATTTTTCCCGCCTCGCCGATATCGGGCCAATCGTTGAGGCCAGTTTGACTGACTGGTTTTCGGCTGAAATAAATTTGAATTTAATCAAAGAATTAAAAGCCGTCGGCTTGGAAATTTCAGCTGGCCAGGCGATAGCTAAAACCGGCCGGCTGACCGGCAAAAAAATCGTGGTGACCGGGACTTTGGTTTCTTTATCGCGCGACGGAGCCAAAGAAAAAATCAGGCAAGCCGGGGGAGACTGGGTAACTTCAGTTTCGAAAAATACGGATTATGTCGTGGTCGGCGAAAATCCCGGCTCAAAATACAATAAAGCTCAAAAATTAGGCGTAAAGATTATTGGCGAAAAAGATTTTTTAAATTTACTGAAATAGCCCCTTACTTTTGTGGGGATAAAAAAAGAGAGTAAAGCAATGATTAAACATGATGCTTTACCCTCAAGCCGGCCTTAACCGGCAGTTGTCTTGCGCTATTTAAGCGCTTAGTCTATCATTTATTTTTCCGCCAGCAAATCGCGATGGCGGAAATACCCATCCCGAGCAATTCCAAAGTTCTTGGCTCGGAAATAACCTTCTTGTTGGCTTTGACAATGACCAGCCGAGCCCGATATTGCTCCTCCTTGCAGTTTGCCAGAGAAGCTGCCAGCCAGTCGGGTTGGAATTCCGTTCCGATCGGGTAATTGAATCCCGTCTGGGTTTTCAAAGACAGATCGCTGGCGGGAAATTCCTGGCCGTCAGTGCAAGACTGAATCGGAGTGGCAAAAGCCGGAGTTAAAACAACAAATAGCAATAGTACGAATATGGCTAACCTTGCAGTCGTAAGCACTACTTTTCCTCCTTGGTTTTTCACTGGCGAACAAAAAAGTCTTCCCTGGGAATCAGAGAAGCCTTCAGTCTACATGATTAAAACAATTTTGTCAAGGGATTTTTGGTGTTTTTTTTATTAAAATAGCAAATTGAGCTGTCAGGCCTAAAGCTAAGTTAAAGGCTTTTTTTATTGATTTTTCCCTTGTCAAATGCCGAATTTATCTATATACTATAAAGGTAAAATCCTAAGTCCGAATACCTTATAATTTACTTTTTTTATGACTTTAACTAAAAAAGAAGTTGAACATATCGCGATTTTAGCCCGGCTCGGGTTAACTGAAGCGGAAAAGGATAAATTTGCCAACCAGCTTTCTTCGATTTTGGATTATGTCGAGCAATTAAAAGAAGTTGATACCGAAGGCGTAGTGCCGACGGCGCAAGTGACTGGCTTGGAAAATATTATGCGGCCGGATGTCATCGAGAGTTGCCGGCCCGAAACCATGAAAAAATTAATTGAACTGGCGCCGGAAAGCGAAGATAATTTAATTAAAACTAAGTCAGTGTTTGAATAGAGACAAGTGGCAAGAAACAAGTAACATGTTTGTCTATGGAAAATAATTTGGGGTATAGAAAATTAAATGTTTTCCAGAAAGCTGATGAATTAGTTATTGAAGTCTACGAAGTTACTAAGGAATTTCCAAGGGAAGAATTATTTGGTTTAATTTCGCAAATGAGGAGGTGTGCTGTCTCAGTGCCGGCTAATATAGTGGAAGGTTATGGTAAAAAAACGGTTAAAGAACAGCTACAATTTTGTTATAATGCCAGAGGTTCTCTAAGTGAATTGGAATATTATATTGATTTGTCTTTTAAATTAAAATATATAGACCAAAAACAATATGAGCAGATAAAAGGCGTTAGAGATGATGTCGGGAGATTGTTGAATGGTTTTATAAGTTCTTTAAGTAAATAACCTGTCTCATGTCACTTGTCACATGTTACTAAATGAACTCACAATCAAGCAGGCAAATGAAGGCCTGAAGAAAAAAGACTTTAGCTCGGTTGACCTGGCTAAAGCTTGTTTTGATCGGATAAAAAAAACTGATGATAAAATTAAAGCTTTTGTTACTCTAACCGAGGACTTAGCCATAAAACAGGCCGAAGCGGCCGATCGAGCCAAAGATTTTTCCCAGCCTTTGGCGGGGATTCCGGCGGCAATTAAGGACATTTTTTGTATTGAAGACATTAGGACTACTGCCGCTTCCAAAATTTTGGAAAATTACATTGCGCCTTATACGGCAACAACCGTAAAAAAATTGTTATCGGCCGGCAGTGCAGTTTTAGGCAAAACCAATATGGATGAATTTGCTTGCGTTTCGTCAACGGAAACTTCGCATTTCGGCCAGACCAAAAATCCCTGGGATTTAAAACGAGTACCGGGCGGCAGTTCCGGCGGTTCGGCTGCGGCCGTAGCGGCGGATCAGTGTTTGTATGCCTTAGGCACCGACACCGGCGGTTCAATCCGGCAGCCGGCCTCGTTATGTAATATCGTCGGGATTAAACCGACTTACGGCCGGGTTTCGCGCTATGGCGTCATTGCCATGGCTTCTTCTTTGGATCAGGTTGGCCCGATGACCAAAACCGTGGAAGACGCGGCTATCGTTTTGGAACAGCTGGCCGGGTCAGACAAAAATGATTCCACCACTGTTAATCACGAAGTGCCAAAATATTCCGAATTAATCAAAAAAGGTATTAAGGGATTAAAAATCGGCGTACCGAAAGAATTTTTTGTCAGCGGTACCGATCCGGCAGTTGAGAAAACCGTCAAGCAGGCGATTGCTAAATTGGAAGAACTGGGCGCCAAGATAACCGAAGTTAGCCTGCCCCATGTCAAATACGGCCTGGCGGTTTATTATATTTTAATGCCGTCGGAATTAAGCGCCAATTTGGCTCGGTATGACGGTGTGCGCTATGGTTTTTCCGCCAAAGCTGAAAGTTTATTGGAAAATTATTTACAGACCCGGGCTCAGGGTTTTGGCCCGGAAATTCGCCGCCGGATAATGCTTGGCACTTATTCGCTATCCGCCGGTTATTATGATGCTTATTATTTGAAGGCGCAAAAAGTCCGGACTTTAGTCAAGCAGGATTTTGACCAGGCTCTAGCCGAAGTTGACTGTTTGGTAACGCCGACTTCGCCGACGGTCGCTTTTAAATTCGGTGAAAAAGTTGATGATCCGCTGACTATGTATTTGAGTGATATTTTTACGGTTTCGATTAATATCGCCGGCGTGCCCGCGATTTCAATTCCCTGCGGTTTTGCCAAGCCGAAAGACGGCAAAACGGAGATGCCGGTCGGGCTCCAGATTATCGGCAATCATTTTGCGGAAGCGACGATTTTGCAGGCGGCCTATAATTATGAACAGGCGACTGAGTGGCACAAACAAAAGCCCAGCTTGTAATTTTAAGGCAGTCGCCTTGAGTTTGTTAATTTCAGGCTGGACTGTCGAAAGGCGACTGAGTGGCACAAACAAAAGCCCAGGATTGACTAAAAAAGACCTTCAGTGCTAAAATAAATACTACTAAAATTAATTATTAATTAAGCAAAAAATATGGCAGACAATAAGAAAAATTTCTTTGACATGTCGCCGACCCAAAGCTTAGTCATGGGGTTAAGCTGGGGCGTGGCCGTCATCAGTATCATCGGCTTAATTTTCGTTTTAGCCAGCGGCCAGTCCGCCGGTAAAGCCAAACAACCGGCAGCCAATGCCAATGTCAACGCGAACACTAATGTAGCGCCGACTCCCACCCCGACCCCGACCCCGGCTGATACCGGCGATGTTACCAAGCTATCACCGGTTAGCGCTTCCGATTATATCCGGGGCGATAAAAACGCCAAAGTTACTTTAATCGTGATTTCCGATTTCCAATGCCCTTACTGCCAGCGGCATGAAGCTACCTTGACTCAGGTGATGAAAGATTACAGCGATAAAATCCGAGTTGTCTGGCGGAATTTTCCGTTAACTACCATTCATCCTTATGCTCAAAAAGCCGCCGAAGCCTCCGAATGCGCGGGGGAGCAGGGCAAGTTCTGGGAATATCATGATAAATTATTCGAAAATCAGAGCGCTTTGACGGTTGATAATTTGAAGTCTTACGCTAAGGACCTGGGATTAAATACCAGTAAATTCAATGACTGTTTAGACTCCGGAAAATATACGGATTTAGTCAATAAAGAAGCTCAGGAAGCCCAAGCCGCTGGCGTCTCCGGTACTCCGGGTACCTTTGTTAACGACCAACTGGTCAAAGGCGCTTATCCTTACGAAACCTTCAAGCAGTTGATTGATGCCGAATTAGCCAAGTAAAACAATCAGATAAAACATAAAGCCCCGATTAAATCGGGGTTTTATGATATTTTAAGAAAATTGTAAAGGGTACTAGAAAGCAAATGGAACGGACTTGAATGATATTTCAATGAATTTATTGGGCGATTCAAATATTTCCGGGTGGGAAAAACGATGGAAAAATTCAGACAATAATTCATCAATCTTT
>JBAYLH010000024.1:0-12894 GCA_041664165.1 Candidatus Buchananbacteria bacterium | reverse complement strand
TTTGAGCTCAGCCATCCCATAAATCCTTGATTTTGGTAATTGAACTAATAATAACCTCGAAACCCCTTTCAGTGAAATAAGCGATAACCCAACATAGCTAAAAGCAATTTTAAAGAAAGCAATATTCTCCGGTACAACAAACATCCCCAAAAAAACCATCGGTAAAGAACTGTAAAAATTCGCTAAATTCTTGTCAACCGCGATCAGAATACTAAATTTTAAATATTTTGTTATCTTAACTCCTCTCAAGCCGACAAAAATTTCTTTGATTGACGGGAGGAGAGATGTTTTTTTGGCCAAGACACTGTATAGATAAATGGAAAAAATCAAGAAGATAACCGAGCTCAACAGATTGCCAATTACTATTCCATTCAACCCAAGCCCAAATAAGACTAATCCAACTGGAATAATTAAATAAACCAATTTATTAATATTTTCAAGTAATGTTAATTGCTTAATTTTTCTGGCTGATTGGAGGATAATAGTAAGCAATGAAAAAATAAACTGAATAATATTAGCCAAAAGTATCCATCTGGCCAGCTGGCCGATTTTGGAATTTTGGTATAGCCATAATGATACGGTGGGAGCCAAAATAAAAGCGATTAATCCAATAAAAACGAATTCCAGCAATGAAATTTTGATAAAAAACAACACTAAACTCTTGATTTCGGCTTTATCTCGCTTGCCCCAGGCGGCCGATAAAAGCGTTAATAAGGCGTAACCTTCACCCCAGCTTTCGGCAGCGCCAACCAAGCTTACCAAGGAAAAAATAAGCACATAGACTCCGTAATCGGCGGGGCCTAAAATCCTAGCATAAATAATTGAAGCTAAAAAAGATAAAGCGGTGCCAAACACCGATCCGATCTGCAGGGTAAAGGCATCTTTTATAAATTTTATGCGCCAAAAATTTCTAATTCTGCCATAAATAGAATTAATCATACTCAAACGCTAACAGATCTTAAGTCAAGCTATAGACCTTAATATTCAATATCATTTTTTGCCGTGATTAAATTAACCTCCGAGACACCCTCTAATCTCTCAAGACTTTGGGTAAATTCCCCCACCTCTTTTTCGGAAATAAATCTGATGCTGAAAGTTAGCTGCAAAATATTGCCCTGCTCAACCGCTTTAATATTCAAGATGCTGCTATCTTTCAAATACTTATCAAAAACCGACTTGTAGATATTCTCGGTGGCTTTTCTGGTGTCCGTAGCAAACATTAAAATATAATCGAATTTTCTAATTGAGCCAAAATTGATTTTAGTTAAAACGAAGATGATCAGCAAGGTGATAAAAGTAGTAGCTATCGCGATCAAATAATTATTCGTACCGACTGCCATGCCAACAGCTAAAACCAAAAAAATATAGGCCATATCTTTTGCATCTTTGATTGCTGTTCGAAAACGGATTAAAGAAAAAGCACCAAAAGCGCCAAAAGCCCGAGCGACATTATTGCCAATTACCATCATCACCGCGCAAATCACGACTCCGGCAATAACCAAAGTCATGACAAAAGATTGGGAGTAAGAAAGACCTTTGTGGGTAACTTTGTAAACTAAGGCAATCAGTAAAGATAAAACAAAAGCCACAAGCAAGTTGACAACTATAACAGTCGGACTAAGACTCGCATCGGCTAAGCCAAATTGATTAAGATTGAAGAGGTTGTCAAACATAATTTTTTCTTTAAAAATAAATTATAAGTAATTAGACAAATAAACCGGCATTTCAACAAACCGATGAGCCAATTCCGGACGACACACTTCCATTGAATTAGAAAACTTAGAAAAAGGCTGGGTTTGGAGGTTGTATCTTTGGATTATCCGAAGAAACCAAAAAGGCAAGACATTATTAAATTTTACTTCCAAAACCGCCAAGCCGGGATTAACTAGTTTACCGTCATTTTTATCGCTTAGCCAGTCGGCCAAATATGCTCTTATGTTATAATCAATTGTCACGCGAAAGTTAGGATCGATTTTACTGACTAGCGGTTTTCGTTCATATAAAACCATAATTTGTGGCACCATGCCGTTGTAGGACCTAAGCCAGAGAAATTCATCCAAAGTGTCTTTAAGGCTATTGTCGTTGGGTAAATTTACTTTTTTATTCTCCTGCAATAATTCTTTACAATCCCGATGAGTTAAAATTAATCTGTCCTTAATAACGACCGTATCATACTTTCTTTTAATTTCCAAAAAAACCTTGGTATCCGGTTTTAATATTTGATCATAAAATCTAATCCTTAATTTTTTTCTGGTCTTTTGACCATTAATCTTATCGTAATAACACCCCAAACCGACAGAATCATAATAAAGACTAGCTACCCGATAAGAATTATCCGGTAAATTTTTAGCATAATGATCCCAATCCATATACTTCAATAATTCAGGAACCATCCCCTCAACCAAGTCTAGAGGGAGTTGATATTTGAACTCAAAGCGCTGAAAATGAAATTTAATTTTTTGATTATTGGAAAAATCCACAAATGATTAAAGCTAAATATTATAAATAATTTTTTAATTTAAGCCAGCCAGAAACTAATTAATTAATGAACTAATTATACCACTATTTTGTATAAAACGCAAACTTCCCTTTCAGCCCAAAATTATGCTAATGGAAGTAAATCCTTGACTTAATTAGTTTAATAAATTTGGCATAAAATTTTGGTTTTAAAAAATACCATCTGCCTAAAGTATATTTATATTTGTAATGCCAGCGGTAAATCTTAGCCAACCAAGGCGGCTGACTAACGCCGACTTTACCTGCATATTTGTCCAATTTCTCCCAATCAAAGCTCTGCCGGCCTTCCTGCTTTTTAAGCATCTCATACATCTCCGTGCCAAAATAAGGGATGGGAAAATTAGTTGAACACATCACTTGCAAATCATTATCAACTAAAAATTTTTCCGTTTCACTAATGGTTTTTTTAGTTTCACCGGGCAAATTTAAAAGTGAATAAACACCGATATTGATGCCGTATTTTTTGCAAACAGCAAAAGCATTCTTTAAGGCCTGGGGCGAAACATTTTTTTTAATCGTTTGCAAAACCGCATCGGCACCGGATTCAAAACCAATATTGACCCGAACACAGCCAGCCTGTTTCATTTTTGCCACCAGTTCATCATCAATATTAACCGCCCGGCCATTACAGCCCCATTTTATCTTTATTTTTTCGGCGATGATTAAATCGCATATTTTTTTTACTCTTTCTTTGATAATCATAAATTCCCAGTCCTGAAAATAAATCCCTTTGACACCAAATTTTTCCACCAAATATTTTATTTCCGCTACCACATTTTCCGGACTACGGACAATGTAACGCCCCGGCATCATCACCTGAAGACAATAGACGCAGCGATTGGGACAGCCGCGGGAAGATAAGATAATAGAAAAAGGGGTCGGAATATCCGAAAAAGTATAGCGATACTTTTCCATCGGCAGCAGATCATACGCTGGCAAAGGGAGTTCGTCCAAATTTTGAATTCTTTCAGCCGGCGGATTATTGATGACCTTTTCAGCTTTCAAATAAGAGATGCCTTTCAGCCCAGACCAATCATTTCCTTTTGCCAAAGCCGATACTAAATTTAAAACCGTATATTCCGGTTCACCCCGGACAACAAAATTCACTTTCATCTTTTTCAAAACCCATTCCGGCGTGATTGAACCATGGGTACCGGTTAAAATTATATTGGGTACGGAAATACTGTTTACTGTTTTTACCATATTTGCCGCCAAAACTTTGACGTGGTCATGCGATGGCGCCTGCCAGTGATCAATCGGAGTGGAGGTTAAAACTAAAACCTCAGGATTAAATTTATTTATTTCCGCAATCGTCTCTTCTAAGGATAAATCCAAGGCGTTGGCATCCAACAATTTTACTTCGTAATTTTGGCGCAACAAAGCGGCCAGGTAACCTAAATCGAGCGGCTGGCGCTTACGTTGTCTTTTGCTTAATTTTCCCGTATAAAGACAGGGGTTTAAAATAAAAATTTTCATAAAAAATTAAATTTTAACTTTCCTAATTAATATTGATTAAAACTTATAGGTTAGCAAATCCTGAATAAGATCACACTTCTGGCATAGACTGTTTGCCCGCCGAAAATAGTTACGCAAAAAATTTTTCCTAGCCGGCGATTTTAAAATCTTTTCATAATCATCCTGCAAAAGATTGCCAAAACTTGTCGCCGCCTCATAATCAAAGCAGCATTGTACTAACTGCCCGCCGGACAAAATTACTAGATTATTAAATTGCGGGCAAAAGTCCATATTCTTGTAGTACATTTTTAATTCAGATACATTTTCTCTCTTAAACTCTTTTAGGTCTGTTTCAAAGTGTCTATTGGCTGCCACTAATTCTTCGCTGCGGCCGAGATGCATCTTTTTACAAACAAATTTATCGGCATATTTTCGGGCAAACTCAGCCAGGTCTGACAGTTGATTTTGATTATACTTATTAACTAATGTCTGAACAATAATAGTCGGTTCTTTGAGTCCCCTCAAATCGCGCTCTGCTTTTAATCTTTTGATATTTTCAATAATTTTGTTAAAATCAGAGCCCGCCCGATATTTTTCATGAGTTTCTTTATCTATGCCATCTAGCGCTATTTTAATATGAGACAAACCCGAATCTAAAACTTCTTCCAGCTTATCGCCTAAAAGCATGCCGTTGGTAGCAATATTGGTGCGAATCCCCTGTTCGGTGCAAATCTTAATCATCCGAAACAAATCATTATTTAATAACGGCTCTCCCATTTGATAAAAAGTTATATTTTTGGCATCCTTTTTAATTTTTCCGAAAATAATCATAAAATCATCAAAAGAAAGGGATTTTTTTTCACGCCGCATTACGGTATGCCATGGGCAGGCAACACACCGAATATTACAAAAATTAACCGGCTCAATGATAAAATTTTTAGAACGAAAACAATAAACTAATAAAAAAACCTTAAGGCTGGCCGGCAATAAACCAAAAATTTTTTTTGTTATTTTTCTAAAGATTAATTTTATTTTTTTCATAAGATAAAAAACTATTTAATAAGGTAAACATTGTACCCGGAAGTCTGGTTGCTGGAAATGAAAAATTTATCCAGCAACTCGGCTAACGGGGCAGCGAATCTTCTTAAAAATTTAATCGGCAATAAATTAGCTTGAACCCCGAACAAACCTCGAACTTTACAGATTTGGATTCCGGAAAAATTTCTAAACAGATATTTAACGCCATCGGCCGTAAACCGGTAGTAATCGCCGTAATAGCCAACTTCGGCGTGGTAAGGATAAAGAAACGGCAATGAGACCAGACAACGGCCGCCGGGCTTTAAAACTCGATAAATTTCAGCCACGGCTTTAAAAGGATCATCGACGTGCTCTAAAACCGCCCGACAGATGACCGCATCAATACTACTGTCAGGCAAAGGCATATTTCTAATGTCGCCTAAAATATCTGGCCGGTAATCAACGACATTATCCATTGTTTTATAGTCGCAATTTTTAAACCAAGCTTCGTATTCCTCCATCCCCTTTTGGAATCTTTTACCGCCGCCGACATCTAAAATTATTTTTGAATTATCGGCAATTTCTTTAATTTTTTCGTCCCAAAAAATCTTCCATTCCATATTATTGTTTTTACTTTAAAAAATTTAAAATCTTTTCCGCTCTTTTTTCCCAAGTATAATTATCAACATCTTTTAAGGCTTGTTTGACAACTCCTTCGGCTAAAACTTTGTCGGCTAAAACTTTTTTTATACCGCCGGCTAAAGCTTCGGGGTCGTCAGGTTTGACTAGAATTGAGTTATTTTGGTTTAAAACTTCTTTAAGCGACGGCAGCTCTGACGCCACGATCGGCCGGCTTGAAGCCATGTATTCAAACATTTTCATTGGCGAAGTATAATGGGTCGAAATTTTTTTAGTCGCGGAATTCGGCAAAATTACAACATCCGCTGACTTAAGATAATAAGGAACATCGGTTGGCGCCCGATGAGCCACGAATAAAATATTTTTTAGATTATTTTTTTCAATAAACCGTTTTAATTTATCCCGGTCATAATCCATACCGCCGACAAAAACAATCAGCTCGTTATCCGATAAAAATTTTGAGCTTTCAGCCAAAGTATAAACGCCTTTCCAGGCAAACAAGTGGCCCGTGTACAAAATTATATTTTTATCCGTGAGTAAACCGACTCGTTTCCGGCAATCCATCTTGTTTTCTTTAAACATAAATTGCTTGATATCAACTCCGTCCGGACAGACAATAATTTTATTTTCAGCTATTTCTAGGCCGACAATTAATTTTTTAATCTCGCCAGTAATCACAACAATTTTTTTTACCCGCTTAAAGATAAACCGGTACAACCCTCTTTTGCTTTTCGGAAATGTGTGTAACTCTAAAACAATATTTTTTTTGAATAAACTTAGTAGAAAAACGGAAAATTCATCTCGGGAATAAATGAGGTCGGCTTTTTTAAAAATCAGATAAAAAGCGGCGCTCAGGGCAAAGCTGCTGTTTTGTAAAAATACGCCGATTTTTCTAAAAATTAATCCGGCTTCAACTAAATCAAACAGCCAAATTTTTTTGATGGGAAATTTGGTTTTCAAGCCATAATAAACAAACGGATCAATTTTTTCTAACTGGTTATTGGCCCTTTTGGCTACTACTAACTCAAAATCAAGGCCTTGGTTTTTAAACGCCTCAGCCATTTTCATAATTTGCAGCCCATGAGCCTTTTCGGTTGGTATTCTGGCATTAGCCAAATAAATCATTTTCATACCCGGTAGTAGTCCCTCACTTTTTTATTTTCTCTCAGTAAATTTAATTGATTTATCATAAAAGTTAAGCTTTTACTAGCAATTTTATCCCCCAACTAAAGTGAGGGATCACTGCCGGGTCATACCCGGCCCTCCAAAGAAAATTTAAATCCCAATTTATTTAAAAAATATTTAATCAGCCGGCGCAGTTTAAAAAATAGATAGTCCGCTCTTTCTAACTTATTCGGCAAAGTAAAAAATAGTTTCAGGTAAAATAACGGATGGCTTAAATTTCGGCGCTTAACACCTTCAAATAATTTCTGCCGCCATTCGGAAAATAGCACGTCTAAATCCTTAACCGCTGATTTATTAAACTTTTCCGTCGGCCGATGAAAAGAAACATTTTGGTAATCAGCCAAGGTAATTTCCCCGGGCTGGTAATAATTATCATACAAATAAGTGCCCGGCAGCGGCGTAAAAATGCCGAAGGCAAACCAATTTGGCTGAATTTTTTGGGCAAATTTAAAGGTTTGGATCATTTCTTCCCTAGTTTCGGTCGGCAATCCCAACATAAAGGCAGCGTGGGTTCGAATCCCGTATTTGCGGCAAAGCTCAAAGGCTTTTTCAACCTGCTCGAGTTTAATCCGTTTATTAATGACTTCATCTAAAACCCGCTGGCTGCCGGATTCAACGCCAAAATCCAACTGTAAACAGCCGCTCGCTTTCATTTGTTTAACCACTTCTTCCTTGGTCAAATCAACTCGCGACTGCGCACCCCAGTACATTTCTTCCTTTTTCATCAATTCGCAAATATTGGCGACGTGGTCGTAACTGACCGTCATTGTATCGTCGGCAAACCAAATCGCTTCGGCGTTATATTGTTTTTTTAACAGCTCAATTTCTTTTTTAACATTTTCAATATTGCGAAATCTGACCTGATGGCCGAAAACTTTATTGCAGGCGCAAAAAGTACAGCGGTACGGACAGCCCCGGGAAGCCATGACAATGGCCGCTCGCACCGGCACGCCGCGTAAAACTTCGTCGGAAACGGCCAAATATTTTTCCATATAAATCTTATCATAAGCGGGCAAAGATAATTGGGAAATATCAATCATTTCCCTTGAGCGATTGATAATAATTTCATTATTACGATTAAAGGCAATTCCGGAAACGGACGCTAAATCAGGGTTTTCTTTTTCTAATTCTTTGATTAATTCAAGCGCCGTCTGTTCACCCTCGCCTAAAACGGCAACATCAAAACCCTGTTTCAAAACCTCGGCCGGAGCGGCCGTAACATGAGGGCCGCCAATAATTGAAATTGCACCAACCTGCTTTCTAATTTCACGGTTCATTTCAATCACTTCATTGATTTCAATCGTTGAAGCGGTAAAACCGATAATTTTCGGCTTTAACTCGATAACTTTTTTGATGATATCAATTTTAGCCTGTTCCCTGCCCCGATAGACATAATCACGACCGCCAAGCAATTTATTTTCAATAATCACATTATCATAGCCGCCATCGCGCAGATAACCGGAAACATAAAGCAACCCCAAAGAATAGCGATGTTCTTTCAATCGATGGGGTGGAAAAATTAAAGTAATATCTTGGGGTTGAGTGATTTTCATTTTTACCAGCCGCTTTTTATCGTTTTAATAATTTTTTCGACGTCGTCGTCAGTCAAATGGTTATGCAACGGAATTGAGATGTATTTATCTTCAACTTCATTCATTACCGGCAAATCCAAGCGCTGGCCGGCAAAAATCGGACAAATATCATTTCTGACATGAACCATGTGCGATTCAATTTCATTATCCGCTAATTTTTTCTGGAAATCATCACGCTTTTCTACTTGCAGCGTAAAAAGCCAGTTGCCGCTTTCCCGATCCGATTTTCTTTCCAGCAAAGTTAACCCGGAAACATTTTTTAACTCACTCAAATAACGATCAGCGATTTGTTTGCGCCTGGCTAAAACTTCGCCTAATTTATCAAGCTGGATATCTAAAATTGTAGCGGCGACATCATTCATGTGATATTTATAACCAATTTCTTTAATTTGATATTTCCAATAAATATCACCTTTAAACTCCCGGTCAATACCATACCAGCGCAAAACTTTTGCCCGTTTATAATCGGCTTCAGCTTTCATCGTCAGCATGCCGCCATCAATGGTGGTTATCTGTTTGATGG
Source organism: Candidatus Buchananbacteria bacterium (assembly GCA_041664165.1). Lineage (GTDB taxonomy): Bacteria > Patescibacteriota > Patescibacteriia > Buchananbacterales > UBA6539 > JBAYLH01. Next base: position 3,966 of record JBAYLH010000024.1, on the reverse strand, counting down.
CCTGAAAAGAAAAACAGGAATAGTCGGAAACCGCGCCGATATATTGACCTTGATATTTAGCGCCAAGGGCATGGGCGGCGTCTTCAATCACTTTCAAATTATATTCTTTGGCAATGGCATTAATTTCAGCCATATCACAAGGATAACCCGCCCAGTGGACTACCATGATCGCCTTGGTTTTTGGCGTAATTTTTTGCCGGATATCGATTGGGTCAATATTCATCGTCTTTTTCTGGATATCGGCAAAAACCGCTTTACTCCCGGAATACAAAATTGGAATGTTAGAAGCCGTACAAGTCATCGGCGTCGTAATCACTTCGTCACCCGGTCCAACGTTAGCTAAACGTAAAGCCAAATGTAAAGCGCCAGTACCGGAATAAACTGTCACCGAATGAGGAATGGTAAATTTTCGGCTGAATTTATTTTCGACTTCATCAACTTTTGGCCCTTGGCCGATCCAGCGGGTGCGTAAAACTTCGGAAACGGCCTTAATTGCTTCTTCCGGCATATAAGGCCAAAACATAGTAATCATAGTATTTTTATCAATTATTCTTAATTATTAATTGATTAATCACTTTAGTTAACTCAGCGCCGGTAATTTTTGGCGTTAAATTTTTTAAGTAAAACTGATAACCGCCTTCGGCAATCTGACTAGCGAGCTGAGGATTATTTTTGATTTCTAAAATTTTATCCGCTAAATCTTTGGCGTCAGCCATGCGGCAGAATAAACCGCTTTGGCGGTCTTTGATTAACTCTCGCAAAGCAGGCGTATCGCCAGTCACCACCGGTTTTTTCATCGCCATACCTTCAACGATTTTAAACGCGCTGCAATGCATTGCCTTGTCCGTATCGCCAAACATGCCCAAGACTAAATCCGCCAGACTAATTTGACCGGCTAACTTTTCGTAAGTCATAAAATTAATAAAATTTACATTTTTTAGTCCAAGCTCGCTAGCCAAATCAATTTCTTTTTGATGATTTTTAAGTTTGCCGATAATATTAAAAATAATATTTTCTTTTTCTAAAAGCTTAGCGGCGCCAATAATATATTTAACGCCCTGAATCGGCGAATAGCTGCCATGGTAATGAATTACGAACCTTTCATTGGTCGGTTTTTCGCGCGGATAAAATATTTTCGGATCGCAAGAGACAAAAATCAGCCTAAATTTTTCCGGCTTAATTTTAAAATTTCCGGCAATAAAATTAATATGTTCAAAAGCGTCGAGTAAACAAATATCGGCCAGCTGGCATGACAGCCAATCTAGTAACCAAAATTTATAAGCTTGCCAGCTTTTTACCGGATAAGCTTTCCGGTCTAAAATCACGGAATCATATTCGGAAACAAATAAATCCAAAATTATTTTCTTACCGGTTAACTTAGCCAGTAGCCAAGCCAATGGCATAATCGCATGACCGGCAAAACCAACAATCATCACGTCATAATTTTTTTTAAGTGACTTGTGCAATTTAATCAGCTGCCAATATTTTTTTAATTTATGGCGGTTTTGTAAAACCCGGCATTCAACAACTTCAATGCCGTTTTCTTTCAACCCCTGAATCATCAGCTTATTTCTGGTGTAATTCGGGTCGTAGGTGCCAAAGTAGCAGACTCTCATAATTTTTCTCGCCAATAATTAAGCATATCAAGTAAGGTTTGATTTAAAAAATCGATCTCCGGCTGCCAGCCAGTCGCTAGTTTAAACTTGGAATTATCACCAATGATTTTGCCGCCATCAGTCGGCCTTAGACCTTGGGGATCAGAAATTACTTTGATATTTTTCATGGTAGAAAAATTAAGCAGCTTATCCAATATTTCCTTAAAAGAAAAACCAATACTGGAACAAATATTATAAACTTCGCCGGGCTGGCATTTCTCAGCGGCTAAAAAGTAGGCTCGAACCACATCCCTCACATCGGTAAAATCCCTGACGGCTGACAAATCCCTGGTCTCAATTTGAGGTGGCAAGATATTTTTTTCAATTTCCGCAATTTTTTTGGCAAAGCCGGAAATGCCAAAAACCGAATCCCGCCTCGGACCAGTGTGATTAAAAGCCCGAATGCGAATTATTTTCATCTCGTAGGATTTCCAATACTGAAAACCCATAAAATCTTGGGCGATTTTTGAAATGGCATAAGGCGACTGCGGCCGAAGCTCGCTATTTTCAGTAAACGGCACTTCCCCGTCTTTGGCTGGGCCATATTCTTCCGATGAGCCGGCGATTAGAATTACCGGGTCGAAATCTTTATCCCGCAAATGGCGAACCGCTTCAAACAAATTGCTTTGGCCGATAATATTAGTATGCAGGGTTAATTCCGGATTTTCCCAAGAAGAACTGACATAACTTTGCGCGGCCAAATGAAAAATTTTATCGGGCTTTAATTCCATGATTAACCGGCGGATTTCAAACTTTTCATTAATATCACAGGGATGCAATACCACTTTTTGATTTTGGCCAAAAACCTCGTTAGTCGCTTGATTAGGCAAAACCGTGCCGTGAATTTCTACCTCTGGTTGGCTTTGGCTCAAATAATCGACAAAATGGCTGCCGACAAAACCGGTTATTCCGGTAATTAGTATTTTCATAATTTAATAATTTCTAAAAATTTATTAATGATAACATCATAAGTATAATTATCTAAAACCCGCTGCCGGGCATTTTCCCCCAGCTGCCTTTGTAGGTTGCTATCCCGTAATATCTTAATAATCCCTTCAGCCAACTTCGCCGAATTTTTAATCGGAACCACCAAACCAGTCTGGCTATCGAGATTAATTTCCGGACTAGCGCCGGCATCGGTCGTTACTACCGGCACACCGCAGGCCATGGCTTCAATCGTTACTTGGCCGAAAGCTTCCATCCAAACCGAAGGCGTAACAAACACATCCGCCGCATTAATGTATTTAACCAAATCGGTAAAAGGCTTTTTGCCAATCGGCTGAACATTATTTTTAATTTTTAATTCCTCGATTGATCTAAACATCTTTTCATTTTCACCGCCGCCGATAATAACCAAATTAACATCGGGCATGGTTTTAATCACTTCGGGTAAAGACTCAAGCAAATAACCAATCCCTTTTTCGGCAAAATTGATCCGGCCGATAAATAAAATTACTTTGCTGCCACGGATGCCTAATTCTTTTCTCAAACTTTCTTTTTGGTTCAATGGCTTAAATAAATCTTCTTCGATAGCAATTCCCAAATCAACGGCTTTATTTTTATCTAAACCCAATTCCTCCCCTTCTTTAATGGCCGCCTGGCTTAAAAAAATTATTTTATCGGCCTTTTTATAAATTACCTCAGCAAACTTTTTTTGTGACTGATTATCCAATAAAAATTCCAAAATTTTGTCGGCTAATTTCTGCCAGCCAAATTTTTTAATTTTCTGATACCAGCTGTTTTTACCGAAAATTTCAGCTACGCTGCGGGCAAAATGCCAATGCCAGGCAGTGATTTGCCGAAAATAAACCGGTACGCCCAGCCGTTCTTTGATTTGGCAAATGGCATAGCCGGTTTCTCTGGCCTGCCAGATATAAACTAAATCAATTTTTTCTTTTTTGACTGTTTTTAAGACTACTCTTTGCGTGCTTTTGAAATAAACCAACCTAACCAACCGGTTAATCGGCCAAGCCCAAATCACATTGAGTAAAGGCGGATAATAGCGAACAATTTTTATCCCGTCAAAATCAGTGCTCCCCTTCTTGGTGAAACTAAGCCAAGGGCAGACAACATAAACTTCGACCCCTTTTTTAGCCAAAGTCCGCATCTTTTCAATAAAATAATGGTAGGTGCCTAAGTGCTCCCCGATTTCTTTTTCGTTACCAAATTTATAAGCGACCACGCAAAGTTTCACCCGGTAGTGAAAATTCAAATTATTTGTTAAATTTTGATTTTCCATAAAAATATTCTTTTAACCTTCTTTTCAATAATCTTCTGCCCTGGCTGGTTTTAAAATATTTCTCTCGTCTTT
>JBAYLH010000023.1:0-15227 GCA_041664165.1 Candidatus Buchananbacteria bacterium | reverse complement strand
CTCGCTTTGTTTAATGTTTCAGGTACCACGTTACTTGGCGGTGCGGCTTCAACCACCGGGACTTTGGTGGTTAACGCCGCAGCTAACGATTCCAGCTATATTTCGCCGACTTCGACTTTAACGGTTTTAGGCTCGGGTTCGTTCACGGGTAATATCGTTGTCGGGGGCAATGCCACGACTTCGGGTAATTTGGTAGTTGGCACGACTAACCCGACGATTAATTTGAATGCCGGGGATTTGTTTGTCGGCGGTAACGCCACGGTTACTAGCAACCTATCCATTGGCGGCGTGGCTTATGTCTGGCCTAATGCCGACGGGTCTAACGGCCAAGCCTTAACCACTAACGGCACGGGCGGTTTAGCCTGGTCAACCATTACCGGCGGAACCGGAATGAATGACTGGCAAGTCCTTTTCCCGGGCGCTTTGGCTCCGACTTCGACTAACGATTTAACCGGCTTATTTGTTACCGCCTCATCGACTTTTTCTAATTTAAGAATTGACGGGTCATTGAACGCGACGACGACTAATATTGATAATTTGTTTGTTTATGGTAATGCGACAACCACCGGTGATTCTATTATAGGTGGCGGAGCAGTTATTGGTTCAGCAGAAGGTGTCGGGGGAAATTCCAAACTTAATGTAGTCGGCGGAGCAATAACAATTGCCTCTATTCCTTTTACTGCCAATGCTTCGCTTCATATTGCCGCTGTTTATGGAGGTAATAATAGATTGACTCAGATGGGACCGGCTAACACAGGAGTAGCAGCAGAGGCTTTAAACCTGATGTATTCCCGGGACAGCGCAGGAAATCCTCAATATTTTACTTGGGGCATGAGCAGCTCTGGAAAATGGATGATTTCTCCTGGTGCTCTTACCTCGCTTGATAACGGTCTAACGGTTACTTCGGCTAGTTCAGTTGGTATTGGTTTGACAAATCCGACTTCCACTTTGTCGATTTTTGTGCCCTCAACCCAAACCGGCTATGGCATTGATATTGTTAATAATACCGCCGCTCAAAATTCCATTTATGACAGTTCGGGAGCTAAGCTGACCAAGGCCGGCACCTGGACCAATGCCCCTTCCTGGAGCTGGCTGAAAAATATCGTTACTGAGCCGGCAGGGTATCTTGATAAAGTCGCCGCCTTGCCAATTCACGAGTGGCAATACAAAAACAAGGCGATGCAAGACGAAACTACCCATCTCTCGCCGTTTTTGGATGACTATAACTTGGCCTTCGGCTTGGGTCATACAAACGAAGTTAATTTGCAGGACTGGGTCGGCGTGGCGATGCAGGCGATTAAAGAACTTAACGTAAAAGTAGAAGCTCAGCAGGAAACATACGACCGTCTGACAGTCAATGAACCGGCGACCAGCACGCCGATAGTCGTAATTGATAACCCAGAGTCGGATATCAAGACTTTAGTCGTCAGGGAAGCGGCCACTTTCTACGGTACAATTTACGTCCGCGGCGAAGCCGGGTTTGAAGACAAAGTCGTGTTTAACAAAGACATTGAAGTCAAAGGTAAAATTTATGCTTCAGCAGATCAGGCCGGAACGGCGACGATTTTAGCCGGGGCGACTTCCACCGAAGTGGTCTTTGGCAGCGAATACGAAGTCGTGCCGAAAATTACCGCCAGCCTGCAAAAAGCTAAACCGGTTTTTTATGGCATTGAAGGCAAAACCGCGGCGGGCTTTAGAATAGTTTTGACTGAACCCTTTACCGAAGATTTATCTTTTGACTGGATTGCCCTAGCCGTCAAAGGCGGACAAGCCCCGGTGATTACGGATTTAATCGTTCCAGCGGGAAATATTATGACTGGCGATGCCGTTGAATTTTGGGCGAAAGTAACTGACGCCGATACGCCGGACAGCGATTTGAAATATACCTGGAATTTTTCACCTAACCTAGGAACCTTGACGGGCGATACCGGCTTAGTTTACTGGACCGTGAATTCGGCTTTGAACGGCAATACGGAAGTTACCGTCACCGTCACCGTTTCTGACGGAGCTCATTTAACAACCCGGTCTCAAGTGGTTAACGTGATCGGCGGCAGTAATGAACCAACCCCGCCCCAAAACCAGCCGGAAAATCCAGCCGAAGAACCACCAGTCGCTTCAACCCCACCGGTGCAGGCAGGTTGCATGGATTCATCAGCAACTAACTATAACCCAGCGGCTAACCAGGATGATGGCTCATGTTTATTTGCCGAAAACCCAACGCCGGATACCCAGGCCGAAACCCCGCCGCCAACCGATACCGCAGTCTCAGCTTCTGAACCCAGCAACGGCGAAACATTGCCTTAACATCAATTTTTTCTTTTATCGATTTAATTTTGATTTAACTTGGCTGCCAGCGGATAAAATAATCAGGCCAAAAAATAACAAAGCCAAGCGCGCTTTTTTAAAGTTAAACTAAAGCAATTTAATAATGCTTGAAAAAATCAAAATCACTGCAACCCGGCTATTAGCCATTGGCCTGATGGCAGCGGTTTTAATTATGATTTTAGTCGGTACTGACATTTACCAAAAATCGAAACAAAAAGCCGGACTGCCGGAAAATAATTTGCTTAAAGTGTCGAAAGAAAACATTATTGATTACGAAACTATAACGGCAAAAAATAATCCGGCCGTGGTCAAATACCGCTACCTTTCCGATAAAGCCGTTCCGGCCGAAACTTATCAGGGCTTGAAAGAAGACTTATCCAAACGAACCGATAATTCCCAGACCTTTCTGAAATCAACCAAACCGATAAGCGCCGCCTTGCAGCGAAATGAATATGTTACCAAATTTTACACTAGCCCGACTTTCCAAAAAAGCGGCAAGGAATGGCACCAGATAGAAACTGCCACCACTACGCCGGCGGCTTTTGCCAGACAAACCAGCCTCACGACACTAGACCGGGCAAAAGAATTACTCGGCCAAAAAGTCTTGGCTGATACTTTTTATACCGGCGCGGGAGACGGCGAAGTTGATTTTATCGATTATGACAGTATCTACAGCTGGGCAATTGTTCATGACGCTTCAGTCGGCACCGCCGCTTATACCACTGAATATGATTATGTTGCCGCTGGCGCCGGCCAGGGAATAAGTTCTCGAACTGCTATTTATCGAGCTTTTTTTCCTTTTGACACCTCGTTAATCCCCGACGATGCCCTTATTACGTCTGCCACTTTAAATCTTTATATTTGGGTAAATGGTTTGCGGAACGACAGCTATGGCTTTATTACGGTTATCCAGACGACCCAAGATTCCAATCTGGTATTGGCAACCAGCGATTACAGCAAGTGCGGGACAATTCCCAACCCGACCGAAGGCGTCGATGCCGCTAACCGGCTACTTCAAGCCGACATTAATCTCAATAATTACAATTCTTTTCCTTTGAATGCCGCTGGCATCTCGTGGATTTCCAAAACTAGTTATACCAAGCTGGGGGTCAGAGAAGGGCATGATGTTTTAAATGTTGCAACCGGCTTTCCGATTTCATACGCTGACATCTACACCTCGGAGCGAGCCGGCACCTCCCAGGATCCGTATTTAGACGTTACCTACATCATAATAACCAACGTGGTGAAAATCGACGGTGGCACGATCAAAATTGACGGTGGGACGGTCAAAATCGACTAAATTATTAAAATTATGGCTGGTTTTATCAATAAAATCCACAATAAATTTTTAGCACTCGGTGCCATAATCGCGATAATCGTCATCGCTCTTGTTGGCGTTGATTACTACCAAAAAACGGCTCAGACAGATGGCTTAAGCGATAGCGAACTGCTTAAAACGCCGAAAGAAAACATTATTGATTATACGATAAAGCAAGATACGGCAGCGGCCGGTCTGAAATCACCAGCACAGGGCATTGTTATTTATCACTACGTCTCCAATCAGGAAGTACCAGCCGCCAATTATCAGGGTTTGCAAGAAGATCTATCTAAAAGGACGCCCAATTCCCAAGCGTTTCTAAAATCCGTTGAAAGAATCGACGACAAGCGAGTAAAAAAAGAATATGTCGGAAGATTCTATTCCGCTGATTCGTTCCAGAAAAGCGGGGAGAAGTGGTTTCAAATCGAGACCGCCACAACTACCCCCGTAGCTTTCGCGAGACAGACAAAACTGACTCTGCTCGACCGGGCAAAAGAATTTATCGGTCAGCCGGTGTTTGCGGCGACCTATTATTCCGGCGCAGGGGATGGATTCGTCGGATATTTTACATATACGGATAATTATTCCTGGATCGAAGCTCATTCCGCTGCAATCGGCACGGCTGCAGATCCGACTGGCACTCTTATAACAGCCACTGCGGGAAATGGTATTCATGGAGCAGCAATCAGAAGAGCATTTTTTCCTTTCGACACCTCTGCGCTGCCGGATGATTCCATAATCTCTTCGGCTAGTTTGAATCTAAATTTTAATACGAATTCTCTTAAGGCGGACAGTTACGGCTTCATTACCATTGTTCAAACAACACAGGATTCCAATACAACGCTATCGACTAGCGATTATAGCAAATGCGGAGCTGAGACTAATCCCACCGAAGGCATTGATGTTGTCAATAGGCTATTTAGTGCCGGCATAACTGTGGATCAGTATAGTATAATTCCATTGAATGCTACGGGCATGTCTTGGATTTCCAAAACGGACTACACGAAATTAGGAGTTCGGCAAGGTGAAGATGTATTAAATTATGGATTAGGAGGTCTTATTACGGGTGTGAATATTTATTCCTCTGAACAAACCGGCACCTCCCAGGATCCATATTTAGACGTTACCTACACCATAATAACCAATGCGGTAAAAATCGACGGCGGCACGATCAAGCTGGACGGCGGGACAATCAAGATAGATTAGTCGCCATAGCAGCAAAGACTTTTATTTGGATGAATTTTATTTTTATCAGGCTAAACAATTTAAAAAAATTCTTGGCCTTGAGTTTGGCTTTGGCCAAGGCGGAATTTAAGCTGAGAAACGAAGGCAGTTATCTCGGAATTTTTTGGTACCTGCTTAATCCGATTTTAACCTTTTCCCTGCTTTTGCTGATTTTTTCCAAACAGCTGGGCTCAGAAATTACCGATTATCCGCTTTATTTATTAACCGGTATTGTCACTTTCAATTTATTCAGCCAAATCACCACCCAAGCGACCAAGGTCATTAAAACTAACCGCTGGCTGATTAAGTCCGTAAAATTTCCGCCTGAATCTTTAGTCAGCGGCGTGACGCTAACCGGTCTTTTCTCCCATCTCTTTGAGGTCTTTTTGCTTTTTATTTTGGCCATGGCTTTCCAAAACAATTTAACCGGTTTTATTTTTTATCCTTTTTTACTTTTGCTATTCTGTATTTTTATTTACGGCCTTAGTCTGATTTTAGCGGCTCTCAGCGTTCATTTCGCGGACTTAGAAAATATCTGGATTTTTTTCTCCCGCTTGGTTTGGTTTGCCACGCCGATTTTTTATACCATTGACCACCAGACTATTTTATTCAAACTAAACCTTTTCAACCCCCTGTACTATTTTATTACTTTGTTCCGCCAAGTTATTATTTACAACCAAATACCGGCCTCGTTTCTGGCGGCCGGCGCGATTAGCTATACCTTAATTTCTCTAGTTATCGGCCAAATAATTTTTAACCGCCTGAAACCGAAATTTGCGGAAAAAATTTAGCTTATGCCCAGTTTAACCGTCAATAATTTAACCAAAACTTTCAAAATCGGCGCCCTCAAAAGGCAGGGGGTTTTGGCCAATTTAATTTCTTTAATTTCGGGCCGGGAAACCAAAAAAGTTTTCACCGCTTTAAAAAATATTTCTTTTCAGACCTCAGCCGGGGAATTTTTGGGTTTAATCGGCGATAACGGTGCTGGCAAAAGCACGCTTTTACGCTGTCTGGCCGGAATTTACCCGGCCGACTCGGGCGAAATCAAAACCTTCGGCCCAGTGGTTTCTTTAATCGAATTAAATGACGGTTTTAAATCCAGATTATCCGCCAAAGACAACTTATTTTTATGCGGCGCGTTACTGGGACTGACCAAAAAAGAAATCAAAGAAAGGCTTGACGAAATCATCAATTTTGCCGAATTGCAAAATTTTGTTGATACTAAAATTTATCAATTTTCCGGCGGCATGGTTGAAAGGCTGGCGTTTTCTCTGGCAATTTTTGCCCAGCCAAAAATTTTACTCCTTGACGAATTGTTCAATGCCGTTGATTTGAGTTTCCAGGCCAAAGCTTTGGCTAAACTAAAAACCATGGTTCAAAGCGGCATAACGATAATTTTAGCCAGCCATGATTTGGAAACGATTAAAACTTGCTGCGATAAAATTATCTGGCTAAAGGCTGGAACAATTTTCAAAATCGGCCAGCCAAAAGAAATAATTGAACCGTATCAAGCCCAAAAATAAGAATAACTTGAATTTACTAATTTAAACCCGGCCTAAGCCGGATTTTTTTAAATTTTCTCCCCCAAAAAATAAAGTTTGAACCAGGCGTAAACTAACCCGGCCCGCCAGGGGAGGCCGGTTATGGCATCGTAATAGGCTTTCTTCGGCCCGGCTGAAAAGGTAGTCTTCACCAGCCCGGGAAAAATTTTGATAAAAGACCAGCCGGTTTGGTTGGTTTTTTGTCTAAAATTAGTTTTTTTCAAATACTCGCGATGATCATAAGCCGCTACGGCTTGCCAAAACCCTTCCTCAAAATATTTTTTAATAACCCACCCTAATTTAAAATTATAATAATGCCGCACTTTAAAATCCAAAAATTTAATTTTAGCGTTATTTTCATGCAAGCGAATGGAAAGCTCGCTGTCGTTAGCCCGAAAATACTTCCGGCCGCTGAAACCAGCGAGCCGCAGGATTTCGGCTTTAATGGCAAAATTATTGGTATTGATGCCGCCGATAACTTCCCGCTGATCGACTAAAGTGATGGCGTAGGTATTTCTGACTCTTAAATCAACATGTTCGTCTATTCCCTGAACGCCGGCAAAACCGCCATTAATTATCGGCTCAATCATTTCGCTGATCCAATTCGGCGGCACCTGACAATCGGCATCCGTCATTAAAATTATTTCGCCAGTCGCCATTTTTTCGCCGGTATTTCTGGCCGCGCCCCGGGACCGATAGCTCTCAAAGGCATACTTTACTTTATTATTATTTTTTTGGAACTCTAAAATCATATTCCCAGTGTTATCGGTTGAATTATTATCGACTAAAATGACTTCATAGTCAGAATAATCTTGTTTTAAAACTGATTCTAAGACCACGGGCAAATTTTTTTCCTCGTTAAAGCAGGGGATAATAATTGAAACTTTGGCTTGGTTCATTTTTAGGTTTTACCAGTTAACAAATTTTTAAATTTATTCCAAGAACTTTTCAATTCGTAAATTTTCCCTTTTAAAATTCCCAGTCGCCAAGCCAGGCCGCTGACTAAATCAAAATAAGCGTAAGCCGGGCCAAAAAGTACGGCTGATTTTACCAGTCCGGGGAAAATTTTGACAAAAGACCAAGCTGTCTGGTTGGTTTCCTTTAGAAATTCCGTCCGGGATAAATAATCATAATGGTCTTTAGTAACAATCGTGCACCAGTAGGCCCGGTGATAATATTTTTTGAAAACCGTTTTAAGATCACCGGCATGATGATGACAAACTTTGATTTCGGGCAGCCATTTTAATTCCAGCTTACTTTTGGCAAAACGAATCGCCAGCTCGGTATCCGTACCGCCGTCATATTTGGGATTAGTCCCGCCGATTTTTTTTAAAGCTTCGGCGCTGATAGCGAAATTTTTCGTATCAATAACGCCGATGATTTTTTGAGGCTGAATTTTTTTGATCCAATCAGCTCTTTTAGAAATTCTCAATTGGGTCTGCCGGCACCAAAAATTTTTCTCGCCGTTTTCCTCGCTACCGGAAACCGCATCGGCCAGACCGGCAAAAATCGGCTCAATTATCCGTTTTACCCAATCCGGCGGCAAGACACAGTCAGCATCAGTCATTAAAATAATTTCACCATCAGCATTTTTCTCGCCCAAATTTCTAGCCGAGCCTGTTCCCTGACAGCTGGCAAAAAAATATTTTATTCTCGGGTCGTCTTTTTGAAATTTTTCAATAATGCTTTTAGTGCTGTCGGTTGAATTATTATCAACCAAAATAACTTCATAATCGGGGTAGTCTTGCTTCACAATTGAGCTAAGACAAGCCGGTAAAGTATTTTGGGCGTTAAAAATCGGAATGATTATCGAGACTTTTGGCAATGGCATAATTATTGTTTTTTGATAAAAAATTTTCTTTACGGTTTCAGCCGCAATAATTCCGCGCCTATACTGACTTAATAAAGCGGCAACTCCGGTTTTTTAATTTTATACTGACTATAAGCTTGCTGCCAGCTTGGCGATACTTCTTCTTCAAAAGTTACTTTTTGTTTAAGGAGGCTTTTGTTTTTAAAATGGCCGCAATACCGGCAGAGTTGAAGCTTTTGCCGCTGTAAACTCCGAGGATTAACTTCGGCTAAGGTTTTAATCGAAACCGCAAAACCAAAAACCCGGTCAAGCCCGGCGCCGGCGCCGCAAGGATAATAGCCGTAGCGGCTGAGGCCAAGGCCGCATTTTTCCGTAATTGAGCAGCCCTGTTTAAAATTGGCTGTTTGATATTTTTCTAAATCAACTGGCGCGACATTATAACTGGTGTGAGGCTGCTGAGCTGATAATTTTCCGGTGTTTTTTACCGCTACCCACTCCGGCAAGTTTTTTAAAATTGAATTGGTTTCACCGCCAAAACCATTACTCACAATTTCCACCATAACTTCGGGACAAAAACTTCGATACTGATTAATGGCGGCTAAAATTAACTGCAGCTGCGGATGCAGAGTCGGTTCGCCGCCCATAATCCTGATATTTTTCCAATGCCATTTTAAATTGATTGATTCGGCGACAAACTTTTCAATCTGTTCAACAGTCATAGCTTCGCTGCTTGGCGCTTGCCGCGCCGACCGATCGCAATTAAGGCATTTGAGGTTGCAGTCCGTGGTAATTTCAATTTCAATTTTTTCCAAATTCGATTGCCAAAAAAGCCAGCGGTTTTCCTTCAAAAAATCTAAAAATAAACTCTTAGCCGTTTTCATCTTTCTAAACAACACAAAGATACTCCGCTGGAAAGCATATTTAAAATTAAACCAATACCTTAATCTAATCTTTAGCTTGTAGCGCCAGTCTTTAAAATTTAAAATCCACCCGGTTTTAACCAGCTGAAAATAAAAATAGCTTCGGTCTAGCAAGAATTCACTAATTCTGGAAAAAAAACTGATTTCTGCTTTTGGTTCATAGCTTAGGTAACCAAGCTGGCAAATTTTAGAACCGGCACCAGCGTAAATCAAATTAAGCTTAGCCTGGCTAAGCCGGGTGGGCCATTTATTAAAATTATCTTTGACAAAATCCTGCTGCAGCAATTTATGGAAAGATTTTACTGCTTTGACTTGCCGATAAAAACTCAGCATTTTTTCATCAAAGTCTAGCCCCAGCCAAACGCAAACTTTTTCCAGCTCCGCTTTCGGACTGGTGATTAAGCTTTCGTATTTTATTTCATAATAATGTTTTTGGCTTTTAAGCCCTTGAATTTGGCTAACGGCTTCCTGCCAGGACTTGCCGGCATAAAACGGGCTCAAAACCCCAAGCGGCATTTTCCGTAAAGACAAAAAAACATCCCGGGGATCGCGGATAATCTGCAAGTACCAAGCCTCCGGACACATTTTTTTGATAAAAGCGATATTTTCTGAAAAACCGCCGGAAATTTTTACCCCGACGAATTTTTTACCCTGCCGGTACTGGTCTAATGTCCAACAAAACCAATCGGAAAAATCCTTAATACTTGCCGGCGGCTTTAAATTGGCAGGGGCAATTTTTTTTATACCAGGATAACCAAAAAAATCTTGCGCCATCAGCCAGTATTTTTTATCGCCGAATCCGTCATAGAGAAATTGATGGCTGTAAAACCAGGATAACTCGTTAAATTGGTTACTGATAAAGTTGACTGCCGGGTGCGCCGATAAAACTTTGTTTAACAAAGTCGTCCCGGATCGGGCATGGCCTAAGATAAAAATAATTTTTGGTTGGGGATAGGGCATATAGTCCGCTAAAACCAGCTTAGTTTCTAATCTAAGTAACCAAGTTCTTTTAGCAAATAAATAACTTTGGGATTTTGCAGTAACTCTTCAATTTTACTCTGATACTCGGGTTTTTTCCACTTGCCGATTGAATCGCTGAAAAGCGGCCGAGCCGGCCCGGCCCAGGCTCGGTGAGTTTGAACCGTGGCATATTGATCCCATAATAAAATCCGCTCATCGAATTCCTCGCCGATAAAATTCAAAACCTTCCTAATGGTCGCTTCGTAATTTAAAACCAAATCCTCATACTTAATCCCTAAAATCAGAGGATTATTTTTGTAAATTAAGGCCGCCTCAGCTTCCTCCGTCCAGTCCTCCACCTTTTGAGCGAAGGGTCTATTGGGATTATTTGACTTAATGGATAAAACGGCATCCCGGCCGTCCCGGACAATAAAAATCAATTTGACCCGCCCTTTGAATAGCCGAAAAATATCATTAAACCAAAAAATATTCCAGGGAGTTTTTTCGCACCAGCGGTGGCAATTTTTGGGAATTTCATAATCAGCCAAGCATTGGTAAATCTTGTCGAGCCGAAGCGGGGGAGTTAAGTGTTGATTTTTATTCCAAGGATTGGCGAAAGCGTAAGTTTCGAAAGGAATGGCAAAAATATCGGGATGAGCCGACAAGATTGAAAGTAAAAGCGTGGTGCCGGAACGACTGGTCCCGCCAATAATAATCGGCGGCAAAGAGAGCTGCTTTCTGATTTTAAGATATGAAGGTTTAAATTTCATTTGCCCTCGGCCGAACTGCGTTTCAATAATTTGTCCCAGCCACCAAAGATAATCTTTGGCCAATACCAACAAAAACCAAAAAATATTTTTGGCGGCCCTTTTGGCTTCAATTTTATTTTTTAATTTTTCCAACATAAACCAAACAATAAAGCTAAACAATAAAGCGAAACTAACGACTATAAAATCGGCGTAATCTGCTTTTTTATTTTTTCGATAAATACCTGAGTATCAAATTCCTTGGCTCGCTTGAGGCAAGCTTCCCTGAATTTTGCCGGATCTTTACCAACCTCAATAATCGCCTCAACCAGCTTGTCTTCGTTAATATTATCAATCAGTTTACCGGTCGCACCGTTAATAACTGTCTCTTTGTAGCCGCCTTCGTTAGGCGCGACAACCGGTTTGCCGGCCGCCATCGCCTCAACGACGCTCAGGCCGAAGTCCTCGTCTTCGGAAGTGGCGATAAAACCTTTGCAATTAGCATACAAATCAATCAGCTCTTGTTCTCCAACCCAGCTTAAAATTTCAACATTAGCCGGCTTAATAGCTTTGATGTAATTTGAATATTTTTTGAAATGCCGAGCTTTTTCGTAGCAGCCGACCACCACTAATTTTTCGGCCGGCAGCTTAGCCAGGGCGGCTAATTGCAGGTCAACTCTTTTATAAGGCACCAGCCGATTAACGCTGAGCCAGAAATCGCCATTTTTATTATAATGAAATTTGGCCGTATCAACCATCGGGTTAACGACTTCGGACTGGCGATTCAAATATTTTTCCACCCTTTTTTTGGTATTATTAGAATTACAGACTATTTGATTTACCTTTTTGACATACTTTAAATTCAAATGGCGGTTATACCTAACCCATAAATCAAAAATCGGCCGAACTAATTTGGGAACCGTATTTTTTCTGGTATATTCGTATAAATCCCAAATTTCACGGATTGGCGAATGGACATACCATAAATTAGGCTGGTTTGCCGCTGCCGCCGAAACCGCCCAGTCGCCCGCGATCAGATGAAGATCATACTGGTTTTTTAAATTAAGCCGCCGAAACCGCCACAAAGCCAGCTGCTGGCGAAACGGGGCATTGACTGGTATTTTGCCGATTGACTTGATTTTGACGTCGGAAAAACCCATTTTACTGATTTTTTCTTCATCAATATTGGTCGAATAAAAATCCGCTTTGAGCCCGCGGGCCAAAGTCAGGCCGACCATTTCCGCACCGCCGATGTTATCCATAAAATTGTGAAAAATAGCGATTCTTTTTTCCTTGGCATCTCTGATTTTTCTCGCCAAAATAAAAACATTATCCCTTAAATTTACCGGCACCACGATTTTCCGCAAAAAATTATTGTTTAAAGAATAGTAATATAATTTTCGCCATAAATTCAGTTTCTGCCAATTATAAAGCATTTTAAAAATATAAGGCAGGTAAGACCGCCGGCCGATCTTTTTAATTTCAAGGATTTCAAAACCGTTGCTTTGTAAAAGAATTTTTAAATTAGCTTTGGAATAATAAAAAATATGTTCGGGCGGAATAAAAAGCTGCCAGCGCTTGCCCCAGAGCCTGGCCCATAAACTGCCCCGGTCAATCGTCGTAAAAGCAAACAAGCCGTTATCTTCCAGTAGCTGATTGATTTTTTTTACATAAGCCTGCGGATTGTCAACGTGTTCCAAAACATCCCACATCGTTACCGCGTCAAACTTTTCTGCCAAGGCGGCTTCGATCAGCTTGCCGGTAGCCACCTCTTGGCCGGCTTGTCTGGCTTTTTGCGCGGCCGATTCGGAAATTTCAATACCGGCGGTTTGCCAGCCTTGTTTTTCGGCTAAGTTTAAAAAGTAGCCGCTGGCCGCGCCGACATCAAATATTTTTTTGCCTCCGGTATATTTTTTAATAACTTCCAAATACTTTAAAAAAATATTTCTCATCGCCTCCCGATCCTGATTATAATTAATGTAGCCGAAGCCTTTTTTCAAGTCGGCCAGCTTAAAATATTCCTCGTTATAAATTGCTGCCAAATTTTCCGGCATCGGCCAGACAAAAACTAATTGGCAGCTTGAGCAATGATAAAACTGATAACCGTTTTTTCGGTGATAGGATTCGATTTGATCCGAAAAACAAATTGGGCATTGCATAAACTATTTTTTGGTAACCTCAAAAAGGTAAATATTTTTTGAGCTAAAAATCAATTTAGCTCCCGGCAAATTAACATCTTCGGCATGGGAGGCAATGGCATAGTCGGCTTCGTTAAACTTATCCGGCCAATAAACCGAATATTGCAGCTCGGGATCATTAATCGCCAGATAGAAACTAAGGCTTTGCACGTTTAAACCGTTGCTTTCTTTGGCTGCCACGACCAAACCGGGCTTTGACTGGGTAATAATTTTGACTGCCGATTCTAAGCCGATGTCAGAGGCATTAATTTTCCCAAACGCCGCCAGATTATTAAAGGCGACAGCCCCCGTTAAAAAAAGCATTGCCGGCAATATATATATTACTTGATTCTTTTTAAATAAGGAAGTGAAAAAATCCAGCCCCAAAGCCGCCAAAAGGCAAAAAAATGGCAGATAGGGGATAGTGTAGCGAGTGTCTTTATTATTTAAAAAAGTAAAAGCCAAATAGATAAAAATAATGTAGCCGGCAACCAGATAAAAATTATTCCTATTTTTGTCTCGCCAAAGTTTTAAGACCCCCAAAAAACCTAAAATTAATACCGGCCAGCCGCCTAATTGCGACGGCAAAATTTTGAGGTAAAACCACCAGCCGGCTAAAGTTTTGTAGCTTGGGTCAATGGCTTCGGCGTAAGTTAAAGAATTACTGAACCAATGAAAAATGGCCTTAAAAATATGCAACCCCGTCGCCTCGCTAATTATTCCGAGTTTAGACAAAACAAAAAAGGCCAAAAGTCCCAAGCCAAAATAGGAAAAAAAGAAAAGAAAAACAACTGCCGTTAAGCCGACAAAGGGTTTTTTAAACAGCGATTTTAGCCCCTGAAAAGACGCGACTAAAAATGCCAGAAAGGGATAAACAATAAAACCCGGCGGTTTCATTAGCCCGGCGAGGCCGGCAAAAACTCCGGCCAAAAGCCAGTACGGCATTTTGCCAGTCGATAGCGCCTGCAAACAAAAATAAATTGAAAAAATCATCAGACAAGCCATCGGCAGATCAACCATTGCCTGGCCGCCCCAGATAATAAAGGCACTGTTGATCGCGGCAAAAAAAGCGGCCAATAAGGCGGCGTTTTTACCGAACATTTTTTTTGCCAAAAGATAAACTGCAAAAATTATTAAAATGCTAAAACCCATCCCGGGAATTCTGGCCGCCAGCTGATTAAAACCAAAAAATAAAAACGATA
Source organism: Candidatus Buchananbacteria bacterium (assembly GCA_041664165.1). Taxonomy (GTDB): domain Bacteria; phylum Patescibacteriota; class Patescibacteriia; order Buchananbacterales; family UBA6539; genus JBAYLH01. Next base: position 1,004 of record JBAYLH010000023.1, on the reverse strand, counting down.
AAGCGCTTAAGGCCGTATAACCGTAAGGATAAAAAAACAAGCTGCCGGTGGCGGCCCAGTAATTATTGAAAAATTTTATCAGATAAGCCGGGGCAAAACCATGCAGCGCGGTTTTGGCTAGCGCCAGACCTGCCAGCGAGTGCGCGCTTTCATCCCAACTTAGAGTATTCAAGCCTAAATGAGACCAGAGGTAAAGCCGAAAAACCAAACCCAAAAAGATTAAAAATCCTAAAGCAACAATTTCTTTATTCAACTTGCTAATTATTTTCATTATCGGCGCAAAAATAATTTTTATCATAAAAAAATATTAATTCACTCGCCCTGCGTCGGCGCCGCAAACTCCGCTTTATTTTTCAACGGTAACTTTAACTATTGGCGTTACTTCGCCAAACCATTCTATCTCTGGCTGGTATAAACAAAATTGCAAATTATAATCTCCCGGCGTCTCGGGTGTCCAAGCCGTCATTTCAAAAGTTATTGTTTCGCCGGGCGAAATTGGCTTGGTTAAATTTCGGTTTTTTATCCGCCATAATTTTCCATTTACGGCTTCAAAAAGACTCAGGTTGTATTTGCCGGCCGGCTGCCAAGTGGCGGTTCCGATATTTTCCAATATAACCGTAAAAGTCGCCGGCTGGCCAACTTTCAATTTCGCCGGAATATTTTGAGCAATAAATTTAGCGTCATTGGTTGGTTTGGCCAGATAGCCGGCCTCATTGCGATAAATGATATTTGACTGATCAATATTTTTTAGCCAAGTCGTTGGGTTATAAACTTTCAAAATCGGGTCATGAATATAAGAATAGTTGCTGATAATAGCGGGGTCATTAATGACTAGCATAATATTTTTTTTATCCAAGCTGGAATAAAATGTCTCCTGGTAACTTCTGATTTCCGGGATGATCGAATAAACGCGATACCCAGCGCTATTAGCCCAAGAAATTAATTCAAAAACTTCGCTTGGGATATACCTGATATTACTTCTCACATCATAGAAAATAGTGCCG
>JBAYLH010000022.1:0-16083 GCA_041664165.1 Candidatus Buchananbacteria bacterium | reverse complement strand
ATAATTTTTTGTTGAACTTTTTATAGCATAAGTATAGTACATACCAGCTAGGTTACATCACGATTTTGAGCCTGCCTGCCGGCACTTAAGCCTACCCATCGGCAGGCAGGTCGTGCGCGTCTATCAATTCCGCCACTCGCCCAAGTAGTATTTAATTTTTGATCCGACGCTGGCTAAGGTTACAGATATCATTATAGATAAATGTTGTTTAATTGTCAAAGGCCGATTTTTTTATTATAATATAGTTATCCCTGTTAGAAATTTTGCTTATTGTAAAAAGACGGGGAAATTATCGCCAAATCAATTTCTGAATAAGGTCTTAATTATCACTTTAATAAAGAATTTTTAACGGGTATGTCACGAACTATTGCGATTGTGAATCAAAAAGGGGGAGTCGGCAAAACGACCACGGCGGTTAATTTGGGCGCTTACCTGTCTTGGCTGGGCAAGTTTGTTTTGCTAGTGGATATTGACCCTCAGGCTAATGCCACTTCCGGACTCGGCGTTGACCAGTCAAAGATTGAAAAAGGCGTTTATCATACCTTAATTGAGCCGGTCTCCTTTCGGGAGATAATTTTAGGCACCAATCATTCCGGTTATAAAGTCGCGCCAGCCACGCCGGAATTAGCCGGAGCCAGGGTTGAACTGGTAAATTTGGATAATCGGGAATTTCGGCTGAAAAACAGCATTTTGGAAATCAAACATGATTATGATTATATTATTATTGATTGTCCGCCGTCTTTAGATTTACTCACGATTAACGGTTTGGCTGCGGCAGACGAAGTTTTAATTCCGGTTCAGGCCGAATATCTTGCTTTGGAAGGTTTGGGGCAGCTTTTAAATACCGTTAACTTAGTCAAAGATAATCTAAAGCCGGAATTAAGCATTTTGGGCGCGGTGGTGACGATGTATGACAAGCGCAACAAGCTTTCCGGCCAGGTTTTGAATGAATTGCAACAGCATTTTCCGCACAAAGTTTTTAATACCATTGTGCCGCGCAATGTCCGGCTGACGGAAGCGCCCAGCTTCGGCCAGTCGATTCTTTCTTACGACCCTAAATCACCCGGCGGCAAATCCTACGAAGATTTAGCTCGGGAAATTATTCAACTTGAAAATTTTATTGTTTAAACTATGTCTAAAGTTCAAGGCCTCGGCAAAGGATTAAGCTCTTTAATCCCGCCCAAAATCGATAAGAATATTTTTTCGAAAGACTCCGCCGTTTTGCCGGCAGGGGAGATGGTAATCGCCGTGCCGATTGAAAAAATCAGCGCCAATCCGCATCAGCCTCGCAGCTATTTTGACCATGACAGCTTGGAAGATTTGACTAATTCCATCAAAGAACACGGCATTTTTCAGCCGTTAATTTTGACTAAATCCGAAAAAGGCTACGAGGTTATTGCCGGCGAAAGGCGATTGCGCGCGGCGCAGATTTTGGATTTAAAAACCGTGCCGGCCATTGTCCGTGAAATCGCCGAACAGCAGAAATTAGAACTGGCTTTGGTGGAAAATTTACAGCGCCAGGATTTAAACGCCATTGAAGAAGCGGTGGCTTACCAGCGTTTGATTGACGAGTTTAATCTCACTCAAGAGGAAGTGGCGAAACGGGTCGGCAAAAGCCGGTCAGCCGTAGCCAATATTTTGCGGATTTTAACCCTGCCTTCGGAAATTCAAAAAGGTTTAATCACCGGAAAAATTAATTACAGTACGGCTCGGGTAATTGCCGGACTGCCGCCGCAAGAGAGAATGAAATTTTTTCAAAAAGTTTTAAAACAGGATTTGACGGTTCGGGCCGTGGAAGGCCAAGCCAAAAAGGTCATAGTCAGGCAGCATCTGCGCAAAACCAAAGATCCAAACTTGGCAGTTTTAGAAGATAAATTGCAGGCGGCCTTGGGAACCAAAGTGACGGTCAAAAAATCCGGCGAAACCGGATCAATTATCATTGATTTTTATTCGGCTGAGGAGTTGCAAGATATCGCTAGAAAAATTGCGGGCTAATATTTAGCCGCTTTTGACCGGATTTTATCTTTGGCCGCTCCGGTTTTTACAAATTTAAGCCAGTCCAAAGACGGGCCTTTGCGATTTTTATCGGTGATGATTTCAATGACATCGCCGTTTTTTAGTGTCGAATCAAGGCTCGACATCTGGCTGTTAATTTTACTGCCGCTGCAATGGTCGCCGATCCAGCTATGGACATGATAGGCGAAGTCAACCGGCGTGGCGTCTTCGGGCAAATCAATCACGTCGCCTTTCGGGGTGAAAACGAAAATCCGGTTATGGAAAAAGTCAACCGATAATGATTTTAAATACTGCTGGTTGTCTTGGATTTCTTTTTGCCATTTGACTAAATCCTGGATCCAGTTGAATTTTTTCGGCAAGGTATAGCCCTTATCGCTGATTTTTTTTGAATTTTTATTATTTTCTTTATAATGCCAATGGGCGGCAATACCGTATTCAGCCTGCTCGTGCATATTTTTGGTTCGGATTTGAAATTCAACGATTTTGCCGTCGAGACAAAAAACGGTGGTGTGCAGCGACTGGTAGCCGTTGGGTTTTGGCTGGGCGATATAATCTTTAATCCGGCCGGGCAACGGCTTCCAGAGCCGGTGGATTATGCCTAAAACATGGTAACAATCGGAAATCGTCGGTAGGATTATCCTTAAAGCGACTAAATCATGAATTTTTGTAATGTCGCTGTTATATTGTGGCCGGGTTAATTTTTGGTAAAGGCTGTAAAGCCTTTTTTGCCGGCCGTGAATTGAAACAATTTTTATTTTTTCCGCTACTAATTCTTTTTCCACTAGCTTAATGACTTTTTCGATATATTCCATCCGCAATTTAATCTGCGGCAAAATATTTTCTTTGAGCCATAAATATTTTTCCGGATAAACATAAGGAAAAGCCAAATCTTCCAAATCGCCTTTGATGCTGCCCATACCGAGTCGATTGGCAATCGGGGCATAAATTTCCAGGCTTTCCTGGGCGATTCTTTTTTGTTTTTCCGGCGGCAGCGAAGCCAAAGTTTTTAAATTATGGAGCCGGTCGGCCATTTTGATCATTACGATCCGAATATCCTGAGCCATGGAGATGAACATTTTTCTCAAGTTCTCGGCATATTTTTCCATGCCCCGGTATTTGATAATTCCGAGTTTGGTTATCCCGGCCACTAATTTTGCCACTTCCGGCCCGAAATTTTTTTCAATATCAACTAAGCTGTAATCAGTGTCTTCCGGCACGTCATGAAGCAACCCGGCAATAATTGTCGCCTGATCCATGCCGATTTTGGCTAAAGTAATGGCGGTTTCTAATGAATGATTAATGTAAGGTTCGCCGGATTTTCGGGCTTGGCCTTCATGAGCCTGTTTGGCAAAATCATAAGCTAATCTAATCAGATCTAAATCATATTCTGATTTAGCCCGGCGCAACAAAGGCAGCACTGGAATTTTATTCCCGCGGCTTTCTTCTCTGATGGTTTTGATTAAATCGTTGATTTCCGGCACAGTTTTTTCTATTTTAGATTTTATTGGCGACATAATTATTGTAAAGGAAAAGCCTTTAAAAATCAATTTGTTTTTGGCCAACAGGTGCCTTGACAAAACCAAAAAGATGTGCTAACATACTCTTGTTGATGTTAGGTATAGACCTAAAAACCGGAAAACACCTTGTGGGATTTCACGAGGTGTTTTCTTTTTGTCTAAATTTGATTTTTTTAAATAGACCTTGTAATATTGATAAGTTGTTGGTGTTTATAGTGAGCATCAACAATTAAACCGAAACCACAACAGGCGACGGAGGAAAGGCCAAATGAGAAAGACCACCTAGTCCAGAGAGTTTTTTTCGCTGTGTTTTCTCTCTTGTCTCCATAACGGGGAGACACTTGGGGCCCTAAGGTTGGGCAGCAAGTAAAACAAAAAACTACAGCGGTGTAATTCGCACTAACGTGCGAAGGCGAATGCCGGTTTGGATCCAGCAAACATTGTTTTGCTGGGTTACTCGGATTCCAATCCGAACCACTTATCAATGGGTGCTTTGGGTTGCCCGAGGTCCAAATAATAAAAGGAGAGGAGCCTGAACCTCTGCACCGACAACAGGCCCGTGACGGGTAAAGTTACTGGAAAATAACCAGATCAAAAATTCGGACCTAATTTCGGTTGGGTCCGTCTTTTTATCTTATTGCCAAAAAAAACTTTATTTGTTATCATAATTTTGCGGTCTGAAAGGAGAACCCTAGCATCAACATGGTTTCAGGGTCCATCTCTCTTTCAGCCGCATTTTAGATAATTTATTTTTCAATCAAAAATTCAAGCTTACTTATGTCGGGTCGGCCAAAAGCCGGCCTTTTAGTTTTGTCAGATTTTTAAATTTTAAGAAGCCGAATGGCGGTGGTGGAAAAAAGTTTAGCAGGCAAATTATATTGGTATTATTAGTTTTAGGGTGAAAAAAATTGACTTTTTGACTAAAATATGCTAAAATAAAAGCACTAAAAAACTGACAAATTTTATAAATTATGTCACGAGGACTTGAATTCGGCAAAAATCCAATGTCGAAAGCAATTGAGTTACCATCCCCCGAAAACGAGGAAGACCATTCGATAAGAGGCAGACAAATTTTAGGCAGGAGTCGTTTTTTTGCTAATGGCAGGGCTTATGGCCTTGGTAGCCAATTTGAAAATGATACCGTTGTTCGGTTGGAGGGTAACACTTACGGCATCGCCCAAACTGTTGACGGTGAACCAAAAATCACCCACCTTTTTCAAATTCCCGAAAACCAAAATCAAGATGATGGAAAAAGATATTTCCGGATAAATAATGATCAGATTTTTGATCTTTCCCGAGAAATTCCTAGTAGTTTAGAAACAGCGCTACCAGTCGTTGATGATTATAATCAAAGATTGGCAAAAGATTTAGTTATTGAATCCGGTCAACCAAAAAAATCGCTGTCGGAAAAAAGGCAGCAGGCGGCTGAAAAATTATCGGCTTATTTAGAGCAGAAAAATTTGGTCGAATATGGGCCGGAAGGTGAAATTATTTGTGATCCAGAAACTATAGCCGGTTTATCGTCTGATCAGCTTGAGTCCGATCGAGTTAATCTTCCCCGCCTACCAGGGAAGAAAAATGAGATAAATTGGCAAACCGCCGCGCTTGATTTTTTTAAAGATAAATTAGTCTATTCAAAAAAAGATTGGCAAAAAAAACAAGAGGGCGAAGAAATCAACGCCAAACCTTTATTTTACCTTCCCTCAAAAAGAGAAGCTTTTGATATTAACCAGATAAAAAAAGGCAGCTTTTATTTAAGCTTTTCCGACATCGGTGGCACATGGAGCACTTTTAACGATTACTGCCAGCGAGACTTCGGCTATTCGGCCGAAGAAGCGGAGTTGGCTCTAAAAATATATCATCCGGAATTCGGTTCTGGCTATCGAGATGAAACAGGAAAATTGATGGTAAAAAAATCGCCAGGATCGGAAAAATTTATGCCATTAAATTCCGATTGGATAACGAATAAAGCGGTTCGCTTTAGAGGTCAAAGAGAAGAGAGGGAAGAAAGCGGGATTAAGGTAGCGACTAGGGGCAAAACCAAATCAGGAAATGTAATTGCTAACTGGTCTTCCCCTAAGAAAGCAATTTTAAGCCAGGAATATGATAATCTTAGGCAGAGTGGAATTTTGAGAATGGATGATTTTTCTCAATACGAAGGCAGTAACACGTCAATTTTACATCGTGACGAGAGAAGAATTACTAGTCGGGCAGGAAAAATTTCAATCAGCACGACAATTAGGGATAGAAATGGAAAAGAGGAGACATTCAGTCCGGGGTACGTTTTGGGCAGCCGATTAGAAGGGAAGCTGCTAGTTAAATTGACTGACGGGTTATATGGAATTGTTGACGAAGTCCAGGGGCTTAAACGGATGACTCACATCTTTCATCCCGCTAGTCCGGAGATGATCCAAAAAAAAATTGAAGCATTTGAAGCTAGAAAAGGCCGAAAACCAGTATCGGCTGATATATTTTTTGGTCTAGAAGATGATAATTCGCCAAAACTCATTCCTTTTAACGAAACTGAACTAAGTCCAAAACGAGACGAAGAGACAACCGAAGAATATGCCGAGAGGGTAGCCACCTTTAATGCCGTCAGAGAATATAATAAACTTGAGCAAATATCAAAAGATTTAACCGAGCAAGCAGGCATCGGCATCCATAACCTGTCGTTTCGGGAACAAAACGCTTTGGCCACTTACGCTTTTAAAAGCGATAAAAATTATGGGCAAGCGATTGGTTTTGCCAAAAAATTTGGGAATGATGGCTTAAAAACTTTTTTGGCGTGCGAGTATGGTTTAGATGCCGGCGACAAAATTATTGATTTAGGTGAGAGCTTATCGTCGGCGGATGCCGAGAAAATTTTTGCTGCTTACAATGAGCAGATCAGCCAAGCTCAAAAAAATGCCCAAGAGATTTTCGCTGAAATCCAGCAAAGCGACCCCCAAACCGTAATTAGCATTGAAAATATTATGGAAGCCTTGACTGCCCGCGGCAAAGACCTTCTGATCGAACTTCATCAGGGTTTAAGTCAGGTCCCTGAAAAGGACAGGTCAAATTTAGTCGAGAAATTTTTAGGTGAATTGAAAAAAGAAACCCCAGACCAAAAAGCCGTCCGTTCGCAATTTAAAAAAATTGCCGGCGTTTTCGGCGGCAAGGAAATAAATTTAGCGGCGCTGAAAAAATCTCAGACGCTGGTTTTGAGATCGTTGGAAAACGAAGGTGGTACCGCCAATTTATTAAGAACGCTTCAGCGTTTTGACCGGCTCAAACCGATTCCGGAAATTCACTGGCGAGTTGACCGGACTAGCGAAGAGTATAATCGGCGGCTTGGGCTTAATATAACGGATTTTTTAGGAGATATCGCTCCCAGCCAAGGTAAAAAAATATTGCTTGAGTTCGGTCCTGGCAGCGGGATGAGCAAGAAACAGCGGTTTAAAGCCGGTACCGGCTACAAATATGATGAATTTGCCATGGCGGATTGCGTTTATTATCCGATTGAACCGGTAATCAGCCAACTGATTGATTTTGAAAAAATTGAAAATGATTTAGGCATTGAATTGCCGCCGGAAGAGAAAAGAGCGCTGACCGAGTTTATTTATAAAACGATTTACATTAAAGCCGGCCAATCAGGAGCTGATCAATTTGAATATGACGAGGAGACTATCGCTAAAATCTCGCAGGATCCGAATTTTATTAAAAATGCCTTAATAGCTGATGGCGAAAAATTGGCGGCCGCTGACGCGATTCCGCAGACGATAAGTTCTCGCGATGCTACCGGCCGCGTCATTTATCCCTACAAAATTTTAAGCGGCCAGCAATCAGAAAATTGGCAAAAAGCCAAAGCCGATTTAGCTTAAAATCCGATAATGTATTTGCGCGACGATTTTGAAACGGTTGATGTTAATGAATTAATAGACACTTTTCCGGCCGGAACCATGATCGGTGATTTTGGCCAGGTAAAAAAAATAAAGCCGGATCAAATTGATGTGGCTTTAGGAGTACGCTCAACTGTTTATTTGCGAAATGAGGAATACGTAAATTTTTTGACTGATATTAGTCAGGCATTAAAAACTGATGGTATCTATATTGACGATAATATCAGAGACAATGACGGCTGGTATTATCGCATCGGCGAATTGAATAATTTTGCAGAATTAATGGCGGAAAAGAGGCAGCGCGGAGAAATAAATTATCAAGTAGATATTTCAGTCATTCTCGGACCTGGTTTTCCCGGCGAAGATTATCGCCAAGATTTAGTGCCCTTGTCGTTATTGATTACCAAAAATGGAACTTATGACAATATTGCTGCCGGACATCTCGGGCCGGGCTGTAAAATTGTTAAATTAGATAAACTAGTCAGTGATCCTGATTATTTATCTTCACTTGATAAAACCGGTCACACGTTGGCAATGGCGGAATATAAACTGCCTGAGGCTGCCTGAGTTTTACTGGTTTCCCACATATACTCAAATAAAATTCGAAAATTATCAGCAATTTCTTGGTGATCAATTATGATACCGATAGCGGTATCTTTTTTAAATGTGATTAACGATACTTTATCGCCGACAATTTTTATGTCCATGGACAAAGGGAATTTTTCCACCGAAATATTTCTAGTTTGGCGGAGTTCGGCCTCGTCGGTTTTATTGATCGGATTTCCTGCCGGACAGACTACTCGGTTATAAATGTTTGACGTCATCCTTTTTTTTATGAAAGTAGGGAAGTATTCAGGAATGAACTTTGCCATTTCGCCCTTGTCTTCAATACTGTCAATCGGTTTTTTTTCAGCCAATAACTCCTCATAAATTTTAATTATCCCTTCTTTGCCTTCGTAAAACCTGACATTGGGCTGGCCGGAAACCAAATTATAGTCAGATATAATGGAAGGCAGGATACCGGACAAAACCAGCTGGCTGTCTTTTGCCTGTTGTTCTTGCTTTTCGGCCAATTCTTTCAGTTTAAGCGGGTGAGCGGCCGTAAAGACGGCAGCTTTGCCCGGCTTTTCAATTTTATCAATTAAGCCAATTTCTGCCATTTGGTCCAAAAGTTTGTAAACTAAGCCTCTTTTTAAGGTTGATTTTTGGCTTATTTTGCCGGCTTTTAGTGGGCCGTTTTTTATTAATATCTCATATATTTCCGCCTGATCCTTGGTCAGTCCGGCTTGGGTGAGGGTTTGTTCGTACATATTATAGTTGGTCTCTCGACTAGCTCGAGACAAGTAAGTTTATAAGTTACCGAGTCTTAATCTATTTTCATTATACACCTGCTACATTTATTTGTCAAGATAGTATGACAATATAATAATATAATTTAGCCATTTTATACCTCTAAATTTAGCAAAAATATAAAGTAGTAAGTAATTATTGCCATAATTCATTGACAATATTGTTAAGATGTGCTATAATGATTCGTTAAGCTGAAATAACGAAAAAGTTTAACCGGTTGTGTAACACAGTCCTCGCCGAGTTTGAAAGCCATCAAAAGAGAGAACCTGCCTTCGCCAAAAGCTGCGAACATTACAATTATCAATAAGTACTTTGGAGAGAGTACCTTGTCAGTTGATAGCTTATAGCTGTTAGCTTTTAGAAAATAGGCTCTCCCATCGGAGAGTTTTTTGTTTGAATCCCGAACAATGAAAGTTAATACGGGATAAACCGGAAGAATAATGTAGAGGAGAGGCAATCGTATCTGACTTTCGCGCTTTAAGCGCCCTCGCCGGCCACGATTGAAAAATGAATAAATAAGACGGCATCAACTAATGAAGTTAAACGCAAAAGGCCAAAGTCTTATCAAAAAGAGTTCCTCTGCATTATTCTCTCGGTTAAAAATCGGCAGCCAAACCAAGCTAGCCGAAATTGAGAGAAAAAAATAATTGTTCCTTATATTCTAAGTTGAAGTCTGATGGTTTCGCAAATTGTGAAAACTAAGGGAGAGAATTAGTCTTTAGTTTAGACTTCAGTCTCATGCGATTGGCAATAAATCATCGTTGTATGACGATAGTTGCCCTAAGGCGATTGATCGGCCAAACCACTTTTTCTAAAGTGACTCTGGCCCTAAAGCTTTACGGCTTTGCCGAGCGTTAGTAAAAACTGACGTTTTCAGTCAGCGGTCTAACCAGCCGCTGGCTGAAAAAACAGTCTTTATTAGCCCGCGGGTGTTAGGAGCTTATGGTGAGCGACTAGTAATTGAAGAACTTTGACAATGTGATACTAATCTACGAATTCATCCGAATCTACGAATGATACGAATATTCTTTGATGTCGTTATTCGGATAGTGAAAATCAACAAATTAAATTTTTATTTATGATTAATTTGGAGAAGCCGGTAACTCCGGCTTCTCCTTCCAATTGGGTTTATGAGCAACATTCTTGTCTGCTGATAAATCCTAAGGAAGTACTCCCTAGAGTCGATTGTCGACTCAAGGGAAAACAAACATTGTCTCATTGACGGCTCATGAAGCCTGAGAGAGACACGGCCTTGGCTGGCCGCAACTCTGTGAAGGGAGAAAGCCATGAAAATCATCAACCTGACGCCCCATCCCGTCATCGTAGTTCGCGATGACCCCGACAGTTCCGCCACCGGCTTCGTCGGTATCGGCCCGGCCGCTAAGGAGATCAGATACTCCGTCGTGGCGGAGATCAAGCCGGCCGGTCCCGTAGCCCGCGCTCGCCAGACCGATGATGTCGTCGGCAACGTCCAGGTGAACGGGTATACCGTGCCGTTGGTCACCAGCAGGTACGGAGATCCGACCGACCTCCCGACGCCCGAGAATGGCACCTTCTACGTGGTGTCTATCCTGACGGCGCAGGCCGCGAAGGCGGCCGGGCGGGATATGAGAGACCTGCTCGTCACCTCGGACCCAGTCCGAGATGCGGCGGGCAAGATAGTCGGGTGCCGCAAGTTCTCATTGGTGTAATCGGCACCACTCCTGAATCGGCAGGAGAACAGACGAAACTTTGAGTGAGCGCCGATTCGCTCACTCAAGAGGTGTGTTGTCCCGGGAAGGAGGCCAGAAATGGCAAAGATAGCGATTGGCGGTCCTCCTCACTCAGGGAAGACCGTGCTGATGGGCTTGTTGCGGGCACTGCTTCCCCGCGATAAGTTCGTGGTTGTTGAAGCAGCTCCAGACGGAGAAGGCATCACCGGCTGGAGTTTTGAAGGCGATCCGGTGCTTGTCAAAGCGGTCCGCCGCAAAGGCAAGTTTCTGGAGGAGTTTGTTAACTGGGTTTGCGATTCAGTTCGCAACTCTACGATGCCACTCACACTCGTCGACCTTGGCGGAATGCTACTCGATGAAGCCGGCAAGTTTACTCCTACGGGAGTTCGCTTGAGAGACACGGCCACATCTCGGCCGAACCCCCCCCTGAAAGGAGGAAGAGATGAAGGAGATTGAGTGGTCAAATGGGATCGGCAATCGTGAGAGGAGGTCGTTTCTTCTTCGTGAAAGGGGATGAGGTTATCCCTTTTAAGGAGAAAGACATCACTGGTGTGGTCGTGGTGAAAGGCACCGACTACACTCAGAACGGTAAGTGGTCGCACACCACTTACCGCCTGCAGTTGGCGGATGATATCCGTCATATTGCCGGACATAACGGCTGGGAAACCTGCCGGTTTGCCGAAGGCCTTGGCACAGCCGTTCGCTGTAAGACGCCCGACACGTGGGTGGAGACAGCGAAGGCGCTTGGGGTTTCGGTTCCGAGCGCAATGCAGTTCCTTCGGAGTTGGCGGCCGAAGGCGGCGGAAAAGCTCGACGAAGTCGAGCAGGCGTTGGCGAAATTGGAGGAGGCTTCCGGTCAGGAAACCGACTCCGTGATCGTTACCGTCTCGTTCGGCTCGCCAACGAGCCGGGATGAAGCGGATGGCTTTTGGGAACGTCCCAAAAGAATCCGCGAATTTCCCCCAGCGGAAATCCGGCTGATTGATCCGGAGGCAGGGTGGAAAGAGGGCAACGTCACGGTCGTCGGCATTTCCGGCACCGTGCTTACGGTTAAGCAAGGTGACGGGATGCACGGCGGGTACTACGCCGTGTCAGTAGGAGTAATCCCCGGAACGGAGAGCGAGATTCCTCCGTTTCAAACCGCCCGCGAAAAGGCGGCGGATGAGAGCGACCTGCCGAAGGATTTGTTCCACGCCTTCGATGGGGATATGGAACGGGTCAGGGAGTTTGTCGCGAAAGTCGCGGCGCTTCCAGCAGCTTTACTCGACTACCACACCCTGAAGGAGTGTGGTAGGGCCAAGGTGAAGGCTCACCTCGAAAGTGTCTCGGGGGATTCAGGATTTTTCCTTGGCAGCGACCCTAATCAGGTCGTGACGTATGTCGTCAGCCAGCATTTTGGCTGACAACAACGAAGTAACCGACTTGGTCGTCGGTACTCAACGGTTTTACGGACGGGCGCGCAGAGAAATCACTCCGTGTGCTCGTCCTTCCAATTGAACTCGTAAGCCTACAGCTTGTTGGTTCTGAGGAAGAAGAAAGTACCGCTTCGACATGGGTCGGAGTGGAGTTAGTTTGTCTCTCGGTATAACGGCCTATGAAGCCCGAGAGAGACACGGCTGTGGCAGCCGAAACTTCGGAAGGAGAAAGCCATGATAGAAAAATTTCGGTTAGAAATTGAATCGGCAACCAAACCCTTGCTTCTTAAGACGGATGAAACTGTCGCTTTCTTAGGACAGGGAATAGCAGCATGGGTTCGATTTCTTGCCCTTCTAAGGGCGGGTGATCCTGGCCCCGAGAAGAGGGGGGAGTGGTTGAAAACGATCAAGTTGTTGTGGGATGAGGGGAACGGTTCTGGAGAGCCCATTGTATTGCGGGTGCCACCACTGAAGGGACTAATAACCTCAAGTGGGGAGGTTATTAAGTGGAGGGTGAAGGACGTCACAACATCAGCGATGAACCCACGGTACGATATAATTGTATGGTACCGACAGGAAGGAGGAATAGTCAAGATAAAAGAACAGGAGAACTACAGGGCATGCCCTGTAGAAGAAATAGCGACCCTGGAGCTAAGAACAGAAGGTCGTTATATACTATACGAGTGGCACCCAGACGGGTGGCCCAGGGAATGTGACTGGGAGCCAGAGATTAGGTGGCCCAGGGAATGTGACTGGGAGCCAGAGAGGTCACATCCATCTCTGACAACAGAGAAAAGGATTCTGGGGGAACTAACAGGAGTAATCCCTAGACAGTGGCCACTATAAGGCTCTGTCGCCGAATGAATTGGCGACAGCCCATATAAGTAACCGACTTGGTCGTCGGGTACTTCCACGGTTTTACGGGCGGGCGCGCAGTGGTTCTGTGTGCTCGTCCTTCCAATTAGCTTCGTAAGCCTACGGCTTGCTGGGCTTGAGGAAATTTTTGATGGGAAGTTTGTAATGGCTTCTCCCTCCGCTTCACTCGGCAAAACTCTCTCCTCTTTTGGCTGAAAAATAAGATTTTATTTTATGGTCAAAAGCTTTGCCGGGTGAAGCCGGGGAAAATAGTTGGGATTTTTTTGCCGGCTTGAGCCGGGAGCCAGAAATTGGCGGTAAGAAAAAAAATATTAAAACAAAAAGACCGCGAAATTTATTATGGCTATACGTTGCCATTGCCGGCAAATAAGGCTTTCTGGATTCCGCATCAAGTCCGTCTATTAGCAGACCAGTGCGGAATGACAAATTGAAAGGAATTTTTAATTTATTTTAAATTTTAGGTTGACAAAAAAAATTAGATGTGCTATACTGATATTATCAAGGTAAAGATAGGCGCCAAAAGTCTATCTTTTTAAAATTCCCTTATAGCCCTAAGACCATTGGGCACCAAAACAAAAACCAAAAGAGCAATGAAAAGCGGATTTTTTCAAAATTTGTCAGTCAGGTCTTGAAACTCGGTTTTTAGCTGCGTTTTTTTGTCCCTTAAAAACCTATTTTAAAAGTCTAAAAAATAAAAACAAAAATATGGAGCAAGAATGCAAGTGCCAGCAAATTAGTGACATGGAATTTGACATTACGAGGACATTCATTGTTTTGACGGCCACACTAGTCTTGCCGGTTTATCTGGCGCTGTCGGTAGTCTCATATTCGCTTGGCGCCATTATATGATTTTTTATTTGTCATAGTCAGCAAAAAATCCCCCACTGGGGGATTTTTTGCTATCGTCTTTAATGTCATTTTATTCTTTGTATTTACATTCCCGGCTGCTGCATTTAATTATTTCTTTTGGTCCATAGACTAGGATTGAGCCGCAGTCCGGGCATTTTTTTGGTTCAGTCTGGCCTTCCTCAATGACCGGCTTGCCCCACATCGCAAAATTGCAATCGGGATAAGCGCTGCAGCCGTAAAACCAGCCCTTGCGGCTGCGCCGGCCGATGATTTTTCCTTTGTTGCATTTGGGGCAGGTACCGAATTCTTGCGCCGGTTGTTTTTTAATGTATTTGCATTTGGGATAATTGGAACAGCCGACAAATTCGCCGTAGCGGCCATGCCGAGTAACAAGCGGGCTACCGCAGTCAGGACATTTTTCGCCGGTCTCTTTGGGCGGTGCCGGTTCGGTGCCTTCGCTATTGAGTTGCTTGGTATTTTTACATTCGGGGTAGCCGGTGCAGGCTAAAAATTTTCCGTACCGACCCATTTTAATCACCATTGGCTTGCCGCATTTATCGCAAACTTCGTCGGTTGCTTGTTCGGTGATTTCTTTTTTATCCAGCTCGATGTATTTATTGTCCAAATTTTCTTTAAACGGCTGCCAAAATTCTTTGATAATCGGCTGCCATTTCTTTTTGCCGTCGGCGATTTTATCCAAATCTTTTTCCATATTGGCGGTAAATTCATAATCAACGATATTAGGGAAATGTTCAACTAACAAGTCATTAACCAAAAAAGCGATTTCGGTGGGCTTCAGTCTTTTTTCTTCCTTGATAACGTAGCCGCGATCTTGAATCGTGGCGATGGTCGGCGAATAAGTTGACGGCCGGCCGATACCGTGTTTTTCCAAAACCTTAACCAAGCCAGCTTCGGAATAGCGGGCGGGCGGCTGGGTAAAACTTTGAATTGGGTTCAAAGTAATTAAATCCAGCAAATCCTGAGGCTTTAATTCCGGCAAGATATTTTCTTTGGTAGCGGCCGGATAGACTCTCAAGTAGCCGTCAAATTTAATAATCGCGCCGTTAGCGATAAAAAGATAAGGCGTTTTTTCGGCCGCAATTTCAATTTTGGTTACATCAATAATGGCCGGTTCCATCTGGCTGCCGAGCGCTCGCTGCCAGATTAGCTGGTAAAGCTTGAATTGCCGGCTGTCTAAAAATGGTTTAACGGTTTCCGGATCATTGAAAGGATCAGTCGGGCGAATGGCTTCGTGCGCTTCTTGAGCCAGTTTTGATTTGGCTTTATAGCTTTTTGGACCCAGGCTGTAATCGCCGCCGATTTTATCCTTGATATATTGCTGGGCTTCGGTTAAAAATTTATCGGCTAAGTTCAACGAGTCTGTTCGCATGTAAGTAATCAAGCCGGTTAAGCCGGCGGCGCCGAGTTCAACGCCTTCGTAAAGCTGCTGAGCCAAAACCATGGTTTGTTTCGTCGAATAACCGAGCCGGCGGTTAGCTTCCTGCTGCAAAGTCGAAGTCGTATAAGGCGGCAGGGGATGTTTTTTGGCCTGTTTTTTTTCAACGTCAGTAACAGTATATTTAGCATCTTTTAAATCCGCTAAAATTTTGTCAGCTTGCTGCTGATTTTTAATTTCAAATTTATCAATGGTTTTGTCGTCAATTTTTGCCAGCCGAGCGTCAAATTCAATCGGCTTATCGCCGGCGCCGACTTTTTGCGGGCCGAAGGTCGCTTCAATATTCCAATATTCTTCCGATTTAAAAGCCTGGATTTCCCGTTCCCGTTCAATGATTAATCTCACCGCCACGGATTGAACCCGGCCGGCTGAAAGGCCGCGGGCGACTTTTTTCCATAAGAAAGGCGAAAGCTGATAGCCAACTAGACGGTCCAAAACCCGGCGGGCTTGCTGAGCATCGACTAAATTTAAGTCAATGGTTCGGGGATTTTTTAACGCTTCCTTAATGGCATGCTCGGTAATTTCATGAAAAACAATTCTTTTAATTTTGGCCTTAGGCGTTTTTAAAATTTCAACCAAATGCCAAGAAATCGCTTCACCTTCGCGGTCCTCGTCAGTCGCGAAATAGATTAAGTCTGATTTGTCGGCTAATTTTTTTAGTTCGCTGACTCTTTTTTTGGCCTTAGTTGGGACGACGTATTGTGGTTCAAAATTATGGTCTAAGTCAACGCCAAGCTTGCTTTTGGGCAAATCGCGGACATGGCCAAAAGAGGACTCGATTTTGTAGTCGGATCCTAAAAATTTGGTAATAGTTTTGGCTTTAGTCGGACTTTCGACAATAACTAAATTTTTTTTCATTAAATTGTCCTTTGCTCTAATATTTTTTGTTCCGGCCGCCAGATTTGTCTTAATTCACCCGCTAAATAAAGCGAGCCGGTAATTAGAATTAAATCTTTTTTTGTAGCTAGTTTTAAAGCCTGGTCATAGGCCATTTTAGCGTCAAGAAATATTTTT
>JBAYLH010000021.1:0-19407 GCA_041664165.1 Candidatus Buchananbacteria bacterium | reverse complement strand
CAGGAGGAAGAGGAACAGCAGCAAGAAACAGGAAAATTCTAACAAACTAATTCAACGAGACAGGATCGCCTTTGAGGCGACCCGACTCATCAAGCCACCGCCTTTGGCGGGGGTGTCTAACTTCCTATCGTCTAAATGTATGAGAATTAAAATAAATCATCTCGCTGAACTGCCCGCCTTCGCCCCCCCCTCGACTTCGCTCGGGGCTACGGCGGGGCGAATTAGGTGCTAATTATTTTGTTTATTTTGTCTAATAATTTTATGAGAATTAAAATAAATCATCTCGCTAAAATGGAAGGACATCTGGATTTTGTCGGTGATATTTTGCAAGGGGATGTGGCCGAAGCGAAAATCAAAACGACCGAAGGCGTGCGGCTAATTGAAAGCATTTTGGTCGGCCGTAAATTTTATGATGTGCCGATAATTACCGCCCGGATTTGCGGGATTTGTCCGGTGGTTCATTCGTTAAACACGATTAAGACTATTGAAGACGCTTTTAAAATTAAGCCGAGTTTGCAGACGATAAAACTGCGCCAGCTGATGGAGTTGTCCCAGCTGATTCATAGCCACGCTTTGCACTTGTATTTTTTGTCAATGCCGGATTTTTACGGCGTCCGCGATGATTTGGATTTTATTAAAAAACATCCGACCCAGGCCTCGGCGGCCATCAAGCTCCGGGAATTCGCTTTAAAAATTCTAGAAGTTATCGGCGGCCGGGCGATTCACCCGATCAATTGCGAAGTCGGCGGGTTCAAAGTAACGCCGGCCAGAAATAAATTAAATGAGCTGAGCCAGAACTGGCAGGAAGCAATGGCTTCGGCGATGCGATTAGTTTCTTTCGCCGCCGACTTGCCCATTCCTGATTTTTATCGAAAAATGGAATTTGCGGCCTTGAGCCATAAAAAAGAATACGCCATTTATGACGGGGGAGTAAAATTTTTAAGCGGTAAAAGTTATCAGGCCAAAGATTATGGCCGAGTCATTGACGAATACCAGCTTTTGAGTTTTGCCGCCAAACGGGCTAATTATTTGGGCAAAAGTTTTATGGTTGGGGCTTTGGCGCGTCTGAATATTAATCATTCTCAGCTAAGCCCGGAAGCTAAAAAAGTCGTGGCTGATCTGAAATTAAAGTTTCCGATTTATAATACTTTTTTTAATGTCTTGGCTCAGGCGATTGAATTAATCCACGCGACAGAAATTGCCGGCCAGCTTTTAGCTGACTTAGTTAAAACTTTGAAGCCTGAGGAAAGCCTCGGTAAAAAATTGGATTTAATTGCGAACGGCAATCCTTTGGGTAAAACCACGACCGGTTACTCCGTAATGGAAGCGCCGCGGGGGATTTTGTATGATTTAATCGAAATTAATCCCGACGGCATTGTGACTAAAGCTAAAATTATTACACCGACCGTTCAGTTTTTAAATAACATTGAGGAAGATTTGAAAGTTTATCTGCCGAATTTAAAAAAATTAAGTAACAGTGAGCGGGAATTAAAAATCAAAACCTTAATTCGCGCTTACGACCCTTGTATCTCTTGCGCGACTCACTAACTCAGCAAGATAAGTTTTGAGTTTCAAGCGAGATAAGCTACTTATCTTGTTTACTGCCTTGCCACGCCGAAGTTCGCCGCATATTGACCTAGATAAACAGGCGAACGAAGGCGGGCTCTTACTACTTATCTTGCTTACTTATGCATGACCTCCACGCCGCTGACCAAATTTTAAAATTAGTTTTAGAAAAAGCTAATGAAAATAAGTTGTCAAAGGTGACTAAAATTATTATTGAGCTCGGTAGCATGGTTGAGCATGGCGAAGAAATCAACGCTGATAATTTGGCTTTTAATTTAAAACTTTTGGCTAAAAATACCCCGGCCGAGGGTGCCAAAATCGAAATTAAAAAAGTTCAGGGTCAAAGTTGGAAATTAGTGGAAATAGAAGGGGATTAATTAATGGCCGAAATTGTAATTTTGTGTTATAATTTTAATGTTTTGATTAATAAATTTTTGTAGATTATGGAAAGTCATAAAGGGATGTGGACATTAGATGATCGTTTAAATCAAGGCGGCTACGGTGCTGACCCAGAGGTTCCCCGTGATTATCGTGATCGCATTGAAGGTGATCCTGATTGGCAAAAAGACATCGAAGCTTTTCTTAAGCTGGTGCCGGAAGAAATTGAATTGCAATCGGGTAAGATAAGTTTAAGTGAAGCAACGGTTTTGGATATTGGTTCGGGTCCCGGGGTAATGGCAGAACGGATTAAAGACCGGGTAAAAAAAGTTATCGCGCTTGACCGAGAAATGAATATGACAAGCGATGTTAAAGAGAGATTGTCAAGCGATGGTAAAGTGGCCGTGGTACGGGGTGATTTTTTAGAAATACCTTTGGCCGATGAATCAGTCGATTTGGCGCTAAGTGCCGGCACCGTTTGGCACATCCCAGTGGAAAAAATGGATCAGAAAGGCAAAGAGATGACGCCAACCCAGATTGAAGATCAATTTTTATCAGAAGCGCTAAGGGCTTTAAAACCAGGCGGCGTCTATATTTTAAATGGGGTTTGGAATGGAAAAAATGAGTCGGTTGCTAAGGAGTTTGCCCAAAAGCGCCAAGAAGAAATTAGCGGTCTGGTTGGAAAGGATTCGCCATTAATATATCGAAAATTTGTAATTTCCAGTGATGGCTTAGAGGAAAGGTTAAAATCATTAGGTTATGTTTGTGAAGTTGAAATGCCAAATTGTACTAAAGATACTAAAAATGGCGATGCTCGCATCACCTTATTAGAAAAATTACACCAAAGAAAATGAAACTAAAATCAATTAAAGAAATTAAAAATTTAACCGGCAAAACAGTTTTGCTTCGGGTAGCTTATGACGTGCCGCTGCAAAAAAAAGGCAAGGGCTGGGTCGTGGCCGATGACCGGCGGATCCGCGAGACCGTGCCGACGATTAATTATTTATTGAAGCATAATTGCAAAATCGTAATTTTATCCTGGCTGTCGCGGCCGGGCGGCAAGGTGGTTGAAAAATATAAAATGGACCCGGTAGCAAAAAAACTGGCCGAGATTTTAAAGAAGCCGGTCAAAAAGTTAGACGACTGCATCGGGCCGAAAGTTTTTGAGCAAATTCAAAAGTTAAAAAATGGCCAGATAATAATTTTGGAAAATGTCCGGTTTTATCCGCAAGAAGAAGAAAATAATAAGCTATTCGCGGCGCTACTGGTTCACGGCTTGGATTTGATTGTTTTTGACGCTTTTGCCCAGGCTCATCGGATTCACGCCTCAACTACCGGCATTACCAAGCTTTTGCCGACTTACGCCGGGTTTTTATTGGAAAAAGAAATTAATACCCTGGCTAAAATTATTGAAAATCCAAAGCGGCCGCTCGTCATTATTTTAGGCGGGGCAAAAATTTCCGATAAAGTCGCGGTTTTAGAGCAGCTTTTGAAAGTCGCTGATAAAGTTTTAATCGGCGGCGGCACTGCCAATGTTTTTATGAAAGCTAATGGCGTGCCGATCGGCGAGTCGTTTATTGAAGATGTTTTTGTCGATAAGGCCAAGCGTCAGAAAATAAATTTTGTCGAACTAGCCAAAAAGCTTTATCGAAAATACAAAGAAAAAATTATTTTGCCGGTTGACTTTTTAGCCGGCAATAAAATCGATCAGCACTCGTTAATTGAAGTCGTTGATCTGGAAAATAAGCAAGTTATCAAGGCGCATTGGAAATTTTTAGACATTGGCCCGAAAACGGTTGCTGATTATTTGGTAGCGATAAAAAAAGCGAAAACTATTTTTTGGAACGGGCCAATGGGTGTTTTTGAAATTGATAAATTCGCCTTTGGCACGAAAAAAATTGCCGAAGCGGTTGGCCGAAGCAAGGCGATTACCATCGTCGGCGGCGGCGATACGGAAACAGTCGTAGCAAAATATAAACTGGAAGGCAAAATCAGCCATGTTTCTACCGGCGGCGGCGCCAGTTTGGAATTTCTGGCCGGCAAAGAGCTGCCGGCTTTAAAAGATATTAAAAAATAGGATACCACGGTTTAGCACGGTTTCAAAAACCGACTAAAGCCGGGTAACCATAATTCAAAAAATTTATGGAAAACGAAAAAAACGTAGTTTGCTGCAATAACGTGCCGGTTTGGAAAATTTTGGGGACGATTTTGACCGTTTTCGCGGTGGTTTTTTTAACGGTTTTGACCTGGAACGAGGTTAAAAAGCATGATTACATCGGCCGGGAAAGCCAGCAGACTTACACCATCACTATCGACGGCGAAGGCAAAGTTACCGCTATTCCGGACATCGCCGAAATTTCTTTGGGTCTCCAAACTAACAAAGCAACAGTCGCCGATGCTCAAAAAGAAAATACCGATAAAATGAATCAGATTATCAGCGAACTGAAAAAAATGGGAATTGACGCCAAAGACATCCAAACTACTAATTACAGCATTTATCCTAATTATGATTGGACTACCGGCCGGCAAGTTTTACGCGATTACAGCGTCAGCCAGAATGTTTCGGTTAAAATCAGGGATTTGACAAAAGTCGGCACGATTGTTGACAAAGCCGGAAGCTTAGGCGCTAACCAAGTCGGCAGCTTAAGTTTTACCATTGATGAACCGGAAAAATTAAAACAGCAAGCTCGAGAAAAAGCTTTAGCTAACGCCAAAGAAAAAGCCGAAGCCTTGGCTAAAGTCGCCGGAGTGAAATTAGGCAAATTAGTATCGTTTACTGAAAGCGGTAACAGCTCGGTGCCGATTTATCGCGATTATGCCGTGAAGTCATTGGCCGCCGGCGGACCAGAAATGGCGCCAGCGCCAGCCGTGGAGCCGGGCAGCCAGGATATTATTATCGACGTGATGATAACTTACGAAGTTCTGTAGAGTTAAATACTAAGCACTAAATTCTAAATTATGGAATTAGGTACTAGAATTTAATAAATTTATGGCAAAAATTAAGTCAATTAAAGCTTTGGAAATTCTTGATTCCCGGGGCAATCCCACCGTCAGGGTCAATATTGAGTTGGCTAACGGCATTTCGGCCCAATCCAGCGTTCCTTCCGGCGCTTCCACCGGCATTCACGAAGCTTTGGAATTGCGCGACGATGATAAAAATCGCTACGGCGGCAAAGGCGTTTTAAACGCAGTCAATAACGTCAATAAAATTATCGCGCCGAAATTAATCGGCCAGGATCCGGCTAAGCAGAGACGAATTGATGGATTAATGATTGATTTGGATGGCACGGAAAATAAATCAAAGCTCGGCGCCAATGCCATTTTGGGAGTTTCTTTGGCTGTTGCCGGCGCCGCGGCCAAAGCCAGCAAAATGCCGTTGTATAAGTATTTGAGAAAAGTTTTTAGTTTGAAGTACAATGGCTGGCAGCTGCCGTATCCGACGATGAATATTTTAAACGGCGGCGCTCATGCCGACTGGTCTTTGGATATTCAGGAATTTATGATTGTACCCCGGCAGAAAACCATGGTGGAAAGAGTTCGCTGCGGTTCGGAAGTTTTTTTCGCCTTAGCCAAAATTATCAAAGCGCAAGGTTATGATACGCTCAAAGGCGATGAAGGCGGCTACGCGCCGAGGCTGCCGGGCAATGAGATTGCCTTTAAGTTGATTATGCAGGCCATTAGTGACGCGGGTTATCAGGCCGGAAAAGAGGTGCAGCTGGCAATTGACGCGGCCGCCTCCGGGTTTTATGACGAGGAAAAGAAAATGTACGAGCTTCGGGCGGATAAAAAATTTTTGACAGCCAAAGCCATGATTAATTTAGAACGAGGGTGGGTTAAACGCTATCCAATTATTTCCATTGAAGATGGCCTGGCCGAAGACGACTGGAACAACTGGAAAATTTTAACCAAGGAACTGGGCAAAAAAATCAGCTTAGTCGGCGATGATTTATTCGTGACTAATGTCAAAAGACTGAAACAGGGAATTGAAACCGGCGTCGCCAATGCGATTTTAGTCAAATTAAATCAGATCGGCAGCTTGTCGGAAACCATTGACGCCATCGAATTGGCTCATAAAAATAAGTACCAGACTTCAATTTCCCATCGCTCGGGCGAAACCGCTGATACTTTTATCGCCGATTTAGCGGTGGCGGTCAATTCGGAATTCATCAAAACCGGCTCGCTGTCGCGCAGTGAACGGGTGGAAAAGTATAATCGGTTAATCGAGATTGAGAGTGAGTTAAAATAACTTTGTCATTGCGAGGAGTCCCGTCTCGAGCGGATTTAAGAGACGGGATGACGAAGCAATCTCCAATATGAGAGAGAAAGCCTACTATGTTTATTTAATGACTAATAAAGCCAACAATGTAATCTATACCGGTGTGACTAACGATTTGGAGCGAAGGGTTTATGAGCATAAGAATAAATTAATAGAAGGTTTTACTAGTAAATATAATGCTATGCTAATAAATTAGTCTACTTTGAAGAAGCCGATGATATTGGTGAAGCAATTAAGAGAGAAAAACAAATTAAGGGTGGTTCGCGCCAGGATAAAATAAATTTAATTAATGTTGGTAACCCTAAGTGGGAAGATTTAAGTAAGGATTGGTATTAATAAAGAGATTGCTTCGTCGTCGGTTACTTTAAGGCGACCTCCTCCTCGCAATGACACGGTGTAAGGCGTTTCACCGAGCAATTATTTAGAATTGATAATCAAGAGTATGGCTATTACGATAAAGCGATAAAGTTAATCAGTCCCGTTATTACAATGAAGTAATTTCTAATAGTATGAAAAACAGCGTCGTATTGAAAGCCCGCCAGCTGATGCGGCGCCAAACCCGAAAGAATGGTGCGCCAGCTTGGCTTTTAACCGAATTGGCGGCGGCAAAAGGAAGCCAATTAGCCAAAAAGTACAAGGTGGATGGAAATTTAGTGCAGACAGCTTTGTATTTAGCTCACACTGTTTTTGATCAGAAAATTGGCGGGAAAATTCAAGCCAATCATTATCATCTAAGCGCAAAATTTGTTCGACCCTATTTAATTAAATGGCAGGTTAGTGATAATTTTCAAGAAATCATTATCAACGCAATTTTGGCACACCATAATAAAATCCCAACCAAGTCCCTGGCGGCTGAGATAATAAAGAATGCTGAGTGTTTTAAATTTTTAACGCTTGAGGGTTGCTTAATATTATTACATGAAATGGGTCGGCGTGGTTTTCCTTTTGATTACTCGGTAAGCTACGTAATTAAAAAAATGAGTGACAAGAATAAACTATTGACTTTAAAAGATTGCCAGGCTGAGGCGAAAAAAAATATTAAAATTATTTTAGCTGTTTTCGAATGTCTAAAACCATAAAAAACAATCAAAAATCGCCATTCGTCCTGCTGATTTTAGACGGTTGGGGAATAGCGCCGAAAAGTCCGGGTAATGCCATTGAATTGGCTAAAAAACCGAACTTTGATTTATTGTGGCAAAAATATCCTCACGCTAAACTCCAGGCTTCGGGCAGATTCGTCGGCTTGCCGCCAAGTCAGTTTGGTAATTCTGAAGCCGGTCACATGAATATCGGCGCCGGTCGGGTTATTGACCAAGATGCGGTTTTTATTTCCAAAGAGATTAATACTGGTAAGTTTTTTAAAAACCCGGCTTTTGAAGCGGCCTATAAACATATCGTCAAAAATAAATCAAATTTTCATATCATGGGTATGCTTTCGAACGGTCAAAGTGCTCACAGTGATCCGGATCATTTGTTAGCGCTTTTAGCCTGGGCCAGGCTTAAGAAAATAAAAAATGTTTATCTCCATTTATTTACTGATGGCCGTGATTCACCTCAACATTCAGCCTTAAAAACAGTTGAAGCTTTAATGCGTCAGTTGAAAAATAAAGAAGTTAATGGCAAATTAACCGGTGAAGTCATCGCTACAATTATTGGACGGTTTTATGCTATGGATCGCAAAAAGATTTGGACGCGGACAATTTCCGCTTATAATGCCATAGTTGACGGTAAAGGTGTTGCCTTCGTCAAAAGTCCTCAAGAGGGCATTTCCCGCTCTTATAATGCCAATATCACGGATGAGTTTATTAAGCCGTTTGTCATTAAGCGTAAAGGTAAAATAGTTCCACGCATTTCCGACAACGATGCAGTAATCTTTTTTAACTTACGTAGTGATCGGGCTCGTCAGTTGGCTAAACCATTCGTTCAACAAGAATTTGATCAGAAAAATCCCGGTTTTATGAAAAGAAAAAGAGTGCTGAAAAATCTGGTTTTTGTAGCCATGACTGATTTTGGGCCGGATTTAGACAGCATCTTGACGGCTTATCCTTCTGCCGATTTGATATCAACTTTGCCAATGATGTTGCCGGCCAGCCGACAGCTTTATATTGCCGAAACTGAAAAGTATGCCCACGTCACATTCTTTTTTAACGGCGGCTACGATCATCCAGTTAATGGTGAGACCAGGATTAATATCCCTTCGCCTCATACCGAGAGTTATGATAAAACACCAGCGATGTCGACTAATCAAGTCAACGATAAAGTAATTTCCAGCCTGCCTGATTATGATTTTACCTGCGCTAATTTTGCTTCTCCTGATATGGTCGGTCATACCGGAAATTTAAAAGCTTGCATCAAGGCGATTGAAGCGGTTGATAAAAATTTGGGGAAAATCAAAGAAGCGGTTTTAAAAAAGGGCGGAACTTTGTTAATTACTGCTGATCATGGCAATGCCGAAAAGATGCTGGACTTGGAGACAGGGGAAGTGTATACTGAGCATACGGGAAATCCCGTTCCTTTTATTTTAGTCAGTAATCGTTTCAAAAAAATCAGATTGAAAAAAGGCAAATTAGGCGATATTGCGCCGACGATTCTTAAACTAATGAAGATTAAAAAACCACGAGAAATGACGGGTCGGGAATTGATATAAAAAAAGACGGCTGAGTTTTTGGCTCACCGTCGGCAGCGTTGGCATTTTGTTTCAGGCCAGATGGGTTATCGGGTAGCACATATAGCACGAAGAGAGCAAGGAAGGCGAGAGCGCCAATCCAGTTGCAGGCGATATGTACCAGGCTCACAAAAATCAGAAAGATCCAGGAATGAGCAGTTTCCATGCCAAACATCGTGGCACAGTATCCAACCAAACAAAGAGCAAACAACAACCAGATAGCAGCTTTCATTTATTGTCTCCTTATCGACTGTTAACCTAGCAAAACACATTGATTTAATTATATCAATAATAGCGAGGAAGAATCAAATAAGATAATTTCAATAAGATAATTTCATGGCAAATGTCAGGCCAAAACCAGTAGTTTTAGTGATCATGGATGGCTGGGGAATAGCGCCGCCGTCAAAGGGCAATGGCGTAACTTTGGCGAAAAAGCCGGTCTTTGACCACCTAGTGGCGACTTACCCGGTTATGACGCTGCAAGCCTCGGGCGAAGCGGTTGGTTTGTCGTGGGGTGAAATGGGCAATTCCGAAGTCGGCCATTTAAATTTAGGCTCGGGAAAAATAATTTATCAAACCTTGCCGCGGATAAACAAAGCCATTGAATCCGGCGGGTTTGCGGATAATCAAGCTTTCAATAAAGCGTTAGACCAGGTGAAAAAAAATCAATCCCGCCTTCATCTGTTAGGCTTGGTTTCCAACGGCGGAGTTCATTCTCATCAAGACCATCTTTATGCCATTTTGGATATTTGTAAAAAGAAAGGCATCAGCGAAGTTTATATTCACGCGATTTTAGACGGCCGCGATACGAAGCAGGACGGCGCTTTAGATTTTATCAAACAGCTTCAGGCCAAAATTGCCGAAGTCGGCGTCGGCAAAATCGCGACAATGTCTGGCCGGTTTTTTGCCATGGATCGCGATAACCACTGGGACCGGATTGAGCCGGCTTTCAGCGTTATGGCCTTGGGCAAGGGCGAAGCCAAGGCCGAAGATCCGCTGGCGGCAATTTCTCAAGCTTACAGCAAGCAGATTTATGACGAGGAATTTATTCCCACGGTAATCACTGCCGGTGGCAAGCCTTTGGCGACAATTGAAGACAAAGACGCGGTAATTTTTTTCAATTTTCGCGCTGACCGCGCCAGGCAAATCACGGAAGCGTTTGCCCTACCCGGCTTTAGCAAATTCAGCCGGAAAAAAGACTACAAAGATTTAGTTTTTGTTACTCTAACCGAATATGAAAAAGATTTGCCGGTTGATGTTGCTTATCCGCCGGAATTGATTGAAAAACCGCTGGCTCGGATTATCCAGGATAATAATTTACTGCAGCTTCATGCCGCCGAGACGGAAAAGTACGCCCACGTTACTTTCTTTTTCAATGGCGGCCAAGAAAATGAATTTACCGGGGAAAGCCGGATTTTGGTGCCCTCGCCGGCCGTGCCGACTTATGACCAAAAGCCGGAAATGAGCGCGGCCGAACTCAATACTAAACTTATTGCCGCAATTAAGGAGAGTAAACATGATTTTATCGTCGTCAACTACGCCAATCCCGATATGGTCGGCCATACGGGCGTTATTCCGGCAACCATCAAAGCGGTGGAGACAGTTGACAAATGTTTGGGAGAATTGGTTACGGTAGTTTTGAACCAGGGCGGTGTTTGTTTGGTTACCGCCGATCACGGTAACGCCGAGGAATTAATCAATTTGCAAACCGGCGAAATCGATAAAGAACATAGCACTAATCCGGTGCCATTTATCGCGGTCGGCCCGGAATGGGAAGGCCAAAGCCTGACGCCCGGCCTCGACAGTGCCGCCGGCGATTTGAGTATTTTGACGCCGTCCGGCATGCTGGCCGATATCGGTCCGACAATTTTGAAGATAATGGAAATTGACCAGCCTGGGGAAATGACCGGCAGTCCGCTGATTTAGACGTCGGAACAGCAAAACGTAAAAGTAAAATCAAGAGTGTTTTTATGCTTTTGGGTTTTAGTTGTAAGCTTGCTAAAGTTAAAATTTTGTGGTTAAATAAAAGTATGAAAGCAAGTACTAAAGTCAGAATTCTGGAGATTATTCCAGGTTTTTTAGTCTGGACGACTTTTATTGGCGTTTTAGTTTTGTCTTTTGCCCGGCCGCTTTGGGCGATTTATTTTATCATCGCTTTTGATTTGTACTGGCTTTTGCGGATTTTGTACATGTTAGTTTATCTTTTGACTTCTTGGCGGCGGTATCGCCGGGATGCGAAAATTGACTGGTTTGAAAAAAATAAGACATTAAATAAAGATTATCAGAATTATTTTCATCTGATTTTTTTGCCGACCTACAAAGAGCCTTATAATGTCGTTGAAAAACCATTTGACGCTTTATGCCAGTCAAACTATGATTTGAAAAAATTTATCGTGGTTTTAGCTGGTGAGCAGAGAGATGAAGAAAATTTTTTGGCCATTGCCGAACAAATCAAGGAAAAATTCAGCGATCGTTTTTTTCAATTTTTAATTACGGTTCATCCGATTCAGCCAGGCGAATTGCCAGGCAAGGGTTCGAATACCAATTATGCCGGGCGGCAGGCGAAAAAAGTAATTGATGATCTCGGTTTGGATTATGGCAAAGTCATTGTCTCTAATTTTGATATTGATACTTGCGTTCATCCCCAATATTTTGCTTATCTGACTTATCAATATTTGACCAACCCGAATCCGACTCATGCCAGCTACCAGCCGATTGCCATTTACAATAACAATGTTTGGGAGTCTAATCCGATTGTCCGGGTCGTTGCCAGCTCAACGACTTTTTGGCTGTTTACCGATTTATCCCGGCCGGAAAGATTATTCACCTTTTCGTCTCATAGTATGAGTTTTAAAGCTTTGGTTGACGTTGATTTTTGGGACAAAACTATTGTAACCGAAGATTCCCGGATATTTTTACAGTGTTTGGTTAAATATCAGGGTGATTACCAAACCGTGCCGATGTATATTCCGGTTTTTATGAATACCGTTGATATCGGCAATTTTTGGCGGAGTTTGAAAAATCAGTATAAACAGATGCGGCGCTGGGCTTGGGGGGTGGAACATTTTCCCTGGATGGTAAAGCAATTTTGGTTTAAAGACGGCGAAGGCAGAAAAATTCCATTTTTGAAAAAAATTTATTATCTTTGGAATCAGACCGAAGGGGTTTATTCCTGGGCCACAGCGCCGCTGGTAATCTTATTGGCCGGTTATTTGCCGCTTTGGATTGCCTCAAGCCAGGAAAGGACGACGGCGCTTTTTCAAAACGCGCCGCACGTGCTGGCTTTGTTAATGAGGCTGTCAATGACCGGCTTATTGGTAATCGCGGTTTTATATACGATTATGCTGCCGGCTAAACCCAAGGATTACCGTTTCCATCACTACCTGATTATGATCTTGCAATGGATTTTGGTTCCGGTTACTATGATTTTATTCGGTTCGCTGCCGGCGGCCGATGCCCAGACCAGATTAATGTTAGGGGGCAAATTTCGGCTGGGTTTTTGGGTTACGGAGAAAAAGTAAGATTAGCTTGTAGCTTTTAGCTGGTAGCTAGAAAACCTAACAGCTAAAACCTAACAGCTAAAATCTAATCAATGGCTAAAGTTTCAGTTCAAATTGTTACCTGGAATTCAATGCGCTATATTTTTGATTGTCTGGAGTCTTTAATGCGTCAGAATTTTCGGGATTTTTCGGTAATGGTGATCGACAATGGTTCTGACGACGGCACGGTCGAATTCATCCGCTCTAATTATCCGACCGTTTCAGTTTTGCAAAACTTTAGGAATTTGGGATTTTCCAAAGCCAATAACCAGGGGATTTGGCTGGCGAAAAGCGAGTATGTTTTAGTTACCAATCCGGACGTGATTTTAGCTGAAGATTTTTTGCAGAATTTGGTCAATTTCGCCGATCAGCATCCGGAAGGAGCCAGTTTCTCCGGCAAAGTTTTAAAGCTTTACAGTGAAGCGATTGATTCTTTGGAAGAAGCCGGCCTCAGGGAAGCCATTAAATCAAACGTTATCGATTCAACCGGCTTATTGGTTTATAAAAGCCGGAAAGTAATCAATCGGGGCGAAGGCGAAAAAGACGGCGGCCAATACGACCGGCCGGAAGAAGTTTTCGGGGCTTCCGGAGCCTGTGCTTTATACCGGAAGTCGGCCTTGGAAGAAGTGATGATCAAAAATGAATTTTTCGACCAGGATTTTTTTGCCTACAAAGAAGACATTGATTTGGCGTGGCGGCTGCGGCTTTACGGCTTTACTTGCTGGTACTATCCGGCGGCAGTTTGCTACCATCACCGGCGCTTTGCCAAAAATGCCGGCGGTTTCGGCAAAGCCGTCAAATCGAGAAAACAGATTTCCAAAATGCTTCGAGCCTTGTCGTTTCGCAATCATCATTTGATGCTGGTAAAAAATGATCAGTGGCTCAATCTTATTTTGACTTTGCCCTGGTTTGTATTTTGGGAAATAAAAATTATTTTTTACGCCTTGGTTTTCGAGCCGTTTCAATACCAAAGTATTGCTAAGCTGTTTCAGCTCTTACCGGCGGCATTTCTGAAGCGGCGGGTAATTATGGCGCATAAAAAAGTAATGCCACGGGAAATTAGGAAATGGTTCAAATAAGCGACAAGTAACAAGTGACATGTAGCAAGTCTGCTAATTGCCCTGTCTCTTGTCTCATGTTATTAACTTATGGATTTATCAATAATAATTCTAAACTACAAACAGAAAGGACTGGTCAAACAATGCCTTAAGGGGATTGTAATGGCTCAGCCGCAATTAAATTATGAGTTGATTGTGGTTGACAATAATTCCGGCGACGGCTGTTTGGAAATGGTTAGTCAGCTGTTTGAAAAAGAAACCGAAGCGACTAATCAGCCCGAATTGCCATTGATAAAAAAACTAGTTATTCCTGAAATTAAAACGATTCAGGCTAAGGCCAATGACGGCTTTGCCGTCGGCAATAACTTGGGAATTAATCAGGCTCAGGGCAAGTATATTATGATTATTAATCCCGACATTGCCGTCGTGCCGCAAGCTTTGGAGAAAATGGTTAATTTTTTGGAAGGTCATCGCGACATCGGTATTATCGGGCCGAAATTAATTAATCCCGACGGCAGCGTTCAATATTCTTGCCGGCGGTTTCCTAATTTTTTAACGCCGGTTTACCGCCGAACCGTTTTTGGCAAGTCGCGTTTTGCCAAACGGCCGATTGATAATTATTTAATGAAAGATTTCAACCATGAAGTAACTCAAGAAGTTGACTGGCTATTTGGCGCCTGCCTTTTGATGAGAAAATCAATGCTGGGAAAAATCGGCTTATTTGATGAAAGATTTTTTATGTATTTTGAAGACTTGGATTTATGCCGGCGATTTTGGCAGGCCGGGTTTAAGGTTTTATATTTTGCCGAGGTAGAAATGGTTCATTACCACCAGCGGTTATCGGCCGAACGGGGTGGGGTTTTAGGAATTTTTTCTCGGGCCGGCCGGGTTCATATTCTGTCCGGGATTAAATATTTTGTTAAATATTTCGGCGCTAAATTGCCTGCCAGGGATCCTGGACAAATTCGCTAATTTCGGGTAAAATTACGGTGCTTTACAGTAATTGAGAATAATACGATTAGCGCTAAAGTCGTGAATATCTATGTTGATCAAAAAAATTGGAATTGATTTGGGAACTACCAACTCTTTGGTTTATGTGCCAAAGCGGGGGATTGTGATTAATGAGCCGTCAGTGGTCGCTGTTTCGGTCATTGATAAAAAGATTTTGGCCGTGGGCGCCGAGGCGAAAGAAATGCTGGGTCGGACGCCGGATACGATAATTGCGGTTCGGCCGATGAAAGACGGCGTGATTGCCGATTATAAAACTACCGCCGCGATGTTGCGCTATTTTGTTAATAAAGCCTTGGGCGGGGTTCGGCTTTTTCGGCCGGAAGTAATGGTGGCGGTGCCCGCTGGAATTACTTCAACTGAAAGAAGAGCCGTAATTGACGCGACCATTTCGGCCGGTGCCAAAGCGGCGTACATTATCAAAGAGCCGATTGTGGCGGCGATTGGCGCCGACATCCCGATTGGTTCGCCGTCCGGCCACATGATTATCGATATCGGCGGCGGGACTTCGGAAATGGCCGTCATCTCTTTGGGCGGCATTGTTGCTTCAACTTCGGTCAGAATCGGCGGCAATCGTTTTGATTCGGCCATTACCGAGTACATCCGGCGGAAATATAATCTTGCCATTGGCGAAAGAACGGCTGAGCGGATTAAAATTGACATTGGTTCGGCGATGTATTTGGAGGAGCAGCTGACCGAAGAAGTCAGGGGCCGCGACATGATCACCGGCTTGCCGAAGACGGTTTTAGTCACTTCCGATGACATTACTGACTCAATTCAGGGTGAATTGGAAGGCATTATGCAGGCGGTCAAAGATGTTTTGCATAAAACCCCGCCGGAGCTTTCCGCCGACGTCATTGATAAAGGTATTATTATGTCGGGCGGTTCGAGCTTGCTGCGAAATATCGATCAACTAATCACCCAGGCGACCGGCGTGCCTTCCTATATTGCCGATGAAGCTTTGTTTTGCGTGGCCAAGGGAACGGGAATTGCCTTGGAGAATTTGGAATCTTATAAAAGAAGTATTTTAGCGATTAGATAGTTATCGCACTCTAATTGCTTGAAGTAGTTTAATTTTTTGCAGCTTGGCCAATAGTCGGCTGTTTTTTGTTGGTTGCAAAATTTTGATATTTTAGCGGCATAGTATTATAATACAAGTATGGGACGGGAAAATAAAATCGGCAAAAATATTAAAAAATTGAGGCAAGCCAAAGGTTTGTCGTAAGATCCGTCTGTCAAAATTAGCTGATGTTTCTTATAATTCAATTGTTAAGCTTGAAACCGGCGGCATTACCAATCCGACCATTGAAACGTTGCAAAAATTAGCTAATGTCTTGGGAGTTTATCTTGACGATTTAGTTAAAAAATAAATTTATATGATTAATGTCGAAAAAATAAGAGAATTTTTTCCCGCCATTAGCGCGGGGAGAATTATTTCTAACAATGCGGCCAGCACGCAATGTCCAATTCAATTGCTGGATTTATTGAAAGGACTCATTGTTCAGTATGATAATGTCCATCGAGGCCAGTCGAATTCTTCATTGCTGACCACCAAAGAATTTGAATCTTCTTATGATACGATCGCGCAGTTTATCGGCGCGCCGGGTCGAAAAAATATCATTTTATACCGAAACGCCACGGAAGCGATTAATTCCGTCATGTATTCATTGATGACTGAATTCAAAACCGGCGATAACGTCGTA
Organism: Candidatus Buchananbacteria bacterium; assembly: GCA_041664165.1. GTDB lineage: Bacteria > Patescibacteriota > Patescibacteriia > Buchananbacterales > UBA6539 > JBAYLH01. The sequence continues at coordinate 3,214 of JBAYLH010000021.1, read as the reverse complement.
ACGACATTGATGGAACATAATTCAAATTATATTCCGTGGTACGGGTTATGCCGGGAAATCTTGCCGAAATTCGGGGTAAAGGTGGAATGCCGACTCGCCAAATTTGACAAAGAAACAGGGGAGCTTGATTTAGACCATTTAAAATCTTTGGTGGATGAAAAAACCAAATTAATCTGCTGTGTTGGCGCGTCAAATTTTTTAGGCACGAAAAATCCGATTAAAAAGATAAGAAAAATCGCCGACGCCAGCGGATACGTCCAGCCGAACGGAGAAAAAAAATCTTATCTTTTAATTGACGGGGCGCAATTAGTTCCCAATGTATTTATCGACGTCAAGGATTTGGGAGTGGATTTTCTCGCCTGGTCTTTTCATAAAATGATGGCGCCTTTCGGCGTCGGGGCTTTGTATGCCAGAGAGGAACTGCTTGAAAAAATGAGGCCGTTTCTTTACGGCGGCGATATGATCGCCGAAGGAATGGTCAGCCCCGAAAAGGTAGATTACAATTTTTTGCCTTGGAAATTTACGGCCGGTACGCCTAATATTTTAGGCACAATTTTATCGGCTCAGGCGATAAGATTATTGATGGATTTTTCTTTAAACCACGGAAAGCCGGTTTATTTTATGACCGATAAAAAGCTGGAGCTGCCAGAGGTTAAAAAAGCGATGGAAAACGTCGAATCCCACGAAAAGATTTTAATCGGCGAAGCGTTGAAAATATTGGGTGAGATACCGTCGTTAAATATTTACGGGCCCAAAAATCCCGAGCATCGGACTTCTTTGGTCGCTTTTTCCGACAAAGATAAAAGTCCTTTTGAAATTGCCGATGGGTTAAATAAATTAGGTATAGAATCCAGAGCTGGCTGTCATTGTGCGACTTTGGCGCATCATTATTACGAGTTAAACCCGCCGGCGAGTTGTCGATTGAGTTTTTACGTCTATAACGACATTGAAGATGTGAGAAAGGCGTGTTTGGCCGTTAAAAAATGCGTTTAATCCTAAGCCATAAGCAGTGTCTTGTTTTTTAAATTATTAAAAATAAAATCTATGCAGCAATGCCAAATTCATGACGATTCTTTAAAATTTTCCCGCGCGGCTTACGGAATTTTAGTGTTAATCGCGGTTTTAATTCATAATCAATGGCTGGTTTTAGCCGCGAGTCTTTTGATGGCTTTTGGCATTTTTTCTCTCAAGCTCAACATCCCTTATCAATTTCACGCCTTAGTCATTAAAAAGTTTCAAAAAGAAAAGTTGGCGCCAATTCAGAAGGAATCGGCAGAATTAAATTTTGTTTCCGGCATGACCGCCGGTCTTCTTCTAGTTGGTTTCTTATTAATTTATTTCGGCAAATTTGTTGATTTCGCCTGGATTTATATTTTAATCGTGGATTTGCTGATATTTTTAGCTTGCTTTGTCGGTTTTTGCGTGGCGACTTTAATGTATGTTTTTTTTAAAAAGATTTTTAAAATCTAAACAATGCCAAAAATAGAAAAACCCGACTGCATTAACAAAAATTGCTGGCTAGCCAAAACCCTTAACCATTCTCCGTATAGCCGCTGCCAATATTGTGAGTTAAAATTTCAGCAGTGTCTTTTTTTGCATTATCAGATAATCAGCTTGATTTTGATCACTTTTTTTCTCGCTCTTTTTTTCGTAGTTGAAGGCAAAATTTCAGAATTAGTGATTATCTGTATTTTTACTTTAGTTATTGTTTATGGCTACTTTTTGAACAAAAGTACGGATAAAATTATCAAAGCTAATTTTGCCCAAAGAGAAGCCAAATTGGCTTTGGAGAAATTGACCGAGAAGCTTGAAGAGAGGGTTGATGAGCAGACCAAAGATATCGGCGAAAAAAATAAATACCTGCAGGAATTATTGAACATGAAAACTGACTTTTTGCGGGTGGTAAATCATCAACTCAACACGCCGCTGGCCGTCATGAAAGGCTATTTTTCGATGATGGAAGAAGGCTCCTACCCGCCCGACAAAGCCCGGCCGGCAATTAAGGGCGGCTTGGAAAGAATCAGCTCGACGGTTTCTGATTTTTGGGACGCTTATGAATTGGAAGGCGAGAGAATGAAAATGGAGCCGAAAAAAACCGACATTGCCGAAATCGTCAACGCCTTAATTGCCGAAAAGCAAAATTTGCAATTAGCCCGGGAAAGAAAATTAAAAATTGAGGTGCAAAAGCCTGAGTTTGAAATTCCTTTAGCCTGGTGCGACTGCAAAAAAACCGCCCACGTCATTTCTAATCTTTTGGATAATGCCGTCTATTATACCCGCCAAGGCAGCGTTACGGTTTTTTATGAGTTAATTGGCAAAAATTATTTAAAGGTTAATATCAAAGACACCGGTTCCGGAGTTTCCGACCAAGACAAGAAAAAGCTATTTCAAAAATTTTCGCGGGGGAAAAATGCCACCGACCTTCGTCCCGACGGTTCCGGCCTAGGACTTTTTATCGCAAAAAAAATTATCGAAGGCAATGGCGGCGAGATGGTTTGTGTCAGTGCGGGCGCCAATAAAGGCTCAACTTTTAGTTTTACTTTGCCGATTTATAAAAATCAGAAATCAACTTCGGAGGGAGAAAAACCAGCGACCAGGGAGGAAAAAATTGTTATTTTTGGTAAACCATCCCGGCAAAAATAGAAGCGCTAATTTTCAAAAAATATATGAAAACTACTAATGTCATGAAGTCGAAAAAAGGCCGAATTCTTTTAGTCGAGGATGAAAGCCAGCTAGTTGACATTTACCATGATTTTTTGGAAATGAACGGCTATGATTTTTTATCAACCAATAATATCCAGGAAGCTTTGCAGCTGACGGAATTCGAGCAGCCGGATTTAGTGCTGCTGGATATTATTATTCCCAAGCCGGAAAACACCATTGCCGAGCAGGGCTGGGAATATTTGGCAGCGGTCAAAAAAAATTCTCAGACTAAAGACATCCCGATCGTCGTTTTCACCAATTTAGAAACCCACCGGGATCGGGTTAAAAGCGAAAAAATGGGAGCGGCGGCATATATTTTTAAGCGCGACTGCACGCCCAGGGAAGTAATGGAAACGATTGCCGAAATTATCAAAAAAGACCGGGAAAGGAAAAAAAAATAATACGGCGAAAACCAAATCAACCGTTTTACTGCGTTGGGGAGTTTTACTCATTTTGGCTTGTAAGCCAAAAGATATGGCCGGTTTTGGCGGTTTCTAACGCTGAAAAAAAT
>JBAYLH010000020.1:0-20349 GCA_041664165.1 Candidatus Buchananbacteria bacterium | reverse complement strand
GTGCCATTTCCTGGTACAGGCAGAGTGCGCATCCTTCGGGGAGTACACCAGTGGGATGAGGGTTCGATCAGATTCACGATCGATCATAAGACTCGTCAGATTACCTTCGTCGCGGTCTGCGGAACCGCCGGCGGAAAAATCTATTCAGGTAGAGCCGAGATGATGCTTATGCATCCCGGCGGAGGTGAGTTTTTCGCGCTCGAAGCTGCGGAAGCAGGAACGTTCGCTGTGGTTAACAGTGATCATCTGATTTACGAAGTTTCGGAAGCGACTGCACCGGTTGTCGTGGTCAAGCCAGCCCCGCTAGCGACTGCTAACCACGTGGCAACCCTTGCTCAGCATTTTGGGCAGGTAACGGCGGCTCAGTCCACCGAACCCGACGTCCCGGCCGACGCCACCACTCCCGAAACGGAAGCAACCGCGGCCGACGCCGAACCGGAACCCGGAGATGGTGTCGTGGCGGTGATCGGCGAAATGGAGGTTACACCGCCGGATAGCGTGACGGATGTGATTGTCACCAAGCCTGGCGCGGCCGCACACGCCAAACGGCTGGCCAAAAAGGTGAAGCCGATCCGCCGTAAACGCGTCGGCGACGAGACAGAAGAGTAGTCAGATCGAGACAACTCGAGACTGACTCAGATTTACGAGGGGCAGGACAAAGTAGTACGTCCTGCCTCTCTTCTTTTTTTCTTCAAAATTTGATAAAATAAGCTGGTAGTTTAAGCGAAAAGATAATTTAAAAATGAAGCTTTTTATTATGACTTCACCTCTAATTGAGATTAAAAATTTAATCAAAGACTATTCAACCGACGATTTAGTAACCAATGTTTTGCGCGGGATTAATTTTACAATTCAGCCGGGCGAATTTGTGGCGATTATGGGGCCGTCCGGTTCGGGCAAGTCAACCCTGATGCATATTTTGGGGTTTTTAGACCGACCCTCAAGCGGCGATTATATTTTTGAAGGTAAAAATGTCGCTGAATTTTCCGACGATGAGCTGGCCGCCTTGCGCAACAAAAAAATCGGCTTTGTTTTTCAAAGCTACAATCTTTTGCCCCGGACTACGGTTTTAGAAAACGTCAAGCTGCCGCTGGTTTATTCCGGGGTTTCAGTGAAAGAAATGGCGGAAAACGCCGAAGCGGCGGTCAAAGCGGTCGGCCTTTTTCACCGCTTGCATCATCTCTCAAACCAGCTTTCCGGCGGCGAACAGCAGCGCGTGGCCATTGCCCGGGCTTTGGTTAATGACCCGAAAGTGATTTTTGCCGATGAACCGACCGGAAATTTGGATTCAAAATCCGGCACTCAGATTATGGGAATTTTGGAACGGCTTAACGAGGAAGGTCATACGATTATTTTAGTTACTCACGAACAAGACACGGCCGACCACGCCAAAAGAATAATCAAGGTGCGGGACGGCGAAATTGTCGCCGACGAGATGGTGGCCAGCCGCCGACTCGTCGCTAAAGACGGGGAACTAAAGAAGTAGTTAGTAGGTTTTAGGTATTAGGGATTAGGTTTTTAGGTTTCTAAAACCTAGCTTCCTAACTTCCTAAAACCTAAAACCTAATCCCTATCACCTAGCTTCCTAAAACCTAAAACCTAATTTGCTAGAACCTATCACCTAGCCTTATGAATATCTACGAAGCCGCCAAAGGTTCGTTTACCAGCTTGGCCTCGCGAAAAATGAGGGCCTTTTTAACGATGCTGGGAATGATTATCGGCATTTCTTCGGTCATTATCATTATGGCGGTCGGCGCTTCGGCCCAGGGTTTGATTTTAAATCAGATTAAAAGCGTTGGTTCGAATTTAATCGGCATTTTACCGGGGGCTTCCGACGAAAACGGGCCGCCGGCTTCGGTTTTTGGCATTACCGTTACCACTTTGAAGTATGATGATATTTTGGCGCTGGAAAAATCGGATAACGCGCCGCACGTCGTGGCGGCGGCCGCTTACGTCAAAGGCACTGGCTCGGTCAGCTGGGAAAATCGCAGCGTCGATACCAATTTTACCGGCACCACGGCTAATTATATCGAGGTTGAAGATGCCGAAGTGACTAATGGCCGGTTTTTTACCGAGGAAGAAGATCGGAGCTTAGCGCGGGTGGTAGTTTTGGGTAGCCAGGTGGCCAAGGATTTATTTGATAATACCGATCCAATTGGCCAGGATGTCAAAGTCAAACGGGAGCAATTCAAAGTTATCGGCGTGATGAAAGAGCGCGGCTCGGCGGCTTTTCAAAACGAAGACGACCAGATTTTTATTCCGTTAGTTACCGCTCAGAAAATAATTTTAGGCATTGATAATTTAGGTTTTGCCCGGGCGAAAGTCGACGATTCTAAAAATTTGGACGAAAGCATCGCCGATATCAAAGCCACGCTGAGGGAACGCCACGGCATTACCGACCCGTCGCAGGATGATTTTTCCGTCCGCAGCATGCAGCAGGCCTTGGATGTTTTTACCGGCGTGACTAACGCGCTGAAGTTTTTTCTAGCCGCCATTGCCGCCATTGCGCTACTCGTCGGCGGCATCGGGATTATGAATATTATGCTAGTTTCGGTCAACGAGCGGATCCGGGAAATCGGTTTGCGCAAAGCCGTCGGCGCCAAAAATGGCAATATTAGAAATCAGTTTATTATTGAAACGGTCGTGATTGCTTTTGGCGGGGGCTTGATCGGGGTAATTTTTGGCGTGCTAATTTCCGGTCTTGTCGCCTTGGTCGCGCGCTATTTAGGCTATAAATGGGATTTTATTGTTGCGCCGGATTCGGTAATTTTGGCCTGCGGCGTTTCAATTGTCATCGGCTTGGTTTTTGGCATTTACCCGGCAATTAAAGCGGCAAAACTAGATCCGATTGAGGCTTTACGCTATGAATAATTTTAGCTATAAATCAGGGATTAAAAAGTATTAATTTACCTAGCACCTAACGACCTAATCCCTGAAACCTAATCCCTGTCTATGGCAGATACTAAATCAAAACCAATCAAGCGCTGTCAGCGAAGCAAGTTCGCTTTGTTTAATATTTTTCATATTTATTGTGATTTGGTCGTTCCATTCCGCGTGGCAATTACGGCTTTGAGGCGAAATAAAGTCCGGACTTTTTTAACGGTTTTGGGAATTGTAATTGGGATTATGGCCGTGATCACGGTGATTTCGGCGGGCAACGGTTTAAGGGCTTATGTGGTTGATCAGGTTGAAACCTTCGGCACCGATGCGATCCAGGTTGAAATCAAAGTGCCTAATACGGGTCATACCTCCAGTTCGAATGCTTCTGGTATTGCCATGGGGATTCAGATTACGACTTTAACCGTGGAAGATGCCGAGGCGATAAGAAAATTGCCTAATGTCAGCGGCGATTACGCGACTTTGATGGGGCAGGAAATTATTTCTTACCAAGATAATAACCGGCAGACGCTTTTGTGGGGAGCGAGTGCTTCTTTCAGCAACTTAGACCCGACCGGGGTGGCTGAAGGCCGATTTTTTACCGAAGAAGAAGATAAAAGCTTGGCTAACGTGGTCGTGATCGGCCAAACCGTTAAAGAAAAACTTTTTGATCAAGAAAATCCCTTAGGCAAAGTAATAAAAATCGGTCGGGAAAAATTTACCGTCATCGGCGTCATGAATAAGCGCGGCTCGATGGCTTTTTTTGATATGGATAATCTGGCTTATCTGCCGGTGAGAACATTGCAGAAAAAAATCATGGGGGTTAATCATCTCACCATGATTTTTACCAAAGTTTATGATAAAAATATTGCCGACCAAACCGCGTCCGAGATGACGGCGCTACTTCGGCAGCGGCACAATTTAAATTCCAATAATCCGGATAAAGATGATTTTGCCGTCATGACGATGGCTCAGGCGCTGGATATTTATAACACGATTTTTGGCGCGATTAATTTATTGCTTTCGGCCATTGCCGGAATTTCTTTGGTGGTCGGCGGCGTCGGGATTATGAATATTATGTATGTTTCGGTTACGGAACGAACCTATGAAATCGGTTTGCGCAAAGCCGTCGGCGCGACTAACCATAACATTTTATGGCAATTTCTCTGGGAAGCAATCGTGATTACGATTTTTGGGGCGATTGTCGGTTTTATTTTAGGCATCGGCCTGGCTTATCTGATTTCGGTCGTGGCGACGGCTTTGGGAATCAGCTGGAAATTTGTCATTTCCGGCCAGTCAATCATCCTGTCCGGCGGCGTTTCCTTGTTTATTGGCATCGTTTTTGGGGTTTTTCCGGCTTTGACTGCGGCCAAACTGGAACCGGTGACGGCGCTGCGGAAAGCCAAGTAAAATCAAATAAATTTTTGGCGATAAAAAAAGAGGACAGATTTTACTCTGTCCTCAGAAGCTGTCGTTCAGACTGATTCGTCAGAAACGATAGCTTGTCGCAAATGAAATGCCTGGGATTGTCGCTCCATATTCTCCCGGAGCGAGATGTCCTGGCTTTTGTTCAATCTCCCGCTTGGCTTGTGCCAAGACAAGAGCGACGTCAACTGACCAGTCGCCTTTTTTGTAGCCTAGGCCAGTGGTCCAGGCAAAGCCTTTGGCGTCTGGCATTGCCGGGTTTGTGGTTGAATCCGGAAACGGCGCGCCTTGCCAGCAGACGCCGCCGCGGGCAAACCAGTTTTCGTTTAGCTGGTATTCCGCGCCGAGATTCAAACTGACGAAGCTGCGCCAGCCTAGGTTATTGGGAATGGTGGGCAATTTCCCAAAGTCAAAGACCATTTTGTCGGCTCCCGAGTAATCGAAGTAGCCGATATCAAACGCCAGTAGCAACCTCTGGCTGGGTTTGTAGGCGATACCCGCGCCTAGTCGGCCGGGGAAAGTGAAATGGGTTTTGAAATTATCTCGACCCAGACCGAGACCAAACAGGCTTAAGTCGGTCTCGCCTTTCAGGGTTACTTTCATCGGCGCGGAGTAGCTGACGCCACAAGCGAACCTATCGCTTGGCTGCCAGAGAGCGCCAATTCGCCAACCGACACCGAAGCCATCGCCGGCGTTTTTCAGAAACAGCGGGTCAATGACCAGCTGCCCAAGCTGATGAAACGGCGCGGAGTAAGCGAATTGCGACCAGCCGAAATCCAGTCCGCCGCCAATCGAGAGCGTATCGCTGACTTCGTACGACAAAGCCAGCGTCGCGTTAGTCAGGGACAATAAGCTTTTTCGGTACAGCATCCCATGATGCTGGTTTTTTGGGTATTCGACCCCGAGCCCGTATGGCGTATAAACACCGCCGCCCAAAACCAGCTTGTCGGTCAGCCGAAACATTCCGGCGGTCAACGGCATGGCAAAGACTTTGTTTGCCGATTCCTCAGAATAACCGCCCCAATCGCTTGGCAGTTTGAAACTGAGTTTCGGAAAATTGAAATCCGAGCCAAGTTCAATAAGGTTGTTATCGACTTGGCTGATGCCGGCGACGTTGTAATAAAACGCCGAAACGTCATCGGCAATTGCCGTGTAGGCGCCGCCCATTCCCAGCGCCCTTGGTCCAACTCCGCCAATCCGGTTTGGTCCGCCTGCCCAAGCTAAGCCAGGCATCACTACGAGTAGCAGCATTACAGTAAGCATTCGTTTCGCGTTCATTGGTTTTTCTCCTTCTTGCTTCGGGTTGAGGTTGAGTTTACTTCTGGTTCAAAGCCAATAAGCCGCCGCCGATAATACCAGCGGTCTCGCCAAGTGACATCGGTAAAACCGGTACTTCGTATACTTCACTGAAAGTGTGTTTGTGAAGCGCCGTAAACATAGTCGGCGCGAAGTGATTCCAAGCCTTGGCAATGTTGCCGCCGACTAATATGGCGTCAACGTCCAGAGTATTTTGAATCCAGGAAAAGGTGAAGCCGAGCCATTTGCCTAAATAGGCAAAAACCTGCTTGGCTTCTTTGTTGCCGGCCGCAGCCGCTTCGGCAATATCCTGCGGACTAAGCCAATTATTTCCGCCTAATGCCATGTATTTCTTGGTTATGCCACTGGCCGATACCATGTGTTCAATTGTGGAATCATCTTCGATACTGACAGGCGAGCGGGCATGTTCCATGGCCAAACAGTGCCGGCCGACGTGAATTTTGCCATCAATCACCCAGCCGTGGCCAAAACCAGTACCCAAGGTGCAGCCGTAAACCGAAGCAAAACCTTTGCCGGCGCCAGCCAATGTTTCGCCCAGGACGGTCAGATTGGCATCGTTGTTTAGGTAGACTGGCAGACCGATAGCTTGGCTGAGTTTTTCGGCCAGCGGAAACTGGCGCAGTGCTACCAGGTTCGGCGTGTTCAGGATAACGCCGGTAGCCATATTCATCGGACCAGGCGCGCCGCCGCCGCAGCCGACGATTTCGTAGCCAGCTCCTTTTGCCATCAACTGCGCCTGTGTGATAATATCGGCCATAGAGGCTACGATTTCTTCGGCCGACATGGTTTTGTCGATCGGCGTCCAGACGGTTTCACCGATTATCTTGCCTTGTTCGTCAACTACGGCTGCTCTGCAGTGGCTGCCGCCCAAGTCAAATCCTACTGCTGCTTTCTGCATCACACTCATTTTACGTCCCTCCTTCTCACACAGAGCCCAAATGCCCTGATTTTAACCTAGCCAAATCTTAAACTATGCTTAAATTAAAGTCAATTTTGCTAGTTATTGGTAGCTTGGGTCAGCGGTTTTGGCAGGTCAAACCGGGTTGACTTTTTTCAGCCGGTTCGCTATACTAGAGTAGTTAAATAATTAATCACACATACCGCGCCAAATTTTAGTTAATCCTCCCTGATTTAACGTCGGGGCTAACTAGAAGCGGTAGAGGTACCCGCCTCCGCCCCTCGACAAGCTCGGGGCTTCGGCGGGATAAATCCGCCTTCGCCCTTCGGGGCTACGGCGAGATAAAAAAAGGACACAATTTATGCCAAAGATTCCTGATTTATTGACGATGCTTAAATCCGGCGTTCATTTTGGACACCAGCATTCCAAGCGTCATCCGAAAATGCAACCCTATATTTTCACTTCGAAAAGCGGGTTTCATATCATTAATCTAGAAAAAACCCAGGAAATGCTCCAAGAAGCTTTGGAGTTTACCAAAAAGATAGTGGCCAACGGCGGCACTATTTTATTTTTGGGTACGAAAAAACAAGCGCAGCAAATTATTATCAAAAATGCCAAAGAAACCGGCATGCCTTATATTACCGAACGCTGGCTGGGCGGCACTTTCACTAATTTTGCCGAAATTTTGCGCGTCGTCAGAAAGCTTACCGAATTGAAGCGGAAAAAAACCAGCGGCCAGCTGGAAAAATATACGAAAAAAGAACAGCTGGAATTCGACCGGGAAATTGAAAAATTGGAAAAAATGGTCGGCGGTATTGAAAGCATGACCAAAATTCCCGATGCCATTTTCGTCTGCGATGTCAAAAAAGAAAAAACGGCGATTTTGGAAGCCATCAAAAAGAATATTCCGGTGATTGCTATGTGCGATACCAATGCCAATCCGGACAAAGTTAATTATGTCATTCCGGCTAATGATGACGCGGTCAAATCGATTGAATTGATTACCGGTTTAATCGCCGAAGCCATCAAGGAAGGCTTGGCGGCCAGAGAAATCAAAAAAGAACCGGCCAAAGCGGTCAGCCAGGATTAATTAATTTTTAATCAAAATAATAAATATGGCAGTCGATACAAAATTAATTACTAAATTGCGAGAAATAACCGGCGCCGGGATTGGCGACTGCAAGGCGGCTTTGGAGGAAGGCGATAGTAATATTGATAAAGCCATTGAAATTCTGAGAAAAAAGGGAGCCGTCAAAGCGGCCAAGAAAGCCGAACGGATAACCAAGGAAGGCGTGATTGCTATTGCCAAAGACGGCCAAAAATTAGCGGTCGTGGCTTTGGCCTGTGAAACTGATTTTGCCGCCATCAACGGGGAATTTATCAATGCCGCCGACTCTTTGGCGAAAAAATTACTCGCGGCCGGCAGCGATGGTTTCAAAGAATCGGCCGAAGAATTCATCAAAAGCGAATTAGTGGTTAAAATCGGTGAAAATATCCAGTTGACCGCAGCCGAACTAATTGACGGGCCGGTTTTAGGCAGTTATTTGCATTCCAATAAAAAAGTGGCTTCGGTTGTAGTCTTGAATTCTGGTTCGGAAACTTTAGCCGCTGATTTGGCGATGCAGGTTGCCGCCATGGCGCCGAAATATGTTAAGCCCGAAGATATTTTGCCGGCGGAAATTGCCAAGGAAAAAGAAATTTACCGCGAACAGCTGAAAGGCGAAGGCAAGCCGGAAGCGATGTGGGATAAAATTATTCCCGGCAAGCTCAATAAATATTATCAGGAATTTTGTCTGATCAAACAGCCGTTCATCAAAGACGACAAAATTACCATTGAGCAACTAATCAAGGAACAGGGCGGAAATATTGAAGTTATCAAATTTTTTCGCTTTCAGATTTAACCAAATTTATGGCGCAAACAGTGCAAATCAGGATTATTTTTTGGGATCGGGTTTATGATTATTTGGCCGGTGATTTTAAGCTGGAACTGGGCGATTACGCCGTGATAAAAAATGAATGGGGCACTGAAATCGGCCAGGTAGTCGGTTTTAAGGAAATCGCTGATAACGCGCCGGATAATAATCTGCTGCCGATTCTACGCAAAGCGACAACCGAAGATTTGGAGATTGCCGCGGATTTGAAAAAACAGCGAGCCGAAGCTTTGGATTTTTGCAAGAAATTAGTTGACCGCCATAGTCTGGCCATGAAAGTAATTGACGCCCATTTTTCCTTCGACGGCAGCCGGCTGATTTTTCCTTTTATCGCCGATGGCCGGATCGATTTTCGGCAATTGGTCAAGGATTTAACTCACCATTTTCAGAAGTCAATCCGGTTGCAGCAAATCGGCATCCGCGACGAGGCCAAAATTACCGGCGACTTGGGTTCTTGCGGCCGGAGTCTCTGTTGCCGCACCCATCTTAAAGATTTAGTCAGTATTACTTCTGATTTAGCCGATGTTCAGCAGATTTCCCACCGCGGTTCGGAGCGGCTGTCCGGCCAGTGCGGCCGGCTGCGCTGCTGCCTTTCGTTTGAAGGCGAAAATTATAAGCAGCTGGCGAAAAATTTGCCGCCGCTGGGCGCGGTCGTGAAAACTTCCCAGGGCAAAGGCAAAGTCATCGGCTGGCATACCTTAAAACAGACGGTTGACATTGAAATTGAAGGCGGCGAGAGAAATATCATCGAACTACCGATAAATGAATTTAAAATATTATGAAAAAAAATTTAATTTTGCTTTTAATTTTATTTTTGGCAGTAACTGTCTCCGCCTGCGGTAAAACCGTAAAAACCGAACCGGAAACGATTAACGTCAACGGCGCTTCAGAGACCGGTACGACTATTGACCTCAGCGATAAAAACGGCCAGACCGTCAACGCCAAAATCGGCGATGTTTTGTATCTTAAACTGACTGGCGTAGCGGCTTCGGGAAAACAATGGCTGGTAGTTGCGCCGACTCAAGGTGATTTTTTGCTGCTCAAAGACCACAAATTGGTAGGGTTAAACGATCCTAAAGTTTTAGCCGGCCAGTTTACCGACGAATGGTGGCTCAAAATTGAAAAGGCAGCCGCTTTTGACCTGCAATTTGATTACGGGATATTTGGCAAAAAATCGGAGCAATCGTTTAAAGTTACCATTACTAGCCAATAGCGCAGAAAATAGTTTTTACCTTAAACAAAAAAACACGCTGAAATCAGGGGTGTTTTTTTGTTTTTGGGCTTTTGTGATATAATTATCTTAGTTAAATAATAATGAAAGATTTATGCCAATAAAAATCGCGATTAATGGGTTTGGCCGGATTGGCCGAGCCGCTTTTAAAGCCGCTTTGGCCAACAAAAATTTGGAAGTGGTTGGCATTAATGATTTAATGGACATTAAAACTCTGGCCAGCTTATTAAAATATGACACGGTTTACCGGGAATATCCCAAGGCGGTTTTAGCGACCAAAGAGGGGATAAAAGTTGCCGGTAAGCTTTATCCGGTTTTTGCCGAAAAGGAGCCGGCTAAGCTCCCTTGGAAAAAATTGAATGTTGACGTGGTGATTGAATCAACCGGCAAATTTACCAACAAAAAGGAAGCCTCGGAGCATTTGAAGGCCGGCGCTAAGCGGGTAATTATTTCGGCGCCCGCCAAAGATACCCCGACTCAGACTTTGGTTTATGGCACCAAAAGTTCGGCTGATTGTTTGAAAGCGAAAAAATGCGATGTGGTGGTTTCCATGGCCTCCTGCACGACTAATTGCATTTCGCCGGTAATTCAAATTCTAGAATCAAGATTCGGCATTGAAAAAGCCTTAATGACAACGGTTCATTCTTATACGGCCGATCAGAATTTAGTTGACGGGCCTCATCGCGATTTGCGGCGGGCTCGGGCTGCGGGGCAAAATATTATTCCAACCACGACCGGCGCCGCCATTGCCACGACCCAAGTCGTACCGACTCTGAAAAATTTATTTGACGGCATTTCAATTCGCGTTCCGACTATCTGCGGCTCAATTTCCGATATCACGGCGGTTTTGAAACGCAAAAAAGTTACGGCCAAGCAGCTTAATGATGAGTTCAAAAAGGCCGTCAAAAATCCTTTGTTTAAAAATGTTTTGGCGGTTTCCAACCGGCCGCTGGTTTCTTCCGATATTATCGGCAATCCTTATTCAGCCATTATTGATTTGGAATATACGCGGGTAATTGGCGGTAATTTGGTTAAAGTTTTAGCCTGGTATGATAACGAATGGGCTTACAGTTTAAGGTTGGTAGAAATGGCGGAAGAAATCGGTAGAATTACAAAATAAATTTATCGTGCTCGTGGTTTAAAGGCAGGGAATAGACTAGGATTAAAGTTTTTACTGACCCACCCCGAAACGGGTGGGTTTTGGTTTATCCACAGCGGCTCTTGACGATATTTTTTATTTGTTTTAATGTGTTAGTATGTTAATATGTTAAAACAAGTAACCTTATGGTTTCAGGCCATTGGCAAAATAAGCGTTTAAAAGCGCTTTTCGCCGCCACCCTAAAATTAAAAACGTCCAAAGAAGCCGCTAAGTTTTTTCGTGATTTATGCACCATTGAAGAGCTGGAAGAAATGGGCAAAAGATGGCAAGCCGCTAGCTTAATCCAAAAAGGCAAGCCTTACCGGAAAGTGGCTAAAATTACCGGTTTGAGCACCACCACGGTTGCCCGGGTCGCTTACTGGTTGAACCACGGCGAAGGCGGCTATAACTTAGTTCTAAAAAGAATTAAATAGAAATCCGTATAGATTAGTTTTATCCGTACCGATGTGTTTCATTAATAGAACACGGATAAACACGAATTTGTACGGATTAACACGAATTAAGTATGAATCAAAAAATTATAAAAAATCATCATCAAATTATCTCGCCAGAGACGAGGTAATTTGGTATTTTAAAAAAAATATCAGCTGGCCCCGCTTCTGGCGGGGTTTTTGCTTTAGTGAGCAATGCTAATTTTGGCTAAAATGGAGGATGAATCAATGAGCAGTTGTCGTTTATTAGTGCCGGATGGCTCTTTACAGAAAGTTGTTCACCAATTATTGGCCGAGGCTGGTATTCCTATTAGTTATCCCGGTGAGCGCAGTTACCGCGGCGTGATTGGCAATGAACGGCTTTTCCCGCCACCATTTAACATTGCCACGCGAATGAGGCCTTGGGACATGCCGACTATAATCGCTGACAGAAAAGCGGAATTAGCTTTCACTGGCGAAGATCTGATTTGGGAAGCGGGCTGCGAGGGTAAGGTTATTGTCCTTGAGAGATATCCGTTATCGCGGGCGGGCCGGGGCTTTACTCAACTCGTCGTGGCCGTACCCAATAATTCACTAATTGCCAAGGTCAGTGACTTACGACCTGAACACGAGGTCTGGACGGAGTATCCTAATTCCGCTGCGAATTGGTTTGCCAGTCAGGGAGTAAACCCGACTATTCGCTGCTGCCACGGCTCTTTAGAAGCGCTTTTGGAATTCGCGGATGCGATTTTCGAAAACCGGGAATGGGGAGAAACCTTAAAAGTCGGTGGCTGGCAGACTATTGCCGAGGTCCGAAAATGTCAGCTTTGTCTGATCACTTGTTCTGAGGCACTGGAAAATTTCGAACAAAGAAAGATTATTGATGAAGTTCGGCTGCTTTTAGGGGCGGTCATGGCGGCTCGGAGGTTGTGCTTGATCAAGTGTAACGTTTTGGCCGGCCGATATGACGAGGTTTTATCGGTCATGGTAATGTACAGCACTGGTGGCACGCCGACAGTTAGTCAACTAGTGGGAGACAAAGGTTTTGTCTTGGAATTGGTCGTCGAATCGGCTTTGGTTGACGGATTATTACCCCTTCTTAAGGAGGCCGGTGCTGAATTAATTGTTCAAACCCCAATTGACAAATTTGTTCGCTGATCTTTTGGAGGTGTCAATTAAGCGGAGACTTAAGGGTTTCCGCTTTTTTCTTTTTTATGGTATAATTTTATCATCATGAAGACTAATCAGCTGTATAAATTCATTGAATATTTGTCCCAGCAAAATATTGTCTGGGCGCCGCAAAAAATCAATGGTGAATTAGTTTTTGACACTGTCTTTAGACCAAAAGACGTGGTATTAACTGCTGATTTGCCGCTGCATTCTTTTAAGCGGGTTTTGGTGCCTCCAGCCGAGGCGCTTTTTGATTACCAAAATGGCAAACTTAAGCCAGGAATTAAAGCGCCAGCTCAGGTAATTTTCGGCTTAACCATTCCGGATTTGAAAGCGGTAACTTTTTTAGACCAGGTTTTCGCCAAGGATAATTATTTTCAGGAAAGAATGAAAAAAGCGCTAGTTATCGGCCATAGCCTGGTACCCAAAGCGGGCTATCAATTCTTTATTCAGCATTTTACCGAAGATATTCTGGAGCATTTGAAGTTTGATATTTTTTTAGCGGTTCAAAAAGATAGTTTCATCGTTTATACCGGTTCGAAAGACGGTCAAAAAGTCCTCGATGATTTTGGCGATAAAAGTTATCAGCATATTGAATACGTCGGGCCGATTCGGGAAGAAGGGCCGGATGCGCAAATGCTGAAAATCAAAGAGAAATTTTATGAAAATCCGGAAATTTGGCAGGAATTAGGAAGACGCTGCATTGAATGCGGCAAATGCACCTTAGTCTGTCCGACTTGTTTTTGCTTTGATATTTTTGATCAGCCGGGTTTAAAGGCCAGTGGCGGCCAGCGTTGCCGGGCCTGGGCCACTTGTTTTTATGCTGATTTTTCCGAAGTCGCCGGCGTTGAAATTGACCGGAAAAAACCCAAGTTTTTGCCAACTACAGCTGACCGGATCCGTTTTTGGTACGAGCATAAATTCGTCCGCTGCCCAAAAGAATTTTCTTTGGCCGGCTGCGTCGGCTGCGGCCGCTGTACTAAAGTCTGTCCCGTTGGCATCGACATCAAAGAAACTTTGCAAAAAATTCTAAAAGGAAAAGTAAAATAATCATGCTCAATCCCTATTTGCCAAAATTTGCTAAAATTGTTGCAATTGCCAAAGCATCAGCCGATGCCAAGCTTTTTACTTTGAGTTTTGTCGATAAAAACGATCGAGCTGATTTTAAATTTTGTCACGGCCAGTTTCTAATGCTGGGAGTTTTAGGTTTTGGCGAAGCGGCTTTTGATATTTGTTCTTTGACCAATCAGCTTTCAACTTTCGAGCTGGCGGTGAGAAAAGTGGGGAAATTGACGGAAAAATTGCATCAGCTAAAAATCGGTGATTTGGTTACTATTCGCGGGCCGTTTGGTAACGGATTTTTAGAAAAATCTTATCAAGGCAAGGATCTGCTTTTAATCGGCGGTGGCTGCGGGTTTATAACAATGCGCTCGTTAATTTTGGACTATTTAGCCAAAAAGTTGCCGGTGAAAAAACTGGATGTTTTCTACGGCTGTTTAAATGAGGATACTTTATTTTTTAAAAATGAATTTAGCCGCTGGCGCCAAAAAATCAATTTAGCCATTGCTTTAGAAAAACCGGATAAAAAATGGGCTGGCCCTAAAGGAGTAATTACGATTTTGTTTAACGGCCGCCAGGATTTTGGAGATACGGCAGCTTTAATCGTCGGGCCGCCGGTCATGTATAAATTTGTCATCAAAGAATTAAAAAAAGGCGGAATGAGAGATGGCGATATCTACGTTTCTTTGGAACGCCGGATGTATTGTGGTATTGGCGTTTGCCAGCACTGCGCGATCGGTCCTTATTATGTTTGTAAAGACGGGCCGGTTTTTTCCTGGGAACAACTAAAAAATATTCCCGGAGCGATTTAGCTTGTAGCTCGTAGTTTGCAGGGCTTTCCTGAAAGCTACAAGCTAACAGCTAATCACTAACCTTATGCCTTGTTGCTGTTGCTGCGGCCCGAAAAAAGCCAAAGCCAAAGCCAAAAAAAAGAAAAAGAAGTAATTTTTCTTTAAATTTGATTTTAATTAACCAAAACTAATTATGCACATTCCTGATGGTTTTTTAAATAATCAGACTAGTGTTAGTTTAATTGTTGTCGCAATCGGATTTTGCGGTCTAGCTTTTAAAAAAGCCAAAGAGTTTTTATTTGAAAAAAATAAATTACTTTTACCTCAATTGATGACTAATATTGGTTTAGGATTGAACCAGCCGCGATTAGTTGATCGGTTAATTTTAAAACAAAATGCCAACAAAAAAATTCAGCAAATGGCAGTAGTGGCGGCCTTTGTTTTCGCTGCCCAGATGGTTAATTTTCCGGTCACTAACGGCACTTCTGGCCACTTGTTCGGTGGCGTTTTAGCTGCTATCGTTTTAGGACCTTGGCTAGGTATGTTAGTAATTTGCGCCGTTTTATTAGTTCAATCATTAATTTTTGGAGATGGCGGGGTTTTAGCTTTAGGTGCTAATATTTTTAACATGGCCGTTATCGGCGCAATAGGTGGCTATTATCTTTATTTGTTGGTTAAAAAAATAATAAAAAATCAGACTCTTGTTATTGCTTTAATCAGTTGGTTTTCGGTAGTTTTAGCCGCTACTGCTTGTTCTTTTGAGCTAGCAGTTTCAAAAACCATCAGTTTGAACCTGGTTTTGCCGGCAATGCTTTCAGTTCACGCCTTAATTGGTATCGGTGAAGCCTTAATTACGGTTTTTGCTTTAAAATTTTTATTTAATGATGATAAAAAATATTAATTTTGTCATTGCGAGCCCCGATTTTATGATTATCCAAGTGAGGGGCGAAGCAATCCCTTAGAATTTTGAGATTGTTTCGTCGCCCTTTACTAAGTTTAGAGCTCCTCGCAATGACAATGAAAAAAATATGAGCAAAAAAAGTAAAATAATTTTAATTGTTTCTACTTTAGTGGGTGGAATTCTTTCGCTTCTTGCTTCCTCTTTTCCTGATGGCTTAGAAAAAGTTGCCGAAACTCATGGTTTTATTACAGCGGCTAAGAGTGTATTTTTAGGCATTATGCCAGATTACGTTTTTCCCGGTATTGGTTTTGAGTCGCTAGCCATTTCTTTGGCTGGAGTTTTAGGAACCCTTGTGACTTTTTGTTTAATAATTATTTTAGGTAAGATTATTGTTAGAGCTATAAATCTATGAAAAATAAATTTTTATTTCTTGCCCTCTTATTTCTTGCAATTTTTTTTACCGGCTGCCAGCTGAAAGAAAATTATGCCATGCAGTACAGTTTTAGCAACGAGGCGGCGGCTCAGGTGAAGTTTGAGCCGAAAACTGACGGGGTAAAAATTGAAATTCCGTTTGCTGATTTCGGCTGCGATCCGAAAGCTTACAAAGCGGTGTTAGGCCGTAAAATAAATACTTTTACGATTACAATTTCGGGAACGGAAAGTGCTCAGCGTTGCGCCCAAAAATTTTCCGCTGATATTTCCGGCATGGTTTCCGGCGATTATACTTTCAAAGTAGTTTATCAGAAAGGCGCCGATAAGATTGAAGTTTTGAATCGGGAGTTTCAAATTGCCAATTAAACTATGTGTCTGACCAAACCGGCAAAAATTAAAAAAGTCAAAGGTTTGAAAGCGGAGTTAGCCGATGGTCGGAAAGTTAATTTGGCCTTTACTGAAAAAATTAAAAAAGGCGATTGGGTTTTAGCCAATGCCAATTTGGCAGTTTCAAAAGTTAGCGATAAAGAAGTTAAAGAGATTAATGAATACTTAAAAATATGAAGCAGGGAATTTATTTAGTTGTCATCACGGCGATTATTTCCGGTCTGGCCAATTTTTTCAATAAATTTGGCCTGCAGGTTTTGGGCAAAAACGCCTATCAATATACGACTTTAAAAAATGTCGTGGTTGGTTTAATTTTATCTTTGATTATTTTAACACCTTGGATTTTACCCAAGCTAAAAAGTTTAACTAAAAAAGATTGGGGTAAGTTAATTTTGGTTGGTTTGATCGGCGGTAGTATTCCATTTTTGCTGTTTTTTAAAGGTTTGAGCTTGACTTCTGCGGTTTCGGCTTCGTTTATCCATAAAACTTTATTTGTCTGGGTGGCGATTTTGGCTTGGCCGGTTTTGAAAGAAAAAGTTTCTAAATTGCAATTTTTAGCTTTGGGTGTTTTGCTTTTAGGCAATGTTATTTTTGAAAGCTTTAGGGGTTTAAGCTGGGGAATGGCTGAAACTTTGATTTTTATCGCCACTTTATTTTGGGCCGCGGAAACCGTAATTGCCAAAATTAGTTTAAAAAATATTGATTCAATGGTTTTGGCCTGGGGTCGGATGTTTTTTGGTTCAGTATTTTTGGCTGGGTTTTTGTCGGCCACTGGCAATACGGCCGGTCTTTTAACTTTAAATTTAACCCAATTCAGCTGGTTATTTTTGGTTTCGGCTTTATTGACCGGCTATGTCGTAACCTGGTACGCCGCTTTAAAGAAATTACCCGCCACGGTTGTCACCTGTTTTTTAGTTATTGCCTCGCCGATTACGACTTTTTTAAATTCCGTTTTTGTGACGCACAAGCTGGTTAGTCAAAATATTTTTGGGGGAGTAATAATTTTGGCTGGGGTGCTATTGATTTGGAAATTTAATGAGTTGGAATCAAAAATCAAGGATAAGGAATTAGGAAAAACAAATGTCTGATTTCATGAATTTGAATAAAAATTATCAGCGCTTTTTGAAAAATTTAAAAAAGTTTTCAACGGTGGATCAAAGGGTTATCAAAAAAGCTTACTTATTAGCCGAGAAAAGCCACCGCCGGCAAACCCGGGATGAAGGTCCGCCCTATATTATTCATCCCATAAGAATCGCTAATATTTTGATAGAAAAATTAAAAGTAAAAGATTTTTCAATCATTGCCGCGGCTTTGCTTCATGATGTCGTCGAAGACGCGCCGGTAACGTTTGCTGAGATTAAAAAAGAATTTGACCAAAAAACTTATTTGTTGGTCAGGGGGATGACCAGAATCCGGCCTAAAAATGAAACCGAACAGAGAAAAAGAAAGTATAAATGGGAAAAATTAAGAAAAATAATGAGCAGCGGCAAAGATTTAAGACTTATAAAATCAGCTGACATTTTGGATAATACCAGGTCATGGAGCCTGATACCCAAAGGCCATCCGAATGAAAAAAAATACAGCCGCTGGCTGGCAGAAGCAAAAATGTTTTATCTGCCTTTGGCCGAAAAAACCGACCCTCACCTTTATCGGGAAATTGGTAAAGCGGTTACAAAAATGAGAAAAAAGTATGAGCAGTTTTAAAATGGAACAATTTGACGGCACTTTGCTGGCGGCGCGCTACGCATTTATGCCTAATAAACTGCGCTATTGCGGCGGGGATTCTAATGCTGAACTTTTTGCTTATACTTCGGCAAATCAAAGTGATGCCGGTTTGCAAGCGATGCTGAAGGAATTTGAAACCATGTTTCCTTATTTGCGCTTAATTGCCGAAGCCAACAAAATTGCCGATCCGTTTAATTACAAAGTCGTGGAGGCTTACTGGCTGGGCAATGAACTTTTGGAAAACGTTTCCATGAATAATTTTTACCGCTATTTGGTTGACGAACAGAAATTAAAAAAGAAATTCAACCCGGCAATTTTGGAAAAAGTTTTTGGCAAGATTCCCGTTGGCGCTAAGCCTCATCACAGTTTTCATGTCTTGAATATTCCCAAGCGGACCGGCCATTACCCGGTTGAGCATAGTTTAAAAACGATGGATGAATGCCGGATTAGTCCGGCGATAATTAGAGAACAGAAATTAGAGAACAGAAATCAGGTGGTTGTGGAATATCAGCCATTGGTGATGGTTGGCAGCAAGTTGGAGCTAGGGCAGCCAGCTGAAAAAGAAGTATTTTGTGAAATTAGCCAGAAGGCTTTTGTTAATGAATTGAAGGTAGGTGATTGGCTGGCGATCCACTGGAGCTGGGCTTGTGATTTTTTGACCGAAACGCAGGTTGCCAATTTGCAAAAATGGACAAAGTATAATTTAAGCTTGGCGAATTTGACGATGTGAAAAGTTATTATGTTTATATTTTAGCCAGTAAAAGAAACGGGACTTTGTATATTGGGGTGACCAATGATTTAGTGAGAATAATAGGTGAGCATAAAAGTGGGAAGATTAAAGGTTTTACAAAGAAATATAAAGTTGATAAATTAGTTTATTATGAAGAGACCGATGACGTCGGTGTGGCGATTAATCGCGAGAAACAACTGAAAAAGTGGCGCCGGAAATGGAAATTAGAATTAATTGAAAAAGATAATGCGAATTGGGAAGATTTATACGATAATGAAATTTAATAGTATTGTCATGCCCCGATTTAATCGGGGCATCCAGGAGGCTAAATTAAAGTCCTGGATCCCGCCCGCCTACCGACAAGGCAGGCATCGCGGTCGCCTAGCTTTCAGCGGTAGGTTTCGGCGACCTTGTGCGGGATGACGTAATATATATATGAATAAACAAAAAAAACCAAAAGTCGCTATTGTCGGTTTAACTTGCTGCGAAGGCTGTGAGTTTGCCATTTTGGATTTAGGCCAGCGGTCTTTAGATTTGGCAAAGGCAGTTGATGTCGTTGAATTTCGGATGATTAAAGATGATCCGCCCAAAACCGGGCCGTATGATTTATGTTTTATTGAAGGTTCAGCCGTAACGAAAAAAAATCTTGAAATCTTAAAAGAATTGCGCCGGGTTTCCAAGATGTTAATCGTTTTAGGCAATTGCGCCCAGACCGGCGGGGTTCACCGGATGAAAAATTACATTGGCCGGATTAAGGCTTTGGACGAAGTTTACCGCCAGCCAAAAGATATTGATAATCCTCCAATCCTGCCGATTGCCGAAATTGTCAAAGTTGATTTTACGATTCCGACTTGCCCGATTAACGGCGAAGAATTTTTGAATATTGTTTATCAGATTTTGGCCGGCAAAGTTCCGCAAATCCGGCAAAACCCGGTTTGCTATGAATGCCAGGTTAATGGCTATGAATGTTTATTACAAAAATGCGAACTTTGCTGCGGTCCGATTACTTTAGGCGGCTGCAACGCGGTTTGTTTAAAAAGTAAGCAGTCTTGCTGGGGCTGTCGAGGATTATTGGAAGAGCCAGACGTTGATAAATTCGTCAAAAATACTTTTTTAAAGTGCCACGACGTTAGAGAAGTCGAAAAAGTTTTGGAAGTTTTCGGCCTTAAAGAAGACTGGCAAAGCCAATCAGCCAAAGAATGGGACAGCCAAAAAACCACAACCGAATTAATGATTATTAGTAAGAAAGGAAAAAAACAATGACAATGGAAATTTTAGAAGAGCTGGCGGCGACCGAAAGTTTGCCCATTGGACTAAAGCTGGAATTGGAACGGCAGGTTTTAAAATTGTGTGGCGCTGATAGTGATCGGGCAGTTGAATGGATTGAAAAATATAACGGCCAGCTTCATAATATTGTTGAAAATGACGAGGAAATAAAAAGTTTAGCCAGAGAAAATAAAATTGCCGACGCCGCCGCTTTAACCAAAGAAAAATTAGACAGCTGGTTCGGCCACGACGTTGCTTTATGATTGGCAAAGATAAAGTCAAGCATTTTGTTGTTTCATTTCTGCTTACGGCCGGAGTTTACTGGTTGAGCAAAAGTTTGATTTTAGCCGCCGGCACCACGTTGCTATTTGGACTGGCTAAAGAGTTATATGACCAAGTTAAAGGTAAAAATACCATCAAGGAGTCAGTTGCTGATTTTAGCGTTAATATTTTGGGAATAATTTTTGGAGTATTAGTAATGAAGTTACTAATACCTAATACCTAATTTCCTATCGTCTAAATATAATTAAGGTAATCCACCAGTTTGACTGGTGAGACTTGAAAAGGCTTGGCCGTTACGGCAACCACTAATAACAAAAACATGGTAGTATATCAATCGGTGGCTTGATGTAAACTGTCC
>JBAYLH010000019.1:0-20559 GCA_041664165.1 Candidatus Buchananbacteria bacterium | reverse complement strand
GTTACCGATCTTTATTTATCAGTTGCCTATCTGGCCGATAAAATGGTTGAATACTTCGGCGACGGTTCTAAATTTGGCGTAACCATTAAATATTTAAGGGAAGAAAAGCCGATAGGTACGGCCGGTCCGTTATTGCTTTTAAAACAACAGGGAAAAGTGATTAAAGAAGATTTTTTTATGAGTAACGGCGATAATTTATTCGCCTTGAATTTAAAAGAAATGTTGGAGTTTCATAAAAAAAGCCAGGCCGTTGCCACCATTGCTTTAACCAAAGTTTCCGACCCAACTCATTTTGGCATTGCTAAACTTAACGGCAATCAGATTTTAGAATTCGTTGAAAAGCCGAAAAAGGAAGAAGCGCCTTCCGAATATGCCAGTTCCGGTTATTACATTTTATCGCCAGCAGTTTTCGATTATTTGCCTGATAAAGATTTTGTGATGGTGGAAAAAGACGTTTGGCCGGTTTTAGCCCAGGCCGGTAAACTTTTTGGTTTTTGTTCCGATGCCCAGTGGTTTGACACCGGAACGCCCGAGCGCCATGCCCAGGTTGAAAAAGAATGGCGAGGAGTCTAAATCAGAAATAAGAAATAAGATATAAGACGTAAGACGTAAGAGATAGGAAAATATGTTTTTTGGCAAGAAGAAAAAGAAAAAACGTTATTATGCTCTCGGCTTTATTTTGGTAATTTTAGCCAGCTGGTTTTTTTATCTTTACATTTTAGATACGGCTATTTCTCGAGACGCCCAACTCAAGGAGTTTATAGTGGAACCGGGTTGGGGCAGCACTAAAATTAGCCAGGAATTGGAAAAGCAGGGTTTAATTAGCAATTCCTGGGTTTTTGAGCTTTATGTCTGGTTTAAAGGTGTTAGCAGCAAGCTTCAGGATGGCCAGTATTTTTTAGCTAAAAATTTGAGCATCAAAGAAATTGCCCAGATTCTAAGTCGCGGTGCCGGCGTTACAAAAGAAGTCAATTTAACTTTCATTGAAGGTTGGAATAACGAAGAATATGCTGATTATTTAACTCAAAAAGGGATTTCTTCAAAAACGGATTTTTTGGCCGTTATCCAAAAAAAAGCTGACTGGTGGGATGAATCTGATTTTTTAGCCTCCAAGCCGCGAAATTTGGATCTGGAGGGCTATTTATTCCCTGACACCTACCGAATTTATCACGATGCGGCGATTAAAGACATTGTCCGGAAAATGCTTGATAATTTTGGTAAAAAATTAACCCCGGAACTTCGCGCTGAAATAACCCGGCAAGGCAAAACAATTCATGAAATAGTTACCTTGGCTTCAATTTTAGAAAAAGAAGTTTCCTCGGAAACCGACCGAAAGCTAGTCGCGGATATTTTTTATAAGCGCTTAAAAGCCGGCATGCCGCTTCAGGCTGATTCAACGGTCAATTATGTTACCGGCAAGGGAGTGTCTCGCTCGACTGCGGTCGATACTAAAATTGATAATCCTTATAATACTTACAAATATAAAGGCTTGCCGCCCGGGCCGATTTGTAATCCGGGTTTGTCAGCGATTACCGCGGCGATTTATCCGCAAGCTAATCCATATTGGTATTTTTTAACTACGCCCGACGGCCAGGTAATTTACAGTAAAACCCATGATGAGCATGTTAAGGCCAAGGCCAAATATTATCAGTAGCTGGGAAGTAGGAATTGGGAAGATAGGAAATTAGTCCTAATTCCTAATTCCTAATTCCTAATTTTTCTTGTATGGCAAAGACTTTAGTTATGTCGCTTGGCGGTTCGCTGATTGCCCCTGACGGGCTGGATATTAATTTTTTAAAAAAATTTAAAGAATTAATTTTGAATTATACCAAAAAAGGCAATCGGGTGATTTTAATTTGCGGCGGCGGCAATACCTGCCGGACTTATCAGCAGGCGGCAAGAATCGTCAACCAAAAAGTCAGTGATCGGGATTTGGACTTTATCGGCATTGCAACCACGAAGCTTAATGCCGAGCTGGTCAGTGCGATTTTTGGCGAAGCGGCTTTTGAAAGTATTTTGACCGATCCGGCTAAACCAGTCAAAACCAGCTGCCGGATAATTGTCGGTGCCGGTTTTAAGCCTGGCTCATCGTCGGATAAGGATGCCGTTTTAGCGGCCAAGGCTTTTGGCGCCAAAACCGTGATCAATCTTTCCAATATCACTTATGTTTACGATAAAGACCCAAAGAAGTTTAAGGATGCTAAACCATTGAAAGAAATGGTTTGGCCGAATTTCTTGAAGTTAGTCGGCACTAAATGGGTGCCGGGCGCTCATGTGCCATTTGATCCGGTTGCCAGCAAATTAGCTTATCAGCGGCGGCTGAAGTTAGTGGTGATGAAGGGGGATAACCTAAATAACCTAAGTAATTTTTTAGCTGAGCGTAATTTTGTCGGCACTATAATTAGCTAAAATTAGCCATTTTTTAACCTAAAATGCTTTTAACCCGGGTTTAAATCCGGGTTATTTTTTTGTAAACCCTTGACAAACTTACCATTTTGGTTTAAGCTAATTATTTCTACGGCAGCGTCTTGCTCCGTAGCTTTTTCGTTCCAGGGTCAACAACGCAAGGAGGTAGTAAAGAATGGCACGTTTTGAAGAAGAAGAAGTCGTGATTGGTTCGGTAGTCTCGGTTGTTATTGAGGGGAGTGCTACTCGCGTCCAGGTTCAGGTGGTTGGACTGCCAGGCAAAAATGGGCGGCCAGCCAATGTTTGTCGAGGGTTTATTCTTCAAGAGAAGGAAAAACCACGTCCGCCCCGCGGCAAAAATCCACGGTGTCAGCAGTGTGGTGGTCAAGGTTGTGACCACTGCCGTGGCGATGAGTTCATTTATTTCAATCTGTCCAGTCATAATTGTGTTTCCCTGGAAGGGGTAAACACAGTGATAGGGCAGAATCAAGAGTTGGTGCCAGCCTAAAAGAGGGCAGGTTAGCACTGTAGTTTTAGCGAGAGGATAAGTCTTAGACTGTCCTCTTTTTTTTGATCCCGCACCTATTTTATATAAACTCATTATTCTGTTTATTAAGTTATCGAAGGGATTTTACTTTATATTTATAATATTTTTGTGGTAAAATAGGTGCGGGGTTGACAAATTCTGCCAGTTTGCTATGCTGATTAAGTAAATTTAATCAGGCCACAGACCGCTGGGTTCCGACAAAATCGGGATTAAATTGGCTAAAACAGCCCAGCGCAGGTAAAGTAACTAATTTTTAGTTTTTGCTCTGTGGTTTTGCCGCAGTTTTATTTTTAGTTAATTAGGTTGTGGGTTATAGGTTGTAGTAAAAATTATCCATACTTAGCGCTTTTTGCTTTGTGATGGTAATCTAAAACCTAATACCTAAAACCTAATACCTAAAACCTAAATATTTATGGCTAAAACAAGACAAAAAAAGGACGAAGAAATCAAGAAATTAGCTGAGGAGCTTAGCCGAGCCAAGTCTTTGGTTTTTGTTAATTTTAACGGCCTCAAAGTTAAAGAAATCGAGGATTTGCGCAAACGCTGCCGGAAAGAAAATATCGGTTATACCGTGATTAAAAAGACTTTAATGAAAATGGCGCTAAAAAATGCCGGCCTGACTGACATTGATCCCAAAAGTTTTTCAGCGGAATCAGCTTTGGTTTTAGGCTATGAGGATGAAATTGCCCCGGCCAGAGTGATTGAAACTTTCGCCAAAGAGCACGAAGCCTTGAAAGCTTTCGGCGGCGTTTTGGACGGTAAATTCGTCGGTCGGGATAAAGTCGTTGAACTTTCCAAACTGCCTTCCAAAGAAGAATTATTGGCCAAAGTTATTGGTTCAATTAAAGCTCCGGTTTCCGGCTTTGTTAATGTCTTGGCCGGTAATCTGAGAAATTTAGTCTGCGTTTTAAGCGCGATCAAAGAAGCTAAAAATTAATTAATTAGATAAATTAAGGAGAATAAAAAATTATGTCCGAAGAAAAATCAATTGAAATCCCGGCTAAATTCAAATCTTTAGTCGAGGAAATCGAAAAAATGTCAGTTTTGGATTTAGCCGAATTGGTTAAAATCCTCGAAGAAAAATTTGGCGTTTCTGCCGCCGCTCCGGTGGCCATGGCTGCTGCCGCCGGTGCTGCCGCTGTAGCCGAAGAAAAAACGGAATTTACCGTTGAATTAACCGCGGCTGGTGATAATAAAATTGGCGTGATTAAAGCCGTTCGAACTGTAACTGAATTAGGCTTGAAGGAAGCCAAAGATTTAGTTGACGCCGCGCCAAAAGTAGTTAAAGAAGGCGTTAAAAAGGAAGAGGCTGAAAAAATTAAAAAGACTTTGGAAGAAGCTGGCGGAAAAGTAACTTTGAAGTAAAATCTCGTAATACGTCGAGATCTTTTTACCTCGGCAAGCAAAAAAAGAAGGTGTGACCCTAAAGTCGCACCTTCTTTTTTTGCTTGATTTAAAAAGTTATTTCAAGTGTTCCGCCGGAACGCCGAAAATAGAAGTGCCATTGAGGATGTAAATTGTTTTGGCGGCTTCGTTAACATTGAAATCTTTCAAGTCGTCAAATTTTTGCGAAATGTATTGGCTGATCAGTCTGCCGTCTTTGGCGAGCACCAATAAGCGTTTGGCCGGCGGGTCTAAAATGTAGATATATTTTAATTCAGCGCTGGTTTTAATTTTTGTCGGCGCTGCAAGCGGCGGGTCAATGACATTAATTTTAAAGTCAACGGTTTTGCCATTATCAAACTTTAAAATTTCGCCGTTTGTTTTAAGGATATAAATTGTTCCGTCAATCGTTAATGATTTGGCGTCAGCTAAATTTACGCCGGCTTCGGTGATCCAGTTGGTGGGATTACCGAAGTTATCGCCAGCTCTAGTGTAGCGATAAATTTGGTTGCCGGTCGGGTCTAAGAGATAAATTTTGCCGTTATAAGTAGTCAGGTCGGCAATTTTGGCGTTAGCGCCAATATTAATTTTAGAATTTGAGACAGCATCATTTCCCGGGTTAAGCTGGAAAGCTGACTTGGCCTCATTTAAAAATAGTATTTGATCGGCGGCAACAGCTATACCCGAGGTTAAATTGCCGGTTTTGGGCGAAGTTAAAGTTGAAATTACCCGGCTATCGATATTGGCTTTATAAATTGATTCGTTGTTTTGATTTTGGACATAAATGTTTTTACCGGCCAAAACCGAAAAATTAGCAATTTTTACGCCAGGATCAAGATTTTGGAAATTAACCAGCTGAATCGGCTCTTGGACATAAACAATATGCCGCAATTTTTCCAGCTGGTTTTCAATTTCAGTTTTGAGGCGGCTGACTTTGTCTTTTTGCTCTTTGGTGCCCGGATTCAAAGCGTTTAAAAGATTTCTGGCATCAATTAGCAGCTGCCTGGCCTGGTTTTCGTCGCGATAAATCAGGCTGGCTTCCGATTCATTTTTTTTATTTTCGGCGTCAGTAACCGTTTGGTTGAATTGCTGAAGTTTGCGGTCGTAGCGGTTTTTTACCACTAAAAATATAATGCTTAAAGAAAACAAGGTTACCAAAATAATAATTATGGCTAGAAGTCTCTGGCTTTTTTGAGGCAGCTTTTTGAATCGAGTTGACAAATCGGCAAATATTTTTTTCGCCAGCCGGGAAATTTTTTTGCCGACAAAGTTATCGCCGACGAGATTCAGTAATTTTTTGAGTAATGGCGCTAGCGGCAAAAAAATATTTTTGATTCGGCCTTTGATCCGGGTAAAAATTTTAATTTGCCCGAGATTTTTGATACGGTTATTGATGCTGCTTATCTGACTATTGAGATTGATTTTTGGTTTAAAATTTTGATTTAAAATCGCCGGCCGCGGCCTTTTATGGGGTAAAGCGAGTTTGCTTTTTGCCTGACTAAAATAATTTTGAGCCCCTTCCTTGACGGAATTAAAATATTTTTTTACTTCCGGCCGAAACGACGGGGTTAATAATTTTTCGGTTTCTTTTTCGGTATGGATTAATTCTCTCATGGAGTCTTTTGAGGCCGCTTCACTATAGTTGAATTCTTCTAGCCGAGCCGGTGCTTTGACCGAAATTGCCATTTTTAGCAATTCTAAAGTGATGACGCCAAAATTTTCTTTATTGCCAATCTGTGAAAGCAATTGGTTTAATTCCTGAGTACCATCGACTGGTTTTTGACCAGTGAGGATATTTTTGATTCTTTCAAGGGAAAAATAGTCTAAAATGTTGGCTGTCCCGATAAATAAAACGTCTTGCGGCCTTAATTTACCGCTAATTACCTGGGAAAAGAATTTAAGCGGATCGGGAAAAGCCGTCGGCGATTTGGTGGTTTCTAAAATATTTATTATCCGGTAGCTGCCCCGGGCAGTGTTGAAAAACAAAATAGCGGCAATATTGCCGACTAAAGTAAAATGAATTTCGTAATTGACGCAAGTAGCCAAAAGAATATTTACTTTTTCTAAGTCCAATGATATTTGTTCGCTTTCCAAAAAAGCGGCAATTGACAGGTTGGTTTTTTTTAAGACCGATTCGAAATATTCGCTGATTAGCGGAAAGTCTTCCCCTTGGGTTAAATTATCTTGGCCGTAGTAGTGGTTTTTGATTTCTTCAATAATTAAATCAATCAGCTTTGGGATTTGAGGATGAGTTGACTCAATTTCAATCAAGCCGAAAACTTTTCCCAGTTTGCCTGCCAGCGGCCGGATTGGCTTGGTTGCAAAAGTCCGGACAAAAGTTTTTTGCCGGCCGGGCTTTTCGATCACGAGCTGATTGATTTTCGCTTCCAAATAATCCATTAAGCCAAATTATTGTCATTAATTAATGTTTATATTATACTATAAACAAGCCTTAATGACCAGTGATGGTAAAATCCTAAGCACTAAATCCTAATTTATGCTTGAACAACTATTTGGTTCAAAAACCAGAGTCAAGCTTTTGCGTTTATTTTT
This sequence comes from Candidatus Buchananbacteria bacterium, assembly GCA_041664165.1. Taxonomy (GTDB): domain Bacteria; phylum Patescibacteriota; class Patescibacteriia; order Buchananbacterales; family UBA6539; genus JBAYLH01. The sequence continues at coordinate 13,670 of JBAYLH010000019.1, read as the reverse complement.
GAATAATCCCAGCCAGCCTTATTATTTGAGGGAACTGGCCAGAAAGCTGAAAAGCCAATTAAACTCAATCCGGCGGGAAGTTGATAATTTGGAAGAGCTTGGCATTGTTAAATCAGTTCAGCCGGTAAAAACCGAAAATGCCGAGGATCAAAAATCAAAAATCAAAGAAAAGCCGGGCAGCAAAAAATATTTTTTAGCCAATACCGATTTTATCCTGTATCCGGAGCTGAAAGCTTTGTTGCTAAAAGCCCAGTTGCTTTTGGAAAGAAGTTTTGTCAGTAAAATTGAAAAAATGGCGACCGTTAAAATGTTTATCTTGACGGGGATTTTTGTCGGCATCGAAGGTTTTTCAACGGATATGCTTTTAGTCGGCGCCGTTAACCGTAAAAATCTGGCTAAAATCGTCAAGGATTTTGAAAAGGAATTAAATCATAGTATTAATTATACAGTCATGAGCTTTCAAGAATTTAAATATCGCCAGGATATTACGGACCGATTTTTATATGATATTTTGGAAGGCCGGAAAATCGTCATCGTTGACAAGCTAAGCCAGTTTTATTTTAATGGTAAAAAAAATACAGTTCAAAAATAATCATCATCAAAGAATTGTCGGGCTGCTCAACCTGCCCAAGGGCAAGCCGCCATTTCCGGCGGTTGTTATTTGCCATGGTTTTAAAGGCCATAAGGAGCAGATGCATTTACTAAGCTTAGCCAGAGAATTGGCGAAAAATGGCATTTTAGCTTTTCGCTTTGATTTCGGCAATGGTATCGGCGAAAGCTACGGCCGGATAGAGGATATAAAATTCGGTCAGTATCTGAATGATTTGAAGGCAGCCGTGGATTTTTTAAGCCGGCAAAAAATTGTCGATCAAAAAAGAATCGGCTTGATTGGCCACAGTCTCGGCGGACAATTAATAATGCATTACGCGCCATCGGATAAAAGAATTAAGGCCGCGGCTGACTTAGCGGGCGTAATCAATAGAAAAGCCGATTTTGGCCGGATGTACAAATACAAAGAAGCTGAAAAAACCGGTTATTTTATTGCTTACAGCCGGAGTAAAAGACGATTTTTAAAAATAAAATTTGAGTACCTTAAGGATCTTTTGAATTATAATACGGTGGAAAAAATCAAGAAATTAAAAATTCCGGTTTTAATCGTTCATGGCACAAAAGATGATTCTGTTCCAATGATTCATTCGCGAATCGCTTATCGGTTGCTTTCGGGGCCGAAAAAACTCGCAATTATAAAAAATGCGCCGCATACCTGGAAACAGCCAAAGTATTACAAAAAAATTAATCCAGTCGTTACGGATTGGTTTATAAAATATTTATAACCTATGTTTTTAATAATCCATACTGCCGACGAAAAAAAAGTTTTTATCGGCTTGGCCGAAAAAGATAAGCTGGCAGCCAAGAGAGAATTTACCGCTCAATATCGGCAAGCGGAGAAATTATTAGTTGAAATTGACAAGCTATTAGCCAGCCGAGCCTGCAAGCCAGCCAGTTTGCAAGCTATATTTGTTGTTTTGGGGCCAGGCCCTTTCACGGCCTTGCGCATCGGCGTGGTGACCGCTAATACTTTAGCCTGGGCGCTGAAGATTCCGGTTGTCGGAATAAAACTGGATGAATTTAAAGATATTGACCAGCTGATAAAAATCGGCGGCCAAAAAATCAAACGGACTAAAATTGGCCGAACCGTTGAACCGTTTTACGGCCGTGAGCCGAATATCACTTTAAAAAAATAATATGGCTGATTACCCGGTGCAAAAGCTAACCAATCTCTGCTACGTAATTAACGAACAGTCGGAAGTTTTACTGATTATGAAAAAGCGGGGTTTCGGCGCCGGGAAGTGGAATGGTCCGGGCGGCAAAGTCAAAACCGACGAATCGCCGAAAGCCGCGGCAATTCGAGAAGTCAAAGAAGAAGTCGGCTTGGACATCAAAAATTTGACTGAGCTGGGTTTTATCGAATTTATCTGGCCTGACCATTTAATTGATTATAACCAGCGCTGCCATATCTATTTAACCAAGGAATTCAGCGGCGAGCCGCGGGAATCCGATGAATGTCGGCCGGCCTGGTTTGCCTTAGACCAGATTCCTTACGACCAGATGTGGGATGATGATAAATACTGGTATCCCGAAGCCTTAGCCGGCAAAGCGGTCAAAAAAAGATTCTTTCTTAACGAAAATAATAAAATTATCAAGTATGAAGACATCTGACAATAAAATTAACAAGACAATTCTAGTCGTTGAAGATGATTTGGATTTGGCCGATATTATGAAAAAGAAGCTGGTTGACGAAGGCTTCAACGTTGCTATCGCTGAAAGGGGACAGAAAGCTTTGGATTATCTCAAAGCCAAAAAACCGGATTTTGTTTTGCTTGATATTTTATTACCGGATATCGACGGCATTACTATTTTAAACGAGATTGTTACTCATGAAGAAACCAAGGGTTTGCCGGTAATTATTTTAAGCAACTTGGCCGACCAAGGATCTTTTGAGCAGGTAAAAGCGGTCGGCGAGTATGAATATCTGGTCAAGACTAAAACTGATTTGAATGAGATAGTCAAAAAAATCAAAACTAAGCTGGGGTTAAATTGATTTATCCACACATTACCGCATAATATTGACAAAAGAGGTAAATTTTATTTAAAAAATGGCCAATTGTGCCATTTTTTGTTTTATTTGAGAGTGGTTGACAGAGTTGTTTTTGTGGTATAAAATAGTAATATAGTGGTGTGAAGTGGATGGAAGTGGGGATAACTGCTAGCCCTTGGGGATAATGAAAAATCAAAAATCAAATAAAAATAAAGCCAAAAATCAAGACAAAATCTAATTAACCTAGAAAATCATCAGGAAATCAATGTTTATCGGTGAGTACCAACACAATATTGACGAAAAAGGCCGGCTGGCCGTTCCCGCTAAGTTTCGGGCGATTTTGGCTAAAGGGGCAGTTGTTACCAAGGGTTTGGACGACTGTCTTTCTTTATACACCAAAGAAGAATGGGAAATTTTAGCGCCAAAATTAGCGGCTTTGCCGATTGCCAAGGCTAATGCCCGGGCTTTTGCCCGTTTGATGCTAGCCGGGGCGATGGATGTTGATATTGATAAACAAGGTCGGATGCTAATTCCTGACTACTTGCGCAAGTATGCCGATTTTGAAAAAAAGGTGGTAATTACCGGGCTCTACAATCGTTTGGAGATTTGGGATTTTGATAAGTGGACAAAATACAAGCAGGGAACCGAAAGCAAAAGCAGCGACATCGCCGAGGCCTTGGGCGAATTAGGTGTTTAAACATTATTTATGAAATATTTTCACCAACCGGTAATGCCGGCCGAAGTAATTCATTATTTGAGCCCGCAAAAAGGCGATTTGGTTATTGATTGCACTTTGGGCGGCGGCGGTCATCTTCAGGCGTTATTACAAAAAATTGGTTCGGGCGGCCGGGTTTTAGGCATTGACTTGGATGGCGCCGCCATTGCCGCGGCCAATGAGAATACGAAAAGTTACCGCAATAAAGTTTTAGTTAATGATAATTTTAAAAATTTAAAAAAAATTGCCGCGGCGAATAATTTCAGCAAAGTTAACGGCATTTTGCTTGATTTGGGTCTATCCAGCGCTCAGCTGGCTGATCATAACCGCGGTTTCAGTTTTTTGGCTCAAGGCAAGCTTGATATGCGCTTTGGCCGGCAGACCGAATTAACGGCGGAAAAAATATTAAATACTTTTAAAGAAAAAGATTTAACGGAAATTTTTAAAGAATTCGGCGAAGAAAAGTTAGCCCGGCAAATTGCCGGTAAAATTATCGCCGCCCGCAAAAATAAAATAATAAATACGCCGCTTCAGCTAGTGGAAATAATTTCCGAAGTTTACCGGCGATTTTACCGTGGCAAATCAAAAATTAATCCGGCGACAAAAATTTTTCAGGCTTTGAGGATTGCGGTTAATGAAGAATTGGAAAATTTGAAAGTCGTTTTGCCCCAGGCGGTCGGTTTACTGGCCAAAGGCGGCAAAATCGCCGTTATCAGCTATCATTCTTTGGAAGACCGGACGGTTAAAGAATTTTTCCGGCAGGAAAACAAAGATTGTATATGTCCGCCGACCATGCCTGCTTGCCAGTGCCGGCATAAAAAGACTTTAAAAATAATTACGCCTAAGCCCGTCGAGCCAAGCCAGCAGGAAGTTTTAGAAAATTCCCGATCCCGCAGCGCTAAATTAAGAGTCGCTCAAAAAATTTAATAAAAATAAAAAATAAAAATATGTCCAAATTTTTCCGCCTCGCCAAAAAACCAGCTAGAGAATCCAGCCGCTCCAAAAAAAGGTTTTCTTTTGTAAAGATAAGCAGCCAGGATTTAAAAGTGATGTTGGTTACTTTGATTGCGGTTGCCGGTATTAGCTATCTGATTCAGATTAACAGTTTAGCAACTAAGGGTTACCAAATTAAGGAACTGGAAAATAGGGTTGCTGAGTTAAGCCAGGAAAATTCGGATTTACAGCTTGATGCTTTAAGCCTTCAGTCAATGGGTGCAGTTAAAGAAAAAGTTGATAAACTCGGCCTGGTTGCTTCCGGCAAAGCGGATTATCTGCAAACAACGCCGGTGGCTTTAGCCCGTTAAATAAAAAAATAATTCAAACCAGCCCCGTTGCTTTTTGGCGGGGTTTAAGTTTAAATTAATGTTATTGGTAAATTTAGCGAAGTAATTAATTTATTTTTTCATGGCGATAATTAAACGGCAAAAATCCGAGCCAATTCAATCGCTTTACCAAAAAAGGATAACCCTTTTAGCACTGATTATTTTTTTTATCAGCTTCGTCATTATTGGCCGTTTATTCGTCTTGCAAATCTGGGATCATTCATTCTATCATGATTTGGCCGAACGAAGGCAGGAGGTATTGAAGAACTTGCTGCCGCTTCGCGGTTCGATTTATACCAAAGAAAAAGATCAGCTTTTTCCTTTAGTTACCAATCGGGATTATTATTTAGTTTACGCCGAGCCGGTAAAAATCAAAGATGCCAAAAAAGTGATTGATGCGATTACGCCGATTTTAGGATTAAAAGAAGAAGAATGGCAGCCGCTGTTAGCCAAACTAAGTAAAGGTAGCGACCCTTATGAGCCGATTAAGCATAAAGTTGCCAAACCGGAAATGGAAAAGATTCAGGCATTAAAAATTGAGGGCATCGGAATTTTGCCGGAAAGCTATCGGTTTTATCCCGAGAAAGGAATCGGCGGGCAGCTTTTTGGCTTTGTCGGTTTCAAAGGTGATGAAAAAATTGGCCAATATGGCCTTGAAGGCTATTTTAACCAGCCGCTAACCGGAAAATCGGGCGAGATCAAATCAATCAAAGACGCCCTCGGTTCTTTAATCACCATTGGTCCGCGGTCAATAAAAAAAGCGGAAAACGGCGTTGATTTGGTTTTAACCATTGATCGCACGGTTCAGTTTATCGCCTGCCAAAAATTGAAATTTTATTATGACTATTTCAGGGCGGAAAGCGGAACGGTAATTATTATGAAGCCAAGCGGCGAGATTTTGGCGATGTGCAATTATCCCGATTATGATGCGGAAAATTACGGCGAGGTTGGAAATATTGATTATTTCAACAATCCGGCAATTTTTGCCGCTTATGAACCGGGTTCAGTTTTTAAAATGGTAACGATGGCGGCCGGGCTTGATTCAGGAAAAGTTACTCCGGAGTCAACTTACATCGATACGGGCGAAGTCAAAATTGATTCTTTCACGATTCGGAATTCTGATTTGAAGGCTCACGGCCAACAAACCATGATTCAAGTGCTGGAAAATTCATTAAATACCGGCGTTATTTTTGTCGAACAATTAATCGGCAAAGAGACCTTTCAAAAATACGTCAAAGCTTTCGGTTTCGGCCAGCCGACCGGCATTACTTTGGACAAGGAAATGCCGGGCGATATTTCGCCGCTGGATAAGCCCGGCAGAATCTACGGCATGACTTCAGCCTTCGGCCAGGGGATTACCGTAACGCCGCTGCAGCTAACTGCTGCTTTTGGCGCGATTGCCAATAAAGGAACACTGGTTAAACCGTATTTAGTTTCCGAAATAATTCATCCTGACGGCAAAAAAGAAGAGTTTGGGCCGCAGACAGTCAGACAAGTAGTTGATCCGAAAACAGCGACATTATTAACCGGGATGCTGACTTCGGTTGTGGAAAGAGGCTATGGCAAAAAAGCCGGCGTTAAAGGCTATTATTTTGCCGGTAAAACCGGTACGGCTCAGGTGCCAGCTCCCGGCGGCGGCTATGGCGGCAAAACGATCCACACCTTTGTCGGTTTCGGTCCGGTTTCCAATCCGCAATTTGTCATGCTGGTTAAATTAAATAATCCCAGCGGTCCGCGGTTTGCCGAAGATACGATTTGCCCGCTATTTCACGATATCGCCGCTTATCTGCTAAACTATTATCAGATACCGCCGGATTATTAGGTGTTAGGAAGTTAGGTTATAGGTTTTAGGGTATTAGGGGTTAGGTTTTAGATATGAAAAAAATTGCTAAAAAATTATTAAAAAAATGGCTGCGGTTTTTGGCGGCGGCGATTTTAGATAAGTATCAGCCGCAAGTCATTGCCATCACCGGCAGCGTCGGCAAGACTTCAACCAAAGAAGCGATTTATACGGTTTTAGCCGGAGCTTACAATGTTCGGCGAAGCCTTAAAAATTATAATAACGAAATCGGCACGCCGCTAACCATTATCGGAGCCGAACCCGGCGGTAGGTCGTTATTAAAATGGTTTTTGGTTTTTTGGCAAGCCGGCCGGTTGTTGGTTTTTAAAGATAAAAATTATCCGAATATTTTAATTTTGGAAATGGGCGCCGACCATCCCGGCGATATCAAATATTTAACCGGCTTTGTGCCGATAAAAGTCGGCGTGGTAACGGCGGTGGCGCCGGTTCATTTGGAATTTTTTGACACCTTGCCGGACGTAGCAAAAGAGAAAGGGCTTTTGGTCAAAGCCTTGCCAAAGACCGGCTACGCGGTTTTAAACGGCGATGACCGGCTAGTCTATGCGATGAAAGAGATTACCAATGCCAAGGTGATGACTTTTGGTTTCGCGCCGCAGGCTGATGTTTTGGCCACCGGCGTGGCGGTCAGCCATGAGGTTGATTATAAAGATATTTCAACGATTCAGGGCATCAGCTTCAAGCTTAATTATCAGGGCAAAGTGATGCCGGTATTATTACCCCGGGTTTTGGGCGAGCATTTGGTCTATACCGCTTTGGCGGCGATTGCGGTCGGCTTAATTTATGAATTAAATTTGCATACCATTATTGAAAGCCTGAAAAATTTTGAGCCGCCGAAAGGCCGGATGCATTTGATTTCCGGCATCAAAGAAACTTTGATTATCGATGATACTTATAATTCTTCGCCGCTAGCCGCCAAAAAAGCGCTTTATCAGCTAGGCCAGCTTAATTTGGATAAGCATAATAAAAAGTACGCTGTTTTGGGCGATATGCTGGAATTAGGCAAAATCACTGAACAGGCGCACCAAGAGATCGGCGCCGCGGTCAAACAGTATAAGATTGACTATTTAATCACCGTTGGCGAGAGATCGCGCGACATGGTGCGCGGGGCGATTAAGGCCGGAATGCCAAAGGACAAATGTTTCAATTTTCAAACTAGCTTGGCAGCGGGAAAGTTTTTGCAGAATCGGATTGCCAGCGGCGACTTGATTTTGGTTAAGGGTTCTCAGGGAATGCGGATGGAAAAAGCGGTCAAAGAACTGATGGCTGAACCACAAAAAGCGGCAGAGTTATTGGTTAGACAGGGGAAAGAGTGGGAGTAAAGATAAAATCGGTTATCCGACTTTAGTCGGCTTTAGTTTAAGCCTAGTAAAGTGGGGTACTTTTTTTATAAATTCCATTGACATTAAGCTCAAATATCGCTAAGGTGAAAGCGGTTCATTGATTTTTACGAGACAAACCTGGAGGGGCAACGCGATGCCTTTTTTTAGCGACGGAGTCATTTGGGTAGAGAAATTTGCCCTGGCTTTTGAGTCTGGGGTCAGGCGCTTGCTGGAATTTGCCAGCAGCAAGAAAGAAGCAGTGCTAATTCCCTGGCTTAGAAAAAATTGGCCAGGCTGGCTTTCGGCCAACCTGATTACGGGTTTTCGTCTGGCAGCGGCAGTTCTAATTCTGCCCTGGATTTTTTGGGGAAATTACCAAGGCCGCTTTGAGTTTGCCGTTGCGTTTGGGTTAATTCTGCTAACTGATTTCTTGGACGGGCTGATTGCCCGGGCGACAGGTAAAGAATCCGCCATCGGTTCGTTGATGGACAAGATTGCCGATAAGTTGCTGGTAGTACCCTTGGGGGTGGCAGAATTCTGGCCAGTTGATCGTTACTTGATCGTATTTTCCTTTGTCGGCCTAGGGATTGTCTTGGCGACGGTCTTTATCAGGTTTTTCCGCTCTGATCAGCAAGTAGTACCGGAAAATATCTATGGCAAGCTGAGCATGTTGCTTTACAGCTTGGGCATAGTTTTGGCCATTTGGCCGCAACTATTGGACATTGGCCGGATTTTCGGCTGGATGGGTTTGGCCTTTGGCACGGCCAGCGCCATCTTTAATTTCCGGAGGCATTTCGACATCGGATAGCGACTCACTAAACTCAGTTGAGCCGCTTTTTTCTTGCTTAAAACCTTAAAATTGGTTAAAATTTACTTATGGAAAAAATCAGTTTATACAATACTTTGACTCGCAAAAAAAGCGATTTTAAACCGATTGCTGGCAAAACGGTCGGCCTTTATGCCTGCGGGCCAACGGTTTATAATCATGCCCATATCGGCAACTTGCGGACCTACCTTTTTGAAGATTTGTTAAAAAGAGTCTTGCTTTATAACGGCTACAAAGTCAAACACGTTACCAATATCACGGATGTCGGCCACTTGACGTCTGACGCTGACGTCGGCGAAGATAAACTGGAAAAAGGCGCCAGGCGCGAAGGCAAGACCGTTTGGGAAATTGCGGAATTTTACACTCAAGAGTTTAAAAAGAATTTGAAAGACTTGAATATTTTGGAACCGTCAGTTTGGTGCAAAGCGACTGATTATATCAAAGAACAGATTGATTTGGTAAAAAAATTGGAAAAAAAAGGCTTGACTTACAAAACCGCTGACGGCATTTATTTTGACACCAGCCGGTATCCGGAATACGCCAAGCTAGCCAATTTGAATTTAGCCGGTCAAAAAGCCGGCGCCCGGGTCGAAGTTAACCCGGAGAAAAGAAATCCCACGGACTTTGCTTTGTGGAAATTCAGCCCCAAAGATTCTAAGCGGCAAATGGAATGGGATTCACCCTGGGGCAAGGGTTTTCCCGGCTGGCATTTGGAATGTTCGGCCATGAGCTTAAAAAAATTAGGCTCGGAATTTGACATTCATTGCGGCGGCATTGACCATATTCCGGTTCATCATACCAACGAGCGGGCTCAGAATTGGGGCATCACCGGCCGGGAAGCGGTGAAATTTTGGCTGCACGGCGAATTTTTGGTAATTGATTCCGGTCGGATGGGTAAATCCGAAGGCAACCTAATAATTTTGCAGACGGCGATTGACAAAGGTTTTGATCCGCTGGCTTTTCGTTATTTATGTCTTCAGACTCATTACCGGCAAAAATTGAACTTTAGCTGGGAAGCTTTGCAAGCGGCGCAGAATGGTTTGGTTGAACTGAAAAATAAAATTAGAGCTTTAGGCATCATAGAAAAAATGGTAAAGGGGAAAATTATCAAATCTTTTAAGAGAAAATTCGTATTAGCTATTAACGATGATTTAAATCTTCCCAAGGCCTTGGCAATAATTTGGGAATTGACAAAAAGCGGAGAAAAACCGCAAGATGTCAAAGAAACTCTGATTGATTTTGATAAAGTTTTAGGTTTAGGTTTTGATAAGGTCAGCCTAATTCCGGAAGAAATAATTAAGTTGGCTAATGAAAGACAGCAAGCCAGAGAAAAAAGAGAATGGGAAAAAGCTGATGAGCTAAGGAAGGTGATTGAGGGGAAAGGATATGTTATTGATGATTTATCCGATAACCATTTTATTATTTCCCAAAATAAAAACTGCTGTCGGTAGATTTCAGAAGATTAAAATAAATCAACATAGCGCGAAATTTTTGCTATGTTGCATCGAAATTCACAAAAAAGAATATACTTTCCCGACGCGATTTACTTTGTTACCATTGTTGTCCAAAACAGGTTTCCTTTTTTCAAGGAAGAAATATTTTGTGAATTGTTCATTGATGATTTAAAATATTGTAAAAATTTGAAGAAATTTAATTTATACGGGTTTGTGATTTTATTTGACCATGTTCATTTGTTAATCCGGCCAGGAGATAAATATAATATTTCGCAGATTTTGCATAATTTGAAAAGAACATCCTCCCTTCATATTAATGAGATGATAAAATCATCCGACACCGAAGGCGAGGATATATATCCTCGCCTTCGGTGTCATTGGAATGGCAGATTGAAATTTCAATGGCAAAAATCATTTTTTGACCGTTATATCCGAAACGATAATGATTTTAATTATCACCTCGAATATATCCGGTGGAACCCCCAAAAACATAAAATCATAAATAATTTTAAAGATTACAAATATTCATCAGGCAATTATTGTGAAAATTTAATTGATAATTTTGATTAATTATGAAAAAAATCCTAATTGTTTATTCGAGCGGCGGAATGGGGCATGTTACGGCTGCCCGGGCGGTTGAGCAGGCTTTTAAAAACAAATACCCCGCCGTTGAAGTAAAAAATGTTGATATCGTCAGTTTCGCCAATCGTTTGTATCGCAAGGCTTTTGTAGAAGGCTACAATATGATTAGCGCCAAAAAGCCCGAGTTGTGGGGCTGGCTATATAGCCAATTTAAAAAACCGTCAAACCAGAAGCTGCCGAGTTTGATTTCTCGGCTGGCGATTGAAAAGAGATTTATTCCGTTTGTTTTGGAATTCAAACCGGATTTTATTATTTCAACTCATCCGCTGCCAATGGTTATAATTTCAAGGTCAAAGGAAAAAAAAGTAGTTGATATTTATTCTTCGATCGTTATGACTGATTTTGGGGTTCATAGTTTCTGGGTCAGCCAGGAAGTAAATTATTATTTTGTCGCCAATGAAGTGGTTAGTGACGGGTTAGAGCAGCTTGGTGTAAGTTCTGACAAAATTATTGTTTTAGGAATCCCGATTGAATTGAAATTTGCCGCGGAATTAGACAAAGAGCAGCTCTGTAAAAAATTCGGCCTTAATTCAAAATTGCCGACCGTTTTAATCGTTGGCGGCCAATTCGATTTTGTGGCCATGGAAAATATTATTGAAGGCGTGAGAAAAAAACACGATGATCAGGTGCAGTTTATTGTCGTGGCCGGCCGAGATAAATATTTGAAAGCTGATTTGGATAATTCAGACCTTCATTCAAAACCAAATATTAAAGTTTTTGGCTTTGTCGACAATATGCATGAATTAATGACTGTTTCTGATTTGATTTTTACCAAAGCCGGGGGTTTGACGGTTTCTGAATGTATGGCGAAAAAATTACCGATGGTAATAAACAAAGTTATTCCTGGCCAGGAAGAGGATAATGTTGATTTTTTGGTCAGCCGCGGCGCTGCGGTTAAGGCCGATAATTTCAACGGAATAATTGAGGCAGTAAATGACTTGATTGCTTATCCTGACAAACTTGAGCGGATGAAAAAAGCCGCCGGCGAAATTGGCAAGCCGAACTCAGCCACGGCGTTGGCGGATTTTGTTTATAATAAAATAAGTAAATCCAGTTAGTTTTAGTCGGCCAATGAATCCAGGTTGCTGGTTTTACTTGGGTCTACCGGCTTTACTGAATATGACAAATTTTTGGCAAAAATTGAATAAACCCGGCCTCTCCGGTCGGTCGGCAATTTTGGCACTCGCTCCGATGGCGGGTGTTTCTAATTCAGCCTTTCGCCAGCTGAATAAATCTTTTGGCGCCGATGTTTTATATACGGAAATGGTTTCCGCCGACGCTCTGTATTATAGCGCCAAAAAAACTTTGGCGCTATTGAAATTTGAAAAAAGCGAAAAGCCGATTGTCTGCCAGCTTTTCGGCAAGCGGCCGGAGATGTTTCCCGCGGCGGTAAAAATCGTCGAACAGGCCGGCTTTTCCGGCGTTGACCTGAATTTCGGCTGTCCGGCGAAAAAAGTCGTGGCGCACGGCGGGGGAATTACGCTGATGCGGGATTTAAAGCATTGCCGCCGGCTGATTGAAATTGTTTTAGAAAATACCAAGTTGCCGGTGTCAGTCAAAATCAGATCGGGAATTGACGGGATTACCGCCTTGGATTTCGTCAAGGCGATTTCTGATTTGCCGGTCGCGGCGTTGATGATTCACGGCCGGCCGTTTAAAAATCCTTACGGCGCGCCCATTGATTACGAGATGATAAAAAAAGTCAAACAGGCTTTCCCTGGCCTAGTTTTAGGCAATGGCGGCATCAATCAGCCGGAAGATGCCAAATTGATGCTAGAAAAAACCGGCGTTGACGGCGTGGGCTTGGCTCGGGGACTTTATGGCCAGCCTTGGCTGTTCAAACAAACCAAAGATTATCTGAAAACCGGCAAGTATCAGGAATTGAATTTTTCCCAAATCAAAAAAGTCGCGATACGGCATGCGACTTTAGCGGAGAAAGCCAAAGGCAAGCAGGGGATTATTGAAACCCGAAAACACTTGGCCTGGTATGTCCGGGGTTTTGCCGGCGCGGCGGAGCTGAGAGCCGAATTAGTCAGAGTGGAAACGATCAAACAAATTAAACAAATTCTTAGTAAACCCGTCCCGCCAAGCGGCATTCGGTAGAGCAAATTTTTAACTATCGACTTGGTGCGGGGTTAAAAAAAGAGGCCGGGAAATTTCCTTTAGGGAAACTCCGGCCTCGCGATGAGAGGGGGAACAGTGGCTAGCGCCGACCGACTTCGGTGATTTGTCAGGTATCTCCGTCTTCGGTGGCGACGGGCTTACGGTTGAGCCGACCTGTAAGCCCTGTTGCTTCCTGCTCATCTCCGCAGAAAGCCAGTACCTGATCGGCGTCAACAACCGCCGGTTCATCCACTTGGCCGTCGACATAGACGACATGGTGGACGGTTTTATCCAACCGGGCGGGTCGAACCTGGTCGCCGTCTTTCACGACAACGTAATTCGTCGTAGGTAGTTCCATAGGGATACCTCCTAAACTTCGTTGGTTTCGGGTTTATAGACCTTAGCCTTGGCCGCAACTGGCGGACAAGACCGGTGTTCGAGGTTCGCAATACGTTGTGGCTTCTGCCGCAGAGCCACAGTAAGACAGGATATCTTTTGGGGTGACAGTGCAACGCCCTGACTTTTTGTTGTCGACGAAAGTAACCGTGTGAATTATGGTTGTTTCTAATATCTCGACCACCCTTTGGCAGCCGTCGGCCACAACTATAGCATAATGACCCACTTCTTCTTCTTTAGCTACAGCTTTCATGCAACAACTCCTCCATTCTACCCAAAAGGGTGATTTTGTTTTTTACTGGACTATAACATAGTTTGAGTCCAGAATCTAACGCAACATATTTGGCGCTAAGCGCCAATAATGATACGCTAGATTTCTATGACAAATTATTTAAGATTAAGCGATTTGGAGCGAGAAGAAATCAGTCGGTTG
>JBAYLH010000018.1:0-21177 GCA_041664165.1 Candidatus Buchananbacteria bacterium | reverse complement strand
GGATTTCGACCCAGCTCAACTTGCCAAGGAGAAGATCGCCCCGATAGAATCGGAAGCATCCATACTTATAGTTATTTGTACTCATTAATCTTAATATTTTCCGTACTGAGAGCGGGTGTAGTTCAGTGGTAGAATGTCTCCTTGCCAAGGAGAAGATCGCCGGTTCGAGTCCGGTCACCCGCTCTCAGTACGGAAAAGTCTATCAACATAGCGCCAAAGCTATGTTTTATGTTTATATTCTGCAAAGCCTTAAAAATGGGCGAATGTATATAGGTCAGACAAAAGATATTAAAAAAAGATTGTTACGACATAACAATGGCTTTTGTTTGGCAACACGTTACTATCGGCCTTACCAACTAATTTATTCAGAAAGGTATAATTCACTTAGAGAAGTAATAAGACGTGAGAGATATTTAAAGTTATTAAAAAGTCCTAAAGCGGTTTGGAAAATCATTAATTCTAGTTAAGGTTATTCTGATTCTATCGGGGTCACCCGCTCCTAGTGGTCAATTTTTTAGTTTAGTATGGAATAAAAATTTGTAAAATTAGCGCTTAAACGCTGATTTTTTGTTATAAAAAAAGACCCGTACCAAGTGTAAAACACGAGGCACGGGTTAGAATTTGAATTCTACCTCCTGGAGCCGCCGGATAGCTTCGGCAATGACTGCCGCTTCATCCGGCAAACCGCATTCAAGAATGGGTTTGATCGTAACGGCCCAGCGCAAATAGGGTCGGCCGTCCACGTTATAATGCATCACCGAAATCCGCAGGTTCTCCCGCAGCCACTGAGCGCATTCGCCCGCATCGGCAAACTCCTCGCCATTGGCTGATTTCGGCGCTGGCGTGAACTGGCAAAGCCCGGCATTAGGCATTGCCGCGGCGAAGCCCGCTTGCTGCAGGCCGGCAGACAGCGTCTGATGAAGTCGCCGGTATTTATCGCGGGTTTCTCGTGTCAACTCGGGATGAGCCAGGCATTCGAGTCCAGATGCAATGCTGGGTCCGAACAAGCCGCTGTCTTTGACGTCGGCGACTTTACGCAAGGCCGCAATTATGGTCGGGTGGCCAACCATCCAGCCAAAACGCAGGCCGGTGGCATTCCAGCCTTTACTGACGCTCTGTAAAACAATACATGATTTTTCCCAGCCGGGAATTGTTAGAACGCTGACGCATTCTTCGTCGTAGCAAAGGTCGATGTAGGCTTCGTCCACCGCTAAAGTGGCGTCGTTAGCCGAAGCCCAAGAAAGCAACCGCTGCCAGTCAGCCGTCCGATAGCCGGTACCGGTGGGATTGTGAGGCACATTGACGTAAACGACGATTTTGGCATTCGGATCAAAGTGGATTTTTTCCAATTGTTCGGCAATCAGCCAGCGGCCGGTTGAGTCAGGTTGCATCACCAAGTCGATGATAGCGGCCTGGCGGCGGTTTATATCGCTTTTGATAACCGGGTAACCGGGCACCGGAAATACCAGGATGGTTTTGGGGTCAAACAACGCCGCCGGTATGATGTCAGCTAGGACACCCTTGATGCCATGGCCGGAGTACTGAACCCAGTTTGGCGTTAATTGTGCAGTCGCTTCACCTGGAAAACGCTGTTTAAGGTAGTCTGCGATGGCGACGTGCGTGTCGATAAACTGACGTTGTGCGACGTTCATCGGCGTAATACCTCTGAGGTCGGTATAGCGGGTGGCATCGGGGCTTTGGTAATAGTAAGTAATGCCCGCACCAAAGACCTCCCGTGACATTTTCCCCGTTGGGTCGGCAATTGACATGGCCAAAAGCGCCGAAGTTCGATCATTGGGTTTGTTAGCCTTGGCCAATTCTTGTTCTTTGGCTAACACCGCGCTGAAACTGTAGCCGGTGCCTGGAGCATCAAAGTTAGCCCCGCCGCAGCGTAGGGTGATTCGCCTTCGCCATTTATTATTCGTAGACATCGTTAATTCTCCTTTTCTGACAAACCCGTGGGTTTAGTCGAGTCCGATTTCGTTTTGTATCAATTGAGACAGCGTCTGGCGGTGCCGGATCAGTTGAAATGTTCCGTCTAGACGAGCCAGCACTTCTGGTGCCGCCGGAAATGAGTTGTACCCCGCACCTGACATTCCGGCACAGTAGGCACCGGTGAAGTCAATCACAACATAGTCGCCAATTCTAGCTTCGGTTAATCTCCGGGTAGCAATAGTCTCAGGCTCTCCCGGTGCCGGAGTCAGCAGATCGCCGCTTTCACAGCAATGTCCGACTACGACGTATAGATGCATGCCTCGGTTTTGGCCAGCCGACATCGGCACTACGGTAATCGGATGTTGGGCGCCGTATAAGCTTGACCGGAGGTTTTCGGTCATACCGGTATCAACTTTGATGAAAGTTTGGCCGCCGTCGCCTGGTTTAGTGCTTACAACGTCAATGACGCTGGCAACAATTGATCCGGCGCCGGCCACGACATACGTACCCGGTTCAATCTCGAGTTTCAGCTCTCGGCCAGTTCTTTGAGCGAATCTTTCAAAAGCTTTCTTGACCGCCTCGCCGCAGACTTGTAGGTCGGTGGTTATTTCAGTTTCGACGCGGCCAATTTTGAAGCCGCCGCCTAGATTCACCATTTCGACATCGGGCAATCGCTCGGCAATAAGTAAACTCATATCGGCAACTCTGACCCAAACGGCAGGGTCGCTGCCTGAACCGATGTGAGTATGCAGCCGAGTGATTTTGAGCCCATACTTTTCAGCTAAAGCCTTGGCTGAGGCTAGCTGCTGATGCCAGATGCCGAAGCTGGAACCCGACCCGCCCGTGTTGCATCTGCCGCAGTGGCCCGAACCTAGTCCTGGGTTGACCCGAATACTGATGTTTCGGCAGTCAGCAGTTGGCTCGATTCTTTCACTGTTGCAGAGCCGGCCAAAGGTTTCCAGTTGGTGCAAAGAACAGGCATTGAAACGAACGCCGAGAGTCGCCAACTCCAAAATGTCGTCAGGCAATTGCTGGCTGGTTAGCTGAATTTTGTCAGCCGAAATCCCGGCGGCTATGGCGCGATGGACTTCGTAGCCGGAACTGGCATCAATGTGCAGTCCCTGTTGGGTGAGTATCTGGAGGATTGCCCGGTTCGGACAAGCCTTCATTGCATATCGGACGGTCAGTCCGAAGGCATGGGGAAAAGCCAGCAGGGCTTTTGCTGAATTTACCAACTCAGCTTCGGAGTAAACATAGACTGGCGTGCCGAATTGGTGGCCAATCTGCCTTGCTTGTTCGTCAGTCAAGAATTTCATGTTCAGTTTCCTCTCTTCTGGGTTTATCGCCGCAGTTTTTTTGTTTAATTGACAAGGAACTTCTACAAAAAAGAAAAGCTTTCGCCTCCCTTGATGACTGCATTTTAAGCTAAATCGGCTGAACTTGTCAATTAAAAAAAATCTCTTTTTCGGAGATATTATTTGTCGCCCGACGATTGATTATTGTTGGCTGATTACGCGGCTTTCCCAGTCCGGTGCGATCATTGGTTTTTGGTATTCAGTCCAAACCCAAATCCAGCAGCCGACCGCTACTATCAGTAAAACGCTCATCTTGAGCCAGTCGCTTTTTGTCATGACATCGGAAAATTTAACGCTCATATAAAAAAATTATAGCATAAGCGATAAATTTGCTCAAACCGCCTTCCTTGTCTATAATAGTATTAAGTTGATAAGTTTGTAAGTTGGTAAGTTAATAAGTTGGTTTAGCTCAAAAATATGGATAATATCATCAAAAAAGGCAAGACAATTTTCGAGGTAGTGCAGGATGAGCCCGGTTATTTGATCGAGAGGCAAAAGCACAGCCGCTACGAAATCATCGGCTCGCCCAAAAAATTCCGGCGGGTTTTAATTTCCGGCGCGGTTTTTATAATTACTACCGACAGCAAAAATCGGCTGCAAGTCTTGCCCAATCAATCGATTTACATTGTCGACGGGAAAATTAAAGAGGTGTTTTCAGCCCGAAAAAAAACCATCCCCAAAAATAAAATTGACTTGATTTACAACGCTTCAAAGCGCAGCGGCATCGTGGTAACGCCCGGCTTTATCAACGCTCACGCCCATCCGCCGATGTATCTTTTACGGTCGTCATTGACTTTGGACAAAGGCAATATCGTCGATCAGGTAGCGAAAATGGCCCAGCTGGAAGCCAAAATGAAGCCCGAAGATTTTTATTTGGGAGCGGTGGGCGATTTTACCGAAGAACAAAAAAATGGCATTACCACCACTTTGAGCCATTACGCCGTGTTTGAGCCGGTGGAACAAGCGGCGGTTTTGACCAAGCAAAATGTCATCAATGCGCTTTCGGCGGTTTCCAACACTCACCCCAAAAATTCTCCGGCTTTGGTTGAAAAATATTTAAAAAACCAGAAAAAGTATTTCTCTCAGCCGGCGATTTCGATTCACTATTTGCACCGGGCCAGTCCGGCACAGCTTGAAAAAATCAAGAGCTTGATTAAAAAATACGACGTCATTTTGACCATGCACGCGGCTGAAACCGAAGCCTGGGTCAGGGAAGGGGTCAAAAAATTCGGCAAAAGAACCGTCGAAGCGCTGGTTGATTTCGGCTTAGCCAACTCCAATGTCATTTTGTCCCACGCGGTTCATTTGTCCGAAAAAGAAATTGAGCTGGTTAAAAAATATAAAATCGGCATTATCCATTTACCGACGTCAAACAAAATCCATCGTTCCGGCGAATTCAAGTACAGTTTGTTCGTGGCCAAAAAAGCCGCCGACCGAATTGCCTTGGGTACTGACAGTGTGATTTCCAAAAACAGTTTGGATTTGCTTTCGGAAGCAATGCAGGCGCGGATTATGCACCAGCACACCAGCCGGATTTTATACGAAGATTTATTCAAAATGATGACGTCGCAAGCCGCGGCCGTTTTGAAACTCGGCCGCGTCGGGAAAATTTTACCCGGCTACAAGGCGGATTTGGCTTTTTGGAAACTGCGCGACCGGGGTTTTATGCCTTATAACGAAAAAAAGCCGCTGAGCTTAGTCGGCAATATGATTACCCACGGCGGCCGGAATATCCGGGACTTGATGATTAACGGCGAATTTATAATTTCCAACCGGATTCATAATCTAGTCGATGAAAGCCAGCTGATATTGGAATTGCAAAAAGCCCACATGAAGCTCCGCCAGCGATTGGATTAATTTAGCTTTCGGCTATTCAGTCGGCAAAACAAGTTTTGGCCTCCGCGGCATAGCTCGGAGAACAAAACTTGTTTTGTAATATTAGCCTAGCATCAACACAAGTGTTGGTCTCCGCCAGACGGTGCGGCCCTTTATTCGTAATTAGTAGATTCGGATAAATTTGTAATTAGTATCATACTATAAAAAAGACCGCTTCGGTTTTTTCAAACAAAAGCGGTTTAAAGCAAATCGGTCAGCGGCCGGAGGTTAGGGCCACTTGTCCTTAACTCCTCCACTTGGCCGGTTAGGTTGGTTGGAGCCAAGACCAAAACGGTGAGGTCGGGGTAGTTTTGCTTGGTTTCCCTGGCGGTGGCCAAATTGTCGCGATGGAAGCAGATGGCGGATCCCGGAATAGCAAGCGATAATGTAATTGCCGCTTCTTTATCCATGGGGCCGGTAAGTTTCGGTCTGAGTTCGGGTTCAATGTGGGTAAGCAATTCTATCCAAAACCTCATTGGGCCAACAATGGTAAGTCTTTTTATTGCCATAGCTATTTTCCTCCCTTGGTTAGGCGCTGGCCTAAAAAAATTATAACAAAAATCGCCCGATGTCAAGCCGGGCGGTTTAGTTAAAATAATTTGTGGCTAATTAAAAATGAAAAGGAAATATCGTGTGGAGGTACATGCTGTCGGGGAAAATAAAGATATGAACCAAAAGCCAGGTGAGAGACAAAACCCGAGCCGGCCAAACCAGTTTGGGAATCTTTTTGACAATCCAGTATCCCAAGACCAGCATTAGCGGATCGGCGATTAGCCGGTTAGGCCAGAATTCAACGCCGGCAAACCAGTATTCCGCTTTGGCGCCGAGCAAGCCGGTTTCCAGGTAGTGCTCAAATGTTTCCCAAAGATAAGCCAGAAATAAAACAAAAATCAGGTCGTATTTGGTTTTTAAATAGTTGATTTTTTTGGGCGGAAAAACCTGCTCCTTGAGATTGGCAAAAACCCGGCCTAGGCTTTTGTGGTTGTTAACCAAGACCAGCGAGCCGATCGAAAGGCCGCTTAAAATATGTTCAATCGTCCAAAAATCAAAAATGGATAATGTCTTTAAACCCCAAATCATGTTTAAATAAAGTCACTTTTGTAATTCGGTGCGGCTTTGATTTTTTGAAGGCTATGAGGGTGGCTCTCTTTCAAGCCAGCCGTGGAAATTTTGACGAACTCGGCGTTTTGCCAAAGCGAGACAAGGTCTTTGGCGCCGCAATAGCCCAGCCCTTGGCGCAGGCCGCCGACTAATTGATTGATAATATTTTCCACTGGCCCTTTGTAGGGTACCTGGCCAACGACGCCTTCGGCAATCAGTTCTTTCTCCGGCTTGTCGCCCTGCAAATAACGATCTTTGCTGCCTTTTTGCATCGCGTCAATTGAACCCATGCCGCGGTAAGTTTTAAATTTTTCGCCATTAGTTTCAATAATTTTGCCGGGGGCTTCGTCAGTGCCGGCAAACAGGCCGCCTAACATAACGGCGCTCGCCCCGGCAGCCAAAGCTTTGACCAAGTCGCCGGAATATTTTATCCCGCCATCAGCAATAATCGGGGTTTTGGTTTTTTTTGCCGCTTTCACCGCGTCCATGATCGCCGTCAGCTGGGGCACGCCGATGCCGGCGATAATTCTGGTAGTACAAATCGAGCCGGGTCCGACGCCGACTTTCACCGCGTCCGCGCCGGCTTTAATTAAGTCTAAAGTGGCTTTGCCCGTGGCGACATTGCCGCCGATAATTAAAACTTTTTTGGGCAAAGTTTTTTTCAGAATTTTAATGGTTTCGGCGACTTTATAGTAATGGCCGTGAGCGACATCAATAATAATGGCATCGACGCCGGCTTCGGCCAAGGCTTTAGCCCGTAAAATTGCTCCGTCGCCGACTGAAACGGCCGCGCCGCAAAGCAGATTTTGCTGCTTTACCTTTTTAATTTCCGCTGCCTGCTGTTCAATCGTATTATTTTTATGAATAATTCCTAGGCCGCCGGCTTTGGCTAAAACAATTGCCATCGCGCTTTCGGTTACCGTATCCATGGCCGCCGACATAATCGGAATTTCCAGTTTAATTTTTTTCGCCAGCTGAACCTGAGTTGAAACTTGGCCGGGGGAGACAGTTGATTTTTGGGGGACGAGCAAAACGTCGTCAAAGGTTAGAGCCTCTTTCATAATAAATTTAGCTGTTAGCTTTTAGCCACTAGCTTTTAGGAGTAAAATTCTAAAAGCTATAAGCTAATAGCTAAAAACTGATTATTCTTTATCATAACTGAAATTTACGATATAATCAATTTATGAAAAAATCGCAAATCGCCATCATTGATTTTGGCTCGCAATATACCCACTTAATTACCCGGCGGATTCGGCAGCTGGGAGTTTTTGCTGAAATTTATCCGCCGACAGTTGAATTGGAAAAAATTAAAGGAATTAAGGGCTTAATTTTATCCGGCGGGCCGAATAGCGTTTATGACCAGACCGCGGTTAAATATAACCGGCAGTTTTTTAGTTTAGGCGTGCCGATTTTAGGCTTGTGCTACGGCCATCAGCTGATTGCCAGCCATTTGGGCGGCCGGGTAATGCCCGGTAAAACTAAAGAATATGGTTTTGCGGAATTGGTAATTTCAAGGCCATCAAAATTATTTTTCGGTTTGACCAAAAAGCAAAAAATTTGGATGAGCCATGGCGACAGCGTCAAGGTTTTACCGCCGGGTTTTATCGCCTTAGGCAAAACTGCCGATTGTCCGGTGGCGGCAATGGCTGATGAAAAAAAATCAGTTTATGGTTTGCAGTTTCATCCCGAAGTCGCCCATACCCTAGAAGGTCTTAAGATTTTAAGCAACTTTGTTTTTAAGATTTGCCATTGTCAAAAAGATTGGTCTTTGGATTTATACTGGCAGCAGATTATTCAAGACGTCAAAGCAACAGTCGGCCAAAGAAATGTTTTTTTGCTGGTTTCCGGCGGTGTTGATTCCTCGGTTTGTTTCGCGATTTTGGAAAAGATTTTAGGTAAAAAACGGGTTTTTGGCTTGCATATCGATAATGGCTTTGTTCGGCTCAACGAAGCCCAAAAAGTTAAACAGGCTTTAGCTAAAGCTGGTTTTGATAATCTGGCGGTTTTTGACGCGGCCGACATATTTTTGCAAGCCGAAAAAGGCGTGATTGATCCGGAAACCAAACGAGAAATAATCGGCAGAACTTTTTTAGAAATTAAAGATTTGGTCATGAAGCAGCGCGGCTTGAACGCCAAAGACTGGATTTTGGCTCAAGGCACGATTTACCCCGATACGATTGAAACCGGCGGCACCAAACACGCCGACAAAATTAAAACTCATCATAACCGGGTCAAAGAAATTTTAAAATTGATGAAGCTAAAGGCGCTAGTCGAGCCGCTGGCCAGCCTTTATAAAGACGAAGTCAGGCTAATTGGCAAAAAATTAGGCTTGCCGGCCAATTTGATTAATCGCCATCCTTTTCCCGGCCCGGGTTTGGCCATTCGGACTTTATGCAGCGACGGCCAAGAAAAAATTGAAAATGAAAAAGTCATCAATACCCGCCTCAAAAAGCTTGTTGGCCGGAAATTGCAAGCTAAAGTGCTGCCGCTGAAAAGCGTGGGCGTTCAGGGGGATAACCGGACTTACCGGCATCCGGCTTTAATTACGGGAGCGGCTAATTGGCCAGCCTTGCACGATTTATCCGTTCGAATTACTAACGAGATTCACCAAGTTAACCGGGTGGTTTATCTGGCGGCGCCGAAAAGTTTAAATTTGGCCCGGCTCAAAACCAAAAAAGCATATTTAACCAAAGACCGCCTGGATTTACTGCGCCTACTTGATGATTTAGTCAGCCAAGAAATGAAAAGATTTAAAATTTATAATGACATCTGGCAGTTTCCCGTGGTTTTGGCGCCGCTGACTTTGGGTCAAGGGGAAACCATTATTTTGCGGCCGATTGAATCCAAGGAGGCGATGACGGTTAATTTTTACCAAATGCCAAAAAATATTTTAGAAAGTATTGCCAAAAAGATTATGGCGGTTTCAGGTATTGACTTAGTTTTGTATGACGTGACCAATAAGCCGCCGGGAACGATTGAATGGGAATAAACTAAACAAAATAAAAAACACCCCGGTTTAACCCGGGATGTTTTTTTGTATCTATTCGGTTAACATTTTTTGGATTTCGGCTGAGTGAACTTCGTTATAGTTTTTCCATTCCACGTAGGGCTGGGCAAAAGCACTATTGATGAAGTATAGCGCGATGCCGGTTAAAAATATCACCACCGTAATTCCCAGCCAGCTGGTTTTTCCTGATGAAACCATAATCAATTATTGAGTCGCTTCTGGGGCAGGGGTCGGAGTTGGGTTGGTATCGGCATTAACATCGCCAGCGGTTCCCTGAGGTTGAGCCTGCTGCTGCTGTTTTAGAGCCTGGAATTGAGTCAAAGCATCTTCCATGACAATTGCCTGAGGCAGAAATAATTTTCCGTCCTGGCTGATGTAAACGTTTTGATCTACCGGCTGGCCATTTTCCGTCAAGGTAATGGTCGCTTTGTATAAGCCATTTTCTTGAGTTACGGTTTTTAGCGTAACCTGGCCGATTTGTTGGCCGTAGATTTCGTTAATGAAACTAACTAATTTGCTGCCGGCATCCTGGCTGGAAATGGCAGCGAATTTCTCGGTTCCATTTTGGTTTTTCGCCCCGCCTTTCAAGAAGGCAAAAGCGGCGATAGCGACTACTATTATTACCACTACAATGATAATAGGTAGCAGGTTTGGTTTCTTGGCTGCTGGTTTTGGGGCCGGCGCGGAAACCGAACTTGGCATTGGAGTCATAATTTTTTAGCTATTAATTAATACTTATTAATATATACAGAATAACAGATTTGTCGTTGATTAACAAGTATTTGCCGAGTTAATGCTTGATTTTTAAAATTACCCCCAAACCCAGGGCGACGGCCGTTGAAATTCCCGCAAATATATATTTATTTTTGTTGCTTGGCTGGCTGGCCGGGTGTTCGGTTTCGACTTTAGTTTCCGCCCCTAAAATTTCGGGCTTTTCGGCTTCTTTTTCTGCCGGCGGCTGCAAAAAATTGATTTCGCCCGGCGTCGGCGTTTGGCTTTCCTGCCACTCAAAGTTTTCGTCTAAAACCAAACTGACCCCGGCGGCGCTTTTTTCATATTTGGCCAAATCAATAATCTGGTTGTTGGGGGCAAGCAGCCTGACCGTATCGGCGTCATTATTCAAAGCGATTTTAGTCTGCTGTTTAAAGAAAGCTAAATATTGGCTCGGCTCAATTATCGTGCCGGCGGAAATTTTGTAAGTCTTGCTGCCGCCTTCCTCGTCGTCGATTAGGTAGCCGCCTAAATCAACTCGGTTTTGCCCGGCATTGAAAAGCTCGACAAATTCATCTTCGCTGTCATTGGGGCTGGGTAAAAATTCCGAGATAAAGATATTTGGGATTTCCTGATCCCAAAGCATCGGCGTATCGGTTGGCGCGGTGCTGGTCGGTTTTATTTCTTCCGGCTTGGCTGAATTTTCGCCAATAATTTTTATTTTAAGTTTTTCGGTCGTACTGGCTTGGTTTAAGGCCTCCGCGGTCAGAGAAAGTTCGTATTCCCCGGGCTGAAAATAAATTTGGTTGACGATGATGCCGGCGTCTTTCCGGCCGTCGCCGAAATCCCAGGAAAAATTCAGCGGCCGGTTTTGCGGATCAAAAGAATCCGAAGCATCAAAAGTAATGATTTCACCTACCTGAGCCTCTTTGGGGCCGGCAATGACGGCTTTGGGTAAAATTTTTTCTTTGGCTAAATTTTCCGCCGCCGGTGAAATTTGATCCCAGCACCATTTGGCCAGGTCGTTTTTTTGCCAGCTGAAATTTTCCGGCGCGGGCGATTTATATTCAACCTGGTCAATAATTTTTCCACTTTGAGTATAAAGAGTCAGTTTGTCTTTGCTATTATTTAAAACCAGGCCGGTTTGGGGCCGGGAAAAGGTAACGATTATCCCTGGATTGATTTTTAAAGAGGGGAGAGTAAAGGTCTGTTTGGCCGAATTGACAATTTGCCAGCTGGTTAAATTAATTGCCGTGGCGCTGGCATTTTTTAGCTCGATAAATTCGCCCTCGTTGTCTGATCCTTTCGGATTAGGAAAAATTTCATTAAAAATAATGTCGCCTTTTTGGGTGCTGTCGGCGGTTGGCGGACTGCCGGCGGAGCCTTTTGATTCGGTTGCCACTGGCGGGGTTGAAGTTGGTTCATTATCAGCCGGCTCGTCAGTGGTTGGTACAGCTTGGCTGTTTGCTGCTTTCGGCGTGCCGCCCGGTTTTTCACTGGTTTGCCATTCCATTTGATTTTTTCGTTCCAAGGTTTGTTTAGTGGTATTGTCGCCGCCCGGCCAGCCGGTACTGGCATTAATTTCGTCGATTACAATATTGCTGGCATCAAATAATTTTAGCCATTCGCTGGTGTTGCTTAGCGACCCGGTGTAAATTTGATCGGCGGTAATTTCCGGCAGAGTATCGTCATCGGTCCGTTCCAATAGGTAATAGCCGCCGGCCGGGATTTTTCCGGTCAAATTAATTTTTGGACTGCCATCGGTTGCTTCCAGCCGCCAGCCGGTCAAATCAATCTCGTTATTAGTTGAATTGAAAAGTTCCAGCCATTCGTCGTTACTGGAATTTTCTGTGCCCATCCAGGCGATTTCATTAATGAACACGGTTGGTTCGGCGGCGGCGGCGACTAGCGGTGTGAGCAAGAGAAGGAGGAAGAGTAGTTTTTTCATAGGTTTAGTATTTAATAATTAATTTTAAACTTTTAATCAGTAATAAATATTTTAATAATTAATTATTTTGTCTAGTCATCTCGACCGACCCCGAGCGGACGAACAAAAGTTAGTGAGCGAGGGGGAGTGGAGAGATCTCATCATTCCCAATCTTTCGCTATATCATCGAATCTTGGATTCTCTTTTTTAATCAGCGTCACTTTTTTAATTCTTGACCAGCGTTTAAGCTGCTTTTCCCTTTCAATTGCGTCTGAAGGATTATCAAAAGTTTCATAATAAACCAACTTATTAATATTGTATTTTTCAGTAAAGCCTTTGTTTATTTTTTGTTTATGTTGCCAAATGCGACCAGGTAATTCACCAGTCATACCAGTATAAGAAACAGTATTCCATTTATTCATCATGATGTAGGTATAATATTCTTTTTGTGGCATATTGGCGGGGTGAGATTCCTCGACTCCGGTCGTTTTGAGTGAAGTTAAACGGCGACCGTCGCTCGGAATGACTAAATAAAAAATAATAAAAAGCGCCCAATGGCGCTACATTGATTATTTTTTTTAAATTAATAATTCAGCTGAATCACACGGCAAAAACCCGGAAAAAATCCGGGCTTTTCGCGCTATGTTGAGCCTAAAGCTCATTATCAAATTAGCATTAGTTAGAAGTTGTGTCAAGTCTAAATTGGTCTAAATTGGTTGACAATGGGATAAAAATCAGCAATTATGACACTAGTGATAAGCGGCAAGTTATTGTTAAATATTTTGCCGGGGTGGGGTAAATATACGCGCCCCCATACTTTCTAAATTAGTAAGAGATAATGTGCCGGGGTGGTGGAATTGGTATACACGCCAGCCTTAGGAGCTGGTAGGGGAAACCCTATGCAGGTTCAAGTCCTGTCCCCGGCACCAAAAGATCCCAAAGCGGGATTTTTTTAATTATGGTATAATTTAAGCAATTACAATTAAACTAAACTTATGTTTGAAAATCAAAATTTACCTCAAAACCAATCGGCTAATCAGCCGCCTAGTTACGCCGGCTCATCCGTACCTCAGCCAACCAAGCCGCCGGTGAAAAAAACGGGCAAAATCAGCTCAGCCGGCATTTTAGCCGCCATTGTTTTAGTCTTGGTAGTTTTAGGTGGTGGCGGCTACTTTGTTTATCTGCAATTTTTTGCGCCGAAATCCGCGCCGGTCAATATCAATCAAAACACCAACCAAACGCTGCCAACGCCGCCGGTAACTTTAATTGAAGCAATTACTAATTTAATCGGCGCGCCAATCGCGTCAGCCAATGACTTTGCCGCTTACAATGAACCAGCGGTTAATGTTGCTCCGGCCGTGGCAGCTTATCAGGTTGCGGCTGATTTGAGTAATATTGAAAATAAAGACAGTTTTAATCTTTCCGATCCGGCCAAAAATCTTTTAAGCCAGAATGGCTTTGTCGTCACTCCCGGCTACTCCCAGGAATTTTTCAGTATCTATGAAAGCAACCGCTATGCCTTTGTGCCAAATTTCATCACGACGGATTCAATCTTGCATAACTATCATTTAGCCTTTGATTTTTTGCTGCGGACTTTGGAGACTGACAAATTGAAACAGTCTTTAGCGGAATTAACTTACGGCCTGGTTAAGGCATCGCAAGTCCAAGCTGACCAACTCAAAGGCACCGCTTGGGAGAACGCGGCCAAGCGCAATGTCGCGTTTTTCGCCGTGGCGAATAAATTAGTTTATCCCAAGGCAACGCCGGCCGAAGCCGTCGCCAAAGAGGTGGCTGATGAGCTGGCTTTAATCGATGCGCATACTGCCGTCGGTATGCCGTCGCCGGCGATGAATATCGGCGTGACCGATTCAAAAGATTTTAACTTGGAAGATTATACCCAATATATTCCGCGCGGCCATTATACCCGAACCGAAGAGTTAAAGGCCTATTTCAAATCAATGATGTATTTAGGCCGCTTGACCTTCCGCTTGAAATCCGAAGAAGAAACCAAATCCGCTTTATTAATCACCAAGGCTTTGCAAGATTCCGAAAATTTAAATAATTTATGGAACCGGATTTACGAACCAACCGCTTTTTTTGTCGGCGTTGCCGATGATTTAACTTTTAATGATTATATTAATGTAGCTAATGATATCTATGGGCCGACTTATACTTTGACGAATTTAGCCGATGATGCCAAATTTAAAAGTTTTTTGGCGGCGGCGGCTAATTTAGCCGGGCCAAAAATTAATTCCATGCCGATTATGGATGCCAGGTTTCAGCCTGACCGAACAACTGAAATCAAAGGTTTCCGTTTGATGGGCCAGCGTTATACTTTGGATGCCGATATTTTTCAGCGCTTAGTTTATCGGGAAATCGGAGACAAAGAACATCCTTGCGATTCTGACCCAACCGCCTGGGACCCAAATAAGTCGCGCCGGCTGCCTTCGGGTTTAGACGTAACTTCGGCTTTTGGTTCCAACGTGGCGGCTAAGCTTTTGGCAGATAAGGGTGATACGGCTTATGCTTGCTACCCGGAAAATTCCAACCGGATGCGCCAGTATGTCGCTTCCTTGGACGGCAAAACCTGGACGCAGAATTTATACTGGGGCTGGCTGTATTCTTTGCGGCCGCTTTTAGCCGAGAAGAGCAATGGCTATCCGAGCTTCATGACTAATGTCTCCTGGCAGAAAAAAGATTTAAATACGTTTTTAGGCAACTGGACGGAATTAAAACACGACACCATTTTATATGCCAAACAGGTTTATGCCGAATTGGGCGGCGGGGCGCCGGACCAAAAAGACGATCGCGGTTATGTTGAACCTAACCCTTATGTTTACGCCCGCTTAGCCGCGCTGACGAAGATGATGAAAGAAGGCCTGCAGCTAAGAACTTTACTTTCCGATAGCAATGTTGAATTTTTAGACCGGCTGGAAACCATGACTTTAAAGTTGAAGGATATTTCTGAAAAGGAATTAAATAATCAGTCGCTAAGCAGTGAAGATTATGATTTCATCCGCGCTTACGGCGGCAGTCTGGAGCATTTATGGCTTGAGGCTTACAAGGATTTAGATATTTCCGGCGTTAACCAGCTCGACCAAGAGCCGGCGGCACTGGTCGCCGATGTTGCAACTGACCCAGCCGGCCAAGTCTTGGAAGAAGGCACGGGCCGGGTCTATGAAATTTACGCCGTGGTGCCAGTTGACGGTAAATTGCGAATTGCCAAAGGCGGAGTTTATTCCTACTATGAATTTCCTTGGCCGATTACCGACCGGTTAACCGATGAGAAGTGGCGGGGGATGGTTGACGAAAACAAACAGCCGGCCTTGCCCGATTGGACCAGCGCCTTTATTGCCAAGTAGTTTTAGAGCCATGAAAAAATTAGTTATTACAATTTTTGTTGTCTTGGTTATCAGCGCCGCAGTTGTTTGCGGCGCTTTGGTTATTAAAAATCTGTCGCCACAAATTATTACCGAGGACGAAACTTTGAATCAAACCGTGGCCAAAATTAAAGAGCCGGCCGTTATTGCTTTGCCTGAATTTGCCAAACCCGATTCGGAAATTACCCTGCTGGCTGTCGGCGACATTATGCTTTCGCGCAGCGTTGAGCAACTAATGATTAAGCAAAATGATTTTACTCTGCCCTTTAAGCCGCTGGCAAAAATCACCAGCGCCGCTGACATTGCTTTCGGCAACTTAGAAACGGCAATTTTATCCGGCCGGCCGATTTTAACCGATGAATTTAATTTCCGCACCGATCCGAAAGTGATAGCCGGCTTAAAACTTGGCGGCTTTGACTTAGTTTCCTTGGCCAATAATCACGCGCCGAATTTTGGCCAAGCCGGTTTGCTTAGTACCTTTCAAGAGTTGGGGAAAAATCAGATTAATTATGTCGGCGCCGGCCGGAATTTAGCAACGGCCCAGAGGCCGGTGATTTTAGAACGGCAGGGGATCAAGCTCGGTTTTTTAGCTTATGTTTATCCGGGTTTACCAGCCAGTTATCAGGCAACGGAAAATGCCGCCGGTATTAATTCGATGGATTTGGCGCAGCTTAAAATTGATATTGCCAACTTAAAAAATCGGGTTGATTTTGTTATTGTTTCCATGCATGCTGGCACCGAATATGCCGCCAAGCCGAACCAGGAACAAATTGATTTTGCTCATGCGGCTATTGATGCCGGCGCCAGTTTAATCATCGGCCATCACCCGCACGTGGTTCAGACTTTTGAAAAATATCAAAACGGTTATATTATTTACAGCCTAGGCAATTTTGTTTTTGACCAGCTTTGGTCGGGCGAAACTCAAATGGGGATGATGGCTAAAATTACCTTTTTACCCAAAGCCATAAAAAATCTTGAATTCATTCCAGTCAAAATTAATAAAAATTTTCAGCCGGAAATTACTTCGGAATTACTCGCCGGTCAAATTACCAAGCGCTTGGCGGTTGATTTATCAACTCAGCCCAGGTTTTTTTGGGATGGCAAAAATTATTCCGAGACTAAATCCTGGCAGCTTAACCAATTGCTGCCGTTGCAAAATCAAGCTTACCAAGCCGCTGATTTGGATGGCGATGGCAAGCCGGAAGAAGCGGTGGTAGTTAATGGTATCGGCTATCTAATCAAAGATAATCTGGCTTTGTGGCAAACTGACCCGGCCTGGCGAGTGGAAAATGTCTTAATCGGCGATTTTAATAATGACGGGATTAAAGAAGTCGGCTTCTCCCTTTGGAAACAGGGGAGCTACGGCTCGGATTTGCCGGCTTGGGAAAAAGAAAATGACAAGGAAATTTCCAACCACTTGTTTTTGTATCAGTTTAAAGACAATACCTTGAAAATGGTTTGGGGCTCTTCGGCATTGGATTATCCAATTAAAGAAATGGCTTTGGTTGATTTGGATTTGGATGGTAAAAATGAATTGGCGGTTTTGCAAGCGACAAATTCTGAAGGCGCGATTCGCGAATCGCGCCTTCAGAATTTGGGAATTTGGCGATTTTATGAATTTAATTTCGTTAATTTGTTTACCAGCCGGCCTGGCCAGTCTTTTGACCTATGGGCTGATGCAAACTTCATTTATTTGAGAGAAAAATAAAAAACAGCCTCGCTTTGCGTGGCTGTTCCAATAATTTTTTTAGAGTTTGTTTATATCTTCCTTATTCTTTTTCTCTAGATTTTTTTTCTCTAGCTAGAATGTTTGGAAACATTGATTTTTGGTCTTCGGATAACTCGTCTAATCTGTCATATATTTGAACAAAACCTAGCCCGTAAAGCGGTTCTTCGCCAATAGCGGCACAAAAATTATCAAAAGCCAATTCCATGTTCCGTTTTGCTTCATGATATTCATCGGTAGATTTGTCTTGTCCCGCATTATTTAATCTGCCAAGTGCAGAATCAAAAGCTTGCAAGGCTTTAATTAAAAATTCGTTTTCACTTGAATTAACGCCCATCATTTCATTTGGGTCAACGCCTCTCGTTTCAGTTGACATAAATTAAATTTATTGGTTAAATTATCTCAATCTAATCTTACTCTCGATAATCATCCTTTGTCAATTGCTTTTTATGTAGTAATAACAAACCAAAATGTGTTATTATATCTACGTAATCACTAAAACAAAATTATGCCTACCAAAATCCAAACCCCCAAGGAAAAAAAATTATTAAGAATTGAGGTTTTAGAACAAATGATTGCTTTGGTTACCAGCGGCTTTGGCTTAGTGGCGGCCTGGCCTGGAATGAAGCGATTAAAGCGCTTTTCGCCGAATTTTTTCCGGAACCGGCCGGTAATGTAATTGCTTTGTTTATTTATGCACTGTTTATCACCATCATTGTCGTTATTATTACTACCCGGCTGACGCGAGTTATTGATTTAGCCAAAAAATCGCTAAATTCAGGCGAAAAGAAATAAAACCCCGAGGTATTGACATAATTTTATAAATCGTCTATACTGATGAAGTTATCTAGTATTAGCTAGCAATGACATCCTTAAGAGAGTAAAGATCTATGAGTAAACGTAATCTGACTCTTAAATCCCCAAGCGCATGAGCGTCTGATTAGGATGTATTGCCGGCCGCTTGGGAAAAGCGGCTTTTTTAGTTCATCGCGATACTAATCTACGAATGTATACGAATAAAAATAATTAGCCGATTCGCATTAATTCGTAGATTGGCATCAGAGTCTGGAAGATATAGCAAAGGACTTTGAAAATTAATAAAGTACTAAGCATCTTTAAATTAGAAATTAGTACACCTTAGATCAAAACAAGAAATTTTGCGAGTGAAAGCATTCGCATCCCAATTCTTGTGGTTAAATAGAATTTAAGAGCAAATGGTGGATGCCTAGACATCAAAAGACGACGAAGGACGTAGCAGCCTGCGAAAAGCCTCGGGGAGGTGGCAAGCAACCTTTAATCCGGGGATATCCGAATGGGGAAACCCGTTTTGGTGGAAGACCAAAACATCATTATCTGAATTCATAGGATAATGAAGACGACCTAGTGAAGTGAAACATCTCAGTAGCTAGAGGAAAAGAAAAAAATCTGCATCTAATAACTAATGCTTAAAACCAATGCTTGTCCCGAACTTGATTCGGGATCAGTAAGTTATGATCATTGGCTATTAGTTGCTCATTTCCTAAGTAGTGGCGAGCGAAAGGGAAAGAGCTCAAATTCTGTAGACTATCTCTTTAGTTAAATTTTTTGCCGCAGCGCGGTGAAAAATTTAACTAAAAGACCCAAGGATGCAAGTCCGTAATGCCTACATAACGTTGTAAGATAAATACGCTTCCAAACCCTTGCAGGTTTGAGCGGAGTCAAAAAATATGATTCCTAGTGAAAGCCGCTGGAAAGCGGCGCCAAAGAAGGTGATAGCCCTGTACGCGAAAGGAATTATATCTCTGCAGTATTTATCTTGAGTACCACGGGTCTCGTGAAACCCTGTGGGAACCCGGCGCGACTATGCGCCAAAGCTAAATACTTTTGATGATCGATAGTGAACAAGTACCGTGAGGGAAAGGTGAAAAGCAGCCCGGTGAGGGCGATGAAATAGTATCTGAAACCATTTGCTTACAAGGAGTCGGAGTGCAGCACCTATTTTACTGATCACTGTTGAAGTTAAATAATCTACTTTGTTTAGTAGAAAAATTTAATTATAAATACGATCGATGAGTAAAATAGGTGCTGCATGACGGCGTGCCTATTGAAGAATGAGCCAACGAGTTTGTAGATGTTGCTTAGCTTAAGCCCGAACAGGGCGAAAGCGCAGTGAAAGCAAGGGCTAACCCCCGTTGTTCACTTATTGATTAGTTCAGATTTATTCTGGTCTAATCAATTTGTGAACGGGTAGCATTTACAAGACCCGAAACCAGGTGATCTAGCCATGACCAGGGTGAACGTACCGTAACAAGTACGGGAGGCCCGAACCCACGAGCCGTGCAAAACTCGGGGATGAGTTGTGGCTAGGGGTGAAATTCCAATCGAACTTGGTAATAGCTGGTTCTCCTCGAAATAGCTTTAGAGCTAGCCTTGAACAGTAACTGTGGGGGTAGAGCACTGAATGGGGGCAGATGGCGAAAGCCTACTGTCCTCAACCAAACTCCGAATACCACAGCGGAATGTTCAGGAGTCAGACTATGCGGGCTAAGCTGCATTAGTCAAAAGGGAAACAGCCCAGATCACAAGCTAAGGTCCCCAAATCGATATTAAGTGTAAAAGGTGGTGATTTGACTCAAACAACTAGGAGGTTGGCTTAGAAGCAGCCATCCTTTAAAGAAAGCGTAACAGCTCACTGGTCAAGTTGAGTTGCGCCGAAAATATACCGGGGCTAAATATCGTACCGAAGCTGTGGCATTTCCGACGTTAAGTCGGTAATGGGTAGAGGAGCATTCCTTAAGTGATGAAGGTCGTTCGTGAGAGCGGCTGGAGTTTAAGGAAGAGAGAATGTTGGCATGAGTAGCAAAAAGGCGGGTGAGAATCCCGCCCACCGTAAACCCAAGGGTTCCTGGGCAACGCGAATCGACCCAGGGTTAGTCGGTCCTAAGGCGAGGCCGAAAGGCGTAGTCGATGGAAGAGCAGGTCAATATTCCTGCACTATCTAGTAGAAATCCGATAACTGACGCATCTTGGATGTTTGAGCGTTCTATGGTATGGACGTTTCCGGTTCTCCTCTGGGGGATTGGGAGAAGACAAAGCCTCGGCAGAGTCGACTCAAGTTGAAGGGGTGCCAAGAAAACGTTATCGGCACGTTTATTAGATAACCGTACCGTAAACCGACACAGGTAGGTGGGCATAAGTGTGCTAAGGTGTACGAGAGAATCCTCGTTTAGGAACTCGGCAAAATAGCGTCCGTAAGTTAGCAATAAGGACTGCCCCCCCACTTGGTCTCGTGATCAGTGGGGTGAAGTAGAAATACTTTCTCACTTGTTTATTGGTCCAAGTGGGGGGGCCGCAGCTAAAGATCTCAAGCGACTGTTTATCAAAAACTTAGGTCCCTGCAAAAGCGTAAGCTGAGGTATAGGGGCTGATGCCTGGCCAGTGTCAGAACGTTAAGGGGTGAGGTCATTCCCCCACCTATCTCGGAAGTGATTGAAATTTAGAAAAACCGCAAGGTGCGGAATTGGTATATTCTAAATTTTAAATTCATTTATTGGATAGGTGGGGGAGGCAGCCTTAAACTGAAGCGCTGATGAACGCCGGCGGTAACTATAACCGTCCTAAGGTAGCGAAATTCCTTGTCGTGTAAGTTACGACCTGCACGAATGGCATAACGACTTGAGAACTGTCTCAACGAGGAACTCGGCGAAATTGCAAGTCCAGTAAAGATGCTGGGTACCCACAGTTGGACGAAAAGACCCCGTGAAGCTTTACTACAATTTGATATTGAATTATTATTTCACCTGTTCAGCATAGGTGGGAGCCTTCGGGCGCCAGTGAGATACCACCCTTGTGTTCTGATAATTCTAATCTATCCCCCTGAATCGGGGGAGGAGACAGTATCTGATGGGTAGTTTGACTGGGGCGGTCGCCTCCTAAAAGGTAACGGAGGCGTTTACAAAGGTTGGCTAGGTTCGGATGGAAATCGAACCGATAGCGTAAAGGCAAAAGCCAGCTTTACTGCAAGACATACATGTCGCGCAGTTACGAAAGTAGAACTTAGTGATCCGACCGTACGATATAGGACGGCGGAAGCTCAACGGATAAAAGCTACTCCGGGGATAACAGGCTAGTCTGGTCCAAGAGTTCACATCGACGACCAGGTTCGGCACCTCGATGTCGGC
>JBAYLH010000017.1:0-27557 GCA_041664165.1 Candidatus Buchananbacteria bacterium | reverse complement strand
TAATCTTTAAAAATACTGTTTAATTTCTATCTACTAACGCCAATGGGCCCTTAGCTCAGTTGGCTAGAGCGCCTCCATGGCATGGAGGAGGTCAAGGGTTCAACTCCCTTAGGGTCCACTGATGTTAGTAGAAATGGAGGAGGTCAAGGGCCTGCCTACCGCCTGCCTGACGGTAGTCAAGGCAGGTAGGTTTCCCGATGTTTCTGAGATAAAACCAGAACTCCACCAATTTACTCTGGGGGAAATCGGGATCCCGACTTCATTAATTTTATAAATTTATAACGTGCGTCGGGACAACTCCCTTAGGGTCCATTGGCGTTAATAGATATGGAGTCAATGGTTCTCAGCCAGAGGCTGATGCGCCCCTGGCGCAAACTCCCTTAGGATCCACTGGTTTACCAAAATTATCGGGATAATGTGGAGGCTTGCCCCGTACCAATTCAAATATTTAAACTTATCTTTAAATTCCCTAAGCCGCAGGCGACTCTGCGTGAGATTAAAACAAAACTAGACTAAAAATAATCGCGGAATTCGGTGCGGGGTTAAAGGTTTCCCGATGTTTCCAAGATAAAACCAGAACTCCAAACAAAAAAATGTTCCACGCGGAACATTTTTTTGTTTATTCTCTAAATTTATCTAAAAAAAAGGGCTCTGAAATTACTCTCGGTTGAGATATAAGATCAAAAACCCTACACTTGCGGCTACGGAACAAAATCCGCTTCAAAAGGATATACCCAGGTATACACGCAGTTATACCCATACTGAATATGACCTTCGGCGTGAGTCGGACTGGTGAAATGGCCCGACAAGATGTAGGCATCGCTCGGACAATGCGTACCGCCGATTTCCCCCCACTGACGATAAAAAGTGCCGGCAATCACCGGGATATTATCCCAGCGGTAACCATCGGACGAGAACCTAAGATAGATTTGTCCGGCCTCTCCATCCTGCCAGACGGCGAAATTACCGTCTTGACTGAATGAATAGTTGCCTATTTCCGGGACAATTCCGGTTCTTGGAAATGACGATGGGCAGCCAAGTGCCATTCCCACAATCAGACAAATGCCAGCCATAAACCACTTTGTCTTCAACATATCAGCCATCCTTTCCTTTCTTCGTTGTTTTACCTATACGATTGTCGTATATCTCCAGCAGTTATAAGATTAACATAATAAGTAAAATATTCAAGCACTAGCTGTTCCACGTGGAGCATTTTTTGTTTATTTAACCTGGTTTTCACCGCTGGGCTTTGCCAGCACGACTTTAGTTGTGTTTTTTGATCACCGGACTAAAGTCCGGCCTGCTCTTTTTGTGTTATTTAAAGGCTAAATTGAGTTTTGCAATTCGCGTTTTTTAGCTTGACAGCTAACCATATCCATGCTACTCTAAAAAGTCCAAATTAGCCTAAATAGCGTTCAACTACCAACTACTGAGGAGAATAGTGATGAACTGGTTAATAGTGGCAGTAACTGCGGCGTTTGTTTTACTGGAAGGCATTTTGGCGACATGGGAAGGAACCCTTACGAAGTCAGGCTGGTGTCAAGTCAAATTCCCGTTCATTAACCATGCCGGAATTTGGGGCGACTTGCTCCTTTTTTCACTGGTCAATGGGCTGGTCTGGGATCACCTCAGGTGGCGGAATTGCGGCATTATCGTACCAGTTTGCCTGGTCGCCACGCTAACGATGCATTACACTTGGTTTTCTACCCAAGACCTCACGAGCTGGCTTTGGCCACTAGGTACCCGGAGTAACTGCTGGTTCAGCCTGAGCGAAACCGGCTGGCTACATGTCATATTTATGACTGCCCAGCTTTCAATTCTGGTTCTTTACGTCATCAATCCGGTGCCGGCGACAGTCGCCTGGTCAGTGGCTGGCCTGCTGACGATCTTCTGGCCGCTGGGTATTATCCTGCCCTGCTGGTATATCACTGGCCGCTGGATTGATACTCAGGCGATAATCGCCTCCTTAGTCCTGCTGGGCGGGACCTGGGGCTTCACCATCTTCAAAGTCTACTGAAAAAGGGAGGTGCGAGATGCCGAAAAAAAGCTCTTGGCGCCTGGTGGCACTGGATGCCACTGAACTATTCGGCGGCCTGTTGCCTGAGAAAAGTCCACGGCGGCTACGGCGAGCAATGGCTGGACACAGATACTGGAAAGCCGAACCATGGCCGTTTGTTCCTTCGACTTTCTGGCAGACGTTGGGCAGGTATGCCTGCGAAGTGGCGTCAACGCCCGAAGGTGGCTGTGTCTACACTGGCAGCTACCGGCCGGCCTAGGCACAATTGAAGGGAATAAACCTACAAACAACAGAGCGACTCTCTCGGGAGCCGCTCTTTCTTTTGCCTAAATATTTATTAAAACCCTAAACCGTCTTTAAAAACCCGGCCGTGTCATTGGGATTAACCTGAATTTTCTGACAAAGCGGCCAGACCAGCTCAAACTGCGACTTAATTAATTCAGTGAAATCGCGGCTGTGAACGGTAAAACCAAAGTTTTCCTGGCGCGAGGAAATAAAAGCGACCTTATCAGCATATAACCAATAGCTCATATTCCAAGTCATGCCTTTTGGCGCTAGTCTAATCTCGCGAAAAAAGCCATTGCTTACTCCCAAAAAAGGAAATTGCTTAAATTTAACTGCCTTATCTTGAGGCCAAATTGTTCTTAATGCGATCTTTCGCCGGATTCTTTTTTTATTATGCTCGGCTAAAAATTCCGGACTTAAGACTTCGATCATTTCACTAATTGGCCAGATACACAATGTCTCAATATTTTCATACCACAAAATATCATTGAGCGCCCGTCTGACTCCTTCCGAACCGCTATAAAATTTTATCTTCGGTTCTAAATAATCAATTTTTTTGGAAAGATTGGGAATAATATCTTTTAATTTTTTTTCTTCCGTTTGCAAATCCGAAATTTTATCTTTGACTAGCCGGGAAATATTTTTAACATCATCAATTTGAAATAATTTTTTAT
Source organism: Candidatus Buchananbacteria bacterium (assembly GCA_041664165.1). Lineage (GTDB taxonomy): Bacteria > Patescibacteriota > Patescibacteriia > Buchananbacterales > UBA6539 > JBAYLH01. The sequence goes on along the minus strand of JBAYLH010000017.1, from coordinate 24,581 downwards.
TTTCTTTGTCCTGCTCGGTGACTAAACCGAGCTTGATTAAAATTTTTAAATTGTCATAAACCGACGGCCGGGGAATATTTAAATTTTCCGCCAGCTGCCGGGCCGAAGAAATGCCGGTCTCTATTAGCCGCAAATAGATCCGGCTGGCAGTCGGGGGTAAACCGATATTTTTGAGTACATCCTGTAACATAGTTTGGGTTTTAATTATAGTATTTAATTTAACGAAATTCTAAGCACGAAATCCTTCGTGCCAAAGGCAGATCCGCCCTGCCTGCTCGCCTCGCTAACGCTTCGGCGTAGCGGGTCGGCAAACAGACTCTGGCGGAAAATCCGAAACAAATTACAAATTCTAAATCCCAATTCAACAAACTGTTTGGAATTTAAAATTTGGAACATTAAAATTTGTTTAGAATTTAGATATTAGGATTTAGAATTTGTTCCAAGCAAGCCTTGATCTATATTGATAGCTTAGCACATTTGTCGGTTTTCGACAACAGATTGACAGTTTTATTATATTAATGTTAGATTTAGCTGTTTACCGTTGCGGTAGACCCAAGGTCTGACAACCAAGGCGTAAACCTTGAAAATTCTGGAGAGTGCAAAATGGCAGATACAAAGGAAGTTCGTTTTTTCACTGAGGCGAGCTATTACGGTGGGCTGGGTACGATGATGATTTCTGTTGTTAAAACTGAAGCAGGAATCGAGGTAGATAAAAACCCAGCCACAATGAAATTCAATGGGGTTTTGTTAATTTTTTTGGTTAGCTGGAGACATAATGCCTTCATCACTAACGGAAAAGTTATCTTGGAACTTCATAAATACTCGCCTGAATCGCTCGTGTTATTTGATCACTTAAGCGATGGCACGAAACGGCCAATACCAATTGCCGACATATATGAAGCCCTGAAGTAATCTGTCCTTTTCCGGAAGGAAGTCAAACCAATGAACCTTGAAAACTGAAGGAGGAATAAAAAATGGTTAACGTCATAAAAAAAAGAACTAAAGCAGCTGCAAAAAAACAACCGCCTCGGGTGCAATGGTATAAGTTTACTTTCAAGAAACCATGGACTTGTGATTGGCCAAGGCATTGCACCAGGCTCGTCGTTTGCCCGGTTAACGGTAAGATACAAACTTTGAAAGTTTATGCGCGAAATATCACTGAGGCGACAGAATTGGTCAGGAAAAAATTTCCTGGTCTTCAAGCATCAAATAAACCTTTCACCAATTATGCTCGGCAACGGATTAAAGGGTCGTTCAAGAAACCGTGGCTTACTGAACCACAAATCACGGATGGCAGCATTATTGACTGTGAAGCAAACTAAGTCGCCAAAAAGAAAGGCAGGATAAAATGAACACGGAAGCCGAACGGGACGTGATTATCAAAAGCATCCTTGTTTCTGACCAGACGGCGCTCCGAGAACAAATCCTTGCTTATTTGGAGAAAAACACCGCCGAAATTGCCGACGACTCCATCCGCCAGGCGCTCATGATTGCGGCACTGACTGAAGCGATGCCGAAAGCAGTTCACGAAGAAGCTGCCGACGAACATTTTGGTTCTTGGTTTCTCGCAGCGGAATCGGCTATCTGCTTGTTGTTTTTCATCGGCTTTATCTGGCTGAATTGTCGGTGGTAATTACTTGCCAGAATTAAAAGTCATTGCTGTTGTTCTTTGACGCAGGCGCTTGCAACAATGTAAGCGCTTTTTCTTTTTGACAAATCGGGTGTAATCCGGCATTATGAACTTACAATTTAAAACTGTTGTTGACTGAAAACTATTTAAAATCCTATGTTCTAAATTTTAAATTCTAAACAAATCACAAATCTTAAATTCTAAATCTTAAACTATGCCTACTCAAAAAACCATCAAAAACTGGGTTTATAATTTTGATCAATTACCCAATCTGATCTCCGAAGTCGGAACGGATTACGATATTTTAAAAAGCTTGCTGGGCGGCAAGGGCTGTTTTTTAGCCGACATGACTAAGGCTGGCTTACCGGTGCCGCCGGGTTTAACGATCACGACCCAAGCCTGCAACTACTACAGCGAGAATCAAAAATTTCCCGAGGGCATGCTTGATGAAATTTTAGCTTCGCTAAAAAAAGTGGAACAAAAAACCGGCAAAACTTTTGGCGGCAAAATTAATCCGCTTTTAGTTTCCTGCCGCAGCGGCGCCAAATTTTCCATGCCGGGTATGATGGACACGGTTTTAAATCTCGGTTTGAATGAAGAAATTGTTAACGTCATGATTGCCGAAACCAATAACCCGAAGTTTGTCTGGAATTGCTATCGCCGCTTAATTCAGATGTTCGGTTCGGTGGTTTTGAATATTCCTGACGAACCGTTTGAAGAACATATCACGGCCGTCCGAAAAGCCAGGGGAGTTGATTCCGATGTGAAATTAGAAGCGGCCGATTGGCAGCAGCTGGCTCATGAATTTTTAAAAATTATTGAAAGCTTCGGCCAGACTTTTCCGGCTGATCCGTTTAAACAATTGGAAATGGCCATTCAAGCCGTCTTTGCCAGCTGGAACGGCAAACGAGCGATTGACTATCGCCGAGCCGAAGGCATTCCTGACGACTTAGGCACCGCCGTCAATATTCAAACCATGATTTTCGGTAATATTAATGACAACTGCGGCACGGGCGTGGCTTTTACCCGCAACCCGGCCACCGGCGTTGATGAATTTTTCGGTGACTTTTTAGTCAATGCCCAGGGCGAGGACGTGGTCGCCGGTATTCGCAACCCGCAAAAAATTTCCGAACTGGCCAATCAATGGCCGGAAATTTACCAGCAGCTGCTGGATGTCCGCGGCAAATTGGAAAGCTATTACCGCGACATGCAGGATATTGAATTTACCATTGTAAACGGCAAGCTTTGGATGCTGCAAACCCGAACCGGCAAACGAACCGCCAAAGCCGCAATTAAAATGGCCGTTGACATGGCCGAAGCCAATTTAATTACAAAACAACAGGCGATGATGCGAGTTACCCCGAAACAAATTGATATGATGCTTCACCCGCAATTCAGCGAAGAAGAAAAAGAAGCGGCCAAAAAACAGGGTCGGCTATTGGCCACTGGCGTTAACGCTTCGCCCGGCGCGGCTTGCGGAGTTTTGGTTTTCGATGCGGATAAAACCGAAGAATTCGGCAAGACTGATTTGGGCACGAGCCTGCCAGAAGCGATTGAAAAAATTACCGCCGTTGCCGAAAAACTCGGCATCAAACTCCAAGCTAATGAATCAATTTTAAAAATTAAATATACGCCGGACGGCAAAATCAAATCGATTAACCCGTCAGTTATCATGATCCGGCCGGAAACCAAGCCCGACGATGTTCACGGCATGCTCGCCGCCAGCGCCATTTTAACGGCTTTGGGCGGCGCCACTTCCCATGCCGCTGTGGTCAGCCGCGGTTTCGGCATTCCCTGCGTTTGCGGCTGCGATGCGCTCCGGATTAATTTAAGCAGCCGCACGGTTGAAGTCGGGGATAAAATTTTTAGCGAAGGGGATTTAGTTTCGCTTGACGGCGGCGACGGCCAGGTTTTTTCCGGGGCACTGACTTTGAGCCTGCCTGATTTTGCCGAGCAAAAAGATTTACAAAAATTACTTTTGTGGGCCGACGAAATTTGCGCCGATCCAAAAGCCCGCGGCGATAAACCGGGTTTACAAGTTTGGACTAACGCCGACCAGCCGGCCGACGCCCAAATCGCCAAAAGTTTCGGCGCCCAAGGCATCGGATTGTGCCGGACCGAACACATGTTTTTTGCACCTGAAAGACTGCCCATTGTTCAAAAAATGATTTTGGCCAGCGACGCCGCGGCTCGCCAGCCATACCTAGACCAACTTTTGCCGGAACAGCAAAAAGATTTTGAAGGCTTGTTTGAAGTGATGGATAATTTACCCGTCATCATCCGGCTGATTGATCCGCCGATGCATGAATTTTTACCGCCGCTAACCGAACTTCTCGTTGAGGTGGAAAAACTTAAAATTGCCGATCCGAAAAATGAACTCGGCGAAAAACAAAAGTTACTAGCCGCAGTTACTCAAATGCACGAAGCTAATCCGATGATGGGCTTGCGCGGCATCCGCTTAGGCTTGATGATGCCGGAATTGATTGCCATGCAAGTCAAAGCGATCATGCAGGCCGCTTGCAGCGTGGCGAAAAAAGGCATCACGGTAAAACCCGAAATTATGATTCCGTTAGTCTCCCACATTAATGAATTAAAAAAGACGCGCGAAACTTTGGCCAAAGTCGCCAAAGAAGTGGTGGCTAATTCAAATGTCCAAATCGCCTATAAATTTGGCACGATGATTGAAATTCCCCGCGCCGCTTTGACCGCCGGCGAAATTGCCACGGAAGCGGAATTCTTTTCTTTTGGCACCAACGACTTGACCCAGATGACTTTTGGTTTTTCCCGCGATGACGCCGAACGGGGATTTTTGCTCCGCTACGTCGAAGAAGGAATTTTGCCGGAAAGCCCGTTTCAAACTATTGATACTCAAGGCGTCGGCCGGCTGATTGAACTGGCGGTTTCCGAAGGCCGAAAAACCAATCCGAATTTAGAAATCGGCATTTGCGGCGAACACGGCGGCGACCCGGCTTCCATTACTTTTTGCCACACGGCCGGGCTCAACTATGTTTCCTGTTCGCCTTTTCGCGTGCCAGTCGCTCGGTTAGCCGCGGCCCAAGCTGTTTTGAATGCAGCAAAATAATTTCCAGGCGAATACTTAGCTACTACCAAAAACCTACAAAAATCCTAAACACTAAATCCGAAATCCTAAACAAATCACAAGCTCTAATTCTTTAAATTCCAAATGGCTGGGAATTTTTGAATTTATGATTTAAAAAATTAGAATTTATTTAGGATTTAGTGTTTAGAATCTAGATATTTTAAAAGCCGAGACATCCCTGCCCGAACGACTGATCCATGTCTATGACGTTCAGTCGGACGGGCCTGCCTCGGCTGTGTTGTAAGAGAATAAAAAAAAGAGCTAGTGTTTTAGACCAGCTCGGTGACTATACCTCCACTTTGACTCCTAGCTCAGATAGGAGTGTTTTTAGTGTCCTACGTACCCGAGCGGAAACCATTCCCACTTGTTGGGCAGTTTCCAAAGCTGCTAACAAGTCCTCCCGGTCTTGACCACTAAAGAGCGCGGCAATCCCCTGGTGATTATTAGTCGCCGCCGCAACCAACGCAGTCATAGCCGGGACTAAGCCGTCGTTAGCTGGCGATTTTGGCTCTTCGACCGAAGTCGGAGTTAATCTGGGATTAACTTTAGCCAGCCGCAGCTTGGCCAAAACTACGGTCATATTACTGATTATTCTTTCGGCCTGGAAGACACTCACCGCATGGTCACGGTCAGTCCGCGGCTCATACATCAAGGTAAACTGCTCGCACGCCAACTCCTCATATTGGGCCGCAAGAGTAGCGACACGCCTCAGAAAAGCATCCAAGACCTTACGATCATCGCTGGGAACGCGAGGCCGCGCCGCCGAACCTAAACCGGTCAGCAGATTTTCTTCTTCAGTTCCCTTGGCGTCAGCTTTGCCGATCGCATCACGAACGTAACGGGTAACTGCCTGAATCGTCAGCCGATCTTTCAAAACTCTCTGGGCGAAACGTAGCTGATTAATCGGTGGCAGCTTGGCAATTTCCCGGGCTACCCCAGGACCAAGCCGTTCGCGATCCGGAATCTCAGAAGTCATCAGACTCTGAACTTGGGGAACTAATTTTAGCAACTCAAGCATCTGATAAACCCAAACCGAACTCTTATTACCAAAATACCGGCCAATCTCTTCAACGCTCTTATTGGAATCCAACAACCGGCGAATTGCCCAGGCTTTTTCAATTGGCACCAAACCAACCCGGTTTTCATTAGTCACGACTTCGCAGATCAGCCGCATCAGATCTGAATTTGGCTTTTCCTTGACCAAAACCATCAGCGGCAAACCCCTGGCTTCACAAGCCTTTTTGCGTCGCTCCCCACTGGTTAACATCCAATCAAAGCTGGGATCACCGCGGAAGCGGAAAACATGAGCCGGCTCTTCTTGGCCGTCTTGCGTAATCGAATCCGCCAGAGCGTTAAGCTCTTCTTTGTTGAAACTACGCCTGGGTTGAGTCGGATCGCCGCTAACTCGCCGGGGATCGACAAGGATGACCGTACCGACCGCGATCTGGTCAGCTTGCTGAGACGGGGTAATTTCACCCCATTTATTGTTGGTGACTGGCTTAACCGGTTTTGCTGTTGCCGGCGGCGTAACCGCAGGCGGTTTAGATCTCTCCTGGCTCTCATAAACCAACTTGGTTTTACATCCGGCCGAAGCTGGCGGACCAGTCGCGCTGGTTTCTTCCCGCGGTTGCCGTTGAACTGGTTGATGCTGGTGGCGGCGCTGAGCTGCCTCTTGTTTCTTCGCCTCTCTTTGATCGGTCCTAGCATGCTGATTACTTTCTATTTGTCTCTTTCTGTCCGTTTGATGTGTCATTGTTTCTCCCTCCGTTGGGGGTTATTCACATTGTCCAAGGAACCACTCAATCCAATTGCCCTAAAATTATCAGAAAAAATCCAAAAAATCAAGGGTCTTAAATTACCCAAAATTCTCGCCTAGACAACTATTTTTGAAAAGGCTATAATAACCTCATCTTAAAAATTGGCAATTTGAATTTTTCGTAAAAATCAAAAATAAAATAAAATTTACCAAAAACGCTGTCAAAAGCCTGTTTTTTTACGTTCTAACTCAAGCTTTAATAAAATTTTAACAAAATAAAAAATAAAATTATGGCAGAATTCACCTTCACTGATGAAAACTTCGACCAAGAAGTTATTAATTCAAAAACTCCGGTTTTAGTGGACTTTTGGGCGCCTTGGTGCGGACCCTGCAAAATGCAAGGACCGATTATCGAAGACTTGGCCAAAGATTACGAAGGCAAACCGGTTAAAATCGGCAAACTCAATGTTGACGACTCGCCCCAATCCGCCAGTAAATTTCACATTATGAGCATTCCCACTTTGATTATTTATAAAGACGGCAAACCGATTGAACAAATGATGGGGGTTCAGGACAAAAGCGTCTTAGCTAAAAAACTCGATAAGTTTATATAGCAATGAGCGACTCTCTTTACGACATTATCATCATCGGCGCCGGGCCGGCCGGACTGACCGCTGGCCTTTATGCTTCCCGCCGAACCCTTAAAACCCTGATTTTGTCCAAAGACTTGGGCGGCCAGGCCGCGATTTCTTATGACGTGGAAAATTATCCCGGACTGGATCTAATCGACGGAGTAACGCTGATGCAAAAATTCGCCCAGCACGCCCAAAAATTCGGCGCCGAAATTAAATATGACGAAGTAACGGAAATTGCCAAAACCGAAAATGGTTTTGCCGTTAAAACCGCCAAACAAAATTTCCAGGCTCAATCTTTGATTTTAGCTTTTGGCCTTTCGCCTCGAGACTTAGACATTCCCGGCGAACAAAATTTCAAAGGTCGGGGCGTTTCTTATTGCGCTACTTGCGACGGCCCGCTTTACAAAAATAAAACCGTCGCTGTTATCGGCGGCGGCAACTCGGCTTTGGACGCGGCCGAATATTTGGCGAAAATCGCGACTAAAGTTTATTTAATCCACCGCCGGGATCAGTTTCGCGGCGAGGAGCTGGTCGTCGGACAACTGAAAAAAAATCCCAAAGTGGAAATGATTTTAAGTTCGGAAATTTTGGAAATCAAAGGCAGCCAATTCGTCGAATCAATCGTGATCAAACATAACGGCCACGGCGAAACTAGAGAAATCAAAACCGACGGCATTTTTGTCGAAATCGGCTATGCCGCCAAAACGGAATTTATCAAAGACTTGGTCAAGCTTAATGGCCAAGGCGAAATCATCACCGACAAAGACACCAACACCAGCGCGCCGGGAATTTTTGCCTGCGGCGACGTTACCGATACTTCCTACAAACAAATCGTGATTTCCGCCGGCGAAGGCGCCAAAGCCGCGCTGCAAGCTTACCGCTACCTCAGCCTCTGCCAGGGTAAAAAAATTCTGCCGGACTGGGAACAGAAAAAGGTTAATTGCTAAGTAAGCAAGATAAGTTTAAAGCGAGATAAGCAATAAAGCGCTAAAGTTATTCACGTCCTGCTCTGGCCGGACTTTAGTCCGGCGGTCAAATGCTAAGTAAATTTGTGAGTCGGTAAATCAATAGAGCAATATAGCGATAAAGTAGCAGCCCGCAAGGGCTTTTTAAAATAAAAAAAAGAGGTGAATAAAACTGCATTCACCCAGTTTTTAATCCCATGCTATATTCCTCCTCTTTACTCACTGGCTTCATTTACCCTCACGGTAATTTGGAGTCTAAAAACCTCCTCCCTCATATAACTACTTTAAAACCAAAAAGTCAAACCCTCAAAGCTTAAACGGAACGCTTTGCCTTAGCGGAAAAATTAGTATATTATTAAATAATCATACTCACTCGGCTAAAAATAATATTTAAACCCTATGCCTTTAAAAGTTTCAAATCGCAGCCAAAAAGTTATCGCTTCGCCGATCCGAAAATTTTTACCGCTGGTCAAAGCGGCCGAAAAAAGGGGACTGGAAATTTTTAAACTTAATGTCGGCGATCCGGATTTAACGCCGCCGCCGGAGTTTTTACAAACCATCAAAAATTACCGCCAAAAAAATATCGGCTACGCGCCCTCGCCGGGAATTCCCGAACACGCCCAGGCTTGGGTCAAATACTACGCCGACTTGGGAATCAAGCTGAAGCCGGAAAATATTATCCCCACTGTCGGCGGAGCCGAAGCCATTTTATTGGCCATGCTGGCAACGGCCGACGCCGGCGACGAACTTTTGGTCTTTGAACCGCTTTACACCAGCTACAAAGGCTTTGCCGCCGAAAGCGGCATTAAATTGGTGCCGGTTACGCTAAAAGTGGAAAATAATTTCAGCTTGCCGGCCGAAGCGGAAATTATCAAAAAAATTACCAAAAAAACCAAAGCCATTATTGTTATCCATCCCAATAACCCAACCGGCACAGTTTTAACTGAATCGGAAATCAAGCGAGTGATTAAAATTGCCAAAAAATACAGCCTCTTTATCATTGCCGATGAAACTTATCGGGAAATTGTTTTTTCGGGCAAGCCATCGAGCCTGCTTCAGTTTCCCCAGGCCAAAAATAATTTGATTGTCGTTGACAGCGCCTCAAAAAGATTTTCTTTGCCCGGCGCCCGGATCGGCTGCATCGTCAGCTATAATCAGGAAATGATGTGGGCCTTGCTGAAACTGGCCATGATTCGGCTTTCGGCGCCGACTCTGGAACAATACGGTTTGGTGCCGCTGCTTAGAAACGCCAAGCCTTACACCAAAAAAATTACCGCGGAATACCAAAAGCGCCGCGATGTGGTTTTTAGCGCTTTATCAAAAATGCCGGGCGTCATCTGCCAAAAGCCCAACGGCGCTTTTTATTTGATTGCTAAGTTGCCAGTCAAAAATTCTGAGGAATTTATCAAATGGCTTTTGACTGAATTTAATTATAACGGCAAAACGGTTTTACTCACGCCGACGGCGGAATTTTATATCACGCCCGGCCAAGGCTTAAACGAAATTAGAATTGCTTACGTCCTCAACCCGGAAAAATTAAAAGCAGCCATGCTGGTTTTAGAAAAAGGACTAAAAAAATATCTTGATTCCAACCGAGATAAAGCGGGTAAGCCCAAGATAAAGTCAAGATAAAGAATTCTTTATTTTAACTTATTTTACTTCATCTAGACTTTATCTTGACTGAAAAAATATGATTCGCAAAATTCCGGCCACCCTAGCCACCCAGCATCCCGATAACGCCAGCGCGCCCTACTGGGAAAAAGACGGCGACGGCTTTGTCTCCACCCGCGAAGAAACCGAAGAATGCTATTCGGCTTTTTCGGATTTGAATTGCCAGGAATTCATGTGGGACTGGGAAGGCAAATATGTCGATGAGGCCGTGGTTGACCGCTTGTTTCATACCTATTACCAATACTTTAAAAAACATCAGCTCGGAAAAGACCGATTTTTGACTTTCCGAATTCCCAATATCTGGCACGAAAAAGGCTACAGCTTAATTCGGGCGATGATGGGAATTTTAACCGCTGAAACTTTTGCCCGCGATTTGAAATTTCATGCTCCGCCGCTTTTTGAAGTCATTTTGCCGATGACCAAAAAAGCTAGCGACATTATTCATATCCAAAAAACTTTTGCCCGCCTGGCGGAATTCAAATGCAAATTATTCAAAGATAAATGCTATTTTAACCATTTGAATGTCCTGCCTTTAATTGAAGACGTTGACGGCCTGCTTAACTGCCAAAAACTTTTGAACCAATACCTGAAACTCTACCGGCAAAAATTTAAAACTAAACCGGAGTATTTGAGGCTGCACATCGCCCGCAGCGACCCGGCGCTGAATTCCGGCTTGGTGCCGGCGGTGGTTGCCGGCAAAGTCGCTTTGGCAAAATACCATCAATTCGGTTTGGACAACAAAATTAAAATTTTTCCGGCCATCGGCGCCGGCACCCTGCCTTTTCGCGGCAGCTTGTCGCCGGAGAGAATTGATGACTTTTTAAAAGAATATTCCGGCATGCGCACCGTTTACATTCAATCCGCTTTCCGCTATGATTTTCCGCTGGCTAAAGTCAAAGCCGCCATTAAAAAACTCAACTCTCAATTACCAAAAACGCCGGTTAAACTTTACACCCCAAAAGAAATCAGCGAGGCCGAAATCATCTGCGAAAAATTCGGGCCGCTTTACCGAAAAACGGTCGAACAAATTGCCGATGGAATCAACAAATTAGCCGACCAGGTGCCGGCTCGGCGGGAAAGAAAACTCCACATCGGCTTGTTTGGCTACTCCCGCGGCGTCGGCAAAAAAAAGCTGCCGCGGGCCATTCCTTTCACGGCGGTTTTATACTCTTTGGGCGTGCCGCCGGAACTCATCGGCACCGGCCGCGGCTTGAAGGCTTTGGCGAAAGAGGGGATTAATCTTGAAAAATACTACCTTAATTTCAGAAAAGATATAATTTTAGCCGGCCGTTTTTTAAATAAGGAAAATTTAGCGCAGCTGGCAAAAGCCAAGCCCGGCTGGCAAGAAATTTTAGAAGACGTAGAAATTATTGAAAGCTATTTAAAAACCAAACTGGGACCGAAAAGCAATTCGGATTTCATCCACCGCAACCTTTCTTCCAATGTATTTTATCTTTGGCAATCAAAAAAACCAATCACGGCCGAAATTATTGAGTCCGGCAAAATCCGCAAAAGTTTGGGCTAAAATCAGTTAAAATTGGCGATTTGTTTACGAGTTGTCCCATATTTTTCCACAGTTTACCCCCCCCCTCAAAAAAATATGTTTTATCCTAATTTGCGCCACGAAAAAAAACTCCAGCGCCAGGGGTTTTCAGCCATTGCCGGTTTGGACGAAGCGGGCAAAGGCGCCTGGGCCGGCCCGATTGTCGCCGGGGCGGTAATTTTAAATCCAAAAGTAAAAATTAAAGGAATTAAGGATTCCAAGCTTTTGCGAGCGCCGCAGCGGCAAGAACTTTTTGCCGAAATTACCGCTTCCGCCATTGCCTGGGCCGCCGGCATTGTCAGCGATAAAGAAATCGATAAAATCGGCATTACCAAAGCTAACCACTTAGCGCTGATTAAAGCTTTGGAAAAATTAAACCAGCCGCCTGACTATTTGCTGATTGACGCTTTGAAAATCAATTACCGAAATCTTCCGTTTTTAGCGAAAATTGACGGCGATTATAAAATTACTTCCGTGGCCGCCGCGTCAATTATCGCCAAAGTAACTCGGGATCGGCTAATGGAAGATTTTGACGAGCTTTACCCGCAATATGGTTTCAAACAGCACAAGGGTTATGGCACCAGCCACCACTGGCAAATGCTGATGGAACATGGCATTTGCGAAATCCACCGCACCAGCTTCGAACCAATGAAGCATTTTCTTAATGAATAATTTGAGCTATAATAAACCTAGGAATTTAGGAATTAACAAAATAGCCAATCCCAGCACCTAATTTTCTAGAACCTAACACCTAGAACCTAATCCCTAAAACCTAATTTCTCCGCCAGAGGCGGAGTCGCCTCGGGCGACCTAAAACCTAATCCCTAACACCTAATTTCCTAAACATGGTTTACATTTCGGGCGGCAATGAACTTTTGGATCCGATGGCAATTTTTACCCGGCTGGGACTGAAAACCGGCAGTAAAATTGCCGATTTAGGCTGCGGCGGGGCTGGCCATTTTGTGATTCCCGCAGCCAGGCTGGTCGGCGAAAATACGACCGTTTATGCCGTTGATATTTTAAAATCCGCCTTACAATCTGTCACCAGTAAGGCAAGATTAGAAGGCATCTATAACGTCAAACCGATCTGGTCTAACCTGGAAATTGTCGGCGCGGCCAAAATTCCCGAAAAAAGCCTGGATTTCGCCTTATTAATCAATAATTTATTCCAATCGAAAGAACATGAAAATTTGTTCAAAGAAGCGCTCCGGCTGCTCAAAGATGACGGCCAGCTGCTGATAATCGATTGGAAAATGGAAAACGGCACTTTCGGCCCGCCCCTAGTTGACCGAGTTAAACCGGAAGCGGTTAAAAAAATTGCTAATAAATTAAATTTAAAACTAGTTGATGAGTTCGCCGCCGGCGCTTATCACTATGGATTAATCTTTAGAAAATAATGAACTACCTAAACTACTTTTTCAACCCCGCCCATTTATTTTCGCTCCGGCCGGAAGCGATGCACGCCAGGGCGGTAATTATTCTCGCGGTAATTTTTGGCCTCACCGTTGTTTTAGCCGGAATTAATAAAATTTTACTCGGCAAAACCAAAGACGGCTTGAGAATCAAAGGCCTGAGAAGAATTACTCATTTATGCCTGACTGTCGGCATTTTGGGCTTTGTCTATCTTTTCTTTGCCTGGCAGGGCGTGGCCTTGCTAGCTTCGCGAATCTGGCTGATAATTATATTTTTAACAGCGGTTATCTGGCTGGCTTTTATTGCCAAATACTTGTTTTTGGAAGTGCCGAAATTAAGAAAAGAAATTGATCACCGCCGCGATTTTGAACGATATTTACCTTAGTTAGCTAAAATAAATTGAATCAACATAGCGCCCCAAAGGCGCTTTTTGGTAGCAAAAATTGATAACAAAAAATTAAGAAATTAAGAAACCAAAAAATATGAATGAGTATCAAAACAAATTAAAGAAAAAAATGAATGAATACGCTCACTTCACGTATAAACAAACTAAAAATTTTCCTAAACAAGAAATATATGGGAGCGTATCACAATGGCGGCGAGCGGCTTTGTCCGTAGTACTAAACTATATTGAAGGGTATGCTCGCAGAAAGACATTGGTTAGACTAAATTTTTTAGAAATTTCTTATGGCTCTTTAATGGAATCAATTTATCTCTTAAATTTTTCCAATGAAGAAAATTTTTTAGAGGAAAAAAACCACAGTGAAGGTTTGAGATTAACAAATGAAATAGGCGCAATGCTTTGGACAGAAATATCAAAATTGGAGAAAAACTTAATTAAATAAATTTAATTTCTTATTTTTTTAATTTTTTATTTTCTACAAAGATATGCCTAATGATAAAACTAAACTCGGCCAGCTGGGCGAAAAATTAGCCGCCAAATATTTAAAAAGAAGCGGCTATCAAATCTTAAAGGCTAATTATCGCCGGCGGGAAGGCGAAATTGATTTAATTTGCCGAAAAAACAACCTGATAATCTTTGTCGAAGTCAAAACCAGAACCGGCACCGGCTTCGGCTGGCCGGAAGAAGCGGTAACCGAAAGTAAAATTGAAAAAATCGAACAATCGGCCAGGCATTATCTCCAAGATAACAACCTGAATTTACCTTGGCAAATCGACGTCATCAGCCTCATTGTCAGCCCTCAAAATAAAATTATTGATTTACGGCATTTCCAAAATACTTGACAACTAAGGCTCGTTTCTATATACTTAAAACATAATTCAGATTCTGTTGTAATGGTAGCCAATGGCTGCCACTTTTTTTTAGCCAATGCTCCTACTTCCCACCAGCTATAAGCTACTTTCTAAATAATAATCTAATTACAAACTATATGGATCAATCTTCAATTGCCGAAGCGGTAAAACAAATCTGCGACGAAAAAGGAATTTCGGTCGAATCGGTGATTCAAACTATCGAAGCGGCGCTGGCCGCGGCTTATCGCAAAGACTTCGGCGAGAAAAACCAAAATATCAAAGTTGACTTTGATTTGGCCACCGGCAAAATCAAAGTTTTTGACATTAAAACCGTGGTTGATGACGTGCCGGAAGAAGAATTAATCGAAGGCGCGGAAGAAGAACCAAGACCGGAAAAAAGAGAAGCTCCGGCCGAAGGCGAAGAGGAAATTAAGCGCTTTAATCCAAAAACTGAAATTCAAATTAGCGAGGCGGAAAAAATTGAAAAAGGCATCGAAATCGGGGCGGAAATTAAAACTCAGCTGGAAGTGCCGGGCGACTTCGGCCGGATGGCGGCTCAAACTGCCAAACAAGTTATCGTCCAAAAACTGCGCGAAACCGAAAGAGAAAATATTTACCAGGAATTCAAAGACAAAGAAGGCGAAATTCTAGTCGGCACGGTTCAGCGGCACGAAGGCAATTTGGTTTTAATTGATTTGGGCCGGATTACCGCGCTGCTCCCGCCCGAAGAACAAATCAGAAGCGAAAGCTATGTACCCGGCGCCCACTTTAAACTTTATATTATTTCGGTTAATACCACGACCAAGGGGCCGGAAATTATCGTTTCCCGAGCGCACCCGGAAATTGTTAGAAAACTTTTTGCTTTGGAAATTCCGGAAATTGCCAGCGGCGTTGTCGTGATTAAATCGATTTCCCGCGAAGCCGGCTCACGATCAAAAATTGCCGTCTGGACTGACCAGGAAAATATCGACCCGATCGGTTCCTGCATCGGCCAGCGCGGCGCGAGAATTCAAACGATTATTTCCGAGCTTAAGGGCGAAAAAGTCGATATTATCAAATACAGCGATGACCCGACGGAATTTATTGCCAACGCCTTGTCGCCGGCAAAAATAATCGAAATCAAAACTAAGGCGGAAGAAAAAACCGCCACTGCCAAAGTGGCCGAAGACCAGCTTTCGCTAGCCATCGGCAAGGCCGGCCAAAATGTCCGGCTAGCCGCCAAATTGACAGGCTGGAAAATTGATATTATTGCCGATAGCGGTAAAAAAGTAGCTGAAGAAAATGAAGCGGAAAAAGATGCTGCTGACAATGAAACCGAACCAGCCGAAAAAATAGCTGAAACTTCTGCCGAAAAACCGAAAACCGAAGAAGGAGAAGAAAAAGAGGAAAAGAAAGAGAAAAAACCGAAAAAAGAAAAAAAGACGGCGGCCAAAAAAGAACCCGCTAAAAAAGCTAAAAAGAAGTAATAATTAATCTAATATCTTTATGAACCAGTACCTCATTTTTTCCGCCCTCATCGCCTTGGTCGGCTTGGCGATTGCCGGCTGGCTGGCCTATCGGGTCAAACAAATTGTTGTGGTAAACCAAAAAGCCAAAGAAATTTCCGGCTATATCCACGAAGGCGCCATGACTTATCTCAATAAACAATACCAGATCCTGGCGATTTTTATTGTCGTCGTGGCGGCGTTAATTGCTTTTATTCCTGGCTTGAGCTGGAAAACCGCTTTACTATTTGTTTTCGGCGCGGTGATTTCGATTGCTTCCGGTAATATCGGCATGCGCATTGCTACTTCCGCCAACGCCAAAACCGCCGAAGCCGTTGATGTCAGTATTCACAAAGGACTCCAAGTTTCCTTTTTCGCCGGCAGTGTTTCCGGTTTAGCCGTGGTCGGTTTGGGTTTACTAGGCGTGATTATTTCCTATCTAATGTTTCGCGATGCTGACGTGATGTTTGGTTTTGCCTTCGGCGCTTCTTCAATTGCTTTGTTCGCCCGTTGCGGCGGCGGCATCTATACCAAAGCGGCTGATGTCGGCGCGGACTTAGTCGGCAAAGTTGAAGCGGGAATTCCCGAAGACGATCCGCGAAACCCGGCTGTCATTGCCGATAATGTCGGCGATAATGTCGGCGATGTCGCCGGCATGGGCGCGGATTTATACGAAACTTACGTCGATGCCATTATTGCCGCCGTGGCTTTAGGCGCGACGAGCGTTTCAACTTTTGGCGTCAAAGCCTTATTTGTCCCGATGGTTTTGGCCGCGATGGGAATTTTAGGCACTTTGGTCGGCAATTTAGTTGTTAAATTTTATAAACACGAAAAACCGCACGTGGTAATGAATATGGCCATCGCCGTTGCCAATGCCGCCACTATCTTACTGGCAATTCCGGTAATTTATTACATGCTGCCGGGAAACTTTAACGTTTTTTGGGCGATGCTTTCCGGACTTTTAGCCGGCGTGGCGATTTCTTTTGCCACTGATTATTTCACTTCTTATCGCTATAAACCAACCCAAAATATTGCCAATGCTTCGGAAACCGGCGCTGGCACCGTAATTATTGCCGGCATGGCCGTGGGAATGATTTCCACCGTTGCGCCAATTTTGGCGGTATCAGCCGCAACTCTGACCGCTTATTATTTTGCCGGGCTATTCGGTATCGGCATTGCCGCCATTGGCATGCTGGCTTCGCTGGGTATTACTTTGGCCACTGACACTTACGGTCCGATTGCCGACAATGCCGCCGGTATTGCGGAAATGGCGGGCATGGGCGCTACGACCCGGCAACGAGCCGAAGTCTTGGACGCGATTGGCAATTCCACGGCCGCGATCGGCAAAGGCTTTTCCGTTTCGGCCGCCGCTTTAATCGCCTTAGTTTTATTAATTAGTTTTGCGAGGATTGTTGATTTAGAAGTGGTTAATCTATTGGACGCCAAAGTCATTGTCGGCATGTTTATCGGCGGCTTGCTGCCGTTTGTCTTTGCCGCTTTGACCATGAAATCAGTCGGCAAGGCCGCGATGCAGATGGTAACCGAAGTCCGCCGACAGTTCAAAGAAATTCCGGGCTTGATGGAAGGCACCGCGAAACCAGACCACAAACGCTGTATTGCCATTTCAACTCAAGCCGCGCTGAAAGAAATGATTTTGCCGGGAACTTTAGCCATTGTTTTGCCGATTGCCGTCGGTTTGAGTTTAGGCGCGGCGGCTTTAGCCGGGTTTTTAGCTTCGTCGATGACCGTGGGATTTTTGATGGCCATTTTCATGGCTAATACCGGCGGCGCCTGGGACAACGCCAAAAAATATATTGAAGCCGGCAACTTGGGCGGCAAAGGTTCTCCCGCTCACAAGGCCGCTGTCATCGGCGACACGGTCGGCGATCCGTTCAAAGACACTTCCGGCCCGTCAGTTAATATCTTGATTAAAGTTGTCGCCACCGCTTCCATTGTCATTGCGCCGCTGCTAATGCTGTTTCAATAATAAAATCCAAATAGTCCAAAGCCGAGGCAGAGACGCCTCGGCTTTTTTGTTTTAATATGTTGCACTTCAGATTAGAATTTGCTTCACTATCAGACAAATTCACTTCATTGACAAAGCCACTTAAGCATGCTAGTTTATAAAATACTCTTTAATCCTTAATTGACGCTAATTGCCAGCAAAAATAATTACTAATAGCTATTGTCAATTAAGGTCAATGTGAAATAACCGATCGACTGGAAAGGAAGGAAAAAGTCATGAAAACGAAGAAAATAGCTGTATCTCTAGTCTTGGCTGGAGTCGTCGTGGTATCGCTTGGTATCTGGAGTTGGAGCCAGATCCAAGGGATCAAACTGACGGATACCATCGTTGTCCACTGTCTCCCGCTCCCGGGCGAATCCCTGGCAGTGATGTGGACCAGTGGTCCGGGTCGGGTAGTAGTCTACTCCAAAGATCACACCGGAGTTTTCTACAACACCGGCCAAGTCGGGAGGTTTCCCGCTGTCCGGGAATGGAAGGTGTGGAAAACATACACATTCCACGCATCCCCGGGTTAATAGGAGCGTCCAACCCGGCTGTTCCTTATGATTTTTACGGGCACTGACCAACTGGTTGGTGCTCTTTTTTCGTTTATTTCATTTTCTTTTTTAATTTTGCTATAATTAAAACTTAACCATTAAAACTAAAACTTAAAATGCAAAACTTACAAACTATTTTTGACCGCTTGCAAAAATCAAAAAAAGAACAATCGGAAATCAGAAAAGCCTACAAAGATTCTTTAAAAAATTCCGCTCAATTTCAAAAAATAATCGAGGAACTTGATAATTTGAGAATCAAGAAAAAAGAAATTGAAGATGCAACCAAAGCCGACTTCGGTTCGTCGATGCAAAAACTCGAAAGCCTCAAATATGACATTGAAACTGACCTTGAATTACTAAGCGACGTCGCTTTGAACCAATTCGTCAAAGGCGAACCAATCAGCCTCACCGACGAAAAGAAAAATCAGTACGAGCCCATTTTCAGCGTTAAATTCCGAAAAATCTAATTAGATATAAATAATTGTCATGCCGGCCCTGCCTGCCGGCAGGCAGGCTTGAGTCGGCATCCAGGGTTTTCATTACTGAACTCTGGATTCCCGCCTGCCTTCCGGTCATAAACAAGACTATCAATAGCGTCTATCTATCCACCTCAAGGTAAACTTTGAGGTGGTTTTTTTTGCCCAGCACCTCCCAATGCTAAAAATGCTAACCAATACCACTTCCGGCCTTTTTTATTTTTTTGACTAGAAAGCCGGACTAAAGTCCGGCCTGCAAAGGTTAGGCCGCAAGCCGGACTTTAGTCCGGCGGTTCAAATCCGGCACGGCCAGCAACAAATTATTACCCAAAATAACCCATGAAAAAATTTCTTGCTTCGGGCATAATACCAATTGACTACCCAGCTATTTTTTGCTAGACTAAAAAAACATTATGCGATCCGAATCTATAAATACATTCGAATAATACTAATTAATATTCGTAGATTCGGATTAATTCGTAATTTGTATCGATAAACTTATGAAAACTGAGGTCAAAAAACTTGAACGCGGCCAAGTGGAAATCACGATTGAAATGACGGTTGACGAATATCAGCCATTTTTGGAACAAGCCGCCAAAGCCATTTCGGAAAACATCAAAGTTCCCGGCTTCCGGCCAGGCAAAGCCGGCTATGACATCGTCAAACAAAAAGTGGGCGAAGCCGAAATTTGGCAGGAAGCTTTGGAATTAGCCGTGCACAAAACGTTTCTAAAAGCCATTGATGAAAATAATTTAATCACCGTCGGCAATCCAAAAGTCGATATCGTCAAACTGGCGCCAGGCAACCCCGTAATCTACAAAGCCACCGTCGGGCTTTTGCCGAAAGCTGAAATCGGCGATTACGCCAAAATTAAAATCAATAAAACTCCGATTACCGCTTCCGATGATCAAATCAAAGCCGCTTTGGCTAATCTCCAGAAAATGTATGCCAAAGAAACCCTGGTTGACAAAAAAGCAGCGACGGGCGACAAAGTTGAAATTAATTTTGAAACTTTTTTGGATAAAATCCCCGTTGACAAAGGCCAAAGCGAAAAATTTCCGCTCGTTATCGGCGAATAAACTTTTATTCCCGGTTTTGAAGAAGAATTAATCGGCTTAGGCAAAGACGAGACCAAACAATTTCAGCTGAAATTTCCGCAAAATTACCACCAAAAAAATCTGGCCGGAAAATTGGTTGACTTCAAAGTAAAAATGAACGCGGTTTATCAGCTTGATTTGCCGGAACTTAACGATGAATTTACCAAACGGCTGGGCGAATTTAAAGACTTAGCCGAACTAAAAGATAGAATTGCCCAAAATATCCGAGACGAAGCCGAAGTCAAAGAAAACCAAAAACTGGAAGAAGAAATGATTGATAAAATTATTGAAGTCAGTACCTTTGACGATGTTCCCGATATTTTAATCAATTCCGAAACCAACAAGATGGTGGAAGAATTGGAACACAACTTGGCCGGCAACGGTTTGAAATTTGATGATTATTTGGTTCACCTTAAAAAAACCCGGGAGGAATTATTGCTGGACTTCGTACCCCAGGCGATTAAACGGGTGAAAAGCGCCATCATTATCCGCAGAATTGCCGAAATTCAAAAAATTACCGTCACGGACAAAGAGCTTGACAATGAAGTTGAAAAAACTATCTCCATGTACGGCCATGATCCGGAAGTGCTGAAAAATATCAAGCAGCCGGCTTACCGCTCATATCTGCGAAATATTTTAACAGCCAGAAAAGTGATCGATTACTTTAAATCTGTTATAATTGTAAGCAAGGCATAACCGCAAAGACTCTACTAACAAAAATTTAAATGCGCTCAAATCTTAAGACCAGATTAATTATCGGCTTAGTTTTAATAGCGCTTTCTTGCGTCTGGAAACCAATCCTGATTTTTTTTGTTCCAGGCATTTTAATTTTGTTTTTGCCGATTTTTACAAAAATTGATTTGACCGATTTATTAATTTACATTTTCGGCATTTCTTTGAGCTTTTGGGTGGGTATTTTTTGGTTTTTGAAAATAATCCCTCTGAGTTTGACGGCTTTATTTTGGTCCGTGGCCATTGGCACCGTAGTAATTTCCATCATTTTAGCGCTGAGACAAAAAAAACTTGATGAAATTTTAATCAATAAATACCAGTGGCTGGCTATCACCGCTTTTTTGTTTTTGGCAATTTTGCGATTTTTACCGCTGGCATTTTTAATTGCTCCGGCTTACGGCGATATGGGCATGCATGAATATCTTTCCCGCTTGATTGTCTCAGCCGACGGCCTGCCGCAAAATTATCACCCCCTTCTCAATATTGATTCTTTCAACACTTACCCGGTCGGCTGGCACAGCTTAAGCGCTTTAGTCAGCCTGGTTGGAAATCTGCCATCGTACAGAAGTGATTTGATTTTGACCGGCATAACTACTTTAGCGATTACTTTGTTTCTTTTTGTTTTTTTAAAAAAATATGTTGGCTTGGCGGCGGCCGGCTTGACCGCTATTTTTTTTGGCGTTTTTATCGCCATCCCGCAGAAACTGAGTGATTTAATGCCGACGATTATGGCTTTGGCCTTTTTTATTCTCTTTCTGTCGTTTTTTGATCAAATGAGAAAAAATAAAATCCTAACCTCCTTTTCCGCCCTGGCTTTAAGCGCGATTTTTTTAAGCCACACCGTTGTTTTTATAGAAATCATCTACGTTTTCGGCGCCGCTTCATTAATTTATTTTTTCAGCCAAAAAGAATACAAAAATTACGGCTGGACTAATTATTTATGGCTTGGCTTTTTATCCCTGCTGATAGTTTTGCCGTATCTGGCTAATTTCGACTACAGCCTTATCACCAAAGAAACTAGCAACCAATTGCTTCACATTGCTCAAAATAAAGAAATCAAATGGCAAGACGGCAGTTTTAATACGCTGATTCAAACCGGCAAATATCTGCTAAGCTACTTTGGCCCGCTGCAGGCCGAAACAAAAAATAATCTTTTTATCGCCGAACCGTTTTATTTATTTGTTGCCGCGACGATTACCGCCTGTTTAATCGGCGCAATTACGCTTTTCAAAAAAAACAAAAGCCTGGGGATTAAATTTTTCTCATTCTTTTCCATGATTGTTTTTTTAATATTAAATTCCCGATATCCGATTTTGCCGTTCTCATCCCTAATTTGGCCCGAACGAACTTTGCCGCTATTGCTTATTCCTCTTAGTCTATTTTTTGCACTCGGCCTGGAAAAGTTTTTAAACTATTTCCAAGCGGAAAAAACTACTCAATTTTTTGTTCAATTCATCTTGTTTGCGTCATTAATCGCCTTGGCGCCGACTTTCACTTTCGCTTATTATATCAACCCGATGATTAAATCAAACCTTTTGACGCCCTCCGATTTCAAAGCTATCCAATGGCTGGCCGAAAACAGCGGCCCAAGCGACGTAATCCAAACCAATCGCCTGGATGCCGGTCTTTTTATCCCGGCGCTGATTTTTCGACCGATAACCAATCCGCACGTTGACGTCCTTTACAAAAGTAAAAAAAACGAAGCCACACCGAAGCTGAAAGACGCCAAATACGTTTACATCGGCAAAAAATGCCGGCCAAACCAAATCTGCCCCCTAAAAAATGACGACTTTAAAAATAATGGCCAATACCAGCTCGTCTATTCGGCCAATGGCGTATTTATTTACAAAATAAAAAAATTAGAGCATAATTAGAGGATTGAATTATAAATAACAGAATATGAAAAAATTGAGTCTGCCCACCAAGGGCGGGTGCGCTCGCCTCGCTAACTCGCCTCGCTTCGCGGGCGAAACGGGCGCTACGGCGAAGCGAACCTCTGGTACAAAAATCGCCATCGTTTCCGACTCCCACGACAATATTCCTAATATCGAAAAATTTTTAGGCTGGGTAAATCTTAACCAGATTGAAATGATTATCCATTGCGGCGATTTAGCAGCGCCGTCAATTATCAAAGAGGAACTGGGACCAAAATTCGCCGGACCGGTTCATTTTGTTCACGGCAATGTCGCTGATCGCGAACTCAGCGAAAAAATCGCCAAGCAATTCAACCACGTTACCTGCCACGGCGATCAAGGCGAATTGAATATCGACGGTAAAATCATTGCTTTTTGCCATTACCCTTTACAAGCCGAGGAGCTGGCTCAAAGCGGCAAATATGACTTGATCTTCTACGGCCACGATCACAAACCCTGGGAAAAACAAATCGGCAAAACCCGGCTTTTAAATCCGGGAACACTGGCGGGTATGTTCAACAAAGCCACCTTCGCGGTTTACGATACCAAAACCGGCCAGGCGGAATTAATTTTGCTGGAAAAAATTTAACCGGCAATAAGCCAACATAGCGCAAATAAGCGTTATGTTACATCAAAATTCTCAAAAAAGAATATACTTCGACGATGCAATTTATTTTGTTACTATCTGCATTAAAGACAGATTTCCACTCTTTGAGGAAAAAATATTTTGCGAATTATTTATTGAAGAATTAAGATTAGCAAAACTAATAAAACAATTTCAATTATTTGGGTTTGTCGTTTTACGCGATCACGTTCATTTACTAATCAAACCAAGCGATAAATATAATATTTCTAAAATTATCTAATTTTTAAAACGGCATTTCTCTCGAGAGACAAATTATATATTGTCACCCGAAGGCGCGATTCGCGAATCGCGCCTTCGGGACGGGAACTACAAACATCTTACCCAAATTATTAATAGACATGACAATATAATAAAACAAATAAAAAACCAATTCGTTAACGGCCAATTTCAACCCCCAAAATTCCAATGGCAAAAATCATTTTTTGACCATTACATCCGAAATGATAATGATTTTAATTACCACCTTGAATATATTTGGTGGAACCCCGAAAAACACAGCACCATAAATAACTTCAAAAATTACCCCTATTCTTCTTATGCTAACTACCAAAACTTAATTGATTTTTTATGAAAAATTTTGTTACTAAATTAGCCAAGCAGGCCGGAAGTGAAATTATCAAACATTTTAACCGCGATAAAATCGTTAAAACTAAAAGCAAATCACAAATTGTTACTCAGGCCGATTTGATTTCCAATAAAATTATTATCGCCGGCCTCAAAAAGAAATTTCCAACTCATTCAATTTTGACCGAGGAAGATGGTTCAACTGATAACCGCTCGCCTTATTGCTGGGTAATTGATCCGCTCGACGGCACTACTAACTATTTTATCGGCAGTCCGATCTTCGCCGTTTCGATTGCTTTATTTTTTGGACATCAGCCAATTTTAGCCGTCATCTACGCGCCGGCGATGAATGAACTTTATACGGCCGAAAAAAACCAGGGGGCATATTTAAACGGCAAAAAAATCAAAGTTTCTCAGGTTAAAAATATCAATCACGCTTTTTTGACTTATTGTCATGGCAGCTCCCAAAAAGACATCAAACGAGCGATAAAAATCTATAATAAAATTAAACTAAAAAGCCTGGACTCCCGCCAGCTGGGCGCCGCGTCTTTGGAATTAGGTTTTGTCGCCGCTGGCCGAACCGAATGTATTATGATTCCCGGCGCTAATAGCTGGGATGTCGGCGCCGGAGTTTTACTGGTTAAAGAAGCCGGGGGAATGGCCACTGATTTTTCCGGCCAGAATTGGAATTTACAAACCAAAGACATCGTGGCTTCCAATGGCAAAATTCACCAGCCGCTGATTAAATTTTTAAAAAATATTTAGAAATGAAAGATTTAATCATCAGAGTTATTACCCGGTCGAGTAAAACCGAAATTGTCGAACAAAAAGACAATTATTTAAAAATCAAACTCAAATCGGCGCCGGTCAAAGGCGAGGCCAATAAAGAACTGGTAGAATTTTTAGCCAAACACTTTGATGTCAGCAAATCACAAGTGGAAATATTAAAAGGGTTAACCAGTAAAGATAAGTTAATCAGAATTTATAGTTAAAAGGACGTGCCCCGCACCAAACTTAACCATTAAACTTATTGCTTTCAATTGAAACCAGCCGCAGGCCTACCTGCCGTCAGGCAGGCGGCATCCGCGCCAGGTTTAATTTAATTTATAATCCCGACTAAATCGCGAGTTTTGGTGCGGG
>JBAYLH010000016.1:0-33801 GCA_041664165.1 Candidatus Buchananbacteria bacterium | reverse complement strand
CTTTGATTTTTTTTAATTCTCAGATATAATAAGGAAGTGAAAAATAACGCCGTTAAAACTTTATTTTTAGTTGTTGCCCTGGTTTTAAACTTAGGTTTTTTTGATTTTACTCCCGCTTATGCCGCCTCGCAGCTGATCCGAGCCAAAGATTTTAAAACGGTTTATTATTTAGACAGCCAAAATATCCGCCATTCTTTCCCCAATGAGCTTACCTATCAAAGCTGGTATGGCAATGATTTTTCGCATATTGTTACGGTAGCGGATAACACTTTAGCCGGTTTTCCGCTGGGAAAAAATATCACGATTCGGCCGGGAACTTATTTAGTCAAAGTTCAGACTTCGCCAAAAGTCTATAGTCTTGAACAGGGCGGAGTTTTGCGCGAAATTGAAAATGAAGATATTGCCAAGGCAATTTACGGCCAAAATTGGAACAAAAAAATTGTTGATATTCCCGATGTCTTTTTTGAAAATTATCAAATTGGTCTGCCGATTGTTCACGACTATACCATCCCCGACAATATTTTATTTCAGGATAAAAGCACCAAAAAATATTATTACAAAACTAATGATTTACTGCGCGAGTTTAAGTCCGTTCAAGACGTGCTAGCTAATAATTTACGGCTCTCAGACGCAATTGTCTCTAGCCGCAGTTTCGCGGTTCGAACCCGGCCGATTGTCGGGCAGGATAAAAATATTTTTAATCCGGCCGCCAAGCCAATTACGCCTAGACGGGATTGCGAAAATAAAAAATTAAAAGCCGCCATGATTTTTTTACCCGACGGAAAATACACGGCCGCCGAACTGCAGAATTTGGAGTTGATCAAAAATCAAATCAGCAGCCGCTTTTTTATGGCGACTAATGGCTTAGCCGAAGTTGATGTCAGCTACCCGGCTAATATTATGTTTGATGACGGTAATTTTTTGATTAAAAATAATGACGGTACGGCTGAAGTTAAAAACGAAATGATTAATAGTTTTTACGACAATAACGAAGATACTTTCGATTTTATTTTTGTCTGGACTAATTTTAAAACCCCGGCGGAAACGACTAACGAAATCGCCCATTTTATTCCGGTGACTAACAAAGTCGAGGGAATTGGGAAACCGATTTTTGACCGGTCGAGTGTTTACGGTTCGGTCGGCAAGCTTAAAGGCATAATTATGATGGGTAACATCAATAAATATGACCCGCAAACCAGCCAAGGTTTAAACCAAGTATTAAACGTTGCCATGCATGAAATTTTGCATAACTGGGCGGCGTATATCAGTTTCAGTGATGCCAGCGGCAACTTGAGCAAGAATTTATTGCGGCCGGATGATTTTCAGCATTGGAATATTTACAACGGTTTTATTTCGCCCTTGGGCGGTTCGGGCTGGTTTGATAACGGCAATGGCAGTTTTACTTCCGGTTTGACGAAATTGGCCGATACTAATTTGCGATCATATAGCAAATTGGATTTATATTTGATGGGATTAATTCCGGCGCAACTGATGGATTCAGTGATGTATTTAGTTCCCAAAAAAGAAAATGAAACCGGCAACGAAATTTTAGCCCAGCCGGAGTATGTTACCATTAACCAAATTATCAAAGCCAACGGCAAAGTGCAGTGCGGTTTGGATTAATTTTAAGTTGGTAAGTCAATAAGTTTTAAGTTTAAAAGTTGGCAGGATAAGATCCGGTCTTTTTGTTTTCAGGTAAAGAAAAAAAGTCCCGAAGGACTTGGTGCTCTTAGTGGTGTCCATATAGGTACCCTTTAAGCTCGGGTATCCCGGAAAGTTCCTGGTAATCCCGCCATTGGGTTTCCGGACTTTCTGTAAAATAGAACTGGACTACAAAGTGGCCGTAGTCTAACTGAATAATCCGTGAAAGGTTGTCGGCGCTTCTCCAGATTTCAGTATTAGGCTTAGTCCGGTTTGAAACCAAAACCATTTTGTCCGCCTCGTCATAAAGAACGTTTTCGCTCCGGTGTTGCCTAAGGATAACGATTATCACGGCAACCGGGAGCAGCAGGTTGAGAATTAATGCAGTGATAAGCATTTGACTTCTCCTCTCATTTCTTTGGCCGCCACTTAATTAAGACAGCGGCTTGCTTGGCATTCTGTTCGGTAATGTAGGCCAAGACGTTGTCTCGGCCGATGATGGTTTGCAGGTAGCGCCAGGTTTTGACGCCATCAGCTAAGTTTAAGATTTCAATCCTAAACTCGTCTTTCACTTGGCCAGACACGACGCGCATTGACCCGGAACGAAACTCAACCGAAAATTGCATTTCCTTAATGCTCAAAACTAAGAGTTTAAGGGCTAAAACCAAAAAGAATAAAAAGAGCATCAATAGTATATTCATCAGGCTTTCCTCCGTATGTTTTCGTTAAGTTAATTTAACCACCGAAACATTTTTAAGTCAATTAATTTTTTGATTTTGATTGACCCCGCCCTAAATCCGCGAATATCTTTAAATTTAAATTAGCATTTATTTAGCCGCGGAAACCGCCTTACGGCCAGTGCTAATGGATTTTGGTTTTAAATCATTGATTTAGAGCGGGGCGAGAAGAGTAAAAGTAAGGTTACATTAGTTTAATATTTATTTTTTATAAGCAGGTTTGTGTGGTTTTTTGGTTGACAAAATGGTTTAGCTGTGCTATACTAACAATAGAAGGTAGGAGATTGCTACCTTTTTTAGATTGCCAAAACAAAAACCAAAATGAAAAAGATTAAAGCTAGAAATTTAACGGGATTTTTTGTCGTCTTTGTGATTTTGGCGGCTTTTTTTATTTTAAAATCCAGTTTAGCTTTAGCGGCTGATAGCCTGGATTCGGATGCCGACGGTTTAGCCGATGCCGATGAACTTAATATTTATCATACCGATCCCAACAATGCCGATACTGACGGTGATGGTTATTCTGATTACGAAGAAGTTTATAACGGCTACTCGCCGCGCGACAAAGATAAACTAAAACTTTCCCGCTTAGACAGCGATAGCGACGGGGCACCGGACAGCTGGGAAATAAGATTGGGTTTAGACTTATTAAATCCGGATTCCGACGGTGATAGCTACGCGGACGGCGTAGAAATTACTAATGGCTATGATCCCAATTCCAGCCAGCCGCAAAAGCTAGCCAAAGAAATTAAAGTTGATTTAAAAACCCAAACTTTAAGTTATTATTTTAACGACACGGAATTGGAAAAATTTTTAATTTCTTCCGGCATCAAATCAATGCCGACGCCAACGGGCCAGTTTACGATTTTGGATAAAGTGCCGGTTAAAAATTACGGCGGGCCGGGCTTTAATTTTTATCTGCCTAATACTAAGTGGAATTTGCATTTTACGACCGGGAAATACAGATACTATATTCACGGCGCTTATTGGCATCATAATTTCGGCCATCCGATGAGCCATGGCTGCGTTAATGTCGCTTATGGCAATATGGAGCGGCTGTATAATTTTGCCCAAGTCGGGACTAAAGTAGAGATTAATTAGATTCAATACTTCTTTATTTTCGGGGTTTTTTGTGATAAACTAGGGATATGGATTTATTTGGCTCAGCCAAAAATAAAGCGGAAGCGGAGAAAAAGGCCACGGCCGAAATTATTGAGGCGATTAAAAAGGCCTTGCCGAAAAAAGTCAGCTCAAAGCTGATTGCCATTGATTATCCGCCGCAAAATAATTTGGGAGATTATACCGTCCCTTGTTTTCTGCTGGCGAAAAAATTAAAACAGCCGCCAGTTGAGCTGGCCGAATTTTTAGCCAAAAATATTGAGCCGGCCGGACTAATCAGCCGAATTGAAGCTAAGGGACCGTACCTTAATTTTTTTACGAATCAAAAAGTTTTTACGGAGCTGGTTTTGAAAGAAATTTTTAAAAAGAAATCGCGTTTTGGCAAAAATATAAGCGGCAAAGGCAAAAGAGTCATGGTGGAATATTTTTCGCCCAATACCAATAAGCCTTTGACCATCGGCCACGTCAGAAATATTTGCCTCGGCCAAAGTTTGGTTAATTTGATGAAGCTTTGCGGCTACAAAGTAATCCAATCGACTTTATATAATGACCGCGGCATTGCCATTGCCAAAACCATTGTCGGCTATCAAAAATGGGGCAATGGCCAGACGCCAAAAGAGGCCGGGCTAAAACCCGATCACTTCGTCGGCAGTTTCTACGTGAAGTTTTGCCAGCAGGCCAAAATCGAACCGGAATTGGAAAAGGAAGCCAAAAAAGTTTTACAGGAATGGGAAAAAGGCAGCAAAGAAATAAAAGTCGTCTGGCAGAAATTAATGACTTGGGTTTTGGATGGTTTTAAAGAAACCCTGGCTGATTTAAAAATTGGAAAATTCGACGAAGAATATTACGAAAGTGAGCATTACCAATCCGGCAAAGAGGCCGTGGAAAAAGGTTTGAAAAAGGGCGTTTTTGTCAAAGATTCCGAAGGCGTAATTCTAGCACCACTGCAAAAATACGGCTTGCCGGATAAAATCGTGCTCCGACCCGACGATACCAGCCTGTACGTCACCCAGGATTTGTATCTAGCTTATTTAAAAGAGAAATATCAACTTGATCAATCAATTTATGTGGTCGGTTCGGAACAGGATTTATATTTCAAGCAGCTTTTCAAAATTTTGGAATTACTCGGTTTTTTGAAAGCGCCGAATTATCACCATCTTTCTTACGGTATGATCCGGCTGCCGGACGGCAAAATCAAGTCCCGGGAAGGGTTAATCAAAGGAACTGGCGCGGATGATTTATTGGCGGAGTTAAATAATTTGGCCGAAACCGAAATTAAAAAGCGGTTTCCTGATTTAGTCGAAGCCGAAATTGAGAAGCGAGCCGGCCAGATTTCTTTGGCGGCTTTGAAATTTTATATTTTAGCGGTTAGTCCGGCTACGACCATGGTTTTCGACCCAGCGCAGTCAATCGCTTTTGCCGGCCGAACCGGGCCTTATTTGCAATATGTCGCCGCCCGGATTAACAGCATTTTTGCCAAAGGCAAGGAAAAGCCGTCAATTAAAATTGATTTCGCGAAATTGGATAATGAATTGGAATTTGCTATCGTCAAATTGCTTTCTCGTTTTCCCGGCATCGTTTCCGCCGCAGTCAAAAATTTTGATCCTTCAATTTTAGCCAATTATCTTTTTGATTTAGCCAAAGCTTTCAGTCTGTTTTATGAAAAGTTGCCGGTGTTAAACGCGGATAAGGAAGTTAAAGCCGCCCGTTTGCTTTTGATTTATGATGTCAAAACAATTTTGGCTATTGGTTTGGAACTTTTGGGCATTGAAGTTTTGGAAAAAATGCGACGACCGGCTGGCGCTGGCGGATTTAAACTTTAAATTATTGATTTAGAGCGGGGCGGGACGAAAAGTAGATAAATTTTATCTAAATTAATATGTTAAAACCTAAAACCAAGATACTAATTGTTGAAGATGACCCCACCCCAAGCCCGAAAAGGTATTGGTTAAAAGATTAATTTTTTATCGCGGAACCGGCTCCGCCTTGCTGTTCAGCAGCTATCTGGCATTTTACGAAAGGCTTGAGGCGGGGCGAGAAGAGGAGTAGATAAATTTTATCTGGATTAATATGAGTAAAAATAAAACCAAAATATTAATTGTTGAAGATGAGGAAGCCTTGCTTGATTTGTATGCCATTAAGTTAGAACAGTCTGGCTATGATGTGATTAAAGCCGGCAACGGCGAAGCCGGTAAATCGTTAGCCGCGCTTGAATTGCCAAACCTGATTTTACTTGATATACTAATGCCGAAAGTCGATGGCTATGAAATGTTAAAGGAGCTGAAAAGTAATCCCAAGACGAAAAAAATTCCGGTGATAATTTTTTCCAATCTCTCCCAAAAAGATGAAGTGGAAAAAGGCTTAAGGCTTGGAGCCAAAGACTACATCATTAAAACCAGCATCACCCCGACGGAATTAATTACTAAAGTTAAAGAATATTTAAAAAGTTAACTAGCTAGCAAATCTAAATTGCCGGCTTAAAAACTAAACTTATGGCTAAACCAATAGTAAACCAAGAGACTTGTATTGGCTACGGCACCTGCGAATCAATTTGTCCGGCCGTTTTCAAAATTGACGGCGGCGGCAAAGCTCAGGTTCAAGAGGCTGACTACGAAGCCAATAAAGAGCCAATCAATGAAGCTTTAAATGCTTGCCCGGTGAGCGCGATTTCCTGGGGCGAATAATTGTAAAAACAAAAAACACCGAAATTAACTCTCGGTGTTTTTTGTTTTGGTTGACTAAAGCCTTATTTTTAGGTAGAATAATTTTATTATCTCCGCACCTTTTAAGCTTATGTTTTATGTTTATATTTTAAAAAGTCAAAAGGATAATAAGCTGTATATTGGTTTTACTAATGATTTAAAAAATAGATTGATAAGGCATAATGGTAGAAAGGTGCGGTCAACAAAGGGCAGATTACCATTAAAGTTAATTTATTACGAAGCATATCAGTCTATGGAAGATGCAAAAAATCGAGAAAAACAAATTAAATATTTTGGTAAAGTGTATTCGCAACTTAAACGGCGAATTGAGAAATCTTTAAAAGCTTAAAAGGTGCGGGGTTATGGACTCAAAATTCAGCCAAAATGAAAAGGAAATTTTGAAATTTTGGCAAGATAATTTAATATTTGAAAAGTCTTTGAAGCAAGGTAGCCCGAAAGGCGATTATGTTTTTTATGACGGCCCGCCGTTTGCCACCGGCACGCCGCACTATGGCCACGTCGTCGCTTCAATTATGAAAGACGTCGTGCCGCGGTTTTGGACGATGCAAGGTTATCGCGTCGCCCGGCGCTGGGGCTGGGATTGCCACGGCCTGCCCGTGGAAAATCTGATTGAAAAAGAAATCGGCGTTGCCACCAAAAAAGACATTGAAGAAAAAATCGGCGTCTGCGGCTTTAACCAAGCCTGCCAGCTGAGCGTTTTGCGCTATGCCGATGTTTGGAAAAAATTTATTCCCCGGATCGGCCGCTGGGTTGATATGGAAAATGATTACAAAACCATGGATCCGGCTTATATGGAATCAATCTGGTGGATTTTCAAAAGTTTGTTTGATAAGAGCTTGATTTATGAAGGCTATAAATCAATGCATATATGTCCGCGCTGCGATACCACGCTTTCTAACTTTGAAGTTACCCAGAATTATAAAGATATTACTGACTTATCGGCTATCGCCAAATTTGAATTAGTCGATGAACCCGGGACGTTTGTTTTGGCTTGGACGACCACGCCCTGGACTTTGCCGGGCAATGTGGCGCTGGCGGTAGGCAAAAATATCGAATATGTTAAAATCAAAGTCGGCAGCATTAATTATATTTTAGCCCGGACTAATTTGGAAAAGATTTTTGGCGATATTAAATACGAGACAGCAGCAAAGGTTAAAACCGGCGATTTAGCCGGTAAGAGATATCGGCCTTTATTTGATTATTTTTTAAAAAAAGATTTGGCTAATAAAGAAAATCTTTATACGATTCAGACGGCTGATTTTGTTACCACCGAAGACGGCACGGGCGTCGTCCATATTGCGCCGGGTTTCGGCGAGGATGACATGAATTTAGGCAAAGCCAAAAATTTGCCGACGATTTTACACGTAACGCCTCAAGGAAAATTTACCGGCGAAGTCAAAGATTTTGCCGGGGAACTGGTTAAACCTAAAGAAAATCCTCAAGCCACTGACCGTAAAATTGTTGACTTTTTAACCAAGAAAAATTTGATTTTCAAAGAGGAACAATTTACTCATAGCTACCCGCATTGCTGGCGCTGTGATACGCCGCTTTTAAACTATGCCACCACTTCCTGGTTTGTCAAAGTTACCGCGATTAAAAAAGATTTAATCAAAAATAATAAAAAGGTTAACTGGACGCCGGCTCATCTGAAATTCGGCCGCTTCGGCAAGTGGCTGGAAAATGCCGAAGACTGGGCGATTTCCCGCCAGCGCTATTGGGGCGCGCCGCTGCCGGTTTGGCGCTGCGGCTGCGGTGAAATTAAAGTCATCGGGTCAATTCAAGAGCTCGAGAAATTGAGCGGCACAAAAGTAACGGATTTGCACAAGCAGATTGTTGATGAGGTTGATTTTAAATGCGAAAAATGCGGCGGACAAATGAAAAGAATTCCCGAAGTTTTGGATTGCTGGTTTGAATCCGGCTCCATGCCTTATGCCCAAGTCCATTATCCGTTTGAAAATAAAAGCTGGTTTGAAAAGAATTTCCCGGCCGAATTTATTGCCGAAGGCGTTGACCAGACCCGCGGCTGGTTTTATACCCTAATGGTTTTGTCAACGGCGCTATTTGGTAAACCGGCGTTTAAAAACGTGATTGTTAATGGCATTGTTTTGGCCGCCGACGGCCAGAAAATGGCAAAGCGGCTTAAAAATTATCCCGACCCGGATAAGATTATTGATCAATACGGCGCCGATGCCTTGCGGTATTACATGCTGACTTCGCCGGTGATGGAAGCGGAAAGTTTGAATTTTGCCGAAAGCGGCGTCAAGGAAGCTTTGCAGAAAAATATCATGCTAATTGGCAATGTTTTAAGTTTTTATCTGATGTATAAAGGCCAGGCCGTGAAAGCCGCGCCGAAATCAAAAAATATTTTAGACCTTTGGATTTTGGCTAAATTAAACCAGCTGAATTCAGAAGTGACGAAACAGATGAAAAATTATGATTTAGTCAAAGCCGCCCGGCCGTTAAGCGATTTTATCAACGAACTGTCAACCTGGTATTTGCGCCGGTCGCGCGACCGGTTTAAGGCCGGCGACAAACTTGGCGTCAAAACTTTAGGCTTTGTCTTGCAAGAATTTGCCAAAATTGCCGCGCCGTTTATTCCCTTCACTGCCGAACAAATTTATCAGCAAATCGGCGGACTCGAAGAATCGGTTCATTTGGAAAGCTGGCCGAAAGCCAAAAAAGCATTAATCAACGAAGGCTTAATTAATAAAATGGATTCAGTCCGGCAAATTGTAGAAAAAGGTTTAGCCAGCCGAGCCGCCGCCGGTATCAAAGTCCGGCAACCGCTGGCGAGTTACATGACGGCTTTGGTTAAAGAATTGGATGGGCAGTTAATTGATTTAATCAAGGATGAATTGAATGTCAAGGAATTAAAATTCGGCACTGATGATAAGCTAGATCTTGAAATTTCTCAAGAATTAAAGCTTGAAGGCCAAGCCCGAGAATTGATCCGCCAAATTAACCAGCTGCGCAAGGAAGCCGGATTGACAATTACTGATACGGTGGTAATATATCAGGACGGTTTGGCTGACATTTTTGCTAAATTTGGCCCGGAAATAAAGAAATCAACGCTGGCCGAAAAAATTGAAAAAGGCAGTGTTGAAGGGATGAAAGACATTGAAGGCGGGAAAATCGGGATTAAAAAAGTTTAATATTTATTTTGTCATTGCGAGGAGGTCGCTTTAGGCCTGCCTACCGGCCCGCTACGCCGAAGCGTTGGCGAGGCGAGCAGGCAGGCGACTGACGAAGCAATCTCTGAGATTGCTTCGTCCCGATTTCATCGGAACTCGCAATGACACGGGATAAAACTATGAACATCCAACAAATTTATGAACTGGGTATTAAACTCGGTATCGCTAATGACTTGCGCGGAGAAACCGCGGTCAGAAAAATTTTAGCCAAAACGAAAGCTAGGTACGAAAAATTAAATTCCGAAGACAAAAAAGAATTTGATGCCGAGAGAATGGTCAATCCGTATTCCGATACTCGGGTTTTATTTGATACCAAAAAGGAAATCAAAAAAGTTATGGTCGGAATTGATATCCAGTCGGCCGAAATTTTGATGGCCAAAGAATTGGGTGTTGATTTGGTTATCGCCCACCATCCGCTCGGTTCGGCTTTGGCCGACTTGGGCGATGTGATGCATTTGCAAGCGGATGTTTTGGCAATGTACGGCGTGCCGATTAATATCGCCGAATCTTTGACGAAAGAAAGAATTTCGGAAGTTGCTAGGGGAGTTTCCGCTTCCAACCACTATCGAACCGTTGACGCGGCCAGGCTTTTTAACATGGGTTTAATTTGCGTTCATACGCCTTGTGATAATTTAGCGGCGACTTTTCTGGATAATTTAATCAAGAAAGCCAAGCCGGAAACGGTCGGTGAAATCATCAAGCTTTTGAAAACCGTGCCGGAATATCAGGAAGCCATTCGCCGCAAGACCGGCCCGTCAATTTTTGTCGGGTCCGCCGAGGCTTCAGCCGGCCGGATTGTGGTAACCGAAATTACCGGCGGCACGGAAGGCGCCGTCGGTATTTACGAAAAAATGGCTAACGCCGGCATCGGCACGATTATCGGCATGCACATGGATGAAGAGCGCAAAAAAGAAGCGGCCAAATACCACGTCAATGTTGTTGTCGCCGGCCATATTTCTTCCGATTCGCTCGGCGTCAATCATTTCTTAGACGAATTGGAAAAACGCGGCATTGAAATTATTCCCTGCTCCGGCTTGATTAGAATAAACCGGCTCAAAAAAGCCAAGGCCAAAAAGAAAAAATAACTTCAGCTTCAATAATTACAAAAAACTCCCCGATGGACGGGGAGTTTTTTGTAAAAAAGAAAGAGGCCACGGGCGTTGTGTAAAACAACGGGTGGCCCTGATTTGTTGGCTGTTCAGGTGGCCGGCGAGTATGCCCAAACGTCGTGTTGAAGCTGGGCGATTTTGTCGCCGATCATTTTGACGGCGAGCTCGAAGTTGCCGCCAAACTGATTTTGAATCCGCTGCCAGAGCTTTTCGCCGGTGGTTGGCGCCTGAGGGTTGTCGCAGAGCGTGGCGACGACGCCGTCGCAGGTGTCTTCAATGGTAGTACCGGTCAGCACATTTCTCAACTGTAAAAGCCAGTCGTAAAGAGGGCTGCAACCGTCGGCCAATCTGGGAAAGGTTCGAATTAACATGTTAAAATTCCTCTTCTATTGTTTCATCCGCCTGGAAAACTCAGCAAAGTATTGCTGAATCAAGACAATGGGTCTTGATGTTACATTGTAGCCATTTTTGGCTAGTTTTGTCAAAGGTTAAAAATAGCGGATTTGATAAAACGTTTTAATTTGTCATTCCGCACTTGTCTATTGATAGATTAACTTGATGCGGAATCTAGGGGCTTTGTTACTAGACTCTGACTGCCGGTATGATAAACGGCAAATTATCTAAGATAAAAAATAGTTTTTGGATTTGATGATATAAAAAAAATCACCCGGATAACTTGGTAAGAAATCGGGTGAAAAGATTATTCCTCCTCTAGGCGGACGTTACCAACGCTTTGTTCGGTATGTACGCAGGAAATAGTTCTTGCCAGCATATCATACAAACTAACCTCGGCAAACCAAGGGTGAATGGCGGCAAAGTCGTCTGGGATGTTAAAACTGTCGGTGAAAACCGCTTTTAGTAATATGCCTTCAGTAAAGAGCCGATCCAATTGTGCCAGGCTGTTGCCGCAAAAGTCGGCATGAGTGGCTGCGATGATGACTTTATTTGCTCCTTTAGCCATGTGAGCCTTGGTCGTTTCGACGATACTTGAGCCGGATCTGACCATATCATCAATAACTACCACGGTCTTGCCAGCAACTGTCTCTTGGATAATGATTTCCCTTGTCTGGCCGGTTCCGTAGTCTTTGACTTTGGTTGGTGTTACTGGCGTCAACCCGTAGTGGTTAGCCAGATGTTTAATGCGGGTGCTGCCGCCAGCATCAACACCAGAGATGACAAAGTTATCTCTTTGGCTTAGCAGTCCGAATTGCTTTTCCAAAAAATCAACTAGCAGTCCTGAAGCATATAAGTGATCAAAGGTACATTGCCGCCGATTGAAAAAGGCTCCAATAGCATCGTTATGAACATCAACGGCAACGACATGGGTAGCTCCGGAGACAGTTAGGAAATCCGCCGCCAGTTTGGCTGTAACCGGTTCTCTTCTTCGGGCTTTGTCCTGGCAAGCATAACTGTACCAGGGAATGACTGCTGTTCTTTGGCCGGCGCTGCATTCCGTTAAGGCAGCCAAAGCCGAACAAAGTTCGAAGAAAGTATCCTGCCGACTATGCGGATAATTTGGGTCGGCTACTTGCATGACAAAAGTGTCGGCGCCGCGAACGCTATTGTCATCACCGGTAGGTAGAAGGGTTTTGACTTCACCATCGGCAAAGTATCTAACTTCAATTGGCATCAATTGCCAGTCTTTGTCCAAAGTGGCAATAGTCTTTCTGGCCAGGGCTTCAGCTCCCGGCAAGTAAAGTAAAACTGGTCTTCCTCTTCCTCTTGGCATAGCTTAACCCTCCTTCATGGTTATGGTTTATGACCCAGTGTTTGATTACGGCTTACGTCCGGGTTTCATTTTACCGTTTTTTGCTATTTTTTGTCAAAGTTAAAAAAAACTCCTTTCTGACTTTGGGTCAGTAAGGAGTTGGTAATTAGTGGCTGGCTTAGATAGCTGCCGCGGCTCTTTTGAGCGCGTTTTTGACTCGCTTCCATTGGTCAGAAACCGCTGCTGTCTGAGCCTTAACCAGTTCCGGCAAAACAGTCTCCCGGCAAACCGGCTGGGTAAAACCGGTCTCGTCAATGGCTTGACACTCAGCAATTAGAAGGTTGATTCTTTCGCGGTAAAGTCCACCGGCAACCCTGTCCAATCGAATATCGAGACTCAGCTGAGCAATGAGCTCCTCAATTTCGAAGCTCAATACCCGGAGTTTCATCGCTTCTAGGATCCGGTTGATCAGCTCCAATGCTTGATCGAATGCGCCTTTGGTGGCGAAAACTTTTGCCTCGTTCAGATCTGCCTGGCAGTACTTCGCCCATTTCGTAAAGGGCTGGACGTGCTGAAGCCGGATTAGCAAGCAGACTTGCCGGTCGAGCGCGGTGACAATGCCAGCTACCTGTTTTCTGGTAGTTTTGTTTTTGGTAAACGCCTCGTGGCGTTTCATCGCTTGTAAACTGGTTTGAATTTCCCGCGTGACTGTCTGAAACTGGTCTTGTAGCATCCGGATCGCAGACAGCCGAGCCGCATAATGTGGCATCCAGCCAGCTAGGTGTTTCAGTTCGTCGGTGAGCCGAGCGTTAATGGTTGTCAACCGGGCTGACAGCACGCCGACATTGAGCCGGCCCAATGAATCACGTAGCAGCAGGAAAAAGTGAAGCTGATGGCTGCCTTTGACTAGAGGCCAGCGGATTTTGCCGGCTAAAAAGTCAGCCAGCTCGGTAAATTGTGGCGTCAACTGCTCTAACTCTTTTGCTACGTTACCTTTTAGTATCCGGATTTCAGCGCCTTTTCGCTGGCAGAATTTCTGGAGTTCTTCCAGAGTCGGAATTGTAGTTTGTTCCGCCGTGACTAGCGAGTGCAAAAGCGCCCGCCGCAGGTCGTAGATGCCGACGGTGTAGCGGCGCCAGTGTCTTTGCTGAACGCGCAGCGGTTCAGCCGCTTGGTCGGCGTTGACTTCCCACCAGGTTGTATAGACTCGACCTTCAGAGTCGACCACCACTAAGTCATGCCCTTCAATTGAGACGATGACTTTTACTGTCACTTGTTTCCCCCGGTAAGTTATTTGTATTTGGTCATCCACTCTAGTTTTCAAGGTTCAGTGTCCTCCTCTACCTTGTATTTTCTCCCGTTAGTTTAATTCAAACCTTCAAAATAGTATAGGATTAAACTGGTGGCTTTGTCAATTGGCGAAATCGGTTAATTCGTAGATGCGATAAATTCTAGGGCCGCTTTTTTGTTCGGCGATTATTTGGAAGTGATAATTGAATTTTTTGAAAAGATTTTCGATCAATTTAAAATCGGCAAAGTTGGCCCAGGAAAGATAAATCCGGCCGCCAGGCTCAAGATAGTTTTTAGCTTTTTTAAAAAAATAAATTAAAGTTTTGTGGTTCAAATCAAAGACTGATTTTTCAACGATGTCCAAAGCGTGATAATCGGTGTACGGCGGGTTGATGGTAATGACATCAAATTTGCGATGCCGTTTCGGAAATAAATTAGTTTTGAGCGGTATAATTTTATTTTTTAAGTTATTGATTTTGGCATTTTCTAAAATGTTAATAATCGCCGCTGGGTTAATGTCGGTTGCCGTTACTTTGGCTGCCAGGCGAGCGGCAAAAATCGCCACCACGCCGCAGCCGGAGCAGGCGTCCAAGACCACTTCGCCATTCTTAATTTTAATTGACTGAGCCAGTAACCGGCTGTCGGTTTTTGGTGGAAAGACTTTGGGTAAAATGACTAGCTTAATCCGGTTAATTTTAAGCAATCGTGGCTTTGTTTCTTTTTTAATCGCCGCCATCAATTGCTTTTGATTTAATAAGGTTTTTTGATAGACAGTTTTATTCATATTGTTATCTTACCCTATTTCTTTGAATAAAAAAAATCCCCGGACAGTCAGCATCGCGACTGGGCCGGGGAAAAAGAGGGCGAAGCAGGTCGAGGCCTCGCCCAAACCATTACTTATATGGTCTTTACATGAGAGGGTGATCAGCTGCAAACGCCAACAAGATGGCAACATCAAGCAACACATTAATAGTGAACCATGTGGCGATCCGTTCAACTATTAATGGGCGAACCAGATCAGTCCACTGGGACTTTACCCAAAATTCGTCTCGGCCAGTGGCGTCTGCCCCATTCTTCAGTTCTTTTCTAATGGAATCTATTTGTATAACATAGCGATTCCATGATTCGGTTGCTGATAGACCAGCTACAATTATCAGCAGAGCAATAAGGGTTGCAATACTCATGGTAGTTTACCTCCAGTTGGCCAAGTCTGATTTGACAATTAAGGAACATGGTTAAGAACCATTCTTAACGCGTAATTATATGAAAATTTGGCTAAAATGTCAATATATTTCGTCAGTATTGACGAATTAGTTTAGATATGCTACAATTAATTTGTCAAATAAGCAAAAAAATTAAGCAAAAATGACTAAAGTTTTTTCGTCATTTTAAATAATATCAAATAATTTAGTCTTTTTCGTCATTCCGCACTTGCCTATTAAAAGACAGAGTTGATGCGGAATCCAGGGTTAATCCATATAAACCCTAGATTCCCGCTTCCGCGGGAATGACAAACCAATATATAACATATGAACTTCAACCAACTTTTGAATCAATTGGGCTTCTCGCAAAATGAAACTAAAGTTTATTTAGCCAGTTTAGAAACCGGCCTCAGTTCAGCCCAAAACATTGCTGAAAAGGCCAGCCTGCAGCGCACGACCACTTATTCGGTTTTAGGTGCTTTAGTTAAGCGTGGTGTTGTTGCTAAAACCAAAGTTAAAGGCAAAAGTCGTTTTTTAGCCGAAAGCCCAGACAAACTTGTTTTGCTGGTCAACGATTTACAGGGCAAATTAAAAAAAGCTTTGCCGGAATTGCAGGCAATTTATAATCAAAGTGAAATCAAGCCTAAAATTATTTTTTACGAAGGCGATTATGCCATTCAAAAAGTTTATGATGATACTTTAGCTGAAAAACCGGCCGAAATTTTGGAATGGAATACTAATGCTTTTTTTCAAAATCCTCATGTTGATAAAGATTATGTTTATTTAGGAAAACGAGTCGCTTTAAATATTCACGCCAAACGAATCGCCGAGTCAGACTCGCTTTGGGAAATTCGCCATCAAAAAAAAGACGAAGCTGAACTGTCACAAACATTAATCGTTCCTAAAGAAATATTCTCACCGCAAATTGAAGTTAATATCTACAATAACAAAATTGCTTTCATGAATTATGCCGAAAACATGTCGGTCATTATTGAAAGCAAAGCGATTGCCGATGCCATGAAACAAGTCTATGAATTGTCTTGGCGTGGAGCCAAGTCAGTGGAAATAAATAAAAATTAATGGCATTGGAAAGAAAATAATTTTTAGGGTAAAATGTATTTAGAGACATGTGACAAGTAACATGTCACATGCTGCATGTATCATGTCACTAGCTTATGATTGCTTCGCTTAAAGGCATAATTACTTACAAAAGTCCGGAG
This sequence comes from Candidatus Buchananbacteria bacterium, assembly GCA_041664165.1. Lineage (GTDB taxonomy): Bacteria > Patescibacteriota > Patescibacteriia > Buchananbacterales > UBA6539 > JBAYLH01. The sequence goes on along the minus strand of JBAYLH010000016.1, from coordinate 17,864 downwards.
TTGCGTAAAGACTCTTATTTTGTCGTAACGGTGTCGGGCGTCGGTTACAAAGTTTATACGCCGGCGTCTAACTTAAGGCAGGTGGCCGAAGAACAGGAAATCATAGTTTATACTTATTTGGCAGTTTCGGAAAATGCCCTTGATTTGTACGGCTTTTTAAACCCGGCGGACAAAACTTTTTTTACTTTGCTCTTGGAAGTTCCCGGCATCGGACCAAAAACCGCCATTACCATTTTGGAAAAAACCACGATGGCCGAAGTCCAGCAGGCGATTTTAGAAAATAATCCGGAGCTTTTAACCAAGATGTCAAGCTTAAGTCTTAAGACGGCGGAAAAAATTGTCGTGGCTTTAAAAGATAAAGTGGAAAGCCTGACTTCCCGGCCAAAAGGGAAATCATCCGAAGCTGGCAGTTCGGCCGACGCGGATGTTTTTGATGCTCTAGTCTGTTTTGGTTATTCCAATGCCGAAGCGAAAAAAGCCATTATGCAAGTTGATAAAAAAATTACGGAACCAGGCAAAAGATTGCGGGCAGCATTAAAAATGTTAGGCAGTAAAAAATAAAAAATGATAAGCCAAATTAAAAAATTAATACCCAAGCCATTGTTAAAGATATACCATTATTTACTCGCAATAATGGCTAATTTTTTTTATCGCAGCCCCTCGGAAAAGCTTGTTGTTATCGGCGTTACCGGCACTTCGGGCAAGTCCACGGTGATTTATTTAATTACCAAAATTTTAGAAAAGGCCGGCTATAAAGTCGGCGTGGCTTCAACCATTTTTTTTAAAGTTGACAAAAAGGAGTGGCTTAACGACCGCAAAATGACCATGGTTGGCCGGTTTGCCCTGCAAAAATTAATCAAGCAAATGGTCTCGGCCAATTGCCAATACGCCATTATCGAAACCACTTCGCAGGGCATTGAGCAATTCCGGCATTTAGGCATTAATTATGATATTTTAGTTTTCACCAATTTATATCCCGAACATATCGAAGCTCATGGCAGCTTTGATAATTACAAAAAAGCCAAACTAAAATTATTTAGTAAGCTAAAAGCCGAAACGCCGAAACTAATTGCCGGCCAAAAAGTGAAAAAAACCATTATCGCCAACTTAGATGACGAAAATGTTAAAGATTTTTTAGACAACTGGGCCGAAGAAAAATTTGGTTTTACCCAAACCAACAATTCAACCGATTTAGGCAAAGTCATTCGAGCGGAAAAAATCGAAGTGGGTGAATCGGGAATAAAATTTTTAATCGGCAGCCAGCCGTTTAGCTTAAAAATTTTAGGCCAGCATAATATTAGTAATTTGTTAGCCGCTGTCACGGTTGGCCTTTCTCAAGGCTTGGGCTTAAACGGTATGGCCGAGGGCTTGTTTAATTTAGCCGGTATTCCCGGCCGATTAGAATTTATTGAGGCCGGTCAAAATTTTAAAGTCATTGTTGATTACGCTTTTGAACCAAAAGCCCTCGTCGCGCTTTATGAATCGATAAAAATAATCCCGCGGCAAAAAATTATTCACGTTTTAGGTTCAGCCGGCGGTGGCCGGGATATTTCCCGTCGGCCGGTCTTAGGAAAATTAGCCGGCGAGAATACGGATATTGTAATTATTACTAACGAAGATCCTTACGATGATGACCCGCAAGATATTATTAATGCCGTCGCCAGTGGCGCCAAAGCGGCCGGTAAAAAATCCGGCAAGGATTTATTTAAAATTTTAGACCGGCGCCAGGCAGTCAAAAAAGCTTTAAGTTTGGCTTTAGAAAATGATTTAGTTTTAATCACCGGCAAAGGCAGCGAACAAGCCATGGCAGTCAAGGCTGGTAAATTAATTCCCTGGGATGACCGGCAAGTTGTCAAAGAGGAACTGAAAAAAATTCTAAATTCTAATATCTAAGCTCTAAACAAATTACAAATCCGAATTCTCAAATTCCTAAGCCGTTTGTGATTTACAATTTAAAACATTGTAATTTGTTTCAGGTTTAGGATTTAGTGCTTAAGATTTTACTAAATATGGATTACTGGACAAGGTTAATTTTAGCATCAATTGTCGGCATCGGCGCCGGCCTAGGGATCAGTTATTTTTTCGGCGACCCGGTGTTTTGGAGTTTTTTATGTCTGGCAATTGCCATCGCCACCGAAACCAGCCTGCGGACAATAAAAAATGTTAAAGCGCCGGTTAATCCTTTGCTGGAAAAGACCCCAAAAATCAGCCAGGAAATAAACCAACTGCCTCGAACCAAGCCGCCCAAGCCGAATTTTTAGGGGGTTGTGGATAACCTGGGTATTTACAGTTTCATAAATTATTGTTCACACTAATATTTTGGCTAAAATTAGATATTTTTTTTAAATTTAGGATTTAAGCCAAAAATCAGCAAAAACAGTTGACAAATCATTCCAGTTTTGTTAATATTGAAAGGTTAAAATCAAATTGAAGTGATTTTATTTTATTTTTTCCCGCTATCCGAACTAATGTAATTTTTTAAAAAATACCATAGTGGGCTTCTTTTTTTCTCAAACTTAAGTCTCTAAGACAGTAAACTCGCATCCCAAACCTTGGGTTGGGAGCAATTTTTGTTGTTAATAACTCAATATGGCAATAAAACCTCAACCGAGAAAAGTTTTTACCGCGCTAAAAGAAGCCATGCCGCTTCCCGATTTAATCGAAGTCCAAAAAGATTCTTACAAATGGTTTTTAGACCACGGACTTTCCGAATTATTCGAAGAGGTTTCGCCGATTCGGGATTTCATCGGCCGGGATTTTGAATTATTTTTTGGCAAATATTATCTTGATGAGCCGAAGTTCGACGAAGTTACCAGCCGGGCGAAAAATTTAAGCTACGAAGCGCCGCTAAGGGTAGTGGCCAAATTAGCCAACCGAAAATTAAATAAAGAAATCGAACAAGAAGTTTACCTTGGCGATTTTCCGCTCATGACTGATCGCGGTACTTTTGTAATTAATGGCATTGAAAGAGCGGTGGTTTCCCAGCTGATCCGGTCGGCGGGGATTTTTTTCACGTCCGAAGTTTCCGGCGAGCGGCGATACTATGGCGCCAAAATTATTCCTAACCGCGGTTCCTGGCTGGAATTAGAAACTGACGTTAATAACGTCATCTGGGTCAAAATTGACCGGAAACGGAAAATTGCCGTTACTGCTTTATTGAAAGCTTTCGGCCGCGGCGGCGATGAAGAAATTTTAGAAATTTTTAAAGACACCGATACTCATCCGGAAATTTCCTATATCAAAAACACTTTGGCCAAAGACGTCGCCGCTAACGAAAGCGAAGGCTTGATTGAAGTTTACAAAAGAATCCGGCCGGGCGATTTAGCCACGGTTGATAATGCCAAGTCCTTGATTTACGCGATGTTTTTCAATTTTGAGCGTTATGATTTCGGCCGGGTTGGCCGGTATAAAATTAATCAGCGCTTCGGCCACGACTTGCCGATTACCAAGGAAAACCGGGTTTTAAGAACGGACGATTTGATTGAAGTCATCAAAGAAATTATTAAATTGAATATTTCCCAAAAAGATTCCGACGATATCGACCATTTAGGCAACCGGCGCGTTCGAGCGATCGGCGAATTGGTTCAAAATAAATTCCGCATCGGCTTAGCCAGAATGGAAAGAATTATCAAAGACCGGATGAGCACTTTGGATATTGCCGAGATTACGCCCAACCGGCTAATCAACGCCCGGCCGGTCATCGGATCAGTCAAAGAATTTTTCATGTCTTCGCAACTTTCGCAGTTTATGGATCAGACTAACCCGTTGGCTGAACTCGAACACAAACGCCGATTATCCGCCATGGGTCCGGGCGGTCTTTCCCGCGAACGAGCCGGGTTTGACGTCCGCGACGTGCATCCGACTCACTACGGCCGGATCTGTCCCATTGCCACGCCAGAAGGTCCAAACATCGGTTTAGTCGGCCATTTAGCTTGTTACGCCCGGGTTAATGAATATGGTTTTATTGAAACGCCGTTCCGCAAAGTCAAACATGATCCGAAAAATATTGCGGCGGAAATTGAAAACGAAATTGCCCGCGTTGATATTATTGATCCCAAAACCAAAGAAGTCATTGTTAAAGCCGGTAAAAGCATTACCGCCAAAGACGCCAAGCTGATTGAAAAAATTACCGAACTTAAAAAAGTCCCGCTTAAACCGAGAGTTACCGACGAGGTGTTTTATCTAACGGCATTTCAAAATGAAAATGCGGTAACGACGGCCGCGACGACGCCAATTGACGAAAATGGCTACTTTTTGGTGGAAAGAGCCGAAGTCAGAAAATATGGCGAGCCGGAAATTGAACGGGTTGAAGATATTGATTATATGGACGTGGCGCCTAACCAGATCGTCAGCATCGCCACTTCTTTAATTCCGTTTTTGGAGCACGACGATGCCGTTCGGGCCTTGATGGGCTCAAACATGCAACGGCAGGCCGTGCCTTGCATTAATCCGGATGCGCCGATTGTCGGCACTGGTTTGGAAGGCAAAGCGGCTCAGGATTCCGGCCACGTTATCGTTTGCAAGGCCGACGGAAAAATTTCCGATGTCTCCGCCGATAAAATCGTTTTATTGCAAAATAACGGCGATGTCAAAGAGTATCGTTTAAATAAATTTGTCCGGTCAAATGCCTCGACCTGCATTAATCAGCGGCCGATTGTCGAAAAAGGCCAGGAAGTTAAAAAGGGCGATGTCTTGGCCGACGGTCCGGCGACTGACCAAGGCGAGTTGGCTTTAGGCCAGAATATTTTAGTCGCTTTCATGGCCTGGGAAGGCTATAACTATGAAGACGCGATTATCGTTTCCGAAAGAATAGTCCAAAAAGACCGCTATACTTCTATTTATATTGAAGATTTCCAAGTTGAAGTCCGGGATACTAAATTAGGGCCGGAAGTCGTTACCTCCGACATTCCCAATATCGGCGAAGAAAAATTAAAAGATTTGGATGCCGAAGGGGTAATCAGAATCGGCGCTTCGGTTTCTTCGGGCGATATTTTAGTCGGTAAAATTACACCCAAAGGCGAAACCGAATTGTCGGCTGAAGAAAAATTATTGCGGGCGATTTTCGGCGAAAAAGCCAGGGACGTCCGGGATAGCTCGCTTTATTTGGAGCATGGCGAAAAAGGCAAAGTGGTTGACATTAAAGTTTTTTCCCGCGAAGGCGGCGATAAATTGTCTTCCGGCGTCATTAAAATGTTTCAAGTTTCAATCGCTAATTTAAGAAAAGTCCAAGTCGGTGATAAAATGGCCGGCCGCCACGGCAATAAAGGCGTGGTTTCGGTAGTTTTGCCGGTCGAAGATATGCCTTTCCTTAAGGACGGCATGCCAGTTGATATTATTTTAAGTCCGTTAGGCGTCGTTTCCCGGATGAATTTGGGTCAGATTTTGGAAACGCATCTGGGTTTAGCCGCGGATAAATTAGGTTATAAAGTGAAGACGCCGGTTTTAGCCGGGGTGCCGGAAGAAGTAATTAAAACCGAACTGGTCAGAGCCGGTTTTTCGCCTAATGGCAAAATGACGGTTTACGACGGCCGCTCGGGCGAAGCCTTTGAACAGCCGGTTACCGTCGGAAAAATTTATATCATGAAATTAAACCACATGGTGGAAGATAAAATCCATCAGCGGTCAATCGGTCCCTACTCGTTAATCACCCAGCAGCCGTTGGGCGGCAAAGCTCAATTCGGCGGCCAGCGGTTTGGGGAAATGGAAGTCTGGGCGCTTGAAGCTTACGGCGCGGCTCATACTTTGCAGGAAATTTTAACCATCAAATCCGACGATGTTTCCGGCCGGTCAAAAGCTTATGAATCGATTATCAAAGGCGAACCGATTAAGCGATTAAATATCCCCGAATCATTCAACGTTTTGTTGCGCGAGTTGAACGGTTTGTGTTTAAATATCGAACTTTTGAAGGACGGCAAGCCGGTTGAGATTAAAGAAGAAAAAGAAGAAAAAGACCAGCATCCCCGCCACAAAGAATTTAAAGACCTTAAAGAATAATCCATTAAAATATGGTCGAAGAAAAAGCCGCAATTGATTTCGATGCCTTGAAGCTGTCGCTGGCTTCACCGGCAAAAATTAAAGAATGGTCGCACGGCGAAGTTACCAAGCCGGAAACCATCAATTACCGGACTCAGAAACCTGAGAAAGACGGTTTGTTTTGCGAAAGAATTTTCGGTCCGTCAAAAGACTGGGAATGCTATTGCGGCAAGTATAAAAAAATCCGCTATAAAGGCATTGTCTGCGATAAGTGCGGCGTGGAAGTAACTCGGTCGGTTGTTCGGCGGGAAAGAATGGGCCATATTAATTTAGCCGCGCCCGCTTCTCATATCTGGTTTTTGCGCGGCGTGCCTTCCAAGATCGGTTTGATTTTGGATTTATCGCCGCAAGCTTTGGAAAAAGTGATTTATTTTGCTGATTTTATCATTACTAACGTCGATGAAGATTTGAAAAAGGAAACCATTGAACAAATCCGCCAGGAATTCAAGGCAAAAAAGAAAAAAATTGAAAGTGATTTTGACCGGCAGTTGAATTTAGTCAAAGCTCGCGCCGGCCAGCCGAAAACCGAAGGCAAAGAAGAAGCGCCGGCCAGCCCGAAAGAATTTACCGCCATAGAAGAAGCCAAAAAAGAAAAAATCAAAGAGCTGGAACAAATTTTGCGCTTAGCCGAACAGGAACTCAAAGATTTAAAACCGTTGAAAATAATTTCCGAACATGTTTATCAGGATTTGTCTTTGAAGTATGGCCATATTTTTGACGCCAATATCGGCGCCGAAGCCGTCCATAATCTTTTGGAAAAAACCGATTTGAATAAATTAATCGTTGAACTGGACGCCGGGTTAAAAGACAGCCAGCCGCCCCAACAAGAAAAGATTTTGAAACGCTTAAGACTAGTTAAGAATTTTATAAAAAATGATATTCGGCCGGAATGGATGATTTTAACCACCGTGCCGGTTATCCCGCCTGATTTGCGGCCGATGGTGCCGCTTGATGGCGGCCGGTTCGCCACTTCCGATTTGAACGATTTGTATCGCCGGATTATCAACCGTAATAATCGGCTGAAACAATTGCAGGAATTAAACGCGCCGGAAGTCATTACTCGCAACGAAAAAAGAATGCTGCAGGAAGCCGTTGACGCTTTGATTGACAACAGCGCCAGGCACGGAAAGACGGTGGTTGCTTCCACCGGTCAGAAACGGATGTTGAAATCTTTGGCTGATATTTTGAAAGGCAAACAAGGCCGGTTCCGCCAGAATTTATTGGGTAAAAGAATCGACTACTCCGGCCGGAGCGTGATCGTTGTCGGGCCGAAACTGAAATTGCATCAATGCGGTTTGCCCAAGCGGATGGCTTTGGAATTATTCAAGCCATTCGTGATCAGCAAATTAATCGCCAAAGAGTACGTTCATAACGTTCGCAGCGCCAATCGCTTTATCGAAACCGGCCGAACCGAAGTTTGGGATATTTTGGAAGACATCGTCAAGGATGCCCACGTGATGCTTAACCGGGCGCCGACTTTGCATCGGCTGGGAATTCAGGCCTTTAAACCGGTATTGATTGAGGGCAAGGCCATTCAAATTCATCCGATGGTCTGTGAAGCTTTTAACGCTGACTTTGACGGCGATCAGATGGCCGTTCACGTGCCGCTGACGGAAAAAGCCAAATGGGAAGCCGGTAATTTGATGCTGGCCTCAAAAAATATTTTAAAACCGGCGACTGGCGATCCGGTTGCCCGTCCGACCAAAGACATGGTTTGGGGCTGTTATTACCTGACTTTAACCGAAAAAAGCGACGACAAAGTCAAAGCTTTTTCCAGTCCGGAAGAAGCGATTATCGCCTACAACTTAAAACATATCCGAATCCAGCAGAAGTTGAATGTGAGAGTTGATTCCTGGCTGGAGAAAAAGTTCAAAGTCGCCGGGATTAAAGACCGAATGATTGAAACCACGGTCGGCCGGATTTTATTCAATCAGGTTTTGCCCGCCGATTACCCGTATAAAAATGAAATCATGGACAGCAAGAGCCTGCGTCAGATTGTGGCTGATTGTCTGGAAAAATATGAAGTGGAAAAAGTGGCTGAGCTGCTTGATGATATTAAACTTTTAGGTTTGAAATATTTGACTCAATCCGGCTATTCTTGGGGCATGGATGACATGCCTAAAATTCCCGAAAAGCAGGAAATTATCGAAAGCGGCGAGCTGGAAGTTGAAGAAACCGAAAACCAGTATAATTCCGGTTTGTTGACCGACAGCGAGCGCCACGCCAAAATTATTGAAATTTGGATGAGCGCCAAAGATAAAATCGTCGCGAAGAGTCGGAATACCTTAGACCCGGTCGGCCCGATTTACACCATGGTTGAATCCGGCGCCCGCGGTAGCTGGAGCCAGCTGATTCAGATTATCGGAATGAAAGGTTTGGTGACCAATCCGGCCGGTGAAATTATCGAATTGCCGGTGAAAGGCAATTTTAAGGAAGGCTTTGACGTTTTGGAATATTTTATCTCCACTCACGGCGCCAGAAAAGGTTTATCTGATACGGCTTTGAGAACCGCTAATGCCGGTTATTTAACCCGCCGGTTGATTGACGTCTCCCAGGATTTGATTATTACCGAAAATGACTGCGGCGATGACGAAGGTTTAACCATTACTAAAAAAACCAGTGAAGTTTTAAATTTGAATTTAATCGACCGAGTCAAAGGCCGGCCGGCTTTGGAAAAAATTATTGATCCAAAAACCAAAAAAGTGATTGTGGAAAAAGACGAAATTATTGATTCAGAAATTGTGGCCGAATTAAAGAAACTTGATTTAGACAAAATTAAAGTCAGATCAATTTTGAGCTGCAAGAGCCGCCGGGGGATTTGCCAGAAGTGCTATGGCTGGGATTTGGCTTATAACCGGCCGGTTAATATCGGTACGGCCGTCGGCATCATCGCCGCCCAAAGTATCGGTGAACCGGGAACCCAGCTGACGATGAGAACGTTTCATACCGGCGGCGTGGCCGGTTTGGATATTACCCAAGGTCTGCCGCGAGTGGAAGAAATTTTTGAAGCGCGGCCGCCGAAAAACAAGGCTTTTATTTCTGAATATGACGGCGTGGTGAAATTTGAAGAAAGTAAAAATGACACGGTTAAATCCGCCAGATTTAAAGTTATTAAAGTTTTATATGAAGAATCTGATACCGACGAGTATCCGTTGGTAGACGGTAAGTCAGCCAAGGTGGCGGTCAAGGCCGGTCATAAGGTTAAAAAAGGCGACCTTCTTTTGACGACTAAGGCTGGCGAAGAGATTACAGCTACGCGCAGCGGTAATGTTATTATCGAAAAAGACAAGATTATTATTTCGGTCAAAGAACAAAAAGCCCAGATTTATCAGATTCCGCCGGAGTTTCATTTGCTCGTCAAGGACGGTGACTTGGTAACCAAGGGTGATGCTTTGACTAACGGTAGCTTGGATTTGAAACAGCTTTATCACTTGAAGGGAAAAGAAGAAACTCAAAGATATGTGGTTGATGAAATTCAGGCAATTTATTCTTCCCAGGGTCAGAAGCTAGACAACCGTCATATTGAATTGATTGTCCGCCAGATGTTTTCCCGGGTTTTGGTTACCGACCAGGGCGATACGGAGCTTTTGGCCGGCCAACGGATTGAAAAAGATGAATTGGATGAGGCTAATGATGCGGTTACTAAAAAGACCGGTCGGGATGCTGTCGGTGAAGAATTGTTATTGGGTATTTCCAAGGTATCGTTATCGACTTCCAGTTTCCTTTCAGCCGCTTCGTTTCAGGAAACTTCCCGGGTTTTGATTAACGCCGCGGTGGAAGGCCGGATTGATAATTTAAGAGGTCGGAAAGAAAATGTCATTATCGGCCGCTTAATTCCGGCTGGCACTGGGTTTAAAATCAGAGAAGAATAAAAAGTTACTAGAAAAAATACCAACCCCATAAAAATTTTTAACGGGGTCAACATAGCGCACTAGAGATGGTGCGTTTTGTTGTAAAAATAGGGGTGTAGAGTACCGCCGCCACGGACAGCGGAGAAGTTTTTCCCTACTTACAAACCGCCGCCACGGGCGGCGCAGAAGCTCTTTTTTGACTTTTGAAAACGCAGTTTACCCGGATCGATTTTTATGTTAAAATATATGAGTTAAAATCTTTAGCGAATTTAAAAAATCAAGCTAAAAACAATATTTATGGCGAGAAAAAGACGGAGAATTCCAAAAATCCAGAGTCTAAGGGATTTAAATTTTAGTCAGCCGAAATTCGAGATTTCACCGGAAGCTAAGCGGGGCATTATTATCGTAATTTTACTGACTTTTGGCATTTTATCGTTGTTGAGTCTCCTGGATTTGGCCGGCACTTTGGGGGTTTATTTGAATGACTTTTTGAAGCTGGTTTTCGGGGTCAGCCGCTGGTGGCTGCCAGTCGTTTTGTTGATCATCGGCTATTTTTTGCTCCGGCCAAAAAAGTATGCTTTTAAATTTTCCAATGGCTTGGGTTTGGTTATATTTATTTTAAGCTTCAACGGATTAATCCACCTAATTTTTCACCAGGCGGATTTAATCGAAGCGGCCAAGCTGGGGCTAGGCGGCGGCTGGTCGGGCGTGGTTTTGAGCTGGTTATTTTTGAAAATCATGGGGGCATTGGCGGCCGGCGTAGTCATGCTGGCTTTGGCGATTATCGGATTTTTACTTCTTTTTGAAAATTACATTATTACCATTTTAGAAAAAAGAAATGAAAGCCGGGAAGTCGAAGATGAAAAAGACAAGGAATCAATTTGGCAAAAGTTTAATCAGCTTCGGTCTGACCGAAGAATCAAAAAAGCCCAGGCGGAAAGAGAAAAAATGCAGGCTGAACCGGAAGTGGTCGAAGAAGAGGCAGTGCCGGTTTTTTCCAAAAGAGCCGTGGAAGTGGAACAAGCCGGCGGCAAAAATTCACCGCCAGCTTTTCTATCCGAAGAAGACAAGGAAAATGCCCAGTTGAACTTAGGCGTAGTCAAATTCAAAAAAACCAGAATTGATTTGCCGCTTGATTTATTGGAAAGCAAAACGACGATTCCCAAAGCCGGCGACATTAAAGCCAACCAATTAATTATTCAAAAGACCTTGGAAAATTTCGGCATTCCCGCGGAAATGGGCGATGTCCAAGTCGGTCCGACCGTGGCTCAATATACTTTAAAGCCGGCTGACGGCGTCAAACTCTCCCGGATTACCGGTTTGAGCGATAATTTAGCTTTGGGTTTGGCGGCCCATCCAATCAGAATTGAAGCGCCGATTCCCGGCCGGTCTTTAGTGGGGATTGAAGTGCCGAATCAATCGACCGCCATTGTGCCGCTGAAAGATATTTTAGCCAGCGACCAGTTTAAAAATCGCAAGTCTAATTTGGATGTTGCCTTAGGCAAAGACGTGATGGGCAAACCCTGGCTGGCGAGTTTGGACCGGATGCCCCATCTCTTAATTGCCGGTGCCACTAACTCGGGCAAAAGCGTTTGCATCAATTCCTTGATTGTCAGCTTGCTTTACCAAAACGGTCCCGGTGATTTGAAATTTATTATGGTTGACCCTAAAAGAGTTGAGCTGCCGGTCTATAACGGCATTCCTCATTTATTGACGCCGGTGATCACGGACGTTAAAAAAACCGTTAACGCTTTGCGCTGGGCGATCAAAGAAATGGAAAAAAGATTTGATACTTTGCAACAGGCTCATCACCGCAATATTGGCAGTTACAATAACGCCGTTGAAGATAAAATGCCATACATCGTTATTATCATTGATGAATTGGCCGATTTAATGGCTTCGGCCGGAGCCGAAGTTGAAGCGGCAATTGTCCGGCTTTCCCAGATGTCGCGGGCAGTCGGCATTCATTTGGTTTTAGCTACGCAGCGGCCGTCAGTCGATGTTTTAACCGGGTTGATTAAAGCCAATATTACTTCCCGCGTGGCATTTTCCGTCGCTTCGTTGGTTGATTCGCGGACAATTTTAGATCAGTCGGGCGCGGAAAAATTGCTGGGTCGGGGCGACATGCTTTATGTTTCGGCGGATATTTCCAAGCCCAAACGGCTGCAGGGGGCGTTTGCTTCCGATGATGATATTAAGCGGGTGATTGAATATTTAAAAAATCAGGAAGAGCCTGAGTATATTGATGAAGTGGTGGAAAGACAGCAAATGTCCGGTAGTGATTTTCAGTCGGTTGATGACGGCGAAAGCGATCCGTTATTACCGGAAGCCAAGGAAGTGATTATGCGGGCCAAGAAAGCCTCAGCTTCATTGCTACAAAGACGGTTACGGGTTGGTTATGCCCGAGCCGCCAGAATTTTAGATTTGCTGGAGGAGCAGGGAGTAATCGGACCCGGCGATGGCGCTAAGCCCAGAGAAGTATTGATGAATACGATTGAAGATGATAATATTAATGGCTCGGGCCAGGAAGATTTTCTTGATGACGAAGAGGTCGACGATAGTGAGTCAGAAAAAAAAGAGTTTTAAAGTAAATTAATTATGGCCAGTTTTCATTCTAAGGTTATTGCTAATCCGCCGCGATTGGGAGAAAAATTAAAAGCTTGCCGGGAAAAATTAAACATTAGTTTGGCTGACGCGGCGAAGGAACTTAAAATAGCGGTTAAGTATCTTCAGTTTCTAGAAGCGGGACAATATAATAAACTGCCCGGTGAAGTTTATGCCAAAAGTTTTTTGCGGGCCTATACTAAATTTTTAGGCTTAAATTCCAATGAGTATTTGTCGGCCTATAAAAGCGAACAAAAAATTTATACTAAAATTAAGCAGTTTGCGAAAAATGATTTTACCCAGCCGGTTAAGCGGATCTCTAAAATTCATTTAGTGGTAACGCCTAAAATTGTCCGGAGTGGAATCGTTTTGATTTTAGCGGTTACTTGTTTTCTATATTTGGGTCTTAAGGTCAAAGCGATTATGACGCCGCCGGAGCTAGTAATCAACCAGCCGGCCGATAATTTGGTAACGGAACAAAATTTTATCGGCATTAACGGCAAGGTTGAAAAGGAGTCAACCTTGGAGCTTAACGGCCAGCCGATTTTAGCCGACCAGCAGGGGAATTTCAGCGAGACAATTGACTTGCAACCGGGAGTCAATGTAATTGAAGTAAAAGCAGTTAGCCGGCACGGCAAGGAAACTAAGGTTTACCGGCAAGTCGTTTTAAATATTAAGGAGGGAGATACTAGCCTTAAATAGTAGCGCTGATAGAAATCAGCCGCCCGGATTAACCGGGATAAAAGCAACAGTTCTATGGTAAAAAAAGACGAGAAATCAACCGGCGCATCAAACATATCTGACCGGCTGGCCGCTGCCCAGCAGGCGATTGAGCAAATTAAGCAGCGTTTTGGCGATGGTTCAATTATGAAGTTGGGCGAAGCCAAACGGATGGAAGTTGCCGCCGTTTCGACCGGCTGCCTTTCGCTGGATTTGGCGTTGGGCGTCGGCGGCGTGCCTCGCGGCAGAATCATTGAAATTTATGGTCCGGAAGCTTCCGGTAAAACTACTTTGGCTCAGCACATCGTTTCGGAAGTTCAAAAAGTCGGTGGTATCGCCGCTTTCGTTGACGCCGAGCATGCCTTGGATCCGGAGTATGCCAAAAAAATCGGAGTTAATATTAAAGATTTGTTGATTTCCCAGCCCGATACCGGCGAGCAGGCTTTGGAAATCGTGGAAACTTTGGTTCGGTCCAATGGGGTTGACGTCGTCGTGGTCGATTCGGTTGCGGCCTTGACGCCGAAAGCGGAAATTGAAGGCGAGATGGGCGATTCTCACATGGGTTTGCAAGCCAGGTTAATGAGCCAAGCCCTGCGGAAATTAACCGGCGTAATTTCCAAAAGCAACACGATGGTAATTTTTATCAACCAGACCAGGATGAAAATCGGCGTTTATTTCGGCAATCCGGAAACCACGACCGGCGGCATGGCGCTGAAATTTTATTCTTCAGTGAGAATTGAAGTTCGACGGGCCGCTCAAATCAAGCAAGGCGATAAAATTATCGGTAACCGAGTCAAAGCCAAAATTGTTAAAAATAAAGTCGCCCCGCCGTTTCAAGCTTGTGAATTTGATATCATGTATAACGAAGGAATTTCAGTGGCTGGCGATGCTTTGGATACGGGGGTTACTTTTGGGGTAGTGAAAAAATCAGGCAATACTTATACTTTCGGCGAAATTAAACTGGGTACGGGTCGGGAAAACGCCAAGCAGTTTCTGCGGGAAAATCTCAAGCTGATCGCTGAAATCAAAAAGCAGGTTTGGTTGAAATTCAAAGCCGGTGAAAATCCCTTAGTTGGCGATGATAATGAAGACTAAGCCAAGCGGCAAGAAAATAAGAAATTAAATAAATAAAAAAAGCCGAGGCTTCCACGCCTCGGCTTTTTTTATTTATTTATATCTTTTCTTTCGTAGATCTTTGGTTTTTCTGGCCAATTCCCGCCCTTTGGCGGTATTTTTTTTGGCATGTTTGATGCGGGCTTTTAAAGCGCTGTTTTGTCCCATATTGTTTGTAGTCAAGTTAAAGCCGAGATAAAGTCCAGATAAAGTCAAGATGAAGCTATCTAAGTTTCTGCTTTTGCGATTGAATCCAACAATAAAGCATTCTACCAACTTCATCTGCTAAACTAGCGGCTTTTCTAAACTCATCGCTGGTAATAAATTTTAAATCACGGCTGGCTATTAATTGATATTTTAATTCTTCTAATGACCCGTCGGCAATATTATAGAAATTTAGGCTGTCTTTTAGTGATTTTCGCCTAAACCCTTCAACGATATTAGAGGCAATGGAAATTACGGCTCTTCTTGTCTGAGAGACTAATCCAAATTTTTCGGAGTCCGGAAAATTTTTGGTAATCTGGTAAATTTCTAACACCAGTTCATGGGACTTTTGCCATACTTTTAAGTCCTGAAAAGTTTTAATTTTTGCCATACTTTTTTAGTTACTTATTAGAGTATGGCGCTATGTTGATTTTTAAGTTGCCTGATCTTGACTTTATCTCAGCTTACTCCCTTTATCTCGGCTTTATCTCGGCTGAACTTAGCTGACTCTTTCGACGTAATCGCCGGTTTCGGTGTTTACTCTTATGATGTCGCCTTCTTTAATAAACATCGGCACTAAAACTTCTAAGCCGGTTTCAATTTCCGCGGTTTTAGTAACGCGACCCTGGGCTGAATTTCCTTTCGTCCCTTCCGGAGTGGAGATAACTTTAAAATCCATTTTTGACGGTAGTTCAATGTTTATTGGTTCGCCGTTAAAAGATACCAAGCTGACTTCGGCGCCTTCTTTCAAGTAACCAACTTGGCTGCCGAGTTTTTCTTTATCGAAGGAAAATTGTTCGTAGGATTCATTATCCATGAAGGCGTAATCGGTTCCGGCGGCATACAAAAAGCTGACTTTTTTGAGGTTTAAATCCCCGGTTTCCACTTTTTCACCTGGCTTAAAATTATATTCAATGACTTTGCCGTTGATTAAACTTTTGAGCTTGGTCTGCATTACCGGTTTGCGCTGCTGCATTCTGACAAAACTAGCCTGCATCACTTTGCAGGGTTCGCCGTTATAAATCAGCGTCATACCCTGTTTAATGTCGTTTAAGGTATTGATGAAACCCATAGTATTTTTTATTTAGCGAGTAGTAAAAGGCAGCAAGGCCATCACCCGCGCCCGCTTAATGGCCAAAGCCAGTTTTCGCTGGTGCTTGGAGCAAACGCCGTTTCTTTTCCGCGGGACAATTTTGCCGTAAGACGAAATAAACCGGCGAATGGTAGTAACGTCTTTATAATCAATATCCCGGACGTTATTTTGGCAGAAATAGCAGTTTTTGGGTTTGGTGATGGTATTATTTTGTCGATTGTTATTTTTCATATTTTTCATAGGGCTACAAATTAGAAAGGAATATTTTCAACCTGGATTTCTTCCTCGGCGCTGATTGGTTCCGGCTGGGCGAAGTCATTAGCTGAAGCCGGTTTGGAGCTGAATGGCGTTGAGCCCGCCGCTTGAGCCGTTCCTTTGGTGTCAAGCATTATCATGTTGTCGGCGACAATTTCCGTCCGGTAGCGCTTAACGCCGTCGGAGCCTTCCCAGTCGCGGGTTTGCAGCCGGCCTTCAATATAAACTTTATTGCCTTTGTGAAGGTACTGGCCGCAGATTTCGCCTAGTTTTCGCCAGGCGACAATGTTATGGAATTCCGCTTTTTTTTGTTTTTCGCCGTTAGCATCAGTCCAGATTAAATTGGTGGCAACGGAAAAACTGGTAACGGTTTGGCCTGATGGGGTGGTGCGAATGTCCGGATCTTTGGTTAAATTACCAATGATCATGGCTTTGTTTAAATTCATATCATTTGAGTTATTACTTAGCGCGCTCGCCTCGCTTCAACTACATATTTTAAGATGCGAGTCGAAGCGGGCTTGTGTTGATTGTATTGAAATGAATTATTAATTTTAGAGAATATCGCCTTCTAAAATTTCATCAAGGCGCTGGTCTAAATCTTTAAGCTTGATTTTGCCTTTATCTTTTTCGGCTTTCTTTTCATCAATTACTTCCGGTTTTTCTTCAATTGTTCTTTTTTCTTCAGCCGCCTTTAAGCGTTCGCTGCTTTTTTTTCGCGATTCGGCCGATTTTAATTCTCTTCTGACGATGATGTGGCGCAGAACTTCGTTGGTTAATTTCAGATTTTGGTCGAGTTCTTTTAATTTAGCGCCTTCCAGATTAAATTCATAAAGCAAATAATAGCCCTGATGATTGCCTTTAATCGGGTAAGCTAATTTTTTTTTGCCAAAGCTGTCTTCGGCGGTAACTTCGCCGGAAAACTTTTTCAGCAAGTCTTTGACTTTTTCCTTGATTGAAACCAGCTCATCTTCGGTATAAGTGGCCGGCACTAAATAGAGCAGTTCGTAATGATTGGTCATAAAAAAACGTCCAGTGATTCCGGGCGCTAATTGATTAGCTGCGGCAAAAAATATTTGCCGGCAGATTTTCACCTTTCCTTATCTGAAGCGATAAGGTCTTGGCCGCTTGAAGCGAACCCGGAAAAGGTTTAATTGTTAACGCAGTCAGCTTATCATAACTGATTCAAATCGTCAAGGGTTAGGAAAAATTTAGGAGGATTGACTTAATTGGTAAAATGTGCTATTATCACCTTACTTATTATTAAGAGTTTTGCGAGCTTAATATTTCAAACAAATTTATAGGAAATATTCCATTTTACGTAAATTGTCTTGATTTTAAGCCATCAAAACCAAAAGGCAATTAAATGGATAATCAGAATAGTTTCGGCCCGAGAAAGATGTACCAAGGCAATTGGACATGCTCTCAATGTGGCGCCGAAATTACCGAGTTACCATTTGAACCAGACGGAAGTCGCCCGATTTTCTGCCGCGATTGTCACAGACAAAAAAAGCAGAGTCGGCCAGCTCATCGCCGGTTTTAACTCGGAGCTAGGTGTTTAAACACTTCAAGCTAGAAAAACCCCGCTGCAAGCGGGGTTTTTCTTTTTTTGTCATTGCGAGCGCTTTTGCTGCATAATAGCGCGAAGCAATCCCTTCGTCGTTAGGTGAAGCGTTTGAGATTGCTTCGGTCGCACTGAGTCAGTTAAATAGCGACCTCGCAATGACAATGGGAAATGAGTAAAAATGACAAATTGGCTACCCGACTTTAGTCGGCTATAACTTACTCCGATAGGCCAAATTGGTTTTGCCGGCCTTGTAGTATTAGTCTTAGCGCCAACACAAGTTTTAGCCGCCATCTTGGCTAACGGAGAGCCCGCTTCGACTCGCGTCAAGCGAGGCGAGCCCGCTTCGACTCGCGTCAAGCGAGGCGAGCCCGCTTCGACTCGCGTCAAGCGAGGCGAGCCCGCTTCGACTCGCGTCAAGCGAGGCGAG
>JBAYLH010000015.1:0-38733 GCA_041664165.1 Candidatus Buchananbacteria bacterium | reverse complement strand
GACCAATGTCTGCCAGCCGAAGCTTTAATTCAAACTAAACAAGGTGAAAAAAGGATTAAAGACATTAAAACCGGCGAATTAGTAAAAACCGCGGTTGGCCGAGGCTATTACGGTTATGCGCCGGTAACCAAGGTTTTCAAAAACAAAAAGAAAACTAAATTTATCACTTTCAAAACTGCTAATGGCTTTTGCCTTAAAGTTACTGATAATCATAAAATGTTTTGTTTTGTGCCGGCCATTGACGATAAAAAGTATTGCTATGTTTATCTGATGCACCGCAAAAATTTGGGCTGGCGAATGGGAGTAACCAATGATTTGGCTTTGCGTTTAAGGCTGGAAAGATCGGCTGACCGGATTTTAGGCATCAAAACCTGTTTAAATGAAACTGAGGCCAGATTTTATGAAACCCTGTATTCTTTGAAATATAATATTCCAACGGTCTGTTTCCAAGAAAGAAAAGGCGTGGCCATTAAAGGCAAATGGCTGGCTGAACTCTATCAAGAAATTAATACTGAAAAAAATGTCAGTCAATTAGCTGAAGATTTGAATTTAGATTTGGCCGGCCATCATTATTCTTTAGGCGCCGTTAACCGGGGGAATCAGCTTCGGATAAAAATTAATTTAGAAATGTGCCATCGCCGCTTCGGCAGTAAATATGCTAAAAATTATTGTTTGTCGGGTCCAAAAATCATTCATCAGCTAAGTTTAGAAACTTCAGCCGCCGCCGCTGTCAGTAGATTAAAAAAAGCCGGTTTCAGCTTGATGCCGGCCAAAAAAGGCTCCCGCTTGCGCCTTTACAGCAGTGATTTAAAAAAATTAGGCCGAGCCGCTTTGACCCTGGAAAAGATTACCGGCGGTATTTTGGAAGCTAGCGCCAAACTCGGCCGGGAAAATATCCAAACCAGAAAAACTTTAGTGATGCCGGCTAAAAATGTTTTAGTCGGCCAATATTTACCGGTGCTGACGGGAAAAGGCATAATTTACGATCGGGTGGTTGGCAAATTGCAAGAAAAAGAAAAAACCGCCGTGGTTTATGATTTGGAAGTGGCTAACACCCACAACTTCATTGCCCAGGGGGTGGTGGTTCACAATTCAATTTATAAATTTCGCGGCGCATCGGTTTCCAATATTTTGGAATTCAAAATTGATTACCCGAAATCAGCTGAAATATTTTTAATCAAAAATTACCGATCAACCCAAAAAATTCTGGATTTGTCCTATCAATTTATCCAGCAAAATAATCCGGACCGGCTGGAAGTCAAGTTGGCGACAAGTAACAAGAAACAAGTGACAAGTAAAAATAAGTTAACCAAAAAATTGACTGCGGAAAATGACCAACCAGGCTTAATCCGCCATTTGGCTTTTGAAACGATTGACGACGAAGTCCGCGGGGTTTTGAAGCAAATTGCTGACCTCAAGGAAAAGGATAAAAAAGCCAGCTGGGATGACTTTGCGATTTTGAGCCGTACCAATGATACGGCCAATTATTTTGTTTCCGCTATCGCTCAAACCCAGATTCCTTATCAATTTGTCGCTTCGCGCGGCCTTTACGGCAAGCCGATTGTTTTGGATATCTTAGCTTACCTGAAACTGCTTGATAATTATCATGAAAGCGCGGCGATGTATCGGGTTTTAAATTTTTCAATTTTCGGCCTTGAGCCCCGGGATTTGGTCAATTTAAATTATTGGGCCAACCGCAAAGGCCATTCGTTATACCAGGCCATGACCCAGATTGCGCTTTTACCCAATACCGACCCGGAAAATCGGGATAAGATTCGCAGTATTTTAAACCTGATTGAAAAACACAGCCGCTTGGCCTTGGAGAAATCAGTCGGGGAAGTGGTGATGGCGTTTTTAGAAGACGCGGGATATTTGCAGAATGCGACGCGGCAGGAAAACCTTGAATCCCAGCAGACCGTCAACTATCTAAACCAGTTTTACAAAAAAATTGTTGATTTTGAAACTAATACCCAGGATAATTCAGTGAGGAATTTTTTAGCTTTAATTGAATTGGAGCTGGAAGCCGGGGAAGCCGGTTCATTGCAGAATAATTTGGAAGAAGGTCCGGAAAGCGTCAAAATTATGACGGTTCACGCGGCCAAAGGTTTGGAATTTAAGTACGTTTTTATCGTTAATTTGGTTGACCGCCGATTTCCCACCGATGACCGCAAGGATCCGATTGAATTGCCCGAAAAATTGATTAAAGAAATTTTGCCGGAAGGCGATGCTCATTTGCAGGAAGAGCGGCGGCTGTTTTATGTCGCCATGACGCGCGCCAAAAACAGTTTATTTTTTACTTCGGCCTATGACTGCGGCGGTAGCCGGACTAAAAAATTATCCAGATTTTTGGAGGAGTTAAAAGGCATCGGTTTTCAGATTGAAGCTAAACCAGGCGCGGCCGGCGGCGGTTTGTTAAAACAGCGGTCCGAAAAAATCAGCGTGGAAATCGAAAAACAGGATTTGGAAAATATCGTGCCGGAAAAATTTTCTTTCACCCAGCTGCGGGCGTTTGAAACTTGTCCCTATCAATATCGTTTTGCCCATGTTTTGCGCGTGCCGGTTCGGGGCAAAGCTCAGTTTTCTTTCGGTAAAACTATCCATGCCACCCTGCAGCAGTTTTTTGATTTGGTCTTGCAGCGAGCAGGGATAGAACAAGTTGATTTATTCGGCAACAAGATTCAAAAAACAGAGAACAGAAAGCAGAAATCAGTAGTCAGTCTTGATGAACTTTTGGCGATTTATGAAAATGCCTGGATTGACGATTGGTACGCCAGCCGCCAAGAGCAGGATGGCTTTAAACAAAAAGGCAAAAAGGCTTTGATTGAGTTTTATAAAAAAATTGAAAAAGACATCCCGGTGCCAAAATTTTTGGAGCGGCCGTTTAATTTGAAATTAGCGGAAAACGGCGAAACCTACACGATTAAAGGCGTAGTTGACCGCGTTGATAATTCAGACGGCGGCATTGAAATCATTGACTACAAAACCGGCGAAGGCAAAACGGAAAAGACTTTCCGAGTGGAAGACAAAGAACAGCTTTTGATTTACCAGCTAGCCGCCCAGCAGGTTTTCGGCGAGCAAGTCAGAAATTTGTCTTTTTATTACGTTGAACCCGGCCAAAAGATTTCCTTTTTAGGCACGGAAAAAGAATTGGCGGTAATGAAGAAAAAAATTGTCAATACGATTAACGAAATCAAAAAAGGCAAATTTCCGCCCAAGCCCAGCATTATGTGTCAGTGGTGCGACTTCAGAAATATCTGTGAATACAGAGCGCTTTGATGAATTGTCATTGCGAGGAGTAACCCTGAGTTTGTTGAAAGGGAACGACGAAGCAATCTCGTAAGTTAAAGATTAAACTATGCCTTTTATCAAGATAGAAAAACTTTTGCCCAAATCGGTGAAAAAAGCCGGGATTAAAAAGCAGCTTGACTCAGCCAAGATTTTGGCTGATTTTGGCGAAATCGGCAGCCAGGTTTTTGGGTCGGAAGCAATAAAAAAAATCAAGCCTTTGTATATTAAGGATGGTACTTTAACGATTACTTGTTTATCTTCGGTTTTAGCCCAAAAACTTAAAGCCCAGGAAAAAAGATTAATTTGGGAGCTTAACCGGCCTTATCACCGAAAGATCATTGAACGGCTGCGGTTTTTAGTTTAATCTTTTGTTTTGTCATTGCTTCGTCGTTCGCTCCACTCACTCTTCGCAATGACACCAAAAGTAATTATGTTTAAAAAATATTTTTTGATTATTTTAATAATTTTTGCCCTGGCAATTGTTATTGCCGCCGGGTTTACAATATTTTTCAAAAATAAGCCGACCTGGTTTTTAAACCGGGCAGACGAAGCAGGAGCTAATAATATGGCTAAACAAAATTTAGTCCGCCAGCCCGCGGTGGCTGGGAGTTTTTATCCCGGGCAAACAGCTGAACTGCAAAAAATGGTCAATGATTTTTTTAACCAGGCAATTTTGGAAAAATCAACCGGCACGCCAAGAATTATCATTGTGCCGCATGCGGGCTATCCTTATTCGGGCCAAGTGGCGGCTGATAGTTTTAAACAGCTTGAGGGTTTGGGAATCAAGCGCGCCATTGTTATCGGACCGTCGCATCATTTTCCGGCCAGCGGGCTTTATCTGTCCGGCGCTGACTTATGGCAAACGCCGTTAGGGGTAGTTAAAATTTCTGATTTAAACCGGGAATTAGCTAAAAATAATCTTTTTCAAGTCAGCGACCAAGTTCATCAGCCTGAGCATGCCTTAGAAATTGAATTGCCATTTTTACAAACGATTTTGCCTGGCATCGAGATTATGCCAATTGTTGTCGGTCAGTTAACTTTTCAACAGCAAGCTGATTTTGCCCAAACCTTAAATCAATATCTTGATGCCCGAACAATTTTAGTCGTCAGCGTTGATTTGTCGCATTATCATCCTTATTTAGATGCCGTCAAATTAGATAATCAGGCGATCAAAGATATTTTAGAATTTAATGACCAAGCAATTTTAGCTGATGAAATTGACGCGCCCTGGGCCTTAGTTTCGGTTTTAAAACTCGCCAAGCAAAACGGCTGGCAGCCGAAGTTATTGAAGTACGCTAATTCGGGCGACGTTACCGGTGATAAGTCAGCAGTGGTTGGTTACAGCGCCATGGCTTTTTATGGAGAAATTAGAGAACAGAAATCAGAGAACAGAGATCAGGGCGAATATTCTGAGGCAGAAAAAAAAGAGTTGTTGCAGGTAGCGCGAACCACGCTTGAACAATATTTAAATGATGGCAAAATTTATCAGCCAAAAACCGATAATCCCAAGTTTAAGGAAAAGCGGGGAGTATTTGTAACTTTGAATAAAAACGGCCAGCTGCGCGGCTGCATCGGCTACATTGAACCGATTAAGCCATTAATTGAGGCAGTCGCCGATAATGCCATCTCGGCGGCAATTTACGATAGCCGTTTTTTGCCAGTCAAAGCGGATGAGTTAAAGGACATTGACATTGAAATTTCAATTTTAACCGTTCCCAAACCGGATACAGTTGAAAACGCGGCAAAAAATAAATTCGGGGTGGTTTTGCAAAAAGGCAACCGAGGAGCGACTTATCTGCCGCAGGTCTGGGAAGATTTAGCCGATCCCGGCCAGTTTTTTTCCAGCCTGTGTTTAAAAGGCGGTTTGGCGGCTGATTGCTACCAAACTGACAGCATTCAGATTTTGTCTTATCAAGCGACTGTTTTTGGGGAATAATCATCTTCTTTGTCATTGCGAGGACCTAAAGCGTAACCAAGTGGACGAAGCAATCTCAAATATATGGGAAATAGACAATACTATGTTTACCTAATGACAAATAAAATGAATACCACACTTTATACTGGTGTAACAAATGATATTCAAGAAAGGGTATATCAACATAAAAATAAGTTAACCAAGGGTTTTACCAGTAAATACAACATCAATAAATTGGTCTATTATGAGGAATTTGATTATATTGACGAGGCAATTGCTAGGGAAAAGCAAATCAAAAGTGGTTTGAGAAAGAAAAAAGTGGAATTGATTGAAAGTGAAAATCAAAAATGGGAAGATCTAAGTAGGAGTTGGTATTAAACGGCGTAATTATTCAGAGATTGCTTCGTCGTCGGTCGCCCACAGCGACCTCCTCCTCGCAATGACAAAAGGAGATTGCCAGTTTGATATAATTTTGTTATAATAAAACTATCATGAGCTTCAGAGTATTTTTGTTTTTTATTGTTTTAGGAACGATTATTTCCTGGGTCACCTGGGGAATGATAGTTTTTAATTCTAACCCGGAGCAGGCCGGCTTTTTGGTTTTTTCCCTCTTTTATCTGAGCTTATTTTTAGCTTTAAGCGGCTTGATTTTTCTGGTTGGCTATTGGTTCAAAAAAAAGTTTTTTAAAAAACAGTTGCCTTTCTATCGGGTAAAATCATCGGTTCGGCACGGCGTCTTTTTCGCGATTTTAATTTTAAGCTGGGCAATTTTGAAAAGCCATAATCTATCCCGCTGGTGGAATTTGGCTTTACTGATTTTAATTTTAGCCATTTTAGAATTTTTCTTTATTTCAACCGGTAAAAATAATACTTATGTTGACTCAGATCCAACAACTCAAACAACGGTTTAATGCCGAAATCGCCAAGGTTTCCGATTTGGCTTTTTTGGATCAGCTGGAAGTCAAATACTTGGGTCGCAAAGCCGGCGAGCTGACTAATATTTTGCGCGGGCTAAAGGATCTACCTGAAGCTGAAAGAAAAAATGTCGGCCAGCTGGCTAATGAACTGCGTTCAGAAATTGAAGCGAAATTAGCTCAAATTAAATCAGAGCTCAAAAGCCAAAGCGACACGGACGGATTTTTAGATATTACTTTGCCCGGGGCAAAATTATCGGAAGGCCATTTGCATTTAGCCACCCAGGCCATCCGGGAAATTATTGAAATTTTTGAAAAAATTGGTTTTACCCGCCGCCGCTATCCGGAAGTGGAATGGGATTGGTATGCGTTCGAATCTTTGAATATGCCGCCGGAACACCCGGCCCGCGACGAATGGGAAACTTTTTTTATCGATTCCAAGCCAATCGGCTCCAAGGGCCAGCGGGTTTTAACGCCGCATACTTCGTCGGGCCAGGTTCGGGAAATGGAACGTAAGGAAATGCCGATTCGGATGATGAATATTTCCAAATGCTACCGCCGACAGCTTGATGTTTCGCATTTAGCGATGTTTCACCAATTTGAAGGATTGCTAATCGACGAAGATGTTACCATCGCGCACTTAAAAGGAGTTTTAGATTATTTTGTTAAGCAATTTTTTGGCTCGGATCGAAGCGCTCGAATCCGGCCGTTTCATTTTCAGTTTACCGAGCCGAGTTTTGAAATTGATATTTCCTGCGGCCTTTGTGGCGGCAAGGGCTGTAAGATGTGTAAGGGCGGCTGGGTGGAGTTGGGCGGCGCCGGTATGGTTCACCCCAATGTTTTGAAAGCGGGCAAAATTGATCCGAAAAAATATTCCGGTTTTGCTTTCGGCTGGGGTGTCGAACGGACTTATCTGATGAAAGCCGGTTTAAGCATCCCCGATATCCGGCTGTTTTACGGTAATGATTTGCGGTTTTTGCAACAGTTTTAGATCAGTTGCTAAGTTTATAAGTTTTTAAGTCTACAAAGTTTATGGCTACGGGGTTGGAAAATTTAAAGGTTTACGGAATGGCTGAAGATTTAGAAATATCAGTTCACAAAATAACAAAAGATTTTCCTAGTGATGAAAAATTTAGGAGTGTTGATCAATTAAGAAGGTCATCAGCTTCAGTGGCTAATAATATAGCGGAGGGGTATAATCGCTATTCTTATCAAGAAAAAATTCGTTATTTAATTATTGCTAAAGCGGAAGCCGAGGAGACTAAAAGAAATATTTTGAAATCCGCCAAGAAAGAATTTGTAGCTGAAAATTTAGCTGAAGAAATGGCTAATAAATATACTGAATTAATTAAAGCAATCAGCGGCTATATTCGTTTTATTAAAGAGAACAAGGCAAAAAATAGCAGAACTTAGAAACTTAGAAACTTATAAACTTACTAACTTATAAACTAGAGTGCATGAATCTCAAAGTTTCCTACAAATGGGTAAAAGAATATTTACAGACCGACAAGTCATTGACTGATTTTGTGCGGGAGTTTTCGCTGAAAAGTCAAACCGTTGACCGGGTTGAGGAAATCAAGCCGAAGTTTAACGGGGTGATTACGGCTAAAATTTTAGAAGTCAGTCCTCATCCTAATGCCGACAAATTAAGATTAGCCACGATTGATACGGCCAAGTCAAAATTGACCGTGGTTTGCGGCGCGCCCAATATCAGCGCCGGGCAAGTGGTGCCGTTCGCTATGGAAGGCGCAGTCGTGTTGGATCCGGAAGGCAAGGAATTTAAAGTCGGCAAAGCCGTTATTCGCGGCGTTGAAAGCCGGGGCATGCTTTGTTCCCAAAAGGAATTAGGCATCGGCAATGATCATGCCGGCATTATGATTTTGCCGCCCGAAACAGCGCTCGGCAAACTTTTGGAAACGATATTACCCTTGAACGATCAGATTTTGGATATTGAAATTACTTCTAACCGGCCGGATGCGATGTCAGTCGTCGGCTTAGCCCGCGAAGCGGCCGCCGCTTTGGGAGCTAAGCTAACCTATAAAGAGCCCAAACCGGATTTAAAAATTAGCCAAAAGTTGGCGTTGCGCGTTGAAGTCAAAGAGCTGAAACTCTGTTCGCGTTACCAAGCGGTGGTGATGAGCGGCGTTTCCGTCAAACCGTCGCCGCTTTGGCTGCAATGGCGGCTATTGGCTTCCGGGATTCGGCCGATCAATAATTTAGTCGATATCACCAATTACATTTTGCTGGAATACGGCCGGCCGATGCACGTTTTTGATTACGATAAAATTACCGGCCAAAAAATTATTGTCCGGTTAGCCAAAGCCGGGGAGAAGATTCTAGCTTTAGATGGCAATACTTACGAACTTAAACCCAGCCACTTGGTAATTGCCGACGCCAAAGTACCGATAGCCGTCGGCGGCGTGATGGGCGGGGAAGATTCAGCGGCAGTCGCCGAAACTAAAAATATCGTTTTTGAAGCGGCGATTTTTGATCCGGTTTTAATCCGAAAAACCGCCCGCGACTTGAATTTGCATTCGGAGTCTTCGGATTTATTTGAGAAAGGCTTGAATCCGGCCAGTACGACCGCCGGGATTTTGCGGGCGATTGAGTTAACCCAAAAAATCGCCGGCGGCAAAGTGGCAAGCGCGATTTCAGACAGTAACAGCAAAAAATATAATCCGGCTAAAATTAAATTTAACCCGGCAATTATCCGGCGCTATTTAGGAATTGATGTCCCGGTTGCCAAAATCAAAACGATTTTAGTCAGTCTGGGTTTTGGCGTCAGTGGCAGTAAGATTTTGACCGTTGCCGTGCCTTATTGGCGGGCCGGCGATATTGCCTTTGACTATGATTTGGTTGAAGAAATTGCCAGAATTTACGGCTATCATAATCTGCCGACGAAATTACCCAGCGGTGAACTGCCCGGCCGGCTGAAAGATGAATTATTTTTCTGGGAAGACAAGGTAAAAGATATTTTGGTTGGCTTAGGATTTACTGAAATCTATAGCTATTCCCTGGTTTCCAAAGAGCTTTTGGCTAAAGTCAAATTTTCAACGGCAAAGGCGGTTAAAATTTTTAATCCGTTAAACGAAGAGATGGAATATTTGCGGACGACTTTGCTTTCGCAAACTCTTAAAAATATCGCCGATAACTTGAAAAATTTTTCCGGCCAGAAAATTTTTGAATTAAGCAATATCTATTTGAGCGAAAAAACTAATGACCTGCCGCTGGAAACGCCAAAATTAACCGGCGCGGTCGTGTCGGGCAGCCAGAATGATTTTTTTGAAGCGAAGGGCGTTATCGAATTGCTATTGAAAAAAATAGGCTTTAGCCGATTTGATTTTGTGCCAACCGATGCCAAATGTCCGCTTTGGCAAACCGGCGGCGCTTTGGATATTTTAGTCGATGGCAAATACGTCGGGCAGTTCGGCTTGGTTAACAGCCAAATTTTAGAAAATTTTGGCATTAAAGTGCCGGTGGCTTTGTTTGATTTTGATTTCAAAATTTTAGCCGGTCTGGCTAAAACCAATAAAGCTTACCAATCATTGCCCGAATATCCGTCGGTAACCAGAGATTTGGCCATCGTGATTAATGAGGATATTACCTGGCAAAAAGTAAGTGATTTAGTTAATCAAGTTAATCGGTTAATCGTTAGCGTTGAATATTTGAGTACGTTTACGGATTCAACGTTAGGTCAAGGCAAAAAGAGTTTAGCTTTTAAACTGACTTTTCGAGCGGCTGATCGGACTTTGAAGTCGGAAGAAGTTGATGAAATTATTAAAAAAATCGTGGAAAAGTTGCAGAAAGAGTTTAGCGCTAAATTGAGATAAAAAAGACCGCTCCGGTTGGAATTTCGAAGCGGGTTGATTGAAAGCAAGGCTACCTGGTGGGGTCAACACTAACAACCTTAAGGGTTCCGAGGTTGCCATTGAGGCGGTAATCTGCCTCAAAATACGTCCGGTCGCACGTCCCTTCGGATAAGAAAGCACTGTTCGAGTACCCGGTTAACAAAAAACGCATTCGTTTGTTCGGGTAGCACTCATCATGCAGTCTTATTCCGGTAATGATGAGCTCAACCTCGTCTTCCCAGGCTGGCATTTCCCGCCAAAGCCTCATCCTGATGGTTGATCCGGGATTAAGGATTGCCATTGACAGATCCCATCTTCCCGGGCCACCCTTGATCGTGTAACAATTAGTTGCCATAACGGCATCCTCCAAGTAGAAACTTGATGGCTATTTTAGGGAAGCCACCTTGCCCTGTTCGCCATTTGGCGCACCCAATCATAACGATCAGGAATTCAACCTAGCTTATAACATCAATAATAATTTGTCAAGATAATAATTAATAATTTTTTAAAACAAAAATATGCTAGAAACCTCAAAAGATCTCTTGCTCGTCGTCATTGCTTTTTGCATTTTATGGCTGACGGTTTTTATCTGCTGGGCGATGTATTACGTCGTTACCATGCTGAAAAATTTCAGTAAAGTTACTACCAGCGTTCGGGAGAAGATGGAAATTATCGATAAAATTTTAAAATTAGTCCATGAAAAACTGGACAAGGGTTCAAATCACATGGCCGTGCTGGCTGATTCGGCAATCAAGCTGGTTGGTTTTTTAATGGAAAAACAGAAGAAAAATTCCGCTAAGAAAAAAAAGTAGCTGGTTTAGTGTTTAGAATTTAATTTGCAGGGGAGCTTGCTTTCCTTGAAAGTCAATTGTTTATCAAGGCTTTCTAAAAAAATTTTTCAACTATGTCTTTTGTCCACCTTCATACCCACTCGCATTATTCATTGCTTGATGGTTTGGCGAAAATCGATGAATTGGTAAAAAAAGCCAAGGAATACGGCATGCCGGCCTTGGCTTTGACTGACCACGGTGTAATGTACGGTTTAATTGAGTTTTACCAAAAAGCCAAAAAAGCCGGGATCAAGCCGATCTTGGGCGTTGAAGCTTACGTCGCCAGAAACGGCTATTTGAATAAGCGGCCGAGAATTGACGATTCGCCTTACCATTTAGTTTTGCTGGCAAAAAACCAAGCTGGCTACCAGAATCTGATTAAATTAACTACCATCGCCCATCTCGATGGTTTTTATTATAAGCCGAGAATTGACCTGGAGCTTTTGGAAAAATATCATGAAGGCTTAATCGGCAGTTCCGCTTGTTTACAGGGAGAAATATCAAAATGTTTTTTAAATAATGACGATAAAAAAGCCGAAGAAATGGCCAAAAGGTATCACCAAATTTTCGGCGACGGTAATTATTATTTGGAAGTTCAGTACCACCAAAATATCGAGCGGCAGCAGGAAGTGAACGAAAAAATTCTGGCTTTGGGCAAAAAACTAAGTATTCCGGTGATTGCCACTAACGACATTCATTATTTAAATGCTAGCGATGATTACGCCCAGGATGCTTTGATTTGTATTCAGACCAAAAAGATTTTAGCCGATACCGACCGGATGTCTTATATGGGCGAAGATTTTTCATTGAAATCGCCCGACCAGATGCGGCAAGAATGGCCAGGCCATCCGGCGGTAATCGCCAATACGCTGGAATTGGCCGATAAATGTAATGTCGAAATCGAATTGGGAAAAACTCTCTTGCCTCATTTCGAAGTGCCAAACGGCAAATCAACCGCCGATTATTTAAAAGACTGGTGTTTGGAAGGTTTGAAATATCGCTACGGGACAGCCGAAGTCAGCCCGGAAATCAAAAAAAGATTGGATTATGAATTGGATGTCATCGCTAAAACCGGCTTTGCTTCTTATTTTTTGATTGTGGCGGATTTTATCAACTGGGCCAAGAAAAATAATATCGTCGTCGGGCCTGGTCGGGGATCGGCCGCCGGCAGTTTGGTCGCTTATCTGACTAATATTATCACCATTGATCCTTTGAAATACGATTTGATTTTTGAGCGTTTTTTGAACCCGGAAAGAATTTCGATGCCGGACATTGATTCGGATTTTGCCGATACCCGGCGGGATGAAGTTTTGGAATACGTGGCGGATAAATACGGCCGCGACCACGTGGCGCAGATTATTACTTTCGGCACCATGGCGGCTCGGGCGGCCATTCGCGATGTCGGGCGGGTAATGGGCATTCCTTATGCTTATTGCGACCGGGTGGCGAAATTAATTCCGATGTTTATGTCGCTTAACGAAGCGACCAAGACTATCCCGGAATTTCAGGAAGTCATGATTGATCCGGACGGCAAGAGGCTGCTTGAAATTGCCAAACGGCTGGAAGGCTGCGCCCGACACGCCTCAACTCATGCTTGCGGCGTGGTCATTACCCCCAAGGCCATGGATAACTATGTGCCGCAGCAGCGATCGACTAAAAATGAAAATGACATCATGACGCAATACGAAATGCACGCGATTGACGACTTGGGGCTTTTGAAAATTGATTTTTTGGGGTTAAAAAATCTCACCATTATTGAAAACACTTTGGAAATTTTGCGCAAAGCCAGGGGAATCGACATTAAAATGGACAACATCCCACTGGATGACAAAAAGTCTTTTAAGCTTTTGCAAAAAGCCGAAACGACCGGCGTCTTTCAGCTGGAAAGTTCCGGCATGAAGCGGTATTTAAAGCAGTTGGTGCCGACCGAATTGGAAGACATCATCGTGATGGTTTCGCTTTACCGGCCGGGTCCGATGGAATTTATCCCCGAGTATATCAAAGCCAAACACGGTTTGCAGCACGTAACTTATCTTGATCCCCGGATGGAACCGATTTTGGAAAAAACTTACGGCATTATCGTTTATCAGGAGCAGGTGATGAATATCGCCCGAGAGCTGGCTGGCTTTTCCTACAGCGAAGCGGATGTCTTGCGCAAAGCCGTGGGCAAAAAAATCGCCTCATTGCTGCATGAACAGGCCGATAAAATGATTTCCGGCATGGTTAAAAACGGGATTAAAGAAAAAGTCGCCGGCAAAATTTGGGATTTCGTTTTACCTTTCGCCCGCTACGGGTTCAACCGCTCGCACGCGGTGTGCTACGCCATGATCGCTTATCAAACGGCATACCTGAAGGCTCATTATCCGTCTGAATTTATGGCTTCGCTTTTAACTTCGGATCACGGCAATACCGACCGGATTGCGATTGAAGTCGAGGAATGCCAGCAGATGGGCTTAGAGATTATGCCGCCGGACATTAATGAAAGTTTTTCGACTTTTACCGTGGTTTATGATTCTTTGGAGGTTTTAGCCGACAAAGAAAGCAAGAGAATCCGGTTCGGGCTTTCGGCGATAAAAAATTTGGGAGAAAATATTATTCGGGAAATTATCAAAGAGAGAAAAGTTAACGGCCCTTATCAGAATATTGAAGATTTATTGAGCCGGGTCAAAACCAAGGATTTGAATAAAAAATCGGTGGAAGCCTTGATTAAATCGGGTGCTTTGGATAATTTTGGCGAAAGAAACCAGCTGCTTTATAATATTGACAAACTTTTGGTTTTTATCAAAAATATCAATGCCGAAGCCGACAGCAAGCAATCCAGCCTTTTTGGGATGATGGCGACGGTTGTTTCCTTGCCGAAATTAATTTTAGAAAAAATCGAACCGGCTACCGAGCGCCAAAAGTTAACCTGGGAAAAAGAATTTTTAGGCCTTTACGTTTCGGCTCATCCGCTGGCGGAATTTTCCCGCCACCTCAAAGGCAATGTCGTGCCGCTGGCGGAATTAATGTCGGCCGACCTAGAGCGCGATGACCGGGTGATGAAAGTAGCGGGCGTGATTACCAAAATTAAAAAGATTATTACCAAAAAAGGCGAACCGATGCTTTTTGTCCGGATTGAAGACAATACTTCCGGCATGGAGGTTTTGGTTTTCCCCAGTATTTTGAAAGCGGACCCGAATTTGTGGCAGGAAGATAAAATCGTGATGATGAATTGCCGCTTGTCGGACAAAGACGGCGAGACTAAATTGATTTGCAACCAGGTCAAGGAGCTGGATTCAAAAAATGTTTCGGCAGTGCTAGAAGAGCTTGATGATTTAACTCACAGTAATAGCGGCTACGTCAAAAGACATTTTAATAACGGTTTTAGCCATAAAAATTCGGCCAAGCACGAGCTTTTGATCAACGGCAATGCTTATGTTTTATTGCCGGCGGTTTTAGACGGCGCTTTAAGTAATCAGCTAAAAGGCATTTTCAACCAATATCCGGGCAAATTCAAGTTATTTTTAGTCATTAAAAGCCCGGAAGGATTTAAAAAAGTGGCGACTAATTTTCTAGTTTCCGGGAGCAAAGAAATGAAAACTGATTTAGAAAGTTTGCTGGGTCAAAACACTTTTAAGCTTGAAGAATATTGATTGGCAGCTTGATATTTTTTTGCTATTATTAAGCTATGCCCGGCAGAAATCAGCAGCAAGAATCTGGCTCGGCATTAAATAATTCTAATGGGTACAAACTATGACAGCAAAGTCTAATATTTACTAATGATTTCTAACGGGGTATGGAAGAAAGAAATTACATTTTACCAAAATCATACCGGAAAATCGGCTGGACTTTTTTGATTCTTTCCGCGGCAACGCTATTTTCGGTAACTTATTTGATTTGGGCCAAGGCGGTGATAATCATCACGCCCAACAGCCAAAAAATTAATCAGGATTTTGCTTTTACGATCAGAGAAGGCGCGGCTTCGGCCAATTTGATCGCCGACAACACGGTTAACGGCAAGCTGAGCGAAATTGAAGTCAGCGGCAATGCCAATTTTGCCGCGACCGGCTCGAAAACCTTGGCCGAAAAAGATTCCAAGACCGAGACCGTCGGGGAGGTAACCATTTATAATAACTACACTAAAGAACAAACTTTGGTGGCCACGACCCGCTTGGCCAGTCCGGACGAGCCGGATAAAATTTTAGTCCGGTTAAAAACTACCGTGACAGTTCCCGCCGGCAAACAGGTAAAAGTTTTAGTCTATCCCGATAATCCGGTGACTTTCAAAGAAATTAAGCCGACTAAGCTGATTATTCCCGGCCTTTGGGGGCCGCTGCGGGAAAAAATTTATGCCCAAAACGATGAAACTTTAAGCAAAGGTGGCTACCAGGTTAAAGTCGTTAGCGATACTGATTTGACGAAAGCCGAAAAAGCCCTCAAAGACCAGCTTTATCAGCAGGCTTTGGCGGATTTTAACAAAAATTTGCAGTCCCAGGAAGCTTTGTGGCCTAAATTAGTTTCAGTCAGAAGTTCGGAGACGACTTACTCGGCCAAAGTCGGCGATGAAGTAACCGAATTTACCGCGACGATGAAACTCAAAGCCGCCATTATTGTTTTTGACGAATCGCAGCTAGTCACTCTCGCCAAAGAAAAAATCAAAACCGGATTGCCGGCTGGCAAGCAACTGCTTGATTTAGACGCGAAAAGCTTCAACTATTCGGTTCAAAATTATGACCCCGGCGCCAAACAGGCAACCGTCAAAGTGGTTTTTTCTGGCAATTCTCAAATTAGCGACCCGGCCGGTTTATTCGACGCAAGTAAACTAACCGGCCTGACTGAAGCGGAAGTCCAAGCTTATTTTTCCCGGTTTTCCGAAGTAAGTTCGGTTGAAATTAAGTTTCATCCCAGTTGGCTGAAAAAGACGCCGCGGTTTCCGGAAAAAATTCAAATTGAAATCGCCAACTAATTTCAGCAAAAAAAAGAACTGGCAAGACCAGTTTCTTTTTGATGGTTGATTAATCAAATTAACCCAAGTGTTGTCCTTCGCGACGCAGCCTGGCGAGCCCGCTTCGACTCACGTTAAGCGGGCGGTTGAATCGAGGCGAGCCCGCTTCGCCGAGTCGATTTCGAGTCGAATCGAGGCGAGCCCGCTTCGACTCACGTTAAGCGGGCGGTTGAATCGAGGCGAGCCCGCTTCGACTCGCGTCGAGCGAGGCGAGCAAAACTTGTTTTTAAAAAGCCCGCACGCCGGACTTTAGTCCGGCCGTCTCTTCGCACCAACACAAGTGTTGGTCTCCTAGCTATTCAAGGCCTGGAGATCAAAACTTGTTTTGTAAGTTGGCTCTTTAGTCAATACAAGTGTTGGTCTCCGCCAGACCTATAAACTGGCTAATTATTTTTTATCCTCTCTGACACCCATGATTAAGGCGATTGTTACTGCCAGGACAACCAAGATTATAATGCCGATGATCATCATAAAATTTTGATTAGATACTTATACTTAGCGGCTTAGGCGACAGGGCCGCGCCGAGACTTAATATTTCGGCTTAATTTGGCTAAAAAGTTATGATTTTGGTTGACATATTTTTTGGAACGTGCTATTTTGAGTTGTTGTTCTTTGCCTACCCGCCCCCACCAATCCATCCCCAAAGTTGATTGGCTCTATCTGCCTACGTTGTTAATGCAGTCAGTTAGAGCCAATCAAAATCAAGATTTGTGAAGTATAGAAGCATAACAGAGAAAAGGGAGAAAGTTGATTATGCCAAAAGAGTTGAAAGGAAGATACATTACCAGATGTCTCGACCGAGAAGCTGGGGCGGGGGGGCTAACCTACGGGAATAACTATGATGAGCTCCAAGGAGCTTTAGACGAGATCGGGAGAGACGCCACTGACCCCGAGGTTACCCATCAGATATTGGTGGATACTAAGGCGAATGTGGTTGAACTCGTGAAGGGCGATAGCATTGAGCCATTCCAGCAGATGCTCGGCAGGAGGTGTCTCGGTTGGCGTCTTGGCACCGTGGAAAGGTGATACAGACCAGGTAGAATTGGAGGAAAGAGACTATGGCAGCGAGTGTGTACGGTTGTATGACTAAGGACGAGTTAATAGCCGCCGTGAGGAGGATTGCTCATTCCTCAACTTCCCCTGACGAAGTTCGCCAGCGGATAATTGACGAGCTGGGCTATCCTTATAGCCGAGATGGCATTGCCGTCAATATGAGCGGCGGAATGTGCCAGGTGATGTTCTGGTGGTCAGGGGGCTCCATCAGTGCTTAGGGTCAAGTTAGTTACCGAGGTTGTCGTTTCAGACGCCTCGGTTTTTTCTTTGTCAAAAAATGCCTAAATTTTATCCAGCCAGTCCAGGCTGGGGGATGCTGCAAAATCTAATGCTTAGAAGCTTGGATTACCCAACGCCCGATATTATCCAAACGTATTTTAACGTTACAAAATTTGGCAAACATTTTTTGAACCTCGGTTTTGGTATAAAAACTATGGGGCAAGCCTTTTTCCGGGCCAGCCAGCGGAGCGAAAGTGCCATTGCCCAAGTCTTTGTGGCTTTTGAAAGTCTGCCATTTTTTTGAACTTTCAAAGTCCGGTACCGTGATAAACGTTTTTCCGCCCGCAATCAAAGCGGCGTTTATTTTTTTAATCAAATTTTGAATGTCTTTTTTGGCGCCATGCTGGATGGTCGCTATGGAAATTATCAAGTCATATTTATTTTTGGGTATAACCAGCTCAAACATATCGGTTCTTTTTATTTTTCCCGCTTTTTTGCCCAGCAATTCCTTGGCCATTTGAACCGCGGTTGGGCTGGAATCGATGCCGTCAACGGTAAAACCATTGCTGATTAAGAAGCGGGCGTATTTGCCGGTACCGCAGCCGATGTCTAAAGCCTGTTTGAATTCGAAATTTGATTGACTCAAAAATTTTTTGAATAACGGATGGATTTCTTCCGAAAGGGTTGCCCAGGCTTCGCCGCCTTTCCGATAGTCTTTGTAAATATTGTCCCAAATTGTCATAAGATTGATATTTTTTTCAGGTTAAAAATTTTTAGCTTTTTTGATGTAAAATTGGTCGGATTCATTTTGCCGTAGTGGTCTTTAGCTTGATTTTTTGTTATTTATTATGTAAAGTGTCTGTGAAGCGTGAAAATGGTAAACCGCTATCAGAGCAATCATTGACGGCGTGGCGCGATCAGAGGTTTCGTGCCCGAATTTTCTGCTTCGGGAGAGTGCCTAGCGCTCTCCCTCTTTTTTTAAAAAAATGGAATTTCTCCTAGCATTACCGGTCTATTCGAAGTTGTTGACTTCTTTATTTAAAATAAGCTAATGTTTAGTTATCAATATAGCGCATCTAATCTAGTTATATCTTAGCAAATAACGATGCAAAAGGCTATGTTTTTTTGTTTTGTCATTTTAAGGCTCCGAAGGGGACAAAGAATCCCTGCCGGCAGGCAGGCAGGTCCGAGATTATTCGTCGTCCCTCGCTGATACTCGGGACTCCTCAGGATGACAAAAAAGAAAGACTGAAGAATTATGAATGATAGAAATTATTATGTTTACTTAATGGCCAATAAGGTTAATACTGTAATTTATACCGGCATTACTAATGATTTAGAGAGGCGAGTTTACGAGCATAAGAATAAAATAGCAGAAGGTTTTACTAGTAAATACAATGTTAATAAACTGGTTTACTTTGAAGAAACTGATGATGTCGCAGAGGCGATTAGGAGAGAGAAGCAAATTAAGGGCGGTTCCCGGCAAGATAAAATTGATTTAATTAACGCTGATAATCCTGAGTGGAAGGACTTAAACAGCGATTGGTTTTAAAGAGATTGCTTCGTCGCTTCGCTCCTCGCAATGACAATCATTGTGTCATTGCGAGCGATCCGCCTTGTCTTTTAATGGACTCTGGCGGAGAGCGAAGCAATCTCTTTAGTAATACAGGCTTTTAATATTGACAGTAAATTTATTAAGTTTTACAATGTAATTACCTAAAGGCGATTGACGGAGCTACCAACTCCGTGGCTAAAAACCTCCCGTTGTCCGGGACTAAGCTGGCCGGTCAATTTAATAAATAAAGGGCTACAGTGCATTGTCGGCATTGTGGAACTTGGGTGGAACCCCCCAATGCAAAGTTGGGGCCCAAGCAGATAATTTTTCTGGTTGGGTGTTTTTTTTAAGCAAGATAAGTTAGTTTTTTATGCCACAAAAAATTATTCTAAAAGGCAATAAAGTAATCCTGCGGCCGCCATCGATTAAAGACGCGCGGCGGTTTTGCGGTTGGATTGCTGACCGGGAAGTAACGCGGTTTTTAAGCATTTACGACCAGGCGCCATTGAGCCTAAAAGAAGAAAAGGATTGGATTAGGAAATCCAGGCGGGATAAAAATAATTTTCGGTTGGCCATTGATACGGTCGATGGCGTTCATATCGGGACAGTCGGACTAAATCGGATTGACCAGCTGAACAAGCGAGCCGAATACGGAGTTTTCATCGGCGACAAAAAATACTGGGGTCAGGGCTACGGCACCGAAGCGGGGAAACTAATTATCGAATACGGCTTTAAAAAATTAAAACTGCATCGGATATTTTTGCAGGTGATCGCTTATAATATCCGGGGGATTAAATCGTATCAGAAAATCGGTTTTAAGCTCGAAGGCCGGTCGCGCCAGCATGTTTGGCGCAATGGCTTTTGGCACGATAAAATCTGGATGGGGCTTTTAAAATCAGAATTTATTAAAAGCAAAAATAAATAATATGATTGCTCCAGTTCTAAAAGGCGACAGGATGGTTTTAAAACCGATTGAACTAAAACATGCGGCGATTAGGTATAAATGGTACACGGATTCTAAAGTTGCCAAATACCAGGATTTCGCTGACATATCGCTTAAAGAGCTGAAAAGCAGTATTATTAACCGGCGGAAAAGCAAAAATTATTTCGGCTGGATGGTATTTACCGAAAGTAAGGTCTTGATCGGGGAAATTCAATTGAGGGAAATCGATTTTGATAATCAGACCG
Source organism: Candidatus Buchananbacteria bacterium (assembly GCA_041664165.1). Classification (GTDB taxonomy): domain Bacteria; phylum Patescibacteriota; class Patescibacteriia; order Buchananbacterales; family UBA6539; genus JBAYLH01. The sequence continues at coordinate 18,939 of JBAYLH010000015.1, read as the reverse complement.
GAGTCTTGTCGGTTAATATCGGCGAAACGAAATTTTGGGGCCAAGGTTATGCGACCGAAGCTACAAAGCTGGTTTCCGAATTTTTCTTTAATAAATTAAAACTGAACAGAATCGAACTCGGCGTAATTTCTAAAAATATCGGGGCGATCAAATGCTACCAGAAATGCGGTTTTAAAAAAGAGGGAGTTAAAAAGAAAGCGCATTTTAAAAACGGAAAGTTTTATGATTCAATTCCAATGTCGTTAATAAAAGCTGAATACTTAAAAAATAATGATAAAAAATATGGCAAAAGACTTAGAAACCATTAGACACTCCGCTTCCCACGTTTTGGCTCAGGCGGTCTTAGAATTTTTTCCTGATGCCAAATTAGGCATCGGTCCGGCGATTGACCAGGGGTTTTATTATGATTTTGACTTCGACCAAAAAACCTTATCGCCGGAAGATTTGCCGAAAATCGAAGCCAAGATGCGGGAAATCATCAAACAAAACCAGGCATTTGAACATTATGAAGTCGAAGCGGAAGAGGCGATTGAATACATCAAAACAAAAAAACAGCCGTATAAACTTGAGCTGGCCGAAGAACTAAAAAAAACCGGTGAAAAGAAGTTAAGTTTTTACCGGATGATTGATGCCGGCGGTGAACATAAATTTACGGATTTATGCGCCGGACCGCACGTCAAATCAGCCAAAGAAATTGGCGCGGTAAAATTACTTAAAATCGCCGGAGCTTATTGGCGGGGCGACGAAAAAAACAAAATGCTGCAGCGGATTTACGGCACGGCTTTTAACAGTGAAAAAGAACTTGATGAATATTTGAAAAACTTGAAACTGGCCGAAGAACGGGATCACCGAAAATTGGGCAAAGAACTGGGTCTGTTTGTCTTTTCCGACTTAGTCGGTCCAGGCTTGCCGCTTTATACCAATAAAGGCGCGATTATCCGCCGGGAAATTATCAATTATTCAAATGAATTGCAGAAAGGTATTGGCTATCAGGAAGTCCATACGCCAAACATTAACAAAGCCGAGCTATTCAAAGTTTCCGGCCATTATGAAAAATATAAAGACAGCATGTTCAAAGTTACTTCGAATTACACCGACGAGGAGTATTTTTTGAAGCCGATGAATTGCCCGCACCATACCCAAATTTACGCCTCGCAGCAGCGGAGCTATAAAGATTTACCGATTCGGATTGCCGATTTTGCCAATCTTTACCGCGATGAAAAGCCCGGCGAATTAAGCGGCTTAACCCGGCTGCGGGCATTTTGCCAGGATGACGGCCATTGTTTCTGCCGCGAGGATCAGATTAAGGAAGAATTTTTGAATGTTTTGGGAATCATTAAAACCGCCCTGACGACTTACCAAATGGATTACGCAATTCGGCTGTCGCTTTGGGATCCCAAACATCCGGAAAATTATTTAGGCGAAGCTAAGGTTTGGGAAAAGTCGCAGCAGCTTTTGGAAGAAATCCTAGTCGAAAATAAAATTAACTATGTCAAAGCCATCGGCGAAGCGGCCATTTACGGACCGAAAATGGATTTGATTTCCAAAGATTCGCTGGGTCGGGAATGGCAAATTTCAACCATTCAGCTTGATTTTATTATGCCGAAGCGGTTTGGCTTGACTTATATTGATACCGACGGCAAAGAAAAAACGCCAGTGATGATTCACCGAGCCATTGTCGGTTCGCCGGAAAGATTTTTGGCGATTTTAATTGAGCATTACGCCGCGGTTTTTCCGGTTTGGCTCGCGCCGGTTCAAGTCCAGATTATTACCGTAACTACCAATTTTACCGAGGCCGCGAAAAAATTGGCAGCGAGTTTGGAAAAATCCGGCATCAGAACGGAAGTTGACGATTTAAACGAAACCGTCGGCTATAAAATCAGAAAAAGCGAAAAAGCCAAAGTGCCATATACTTTAGTGATCGGCGAAAAAGAAGCCAATAGTCCGGATTTGAGCATCAGAGTCCGAGGCCAAAAAGAGATGTTGGTGTTGAGCCGGGAAAAGTTTATCGAAAAAGTAGTCGGCGAAATTAAAGATAGAAGATAAAGCGATCCAAATTTTCGAATGTATCCGAATCTACGAATCATAATTCGGATGCGCGATTCGTTAACGTATTCGGATCCAAAAAAAGAGCCCCGCTGTACTTGCTTGAAGCAAGCGGCGGGGCTTTGGTTTTTGGTCGGGGAATAATTACTCCTCCGGCGGGTTGATTGGCACATCTCCCTGCCAGGAAAACATCTGGTCGGCGATGAGCGAAACTTCCTGGACGCCGATTTGGTCGGGTCCGTCGGTCCACAACTCAAAGGTCGTGTTTTGTTTGGCCTTGGACTTGAATTCGTCCGGCCAGGAAATCCAGACGATGTTTTTGGCCTGGAGAAAGCCACGGCCGACGAGTGGTAGGTACTGGCCGTTGACTTTGGCTTTCAGATTGAACCACTGATCGGTTTTTTGTTTTTGGCATTCGATGAAGAAAGGAATGCCGGTGAACGTGGTTTCGTGCCAGGTTGTCACCGTAAAGGTGTAGACCGGTGCCGGCCAGTTCACCTGAACCGGCCGAGTTTCGGCGTGGTGCCAGGGGTTAGACAGCGTTGCCTTGACCGTGGTAACACAACCGATGGTCATCATCAGTGCCAGTGCTAGGATGATCAGTCGTTTCATGAGTCGTTCTCCTTTTTTTCCGCGTTTTTTTGGTCAGTGTCTGGAATTCAGACTTTAAACCTTAGCAAAATTGTTATTCTTAGCCAAGTGGTTTTCTCTTAGTTTTTCTCTTAGCTAATATAAATGCTGTTACTATAGCCTTGGCGGATAGACAATAAATGGGTTACCAAATAGACGTTTATTGCCGACTTGCGTCAAAGCCTGCCTACCGGCCCGCTACGCCGAAGTGTTAGCGAGGCGAGCAGGCAGGGCGCATCCGCCTCGGGCGGAAAAGTCGGGTTACTATAACTTAGGTAGTAATTCGTTATTTGTAGCTGGATCTGAGCCACCGGACTAAAGTCCCGGCCTGCGGTGCAGTAGCCAGAGTTCAATAGGGGTAGGTTATTATTGAAAAAAATGCCGGTTCTTGCTATAATTTTTAGGTTATGAAATATAAAGTTTATTTTGCTATCAATTTATTATGAAATATAAGATTATTACTTTCGGTTGTCAGTTTAATTTAACCGATGCCGAGCGCGTGGCTGCGGTTTTAGAAAAGATTGGTTATGTTAAAGCAGCTACTGAGTCCGAGGCAGATCTGATTATGGTTTTGGCTTGTTCGGTCCGCCAGACCGCCATCGATCGGATTTATGGCTTAAATAAAAAATTCAGCCAGCTGAAACAAAAAAAACCGGTCATTACGATTTTGTCCGGCTGCGTTTTAAAATCAGATTTGGAAAAAATGAAAAAGATTTTTGACCTGATTTTTGAGATTAAGGATTTAGCCAATCTGCCAAAATTGCTGGCGGCTAAAAATTCACTGCCAAAAACCTGCCTACCGGCCGCCAGAGCCAAAAGCTATTTTGCGATTCGCCCAGTCTATGAGTCAAAATTTCGAGTTGAAGTGCCGATTATGACGGGCTGCAATAATTTTTGCACTTATTGCGTCGTGCCTTATGTCCGTGGCCGAGAAATTTCCCGGCCGGCCCAGGCGGTGATTAGCGAATGCAAGGATTTAATCAGCCAGGGTTATAAAGAAATTATTTTACTAGGGCAAAATGTTAATAGCTATAGATCGGAGATCAGAAATCAGAAATCAGAAATCAGAAACTTTCCAGATCTACTCAAAGCCATTGATGATATTCCTGGTGACTATTGGTTGACATTTGTGACTAGTCACCCTAAAGACCTGTCTGATAAGTTGATTAAAACCATGGCGGCTGGTCGGCACATCATGTTTTATCTGCATTTGCCGGTTCAGTCCGGCGATAATGAAATTTTAAAAAAGATGAATCGCCGCTATACGGTCAGTCATTATCAAAATTTAATTAGAAAAGTCAGGAAAGCAGTCCCCAAAATTTCGATTTCAACCGACACGATCGTTGGTTTTCCCGGTGAAACTAAAAAACAGTTTGCTAATACGCTGAAGTTATTTGAAGCCGTTAAATTTGATATGGCTTATTTAGCCCAATATTCGTCGCGGTCAGGCACGGCCGCGGCCAAACTGGCTGATAACGTAGCTAAAACCGAAAAGGCCAAACGGGAAAAAGCTTTAAACCAGGTGCTGGCCCGGACCGCTTTGGCTAATAACCAAAAAATGATCGGTAAAACGGTTAAAGTTTTAGTTGAAAAATATCAGCCCGGCTTTTGTTTTGGCAAAACTAGCAATTTTAAAAATGTTAAATTTTCTTCGGCGGTTGATTATACCGGCCAATTTGTCTTGGTTAAAATTGTTAGCTGCTACGCCTGGGGGCTAAACGGCGAGTTGCCAAAGGCGGTTGTAATTTTGGGGCCGACTTCAACTGGTAAAACTAAATTGGCAGTTAAACTGGCAAAAAAATTCAACGGTGAGATAATTTCGGCTGACTCGCGCCAAGTTTATCAGGGTATGGATATCGGTACGGGCAAGGATTTAAAAGAGTATGGAAAAATTCCTTATCATTTGATTGATATCATTTCGCCCAAAAAGCAGCTGACTTTAGCTCAGTGGCAGGCATTGGCTTGCCAAAAGCTTGGCGATATTTTGCAGCGCGGCAAGCTGCCGATTATTTGCGGCGGTACCGGGCTTTATATTTCCGCCTTGGTTGAAGGCTATATTTTTCAGAAATCAGAAAACAGAAATCAGAAAACAGAACATATTAGGTCGAAATTAAACAAGTTGACCTTAAAACAATTATTAGCTCGGTTAAAAAAAGTAGATTTTAAGACTCATCAAATCATTGACCAAAATAATCGGCGCCGGGTTCAGCGAGCTTTAGAAATTTATTACCAGACCGGCCAGACTAAGTCCGAACAGCTAAAAAAACAGCCGCCGCCCGATAATTTTTTGCTTTTGGGGCTTAATTTTCCCAAAGCAGTTTTGCACCGGCGGATTGAAAAAAGATTAAAGCATCGGCTTGAAGTTGAGGGGTTGATTGCTGAAGTCAAAAGATTGAGAAAACAGGGTGTTAGCTGGCAGCGGCTTGACGATTTCGGCTTGGAATACCGCTGGGTGAGCCGTTATTTGCAAAAAAAGATCAGCCGGCAAGAGCTATTTGAGGGTTTGAAAAAAGCCATTTTTGATTTTGCCAAACGGCAGATGACTTGGTTTTCCCGGCAGCTGTCGGGATCCAAATTGCCTTCGGAAGAGCGGGATAAAACGGTTATTTGGCTGCAAGATTTTCCGTCAGCCGAAAATGAAGTCAGGCAATTTCTGAAGAAATAAAAAAACGGGGGACTAACCCCGTTTTTACCTAGTTTTTTATTTAATATCTGGTGTGTCAATAATCCATTTCGCCAACTCCCTTATGTCACCATTTATAGGGTCTTTGCCATTTTCTGCGGCCGCCAGTAAAGTTTGAGCGGCCTCTTTTAATTCAGTCAGCTGTTTTTTGTCTTTAATTTCACTAGGAATGCCTAAAAATCGCTTGTCTTTTTCAAAAGCTTCAATTTTAGCCAAAGCCGTTGTTCGGGCTGCCTCTTGTTTCATTTCTTGGATACCTTCTTCGATTATTTTTTTTATTGCTTTTAGCTCAGCTAAATAGGCTTCCTTGTCAGGCGTTAACTTTCCAAGGTAAGTTTCGTAGTCGTTAGTTTTTTCCAGAAAATCCAAGGCCGGTGAACAGTTACCAACTATTGCAGCACTTATGTCAGCTGCTGAGCCGGATTCTCTTGTTTGGCTTAGCCGATCTCTTAGCGTTGACAATGATCTTTGTATTTCGGGAGTTATTCCTTGCCTTTCCCTTTCATCCGCTTGCCTTTTTGCCTCTTCTACTTGAAAACTTGCATCTTCAGGACCTCCAATACCAGTACCTTCTAAACTACTTCCCATATTATTGTAATTTATTAGTTAAGATATCTTTAATTTGGCTGGGATCCGCCTGACCCTTGGTCTCGCGCATAATTTGGCCGACGAAAAATTGAATCAGAGTGGTTTTGCCTTTTTTATACTGTCCAACTTGTTTGGGGTTAGCGGCGATTATTTTCTCGATAATTATTTCTAAGCTACCACTATCTTGGCTTTTAGTCAAGTCTTCTTCGTCCATAATCACGGATGGGTCTTTGCCGGTTTGATGCATTTTTTCCAGCAATTTTTGGGCAATGGTGGAATTAACTTTATTTTGGTAAACAATCGTGATAAATTCCGCAAAATTTTCCGGCGTGATTTTTAATTCAGCGCTTGCGTCTTTATGGGTAATGGCCAGTAATTTATTAATCAGCCAATTGGCAGCCAGCTTGGAAAGCTTGCCTTTGTTTTTTTGCCAGATTTCCTCTTCGGTGCCTTCGGTTTCGCCTAAAGCAATTAGCCATGCTCGCAGTTCGGAAATGGCATGTTCAAAGAAGCTGGCTAAAGTTTTGTCATCGCTTAAAATTTTGGCATTTTCCGCGGACAAATCATACTCAGTAATAAATCTCTGTCTTTTGGCCTGGGGCAATTCAATCAAGCTGTCCCGCAGCGCTTTGACGTCAATGGCGTTTTCGGCTCCGGGCTTAAAATTAAGCGGCGGTAAATCCGGTTCGGGAAAATAGCGGTAGTCGGAAGCTTCTTCCTTGGTTCGCTGTTCTTCGGTGATGCCTTTGTTTTCATCCCAGCCGCGGGTCGTCTGCTGTTTTGGCGCTTGGTTTTTTTCCCAAAGTTCGGTTTGCCGCTTGATTTCGTATTCCAAAGCTTTTTCCACGGCTTTAAAAGAATTAATATTTTTAATTTCCGTTTTGGGGCTTAATTTTTCAAACTCAATTTTATCGGTCGGTTGGTCGGTCAAAGACACGTTAGCGTCGCAGCGCAAGTGGCCTTTTTCCATGTCGGCGTCCGAAACGCCTAAATAGCGCATAATTAATCTCAGCTCCTGGGCGAAAATTTTGGCTTCGGCCGGAGTGCGGAGATCGGGTTCAGTGACGATTTCCATCAGCGGCGTGCTGGATCGGTTGTAATCAACTAAAGTATTTTTGCCCGCTTCGCCCGCCCGCTCCGACTCGGAATTGAGGCGAGCGAATCGAGGCGAGCCGTCAGCTGAATGAAAATTTTTGGCGGCATCTTCTTCCAGATGAAGCCGAGTGATGCCGATTTTTCGGGAACCGGTTTTAGTTTCAATATCCAAATAGCCTTTAAGGCCAATCGGCTGGTCATATTGGGAAATCTGGTAATTTTTTGGCAGATCCGGATAGAAATAACTTTTTCGGTCGAATTTGGAAATCTCGGGAATTTGGCAGTTTAAAGCCAAGGCCGACATTACTGACCATTCAATCGCCTGGCGATTAGCGACCGGCAAGACGCCGGGATGACCCATGCAAACCGGGCAGACAGTGGTATTGGGTTTTTGATTTTCGCCGGAGTTATCGCAGCCGCAAAACATTTTTGATTTAGTTTTGAGTTGGACGTGTATCTCCAGTCCGATAATAGGTGTTAGTTTCATAGTTAATTTAGTAAATTTTACTGTTATAGCTTAGCATAATTTAGTAAAAAAATCCAGGCCAAAGAAAAAAAGCCCCAGATGGAGCTTTTGGTGCTAGTTGACGTTCGGCCGGACGCTTAGTGGCGCCGGCGCTTCCGTTTACTTGGCCCAACACCTGTAACAGCACGGGCGCCGCTGGGGTTGAGTGTTGCCAATCGCCGAAGGAAACTGCGCCATCGGTTTGCCAGCCAGCGACGGAACGAAAAAGGTCTTTCTTTTGACATCTTGTCTTCCTCCTGGGTTAGTCTCATTTCCATGAACTAAATACCCTAGCACAGGCTTTGGTTTTTGTCAATGTGTGCGCAAGCCAATCAGGGCTCCTAGCGGAATGGCAAGCCAAGATGCACAAAAAAACCGCTTTTCTACGGCGGTTCATTTATACGGTTTTAAACTAGTTAATCAGCTTAATTTTTTGCCAAACTTCCTCGGCGATATCGGGTATGCTTTTTATTTCGTTATCTAAAGACTGGCATTCCACGGTTGCCCACTTAAGTTTTTTGGCCAGGGCCAGGCAATTTTCTTCGGCTTTTTGCATGTGTTCCAAAGTATCAAGGCCATCATGGCCATTGCCTCTTTTGGCAATCATTTCATAAGCTAAGCGATGGTTTAAATGAAGATAAATTACTAAGTCCGGCTTTGGTATTTTGAAAGTTTCAAATTCCATTTTTTCAACCCAGGCAATAAAATCATCAATATTTTGGCCATTGAATTTTGAACCCTGGTGAATTAAATTGCTGGTGTAGTAGCGATCCAAAATCACGGTTTTGCCTTCGGTCAGCCACTGTTTTAGCGTTTCGGCTGATTCCCAGCGGTCGGCGGCGTAAAGAATTGAAGCCAAATAAGGGTTAACTTCCGTTGCCGGGCCGAATTCGCCGTTTAAGTAGCGCCGAACCATACGGCCGAAGAAATTCTTTTCGTATTGGGGAAAATAAAAAGTTTCAACCGCTTTGCCAGCGGCTTTTAATCTGTCAACCAGCAATTTAGTCTGAGTCGCCTTACCGGAGCCGTCAATGCCGTCAATGACAATTAGTTTACCCGTGTTCATATTATTTTAAAATTTTATATCTAAGCTGAACCGCGTTATCGCCGATTTCAGAGGTTTGGATTAATTCTAAATTCAAGTCCAAGTCTTCGCCTTCGGTAAAATTAATGCCGACGCCAAAAATTTTTGGTTCAACCGTCAGCCAGATTTCATCGACTAAGCCCGCTTTCAAAAAGAAAGAATTAGTCCTCGCGCCGCCGCCTAAAATGGCAGTTTGGTAGCCCTTAGTTTCAAGATACACAACCACTTCGGCCGGCGTGGCTTTTAAAAATTCCAGTTCGCCGGGTTTTTCTAATGCCTGATATTTTTGGGGCTCTAAGCTTAAAATCAAATTTAAGCGGCCGGGCAGGGCTTTTTTACCCATGGCTTCAAAAGTCGTGTCGCCCATGATAATCGCACCGGATTTTTTGGTCTCTTCAATAAAAACTTTTTTGTCGGCTTTGGTGGTCCAGTCGGCGTTTTGGTTTTTGGTTTTGGCAATAATTCCGTCAGCGGTTACCGCCATCATTAAAATTAGTTTCATGGTTTTTCGGTCAAGATAAAGTGGGTAAGTCCAGATGAAGTCAAGATAAAGAATTCTTTATCTTGACTTACTCACTTTATCTCGGCTTTATCTTGGCTATTTTAAACTGCTATCTCAAATTTAATCGTTGGATAGCTTTGATAATTAATTAGTTCCGTATCCGTTGCCTGCCAGTCAAAAATCGAGGTGAATTTTTCGGTTTTAATTTCGGGCAGGGGATATTGACTAGGATCGCGCCGGAGCTGTTCTTTCAAGCCGTCAACGTGATTTACGTAAATATGGGTATCAGCCAAAAAGCCGGTCAGCATCCCTTCCTGGTAGCCGGTTTCTTTGGCGAGTAAATGAAGTAAAGTGGCGTAGCTGGCAATATTAAAAGGCAAGCCCAGTGCGACATCAACCGAGCGCTGATTCCAAAATAAATTCAGCCGGCCGTTGATAACCGTCACCTGAAAACCGTAATGGCAGTAAGGCGGCACGGCTTTATCAATGTCTAATGGGTTCCAGGCTAAAACCAGCATCCGCCGGCTGTCGGGGTGAACTTTAAGTTCATCAACGACTCGTTTCAGCTGGTCAACGCCTTGGCCAGAATAGTCAGTATCATAAGATTGGTACTTGGCTCCGAAATGACGCCACTCCCAGCCATAAATCGTACCCAAGTCTCGTTCCGCGGCCATTTTCTTTTTGGTTTCCTCGTCGTTTGAGTAAGCGACTTTTAACGGGGTGCACCATTCATCCCAGATATGGTTATTGCGGTCTTGCAGCCATTTTTTGTCGGTAATGCCTTTGATAAAAAATTCCAGTTCGGTGGCAACCAAGCGATAGGGCACTTTTTTGGTCGTTAATAAAGGGAAACCGGTTTTCATATCATGCTGAAAAATGGTTCCGGGAATGACTAAAGTATCAATGCCGGTCCGGTTGGTAGTTCGTTCGCCGGTGGCTAAGATTTTTTGGACAATGTCGAGATAGGCTTTCATAAATTAGTTATGGCTTAAATTCGTTTTGCCAGGGGATGGGAGTATTTTTGCCCGTAGCGGTTTCATTATAATTTAGAACTGGGCCAATGGCAAAAAATAGCTTGCCAGCTTCGCCGGGATAAGCGACGATTAAGTAGTTCAAGCCGTTAAGCTGTTCATTTAAACTTTTCTTTTCAGCCAGCGAGTAGCTGAAAACGTACTGGTTTTGAATATTTTCTTTTTTAATGTCGCCGATAATGCCTTTTATCTGGTAAGCGAAGTCATTGATAAAATTATAGTCGGTCACTTCCAATGGCTTATTTTCCAATTCTTTTTTTGATATTGCCGCGGCGGTTTCTAAAACCGTTTTTAAATTAGTTAAGCGCTCATAAGATTTATTCTGCGGTGAAATTATTTTTAGGGTATTGAAGCCGTCGATAATCATTTTGGTATTGGCTAAAAGCTGGTGGTAAATTTCCGGCTGGGGTTCCACGTAGCCGTAGGAAAAATAAGCGGGCAGGCCGGTTACTTTTACCATACTGGTTTTTTCGAAATTAATATCCCGGTGAAAATTGGTCCAGGCGGCCAGACCAGTGTTTAAAGACTTTTTGGCCCAAGCGGCGTTAGCCATAAAAGCGGGATAGCCGGCCTTAGTCTTGCCGTCAAGGCTTTTAAGGGCAAACAAAAGGCTCAGATAGGCATTGTCGTGCCAAGTGTATTGGTCAAAATTTTTGATTTCGGCGGAAAAGTGATTCAGGCTGGCTTGGTAATTTTCGTAATGGCTGTTGGCGGTTTGTTCCAGAATTTCTTTCGCAGTTTGATTTTGCAAGAGATTGAATAAATCCAGGCCGGTGGAGATACAGCGGTAATAATTTTTTTCGCCGCGGCAGGTCGTAAACGGCAAATCTTTTTCAGTTTTCGTCTCGCCGGTATAATTACCCAAGTTACTGCCAGCCAGTTCGGCCAAGATTTTATTTTCCAATAGATAATAATTGCGTAAAAGCCTGAGGCCGGCTTTTTCTTTGGTTTCCGGCTGGCCTTTTAAGAGAGCCGGAAAAGTCAAAGAATTAATTTTGGCCTGCAGTTTGGCAATATTTTCTTTCAAGTCGGCTTGCTTGCCGGAAAATATTTCGTTAAGATTATAATTTTCGCCGAAAGTGTCTTTTAAAGCCTGGTGATAATCAAGATAAGTTAAATTAGCTTCCAAGCCTTTGAAAAAAGAAATTGATTTATAAATATTGGCCCAGCGGTTTTTCAAGCTCTGGTCGGAGGCTAAATCGTTAGTCAGGTAGAGGCTGGCGAGAAAATTTATCTGGTGGTCGGTTTCGTCTAAGCTGCAGTTTTGGCAATTATTAGCCTGGCTCCAGAGCGGGAACAAACTGTCGTTGAGCCAGGTAATGGCTAAGTAATAATTTTTCAACTTTTCCGAAGTCCGGTATGCTTGAGGAATTGAATAATTTTGGTAATTTTTTTGGTAGAGAAAAATCGGTGATTTAGCCGACTGATTTCGGCTGGTAATCAGCTGAAGTTCGCCATTAATTTCAGCCGCCAAGTAAGCGGGGACTGGCACTTTGTATTCATCGCCTTCCTGAGCCGAAAAATATTTTTTATCCGAGCTGAGCGATTCTTTGATTTGAGCCGGACTGGGCTGCAAAAGTTTTAAAGCCGTCGCCAGATAGGCTAATTCCAGCCGGTTGGCTTCGGTCGCGGGGTCGTTTTCAATCCCGTATTGCTGGCGTTTAACTTCGTAGCGCTGTTTGACATTATCAAACATTTCTTTAAGCAGCTGCCAAAGCGAGGGGTAAAAAATTTCTTCTTCAATCTCTTTGTAAATTACCTGAATTGTTGTCTGGTAAAGGCTGATGACGGAATCGGCAGTGATCAAAAGCGGCAAGGGTTTTTCTTTGAGCAACAGGTAGCTGCTTTCCCAGTCAGCCGGCTTAGCCGAAAAGGGGCTAGCGATGACAACAAAACCGTTACTGGAGAGTTTAGGTAAAAATTTTTCCAAGTCAATTTTGCGGGAAAAATCACGATAATTAGTAACCTGTTCTTTGATGTTACTTAAGGGAAGTTGGTAAGTGAGGCTAGCAGGTTTATAGCTTAAATCAGGCTCTTGCCAAAAAGAAGAAATGAACTGCTTTTCTTTTTTTAAAGCCGCGTCGGAGCCGGCGGTTGATTGTTCTAACGGAGCATTGGTTTCCAAATTTTGGGGTAATGAGCCGGTGTTAGTATTGGTATTTTCCGGCAAATTTTCGCTGACCGGGGTTACGGATTGGTTTAAATAAAAAAACAAAAAAATCGAGCCGCCAATAATAATTAGAATGATGATGACAATGGCGATTAGATATAAATTTTTTTTGTCCCCCATATATTTATAAGCGAGATAAGCAAGATAAGGATTAGGTTAGCGGTCAGTGGAACCAAAGCGGCCGGCACCGCGGCTGGTTTGGCTTAAATCATCGGTTTCTTCCAGTTCGGCACAAGCCACCGGGAAAATGACTAGTTGGGTAACTTTATCGCCTTTTTTTATCTGGTAAGTTTCGCTATTCAAATTAATCAGCGTGCAATTATATTCGCCGCGATAGCCGCAATCAAAAACGCCGCCTAAATTATGGATGCCAATTTTTCCAAAACTGCTGCGGTCTCGCGTCAGGGCGACAAAACCATTTGGTAATTCCAAGGCAAAACCGAAATCAATTCTTTTGATTTGGCCGGGTTCGATTTGGTCGTTTTCTAAAGCGTATAAATCCAAACCCGCGTCGCCGAAATGGGCATAAGTTGGAATAATGCAATCAGGCTTTAATTTTTTAATTTTAATTTTCATTATTTTAGGTCGGTAGGTTGGTCAGACTTTAATTCCTACCATTCTGCCAATCTACTTTCCTGCTTTCTGTAATATTTCTTCAATCTGCCGATGTAGCTCATCTAAAGTGCCGTTATTATCAAGGATAAACTCCGCCAGCTTGGCCACTTCTTTAATTTGCTGTTCCGCTTCTTTGAGCTCATCTTGCCGGAGCTCGGCCAGGGTTTTTTTGGCATCATCGGCATTTTCACCCCGTTTGATAATTCGTTGCCAGCGGATTTTTTGGTCGGCGGCAATTTCAATCAAATGAAAACCGGGCAGTTCCCGGAGGTATTTAATGTCCGGTTCGCGGCGGACGCCGTCAATGGCGATAATTTTTGCCGGGGAGTTAGTGACATCCTTGGCGACAACCGAGGCTAATAAATCATCGCCGAAAGTTTGCCTTAGAGCTAACGAGACATTTTGCATATTCGTCCGGTTTTGTTCCAAATAAAGCCGGTTTAAAATATCGCGCAACATGGTGGAAAAGCGAAAAACCGAAGCGCCGTGCTTAGTTTCGAGATAGCGGCAAACCGTGCCTTTGCCGGAAGCAATCGGCCCGACAAAACCTAAAATTATCTTGTTTGCCCCGTTAGGCATGTAGTTTTTGGTTAATTCGTTTCAAATTTTATTTTGAATTCCGGCTGATATTCACGGTATTTGACGCCGGCCAAATCAAGCATCTTGCGGGAAGCAATCCACGAATCCAAATCGTGGTATTTGTCGGAAGAATAAATCACTTCGGTAATTCCGCTTTGGATTAAAGTTTTAGCGCATTCATTGCAGGGGAAAAGAGTGGTGTAAATTTTACAGCCGCTGGTGGGTTTATTGGCATTATAAATGGCATTTTCTTCGGCGTGGACAACATAAGCGTATTTGGTATGCAAAAAATCGCCTTCCCGCTCCCAGGGCAGTTCTTCGTCGGAGCAGCTGCGGGGAAAGCCGTTGTAGCCCAAGCCGACGACAATATTATTTTGGTCAACGATGACGGCGCCGGCCTGGGTCGACGGGTCTTTTGAGCGCTCGGACATCACGGCGGCGATTTGGGTGAAACATTCATCCCAGGAAAGATAATTATTTCTTTTTTCAGTCATAAATTTATTGGGAATTTATTGCTAGCAACGTTTATATTTTAACAGATTTATCCGCTTTTTGGCAAATTTAAAAACCCCTTGAAATCCGGGGTTAATTTCTGTCTTTTTTAGCTTAAACGGCGATGCAGAACTTGTTTGTATTCCCGCCAGGTTAAAACTAGGATCAGCGTGTCAAAAAATGTCAGAATAACGAAACCTAAATTATAGCTATAGCTGAAGCGGTAGATTTGGTAGAAAATAAAAACCAAAAGAAAAATGACAGTTGCCGGATAAGCCCAAACTTTTTCTTTCAGCAGCGAAACCGCCAAAATTATTTTGGCCAGGCCATGAATTAAAAGGTAAACGGCGGCAAAAATCTGGGCGCTGATGGTTGTTGTTTGCAAAGCATTGACCAGCCAGTTGGCGACTAAGTCGTTAGGGTCTTCGACTAATTCATGTAAGGTTATCCAGGCGGTGAAAAAATCGATTAGTTTTGGGCTGATCGCCAGGAGCAAAAAGCCGCCAATGGTTTCCAAAAGGCCGTCAATACCTTTGATAATAACGCCGCCTTCAAAAATCAGATGCAAAATATTTCTTGATTTTAGTTTGTCAGCCATATTCTTTTAATCTTATTTTAGCACTAAAGTTATTGCCAAACAAAAATCCTAGAAAAGAATCTAGGATTTTTGTTTAAACCATGGTTTAGGCTTGAATTTTTATGCCCGGACCCATTGAAGAAGAGAGGTAGATATTTTGGATGTAATTGCCTTTAGCCGTGGCCGGTTTGGCTTTTCTAAGGGCTTCAATAAAGGTAGCGTAGTTTTCCAGCAGTTTTTTGTCATCAAAAGAAGCTTTGCCGATTATTTGGTGGATATTGCCGGTATCGTCGCTTTTAAAATTGACTTTGCCTTTCTTCAAATCGGCAATGGTTTTTTTTAGGTTGGTTGTAATTGTTTCGTTTTTAGGCGAAGGCATCAAGCCTCTGGGGCCTAAAATTTTAGCAATTATCGCCAGCTTCGGCATCAAGTCCGGCGTGGCTAAAGCGATATCGAAATCGATTTTGCCGGTGGCTTTGATTTGGTCAATTAATTCCTGGCCGCCGCAAACGTCAGCGCCAGCTTCTTTGGCTTCGCCTTCTTTTTCCGGCGTGACAAAAGCGGCAATTTTTTTAGTCTTGCCGGTGCCGAAAGGAAGGGTAACGGTGCCTCTGACTTGCTGTTCGGTTTTTTTGGTGTTGATGCCTAGCCGGACATGAACTTCAACGGAACTGTCAAATTTAGTGGTGGCAGTTTCTTTGGTTAGTTTAATCGCCTGGTCGATCGGATAAAGCTTGTTTTTGTCGATTTTTTTCGAGAGTTCTAGGTAGCGTTTTGAACGGCTCATAATTTTTTCGTCGCGGTACACCCTTACACCCATTTCTCTAATATTAGCCAATTGTGATTGCGTAATTATAGGTTATCTATTGGCTCACATCGACGATATTTTGGGTGTTGGGGTAAATCGAGAATTAAATCTCTCCCGCAATTAGTTAATAAATATTAATCTACGATTTCGATGCCCATTTGTCGGGCAGTGCCGGCAATAATCCGCATGGCGCCTTCTAAATCCTTGGCGTTCAAATCGGGCATTTTCTTTTGGGCAATATCTTTGACCTGGGCCTTGGTTATTTTGCCCACTTTCTTTTTGATTGATTCGCCGGAACCCTTTTGGATTTTAGCGGCTTGCTTGAGCAATTCGGAAGCCGGCGGGGTTTTGGTCACAAAAGAATAAGTCCGGTCTTCGTAAACAGTGATTTCAACCGGCGTAATTTCGCCCATTTTGTCTTTGGTGGCGGCATTGAATTTTTGGCAGAATTCGGCAATGTTCAAGCCGTGCTGGCCTAAAGCCGGACCGACCGGCGGCGCCGGGTTAGCCTGGCCGGCTGGAATTTGGAGTTTGATTATAGTTTTAATTTTTTTAGCCATATATTTTTAGGGATTAGGTTTTAGGTTGTTAGGTTATTAGGTGCTAGGTTGTTAGATTTTTTTGACTTGTAAAAAGTCCAATTCCACCGGCGTTTCGCGGCCGAACATGGAAACCAAAACTTTGATTTTGCCACGGTCTTCGTCGATTTTATTGACTTTGCCTTCGTAGCCTTTGAACGGGCCGTCAACGATTTTAACCGCCGCGCCGACAGTAACGTCAATTTTGAAGGTCGGTTCTTCAACGCCCATCCGTTTTTGCAGGTTTTTAATCTCCTGGTCGGAAATCGGCGTCGGCGTCGTGCCGGAACCGATAAAACCGGTAACGTTTGGCGTATTTCTCACGACGTACCAGGAATTATCGTCAACGACCATTTCCACCAAAACGTAGCCGGGAAAGATTTTTTCGGTGATAATTTTTCTCTTGCCGTTTTTAATCTTAATCTTTTTTTCCGTCGGTATTAAAACGTTGAAAATTTTATCTTCCATGTCCATTGATTCGATTCTTTGGAGCAGGTTTCTTTTGACGTTTTCTTCATAGCCAGAATAGGTATGAATGACATACCAGCGCCGGCCTTGTTGAAGTGTTTGTTTTGGCATATCCGGTAGTAGTCCCTCACCTATTTCAGGTGAAAGGGAATAATATTATTAATTTAAATTATTTAATGTCTGACCGTATAGCAATCTGGCTTATTAAGCCAGGGATTACTACCGGACATATTTTTTTGGGTTACTTAATGATGATCCCAAGGATTAGGTTTAAAAAATAATCGGCAACGCTCAAAAAGAGGGCGACGCCCAAGCTGATGCCAATGACTAAAAGCGTGTGCTGGATGACTTCTTTTTTGGAAGGCCAGACCACTTTTTTCAATTCTCTTTGCGATTCTTTAAGGTAATTAACGATGCGGGTAGTGATTTTCATATAGCGGGAGTTAATAAGATTATTGGATTTTAAAAAGGCCCGGAAGGACCTTAACTTAATTGACGATTTTATTCTAGCATAAAAGCTTTAAATCAGTCAAGCCCGGTGTTTTTTGTCATTTGTGAGGCTGCCTTGAGCGGCGAAGAAGGCTTGGCGAAGGTTTTTTCGCGGCTTAATTTTCCACAAGTTGAATTGACGCTTTAATTGTTTTATATTAAGGTAAAGAGTTTAGCGTGATCTTTGACTTAGGTTTTTGGCTGAAATGGCAGATTTTGGCTAAAATAAGGCATATTGGGAGGGTACTCACATGGATATGGATTCTGAACTGCTAAGAATAAGGATAAAAAGGGTGGCCTGTCCCTGGTGCGAGGTAGAATCAGCGTTGGAGATAGAAATACCTTCGCTAGTGAAAGAAGTCGGAGGAAATGCCACGCTGTACTTGGTTTGTGACAGCTGTCGCAAGGAGTTCCGGCTGTCTTGTCAGCTTTTGTTTAGCCTAATGGCCTATGATGAGGGGCAACAATGTTATGTCATCGACTGGGTCATGGCGGATAAAAAAGAGGAAGTCAAACAAGGTGTCGGTTGGAAATCTCCAGTGGCGAGATTAGCTAGGGATGTCCTTAATGAATCTTGGGAATCCCAATGTCTTCGCCGGCTTAAGATCCGGCAGCTGGTTTGTCCACACTGTCAGGCAGAATCTGAGGCTGAAAATGATTTGCCGCCGGAGAGTTATGTGGCGGCTATGGGCGGTGACGTCCTAATGGCCTTGTTATGCCCATCGTGTGGTGAGCTGATTCAAGTTTCCTATCAGGAAATAGCCGCGGCGATGGCTTATGCTTCTATTGATGAGGTGTACGTTATTGGCCGGTTTGAGGCTTCTAAATTTGATCCGGTTGCAACGGATCAAATTCAAGAGGATGCGAGACATGGTATTGACCGGATGTCTCCGGCGGTAACAACAGTTTTGGGTCGGCTAATTGACTCAGTTGCCCGGAGGCAACAAGGCCGAAGGACTATTCCGACTGAAGTAATTTGCCCGGAGTGTGACTTTTCGCAGCTGCTGAGAATGAAGCCGTCTTTTTCAATTCAGGAAGATATGATAATCTTAGTCAGTTTTCTGTGCGAAAGGTGCGGGAAGCCAATTTTGCTAATAACACAGCCGGCGCGGTGTAAAACATTTTTAGCCGTAACTTTGGATTTTGATAAGTTAGGGGCTGATTTACCACCCGATGAACAATTTCGGTATGTTTTCGCCAAAGCCAGGGAGCATCCTAGTTACGCGGAGACGTTTTATGGCAGCAAAGCTATCTGGTTCGATTGTATTGGCCGACAGCTAGAATTGCTGACAGGGGGTTCGGCCGGCCAGCAGAAAGATTCGCCGATCAGCCGAGCTGAAGTAGAAAGGTTCGGCCAGGAACTTGACCAATTGTTTGGTCCTGACGCCCCAGAGGCGTAATGTAATCAACATTGGTAACACAAAAGGCCTGTCGCTATTTGACAGACCTTTTTTCTTTTGCCGGCTAAATCTACTTTGGTTGATGAAGTTGAGCCGCCGGACTAAAGTCCGGCCTGCGGCTTAACTTTTACCTTTTTTTGCCGGATAGATGTGCTTTGATTAATGAAGTTAGTTGATGAAGTTGAATCACTGGACTAAAGTCCGGCCTGCGGCCAGCATTGAAGGCCGGCTTACAAACCTAGCCTTTGCTGGCCGGACTTTAGTCCGACTTTCTGGCTCAACGGGTGCAACGCAAGCGTTGGTCTCCGACAAGACTATGAAGCCCGGAGAACAAAACTTTCTTTGTAGTATTAGCTTTGGCACCAACACAAGTGTTGGTCTCCGCCCAGACGGTGCGGCTTGAGACGGGGCGCGAGTACCGGTAGATGAGTTTTATCTGGGGGTAATATTAAATATCCAAGTTTCTGACATTCTTTGCGTGGGAATGGACCCCGCCCCAAGCCCGAAGGGGTATTTTTGAAAATTAAATTTTGATTCGCGGAATCGCCTACGGCTTACTTTTAATTAATTATCAGATATTTTTCGAAAGGCTTGAGGCG
>JBAYLH010000014.1:0-39914 GCA_041664165.1 Candidatus Buchananbacteria bacterium | reverse complement strand
TTGCCGAGCCGAATTTAAGGCGACGACAGCTAAGGTGGATAAAAGGCCGATAATGGCGATTACCACCAATAACTCGATAAGAGTAAAACCTTTCTTTTTCATTGTCTCACCCCCTTTCTTTTTGCAAATCGCGTTATTAGCGCGAATTTTTGTTTTTTAATATTTATAAACTTACTAGCGACATTTGCACTAAATAAATTTTCCGCTTGAGACCTGCTTTATTGACAGACAGATTGAGACAAGCCCAGTGGCTCATTTATCCCTCACCAATAATTATACCAAAAAAATGGCAACTTAACAAATCTTAATAGCCATGAAGTTCTTTGGGGCCGGCGCCTTCCAAGTAATAAGTGATAACAAACTCATTGCCGTCGCTGTTATAGCCATAAAAATTAGGTACCCGGTTGAGCGGATCAACTGACACTCGGGACATATAAAGTTTTCCGCTAACTGAGCCATTTAACGCCGGCGTCAGGACATTTTGCCAGTTATCAACGGCGTGCTCCGGCAGCATATCATCGGTTTTAGGGAATTCCAAGTTGTCGTCGTAATAAAAATACAACGCCAGCTGAACCTGGGAAATATCCGCCTGCCGCCGGGCATCCCGAGCTCGAACCCGGGCGATATTTAGCGAAACCGTTGCCATTGAAGACAAAATACCAATGATGCTAATTACCACCAAAAGTTCAACTAAAGTAAAGCCCTTTTCTCTCTTCCGATTTTTAATCATACCATTATTTATTTTAATAATTACAAACTTGAGGCCAGACTATACATCGGCAAAATAATAGCCGAAACCAAAACTGCTACCGCTACTCCCATTAGAAGCATTACCAGCGGTTCCAGTATCGCGACTAAATTAGTCACCATATTATCAACTTCCCGGCTGTAAAAATTCGATATCTTGTCTAAAATATCATCAATCCGACCGGTTTTTTCGCCTAAATTCAGCATCTGGGAAACCATCGGCGGAACATCTTTGCTTCGCAAAAAGGCCGTGGCAATCGAGTTGCCGTCTTCAACTTCCGCGGCGGTTTCTTTAATTAATTCCTTATAAACCGAATTGCCGACGACATCCGCGACAATTTCCAAGCTTTTGGTCAAAGAAACGCCGCCGGTGGTCAAAGTATAAAGACTGCGGGAGAAACGCACTAAAATTATCTTCTGGAAAAGTCCGCCGATAATCGGCAGCCGCAATTTAAAAAGATCGGAATAATACTTTCCCTTTTTAGTATTGACCAAAGTTTTAACGGCGGCAATAACGACCGCTAAAATAATCAATATCAGCCACCAATAAGCGGTTAAAAAATTACTGGTGCCGATTAAAATTTTGGTGGACGTCGGCAATTGAGCGCCGGTTTCCATTAAAATTGAGGTAAGCTGAGGAATGACAAAAATCATCATTAGCGTACCGACAGCGAGCAGCCCGCCGACGATAAAAATCGGGTAAATCATGGCGCCTTTGATTTTGGAATTCAAATCGTAATCTTTTTCCTGCTGATCGGCTAGATAAATCAAAACTTCGTCAAGCTTCCCGGAAGTTTCACCCGACCGGATCAGGTTAATAAAAAAATCGGAAAAAATTTCGTGATGCCGGGCCAAAGCCGCCGACAGTTTCGCCCCGCCTTCGACATCATCAGCCACTTCGGAAATTACCGTTTTTAAAACCGGACTTTCCGTCTGATTGACTAAAATCCGCAGCCCCTGAACCAAAGGAATGGTCGCCGAGACGATCACGGATAATTGGCGGGAAAAAACCACCAAATCTTTGATTTTTACCCGATTTAAAAGCTTCAATGACCGTTCAAAAAAATTAGTTCTTTCTTCCAATAAAGAAAAAATCGTCAAGCCTTTGTCGGTCAGCATCTCCGCCGCTACGTCCGATGACGCGGCCTGAACCATTCCTTCAATTGTTTCGTTATTTTCATCTTTAGCTTTATAGCGAAAAAGTGGCATAAAAACCTTCAGCTAATATTTAAGATTTGGCAATGGCCCGAAAATTCTGAGGATCGGCCGCATACTCAACGGCTTTATCAATTAAAACTTCTCCGGAACTTACTAATTCCGCCAAGGCCTGATCCAGACTTAACATTCCTTCCGCCCGCGAGGTTTGAAGAATCGTTGTCAGCTGTTTAATCCTGCCTTCGGCAATCAACGATTGAACCGGCTCAGTCGCGAATAAAACTTCCGCCGCTAAAATTAGCCCGCCGCCGGCTCGAGGCACGAGCCGCTGAGAAATAACCGCCAATAAACTTTCGGAAAGCAGAGACTGAGCCCTTAATTTTTCTTCCGGCCGAAAAGCGGAAAGAATTTCTTCAAGCGTCTGAACTACCGAATTAGTATCCATCACCAAAATCGCCAGCCGGCCGGAACTGGCAAATTCCAAAACCAAAGGGATTATTCCTTCTTCTTGGCTGGCGCCAACCGCGATAATATCAACATCGGCTTGCTGGGCATAATTTAGGGCATCAATAAAAGAATTGGCATCACGGCCGACTTCCCGCTGTTCAATCAAGCTTTTTTGATTAGCAATTAAATATTCAATCGGTTTTTCAATCGTAATAATATTTTCTTTGCGGCTTTTATTGATTTCCTGAATAATTGAGGCTGCCGTTGTCGTCCGGCCGGAGCCGTAAGGGCCGCAAACAATGATTAAACCTGACTTTTTGTCGGCTAAACCGTAAATCGATTTGGGCAAACCCAGGTTGATCAAGGGTGAAATCTGGGTCGGAATCAACCGGAAAGAAGCCGCCAAAGAACCTTTCTGATAAAAAAAGTTTATCTTTAGCCGCAGATTTTTGCTGACTTCTTTGACAAAAATTATGGCTTTTTCTTTTTCCAATTCGGTTTTCTGCAAATCGGAAACCCAGCTGCCAGCGAGCTGATTAATAAAATCCTGGGTAACAATTTGCTCTTCGGCCAACTCGACTAATTCGTCGTCAATTCTCAAAACCGGATAAGCCCCGACGGTCAGGTGAACGTTTAAAGCCCGGCGCTTGGCGGCCGTCGCTAAAATTTTATTGATTGCGAGGTTAAGGGAAGCTTCCATAAAATAAAGTTTTATTTTAATCGCCGATTATCTGTTTAATTTTTTTAACGACTTCTGACGGCATAAAATGAGCCTTGATTAAATAGTCATCGGCGCCCAAGTCCAGGCCTTTTTTGACCTCATCTTTTTGACTTAAATTAGTCAAAAGAATAACCGGGATGCTTTTAAGCTCTTTTTCGCCTTTGATGGTTTTCAAAATTTCAAACCCGTCCATTTTAGGTAAAATAATATCAAGCAAGATTAAATCCGGATTTTTTTCCCGAATCATTTTTAATCCCTTTTCGCCGTCAGCGGCTAAAACCACTTCAAACCCGTCCAGGCTTAGCTTGGTTGCGTACAGTTCAGCTAAAAACTCATCATCTTCAACCAGCACGATTACTTTCTTTTTGGCCATAAATTTTATTCTATTTATAATAATTATTAATTACATAAAAACTTTACAGCTGGGAAACTCTCATTACCTCTTCCAAAGTGGTCATTCCCTGCAAAGCCTTAACCAGACAATCCTGGGTCAAATCGATAAAGTCCTGCTTAACTAAAGCTTTTTTGATTTCGGCCGCATCGCCGCCTTTATTAATAATTTCCCGCAGTTCCGGCGTAATATTGATAATTTCCGCTACTGCCACCCGGCCCTGATAGCCTAAGTTGCCGCAATGGGCGCAGCCTTCGCCTTTGTAAAATTTTAATTTATCCTTATCGATGCCTTTCAAATATTTGACCGGAATAGAATCGATTTTTTCTTCAATCCGCTTTAAAATCGGAGCCGGAATTGTCGTTTCCGTTTTGCAGTCAGGACAAACTTTTCTGGCCAGCCGCTGGGCGATAACTAAATTCATCACCGAAGCCAGCAAAAACGGTTCGCCGCCCAAATCGATTAACCGCGGAATTGCTCCGATGGCATCGTTGGTATGCAAAGTCGAAAGGATTAAATGGCCGGTCAAACTGGCATGAACGACCAGCTCTGTTGTTTCCTGATCGCGGATTTCGCCAAGCATGATAACATTAGGATCCTGCCGCAAAATCGAGCGCAGCCCGGAAGAAAAAGTATAGCCGATGTCAGGATTAATTTGCGACTGATTAATGCCGGAAATATAATATTCAATCGGATCTTCCAAGGTAATGATATTAATTCCCTCCTGATTAATCATCGACAAAACGGTATATAAAGTCGTGGTTTTACCTGACCCGGTCGGGCCAGTCAGCAAAATCAAGCCATGAGGCGTCTTGATCGCTTCTTTGATTAAATCAATATGAATTTCATTAAAACCCAATTGATCCAAACTCGGCACTTGGTTGGAGGTATCTAAAATTCTCAGCACCACCTTTTCACCTTCAAATAAAGGCAGGGTCGAAACCCGAAAATCAACATCCCGACCCTCAAAAGTCAGCCGGATCCGGCCGTCTTGGGGCTTGCGCGTTTCATCGAGCTTCAAATTAGCCAAAACTTTGATTCTGGCCACGACAGCGGCATGAATGTATTTCGGCAAAACTAAAGAGGTTCGTAAAATTCCATCAATTCGGTAGCGAACTTTGGTATCTTTTAAGGTCGGCTCAATATGAATATCAGAAGCGCGGCCGTCAATTGCATGCCGAATAATGACTAAAACCATTTTGGAAACCGGCGCGCTTTTAATCACTTCTTCCATTTCTTTCAGCTCGTCGGTTTCCGCTTCCGAAACTGCCGTTTGTTCGCTGATGCCCGCCAAAGCCTGTTTGACTTCTTCGCCTAAGACTTGATATTGGCGAACCGTAGCTTTAAAACTCGCCGCCGTAATAATAAAGTATCTGACTTTCAAACCGGCTTTCTGAGCTAAAAATTCCACCGCTTCAATCGCCTTGAAATTCTGCGGATTAACCAAACCGACGTGCAATTCATTGCCGATTTTTTCAAACGGCACCATCTGGTAATTTTCCGCCACTTCCTGAGGAATCAGATTTAAAATATTTTTCGGGATTTCTTTGCCTTGCAGGTCAAAAATTGGGATATTCAATAATTTTGACTTAGCCAAAACCAGCTTTTCTTCAGAAACCAAATTCTCCGAAATGATCAATTCTTCCGGCGTCATTTTGGTTTCTTTGGCTTTTTTTTCCAATTCGGCCGCGGCCTCCTTGGTTAATATTTTTTGAGCGACTAAAGCCTCCAGTAATTGATCTTGATCTTTATACATATTTATTTTTTATCGGCACTTGAAAAAATGAATAATAATGGCAGAAAGGGATTGCTCCGCCCGGTGATTGAAGCGGTTACCGGCAATTTAACACCTGATGGATTTTTTAAATCAGTATAAGGTTTTTTATTTAAAAAATCAGTTTTTAATTCCGGATTAACCGGCGAAATTACCATTACCGGAATCTCAATTTTTAAAGGTTTAACGATCTCGATGCTTCCGGCGATAAAATTAGTGTAAAGCAAATAAATAATAACACCCAAAACTATCACTGTGATTGCTAATAACAGCAACTTGCGGCTGGATTTCATTTTTTTAGGCACTAGCATAGATTTTATCGGCTGTAATAATAGGTAAAAAGATTGATCGAATAATTGGCCGAATCCGGCGCAAAATAGACCGAATTGACGTCAAATAATCTCAAGTTGTCTTCCAGCGCGGTTAAAAAAATCTTCACCTCTTCATAGCTGCCTTTGCCGGTGCTGATTAAATTCAAACTAACATTCAGTTTTTTTATCACCGCTTCACTGCTTCCCTTGGCGATCTTTTTTGCTTCCGGCACTTCATTAATGCTGACCCCGGCCAACAAAAGGCCGCTTTCTTCGGCTAAAGACTGAAGCTGGACGAAAAGACCGGGAATATCTTGATCGCTGGGCAGAATTTGTTTCAACTTTTCAATTTCTGTCTGATTAATATTTTGATAATTATTATTCAACTTTCTTAGATTATCCAGGTAGGCTTTTCTTTTATTTAATTCCTCTTGCATGGTGCTTAAATTGTATTTGCCGCCGACGCCGACTTCATTATATTTTGGCTCCAAAATAAAATAATAGCCTAAAAACAAAATTAAACCGACAAAAATGAAAGTAATCGATTTATAATACTTAATAACTACCAGCTGCAGCTGCAAATTTTTCTTTTTGGCGGTTATTTTTTCAAATTCTTTTTTAGCCATAGCTTTTACTGGATTGGTTTAATAAAAACATTGGGCAAAAGCTCCAAATTAATATTGAAACTGACTCCTTTGTATTTGCCGGTTTCCTGGTCAATATCGGCGGAAGCGGCATCAATCCTGACGCTTTTGATAAAATCCGAGGCTTGCTGAAATTCCTCTAGCTGCTGGGCAACTGACCGATAATCTTTGCCCACGGCCGATAAAACCAGCTTGTCCTGGCCGGCCATAGAAAAATTAGTGTAATAAACTTCGTCAATAGTGTATTTTTCCAAAAAGGTAAAAAACTTCGTCCAATAGATATGATTATTCAGCAAACCATTGACCACCCCCAAAAAATTCTGCAGGCCGGTGGCGGCGGTTTTGCCTTTTTCGGTTTCAACAATCTGCTGGGTTAAAGTAACCAGCTCTGACTGGAGCCCTTCGATTTGCTGAGTTATTTTCAGCTGATACCAGGTGATGCCGAGATAGCCGCCAATCACCAATAAAATCGCGGCCACCACGGTAATGCCGGCGGTAAATAATTTCTTAGACACTTCTAATTCCGGGGCTTCGGCTAATTCTTGCGGAATTAAATTGACATCGACAATTCTTTCTGGTTTTTCCACTTTGTTGTTTTTGCCTTCTTTCATTTTATTAGTTTTTTTTCGGCGAAAAAGATTATTAAACCCGCTGAAAAAAGATTTCTTCTTGGGTTTGACAACCGGACTCTTTTCCGGGGTGGCTTTGGCGGCGGTTTTTAGAATTTTCTCTTCCTCGATTAAATCATTTTTTTTCTCCGGTTTGGCGACAAGGGGCGGGACTGGGTTTTCCCGGCTACCCAAAATTACGCCGGAAAAAGTATTGGGGGTTGGTTTGGCTGACAGAGTCTCAGCTGGCGGCAGATGCAAAACTACGTCTGACAGCGGCTTTTTTGCCAGTGGCTCTCCGGTTTTTATGCCGGCTAATTCAACTTTAGCCGGCGGCGGAGTTGCCGCTTTTGGCTTTTGAGAAAAAAGGCGGCTCAAAATCGACGGCTTGGGAGTTTTAAGCCCGGCCGGAGTTTTGTCCTCTTTGGCTGGCGCCGACATCTCTAGCCTTTCAGCTTTAGGCATCCGATGAACGGCATGCAGTTCTTTTTCCTCGCTACCCCTTAATTCGTCGGGTAATAAATTAACTTCAGGCATAATTAAGTAAAAATTCTAAATTCGAAACCTTAAATTATAAACTCCAAATTGAAATTTTTATTCTATATCACGCATCGCCAAACCAATCGCCACGGAATATCTCGATCCAATTTCATCCAAAACCGGCTTTAAATCCTCGGGATAGACTACTCTCGCCCAGGGATCGCCTAAAAATACCCGCAACCCCAAAGCATTGGACAAATAATCAGGCAAATTTGAAAGCAGGGAAGAACCGCCGGTTAAAATAATCTTTTCGATGCTTTTCTGCCCTTGGTTTTTATAAAGATTTAAACTGTATCTTAATTCATCGACAATCGGGCTCAAAGTAGTTTCAATGGTTTTGGGCACGCTGCCTTGGCCGATCCGACCCGGGCTCATGCCGATGTCATATTTGAACTGCTCGGCTCTGGCTAAACTGACGTTTAAGCTGTTGGCAATTGATTTGGTAATAGTCAGCCCGCCGACATCGATGCTGCGGTTCAAAATCGGAATACTGTTAACCGAAATTGAAATATTAGTTACTACCGAACCGATATCAACCACCATCAAGGCCGACTTGTCATTACCGACCAAAGAGCGGATCAAAGCAAACGGCTCGGTATCCAAACTGAGCAGCTGCAGCCCGGCCGCCTTGAAAATATCAATATAGCGCTTAACTAATTCCTTGGGCGCGGCCGTCAATAAAATCTTGGTATATTGCTTTTGGCCTTTGGGGTTGATTTTCAAAAAACCTTTTCTTTTCAATTCCCCGTTTTCATTATCCGTTTCAACCGTTTCCCCGCCATTGGCCGCTGATTGAACTTTGACTTGATTTTCCGAAAAATCTTCCAAAACCCGCCAGTCTAAAATCATTTCTTCCAAAGGCAAAGGGATGACTTTTTTGGCTTCCCATTTTACCGCCGAGGCTAAATCTTTTTTAGACATGGCCGGCAAATTCAAAATTGAGCTGAAAATCGTATAGGCCGGCAAAGCGGTAATGGTTTTGGTTGTCGTGGTTTTGGCCTGATGGCAGACATTTCTAATCAATTTCGCCGTATCCAAATAGTCGCCTTTATTGTCTTCTCCCAGACTTTTTTCAATTTCCCGGTCAATATAGCCATAAGTTACCAGCCGCGGCCGGCCGCCTTCGTTTTTTAATTCCACAATTTTAACGCTATTGGAATCAAAGTCTATTCCCAGATAGCTCAGCGGCGCGGAAGAAAATAAAGACATAATTGATTAAAAAATTAATTGGCAAAAACTCCGGATCGGTAAATCGGCAGCGCTTTGGCGAAATCAGCCAGCCCCGGCGGCGTATTGGCCAGCAAACGGCCGTCATAAATAATTAGTTCTGAACCTTGAATTTGATTCTCGAATGTCCGCTTCAAATAAAACTTGCGCGCCATCATCAGGCCGGAAACGCTCAATTGGTCGGTACAGTCGCTGGAATTATAACAGCTGTAAATCTGGCCGCATTTGAGTTTTTCCGTGTCGGGATTCGGATCACAAGGGCCGACGGCGCTGTTACCGATGACAATAAAATTGCCCGCTAAATTCGTTACTTTCGGCCCGATTCTTAAATCCCCTTTGACAATCCAGGCAACCGAAGCTAAATTTCTGAATTTACTTAGATTATTGGAATCATCATAAAATAAATTGGAATTGACAGTTAAAATACCGTTGACAATAATCGTGCCGGCGCCGGAAGCAAAAGAATTTCGGTCGCCGTTAAAAAAAGTTACTTTTTCCGGATCCGGCCGGTCAATCGTCAAATCGCCGTCATAATAATAAATTTTACCACCTAATGGCTGCTTAGCCAAAGTAATAAAATCATTGGCATCTTTGATTTTGACCACGATTTTCCCATACTGATTTAAACAGGTATTATCGGCGCCAAAAGCACAAAGCAAACCGTCGGTATCTAATTTTCCTAAAACATTGGAATAGCGGGTTTCCGGTGTGGGAAAATTAATCGGTCCGAAATTCCGGCTGATCCATTGGTTTCCGGTTTTTGAAGAAATAAAATTAATTACATCACCGCCGGATAAAATCTGATAAGTTGAATTGTAGCCCGGCGGCGGTTTTTCCGCGGAAAATTTTCGGGCATAAATATCGCTGTATTGCGTCTGCAGCCACGGCTTGACGCTGGTGGCCACATCAAACGTCGTCCAGCCTAAAAGGTCGTTCCAAGACCAGCCGGATAAACCAAATTTTGACTCGGCGCTAAAATTTTTCTGAGTCAGCCAGACTTGATAATCAATGGGCTTGCCGGAAACCCCGATTTTATTGCAGGAATTGTCATTTAAACAGCTTAAAGAAATCCAGCCGTTATCTCCTAGAACTAAAGCTTTGGCCCAGCCCTTGGCCGGCAAATTGCCGCTGCCATCTTCGGTTAAACGGATATTCCAATCGCTGCCGGTTACTCCTGGCGGCGGATTGGTACCGAAGCTTACCGGGTTGCAACCAGGCAGATTATTACAAATATGAGCCGCATCGGGATAACAGGTTTGGCCGAAGCAAACCCAGCCTAAATTATCCGTCCAGGCCCAGCCTAAAATGGTATCATCGGCGGTTGCTTGGACATAAACCGGGATTGTCTGAGCTTGGCAGATTTCAACGGGCAGCCCCTGGCAATTATTGAAATTCAGGGAAAGCCAGCCGTAAGTATCCGCCCAGCCCCAGCCTAAAAGCTTTTGCCCGCAATTGGCCGTACAGCTGGCCGTCTCAGTGTCAGCGGAATCGCACTTTTCATATTGACCCAAACCGTTGGGTGTCTGAACTTTGCCGTCGTCGCAACAGCCATTCGAATAACAATCGGGATCGTCCTCGCCAGTGCAGCCGGCCGGACAAGCGCTATTATTACAAGTATGATCGGGGTTAACACAAGCCGCTTGGGCTGCCGACCAAAAAGAAAACCCGGAAATAACCACTAAAAGCAGAATAATGATTGGCGATATTTTTTTCATCATTTTTTAAATTTTTATTTCCCCACCAAACCTTTAAAGAAATTAACGATTTTTTGCCACCAACTTACGCTTGGTGGCGCCGATTCGCCGGCAGCTGCCGGTTCACTATTAACTTGGCCGATACTGGCTCCGACTGGCGGAGCTTGCAAGCCGCTGCCTGAATCACCAGGCTGATTATTGTTATTCTGATTTTTGGCTTTTATTTGTTCCGGCGTCGGAGCCATATTGACTGTCTCTTTATCTACAATTACCGGCGCGTTTTCGTGGCCTTTTCTCTCGCCCTGAACTAAATAGTCGAACGTGGCATTGCTTTTGCCGTTGGCCAATTCTTTAACTTTAATTTGCTTATTATTTTTGCTGGCCACGTATAAGCCGCTGGTTTCCGCGGTTGGCGTTATTTGAACCGTAATTTTTTGGTCGCTTGTCACTAAATTAAAATGCTCGGGTAAATTAATGGTTGCTTCACCATTGGCTAATTGGCCTGACCCTCGGGTATAGGTACCGGACTCGCCGCCTTCAAGGGAATAATAAAGAATCTGCTTAGTCGGATCGGTGGGATGGTCTTGGACGAAATTTTTTGTCCCACCAACCTGAAGATTACCAGGGATGACAACATTACCGGCGCTGGTAATTGTCAAACGCGCATTACTAAGATAGCCGCCGGTATAGATGCTCACGTCTTTTGCGGCCGGCGAACCCATGGCAAACCTACCATCATCCCAGGCAAAATACTCAAAAGCCGGAACAGTTGCCGAATAAGTATCATTATAAAATCCAGCCAACCATGGGGTTTGATTATTGGCATGGTACTGCGTAACATAGGACACAAAACCACCAATTTGTTTTACGTGCAAAGGGCTAGTTGGACTAGATGTCCCAATCCCGACATAACCGGTATTGCTATTATAGATATTATTGCCGCTGGCCGTCCAAGTGCCATAGCCGCTCTGACCGCCACAAGCCCCGCCATTACAGGTTAAAGTGCCGTTAATATTGAGATTACCGGAAATATTGGCATTGCCATTGACATCAAGTTTAGTACTTGGCGTAGCCGTCCCAATTCCGACATTGCCGCTTGGATTAATGGCTAAGCCGTTGTTGTAGGCATTGTTGCCGTAATAAGCTACGCCGCCGCGCGAAGTAACATACGCCGTACCATTCGTATCAGTACCGGTTACTACTAAATCGCCAGCCCAAATATCCAGCTTGGTGCGCGGTGTTATGGTGCCGATGCCGACCCGGCCAGTCGAAGTAATGCGCATTCTTTCATTAGCTGCGGCATATCCGGCAGTGGCAAAAATTATCGGATTAGCTGTTCCCCTGGTCATTAACACCAAAGGAGCGGTGTTATCCATCGCTTGCAGATAGACACCATTAGGCTGAACCAATCCATTGATTGTATAGTTAGATCCAGCCAGAGAAAGGTAGCCTTTAGCTCCATTAGCATTAGCTAGCTGAACTGCCGAAAAAGCCGTTGAGCCACTCGATTCAGTGCCAGTATACTCAACTTTTAATTGCACTGGTCCAGTTGATTTAGCTAAATGTAAAATATCAGTTGGCGCAGAAGTGCCGATACCAACGTTACCTACCGAAGTTATTCTCATTTTTTCGCCGTCAATAATTGAAACTGCCCCGGTCGGTTTCGTTGAAAAAACAATATCCAAAGGCACGCTCGTATTGGAAACCGGACCATTGACCGCGAAGCCTATGGCCGCGGCTTGCTGATATTTGCTGCCGTCATAAGCCGAAGCCCACAGCCCGCCGACATAATCCGTGCTATTAACCGCCGTTGGAAAATCATTAGTTCCCCGGCTTTTTCTAAGCTGAAGCGTTGCTGCGGCGCTATCATTATAATGCTGCGAGATAAGTGCTCCCCGATTTATAACCGAGGGCGAACTAGGAATTTCAGAAGAAACTTCAAATTGAACGGCCGGATTTACCGTGCCAATCCCGACGTCGCCAGTGTCTTGCTTAATTGCGACTTGATCCGCCAGCCAATTGCCGCTGTCATCCGCTTTTTGAAAAGTCAGCCGGTCATTGTCAAAAGCCAGGCGATAGCCTTTATTGCCGACGGTATTGCCGGCGTTAGTTAAAACAATGGCAAAATTTTTATTATTAGTATCATTGGTGTTGAGGTGAAGGATATTTTGAGGAGTAGCGGTACCAATCCCGACTTTTCCGCTCGGCACCCAAATCGCCGTGCCGTCCGCGGCATTTTTGGCAATCAAGGCAATACCGCTGCTATTTACCGACTGAAAAAAACCACCCGTCGCATTATTAACCCCAGTGCCAACCACCCCGGCATTTTGATAAACATTCTGAACGCTTCGGCCGGAAGCCCAGCCATAGACGCCGACTCCCTGCGTCGAATAGCCATGAATTGCTCCCCAGTCGCCTGAGCCTGTATCTTTTCGAGCGGAAATTGCCCAGTTTGAATCTAAGCCATCCCAGCCCACGCTCAATAAAGATTTCGGATTGATGGTGCCAATTCCCACGTAACCGGTGTCTTGTTTAATCGCAACTTGATCCGCCAGCCAATTGCCGCTATCATCGGCTTTTTGAAAAGTCAGTCGGTCATTGTCAAAAGCCAGGCGATAGCCTCTTTTACCGGCGGTGTTGCCCGAGTTGGTCAGAGTAATGGCAAAATTTTTATTATTAGTATCGCTGCTGTTGAGATGAAGGATGTTTTGGGGGGTCGTGCCGATACCAAGAGAACCATCGGCGCTAAGAATCATTTTTGTGGTAACATTGGCAGTATCTCCTGAATTCCGAGAGCTGGAATCTGTACCAAAGAACAACCCGCCGGTAGTGGGAATCCATCGTATTTCCGCCGGCTTGCCGGTCATCAAGGCTTTATTTAACGAAGGCGCCCAGCCGAAAGCAAAAACCTTATGCCCTCCGCTATGAAAAGCAAAGGCGTCGGTAATCTGCAATTTTTCCATCGGATTACTGGCTATACCCACATTGCCCGAATTAAGAGTATAAATATTATTACCGCTACCGGCCCAAAAAAGATCACCACCTGCCCCGCCGGAAACCTCAGACCAGCTGGCAATACAATCCAAATCGAAACAAATTTTACCGTCGTTGGTAACGGTAAGACTTTTACCTACAATCGAGGTATCACCATTAAGCGTCAGCGAACCGCCGATAGCCGAATCTTCGCCCATTACATTTAACCGGTTCATCGTGGCAGCGCCGGAAATATTGATACTGGCATCCTGCACTGTGGTCGGATTGGCCAAGATAAACCCGGCGACATTACCCTGGGGAGGATAATCAGTCGGACCCTGCCAAGCAGCTAATATCACATTGGCAACAAAAAAAGTGACGGTAATGACGGTCACTGCGCTTGAGGCTAAAATTATAAACTTTTGTAAATTAGCCGATTTTTTCATAATTTTATTTACAATTTTCCTGACGATTTTAGCCGGGATTAATTGCCAAATATTTAAAAATTTAAAACAATCCTTGTTTTTTGACCAAACCTCTTATTTATTATATAATTTATACAAATAAAAGCAATTCTTTAAATATATTTTAACATAAAAATTAATTTTGGGCAATATAATTTTTAAAAATCTGCCCAATTAAGGAAAACCCCTATGTCTAACTTACTTTGGATCATCTTAGCCGCCGCTGTTGCCATAATTTTTTGGCTAATTTTGGTCTTTAACGGCCTAATTAGGCTCAAAAACCGCACCCAGGAAGCTTTTTCGGATATCGATGTTCAGCTCAAAAGACGACATGATTTAATCCCTAACCTGATTGAAACGGTCAAAGGCTATGCCACCCACGAGCGGGAACTCTTTGAAAAAGTAACGGCCGCCCGGTCAAACGCCATTTCGGCTCAGGGAGTCGGAGCCAAAGGCCAGGCGGAAAATATGTTAACCGACGCTTTGAAATCCGTTTTTGCCGTCGCGGAAAATTATCCGGATCTCAAAGCCTCCCAAAACTTTTTAAAGCTGCAAGACGAACTCGCCGACACGGAAAATAAAATCCAGGCCGCCAGACGGTTTTATAACGGCAATGTCCGGGATTTCAATATCAAAATTGAAATTTTCCCCAGCAACTTAGTCGCCGGGATGCTCGGTTTCAAAAAGTTTGATTTCTTTCAGGCCGAAGCCGGCGAGAAAGAGAATGTCCAGGTTAAATTTTAAGTCTACAAAATTACAAATCGACTACAAATCTACAAATAATATGACAACGGATAAAACTGTTAATGCCGATAAAGTTATATACAAAGATTTAAGCTATAAAGTAGTCGGAATACTATTTGAGGTCTATAACGAGCTCGGTTATGGCTATAAGGAAAAATACTACGAAAAAGCGATTAGCAAATGTTTTATCCGTGAAAATATTAAATTTAAAAGCCAAGTGCCCTATCCGCTAACTTTTAAAGGGGAAACTATTGGACAATATTATCTAGACTTCTTAATTGATGATAAAATTGTTCTAGAAATCAAAAAAGGCAACTATTTTAACCGGAAAAACATTGAGCAAGTAAAAGAATACCTGAAAGTAACAAAAATGAAATTGGCAATATTGGCAAATTTTACTTCTAATGGCGTCAAATCCCTAAGAATCTTAAATGCCTAACATTTGTATATTTGTAAGAAATTTGTAGATTTGTAAAATTATGTATAACCAAATCGACAGCAATATTCGAAAAACCATTTTACTGATGGCAATCTTTTTTATTTTTGTTATTTTTGTCGGCTGGGTTTTCACCCAATATACCGATACTGGCTATGGCGGTCTGATTTTTGCCGTCCTTTTTGCCAGCGGTACTTCGCTTTTCAGCTACTACGGCGGCGATAAGGTCGCTTTGCTGACCAGCGGCGCCAAGGGGCCGATCGTCCAATCGGACAACCCTTATCTTTACCGGATTATAGAAAATTTAGCCATCACCGCCGGCTTGCCGCTGCCAAAAATTTATATTATTCCTGACGCCGCCATTAACGCTTTTGCCACTGGCCGCAACCCGCAGCATGCTTCAATCGCCGTTACCACCGGGGCGATTGAGAAATTGAAAAACGAGGAACTGGAAGGCGTAATCGCCCATGAACTTTCCCACGTTAAAAATTACGACATCCTCCTAATGACGGTAGTGATTATCCTGGTTGGCTTGCTGGCTCTGCTTTCGGATTGGTTTATTCGGTTTCGGTTTTTCGGCCGAAAAAGCGATAACGAAGAAGGCGGCGGCCAGCTTCAGGCAATCCTAATGATTTTCGGCTTAATTTTTCTAATTTTTTCTCCGCTGATCGGCAAACTGATTCAACTGGCGATTTCCCGCCGACGCGAATTTTTGGCCGATTCTGCCGGCGCCTTACTGACCCGCTACCCGGAAGGCTTGGCTCGAGCCTTGGAAAAAATTGCCGCCGAGAATATGCCGCTGAAAAGCGCCAATAACGCCACGGCTCATCTTTATATTGCTAATCCCTTCGGCCGGGCCAAACGGTCTTTCGCCAACCTATTTGCCACTCACCCGCCGATTCAGGAAAGAATTGCTATTTTGCGTAAAATGTTATGAACTCTTTTGCCGAAAAATTTACCACTAACTCCCGAAATGCTTTAAAAAACGCGTTTAATTTAGCTTTGGCTTTGGGACATAAAACCATTACCCCGCAGCATGTTTTATACGGTTTAACCCAGCAAAAAGGCAGTATTGCCGCCCAAATTTTAACCAAAGCCAAAATCGAAAGCCTGGAGCTTAAGCAGACTTTGGCTAATCATCTGCCGGCCAGTTCGGCGATTACCCAAATTAACTTGGCGCCGCAAACCAGAAAAATACTGGAAAAAGCCTTTTTGATTGCCAGCTTAAACCGGCATCAGTTTATCGGCACGGAGCATCTGCTGGCCTCAATTATAACCATCAAAGACAACCTGCTGGAAGACTACTTCAAAACCAAAAATGTCAGCCTGGCGGAAATGCAAAAACAAATCAACCTGGTTTTAAACAGCACTTCCAAATTCCCTGATTTGGCCGAAAGCCTCAATTATTTCAAAAATGAAGGCCGGCCGGACAATTTCGGCGGTTCTAGAACCGCGACTCAATCCTCAATTTTAGATTTATTCGCCGTCAATCTTACCAGCGAAACAATTCAAAAAGAAATCGATCCGGTCATCGGCCGCGCCGACGAAATTACCCGGCTCATTCAAATTTTATGCCGCCGCAACAAAAACAACCCGATGCTTTTAGGCGACCCCGGCGTCGGCAAAACCGCCATTGTCGAAGGTTTGGCTAAAAAAATTGTCGAAGGCGACGTCCCGGAAATTCTGCTGGGTAAAACCATCTATGCTCTGGATTTAAGCCTAGTGGTCGCCGGCACGAGCTTTCGCGGCGAATTTGAAAACCGGCTGAAACAAATCATTGCCGAAGTTAAAAAAAATCGGGATATTATTTTATTTATTGATGAAATCCAAAATATCATCGGCATCGGTTCGGCCACCGGCTCAATGGACGCCGCTAATATTTTGAAGCCGGCATTGGCCCGCGGCGAAATTCGCCTAATCGGCGCCACGACCATGCAAGATTACAAAAAATACATTGAAAGCGATGCCGCGCTGGAGCGGCGGTTTCAGCCAATCTGGGTCAATCAGCCAAGCTCGGTTGAAACGATTAAAATTTTACGCGGCATTAAAAACCGCTACGAATTATATCACGAGGTCAGAATTAAAGACGAGGCGATTGTCGCGGCGGCCGAACTTTCGGAGCGCTATATCTCCGACCGCTTTTTGCCCGATAAGGCAATTGACTTGATTGACGAAGCTTCTTCGGCCGTCAAAATCAACCAGCTGACCAATTCGACTAAAACTGAATTTTTACAGCTAGACAGCTACCTCAAAGAAATTCTGAAAAAAAAGCAGGCTTGTGTTACCAAAGAAAAATTCGCCCTCGCCATCAAATACCGGCAAGAAGAAAAAAAAGTTTTAACTCAGCTCAAAGATTTGAAAGCTAAAAAATTCAAAAGCCAGGGAAAAACCCGGCCGGAAATCGATAAAAAAGACATTGTCCGAATTGTGGCTAAAATTACCGGCATTCCGCTGTCCGATTTAATGCTGGAAGAAAAAACCCGGCTTTTAAAGCTTGAAAAGCTGCTGGCGGAAAAAATCATCGGCCAAGACAAGGCTTTGAAAGCGGTGGCCGAAATTGTCCGCCGCTCCAAAACCGGCATTAGTGATTTTAACCGGCCGCTGGGTTCATTCATGTTTTTGGGGCCGTCGGGCGTGGGCAAAACCGAACTGGCAAAAGTTTTGGCCGAAACGGTTTTCGGCAGCGCTCAGGCTTTAATCCGCATCGACATGTCCGAATTTGCCGAAAGCTTTAATATTTCCAAATTAATCGGCGCGCCGGCCGGCTATGTCGGCTACAAGGAAGAAACGAAATTGACCGACTCCGTCAAACGCCGGCCTTACTCGATTGTCTTATTTGATGAAATTGAAAAAGCCCATCCCCAGGTCTTTAGTTTGCTTTTACAAATTCTGGAAGACGGCCATTTGACCGACGGCACCGGCAAAACCATTAATTTCAAAAATACGATTATTATCATGACTTCCAATTTAGGCTCGGAAAATTTCAACCGCCAGGCGGCAATCGGTTTTCAAGCCAAGACTGAAAGTAAAGTGGCTGATTTCCAAAGAAGTTTTAAAGAAACCGAACATAACGTAATCAGCCAGCTAAAAACAAAATTTCCGCCGGAATTCGTCAATCGAATCGATAAACTCATCGTCTTTTCGCCTTTAAACTCAGCGGCGATTGCCAAAATTGCCCAGCGCCAATTAACTGATCTTAAAGTCAGATTGAAAAAGCAGGACTTAGATTTCAGCTTTGAGCCAAAAGTGGTCAAAATGATTGCAAAAATCAGTTACTCGCCCCAAGTCGGCGCGCGGGCGATCCGCAAAACCATTCAGGAATTAATTGAAGGCCAAATTGCTGAAAAGATTTTGACCAGCAAAAATTTAAAAACCAAAAAAATTACCGCTAAAATAGAAAATAATCAAATTGTCATCTAAAATGGCTCAGCCAGCTTTAAAAATTTCCAACGAGGAGCTGCCGGAATTAAACCAGCCGGTTCGCAAAACTTCAGCAAAACAACCCGGGGATAATATTGTTGATTTTAACGAATACAAGCGCAACTTAAATAAAAATCAGCTGGCTGACAGGCGGCAAGAAGCCGACCAAAAAACAGCGCCGGAAAAACTCGGCAGCGGCATTCAAAAAGCCGGCCAGGCAGCGGAACTAGCCGGTGCTGGCGCACAACTCGGCGGCAAAGCGATGCAACTCGGCGGCAAAGGCGCTGAAGTTGCCGGCGGAGCCATTGGCGGCGATTTAGGCGCCGGAATTGGCGGCGCGGCCGGTGCGGTCGGCGGGGCGATTGCCGGTTCGGTTGTTCCCGGAGCCGGTACTTTAGCCGGAGCAGCCGCTGGCGCCAGGTCTGGAGCGTCCGGCGGCGCCAAAATCGGCCAGCAAGTCGGCCGGCTGCCGGGCGAAGGCCTGCAAGCTGCCGGTAAAGGCGTTGAACAGGGCGGCAAAGCCGTAAAAGAGGCTGGTAAAAATACCAAAGGTTTCGGCCGACAATTAAGGCAACAAGGAAACATGGCCAAAAGGCTGCTGGGGAACAAAGGAAATAAAAAAGACAGCGCCGAATCAATCGCGGAAAGTCTTGCCGCTAAACCGACTCAGCTGGCCTCCTCTAAACTTTTACAGCAATCTTGGCTTAATTTAATTGACACCTTTGGAATCAGCTATTTCTATATTGCATTTCATTTTATCGCGGCTTACTTTACGCCCTTTTCCAATCTTTTCTGCAAATTCGGCGAGGAATGGCTGCCCAAAGTGCCCGGCCCGGCCGGCGAAGCCGCTAAAAAAGCCAGTAAGCCCATAGAGCTCCTGGAAATTTTAGGCTGTGTTTTTATCGGTTTGCTGCTGCTATTGATAATTTCAGTTATTGCTTTTATTATTGCTTTCCTTGGTTATATCTATGAAAATCCTTGGAATTTTACCTGGAATGCGCTTATCAAACCGACCAGCATTGAATTTTGGCAATACTTAAAATCATTGGTCGGCAGCCCGACTTCCTAAATTTTGAAAATTATAAATAAAAAAATTATATGAATCTAAATTGGAAAAGAATTGCCTTGCTCATCGGTTTTATTATTTTTGTCATCGGCATCGGCTACCTGTTATACTTTCTGTTTTTAAAGCCGGCCATCCCCGGCAGTACGCCAATCGCCAATATCAACGGCCAGCCCGGCGTTTTACCCGGCGCCGGCGGCAATGTTAATATTCCCACAGCCGGCAATGTCGGCGTTTTACCCGGCGCCGGGGGGCCAACCGGCAATATTAATATCGGGCCGCCACCAGCAGTTTCACCCAATGCCTCAAAGATTTCACCAACCGCCAACGGCAGCCTTACTCAAACCGTTGCTTTAACCGCCGACAAAGCTTACCAGCCGACTTTAGCCGACGGCAATAATGTCGCGTATTACAATAAAACTACCGGCCTATTTTATAAAGTTACGCCCGACGGCCGGACGACGCCTCTAAACAGCCAAATTTTTTATGACGTGGAAAAAATCAGCTGGGCGCCGAATAAAAATAAAGCAATTTTAGAATATCCCGATGGTTCAAAAATCCTTTACGATTTTACCACCAACCAACAGACAACCCTACCCAAGCACTGGAAAGATTTCAGTTTCGCCGCCAGCAGCAATCAAGTGGTTTTTAAAAGCATGGGAACCAGCGCCGACTCCAGCTGGCTGGCGGTTGCCAACGCTGACGGTTCGAAAGCCAAAAAAATCGAACCGCTGGGCGACAAAGACGGCACGGTTCATCCCAACTGGTCGCCAAACGGCCAAATTGTCGCCATGTACACCGAAGATTTGGATTTCAACCGTCAAGAACTCTTTTTTGTCGGCGCCAATAATGAAAATTTAAAGTCAACTATTATTGAAGGCCGGGGCTTTGACGGCCAATGGTCTACTAACGGCGACCGGCTGCTTTACTCCGTTTATTCGAGTACTTCCGGCTACCGGCCGACCCTTTGGATTGTCGAAGCCGTTGGCGACAGCATCGGTCAAAACCGCATCAATCTTGGAATCGAAACCTGGTCTGATAAATGCAGTTTTGCCGGTAACGACAAAGTCTATTGTGCCGTGCCTCAAAATCTTTCCGAAGGCTCGGGAATTTTTACCAGCGAACTTGATGACTCACCCTGCGATATTTATTCAATTGATCTTAAAACCGGCTTTAAATCGAAAGTCGCCATTCCGGAAGGCAGCCAAAATATCGAGAGCGTGATGGTAACTAATGACGGACGCTATCTTTACTTTAACAGTAAAACCGACGGGCGGCTTTACAAGATTAACCTCAAGTAAATTTCTAAATTAGAATTAATAAACCCTAAATCACCGCCAGCGGGCGGGATTCCGCCTTCCTTAAAAAATTATAAATTATTGTGGCGTGACAAATCAAAAATCCCAATTCTTTAAATGCCAAACTGCTTGGAATTTAAGATTTAAATATTAAAATTTGTTTAGAATTTAGAGTTTAGTACTTAGAATTTTAATTTAAATATGCCTAAACCAATCACTGAAATCTACGCCTGCTCCAGTTGCGATGCTCAATTTCCGAAATGGCAAGGCCGTTGCGACCAGTGCGGAAAATGGGGAACTTTAGAAAAGTCATCACCGGCTGTTTTAAGCTCGGAAAAAAATAAATCCGCTGTGCCACCCGGCAAAGTGATTTCTTTGGCTGAGGTGGAAATTAAAGATTTTTTAAGGCTGAAAACCGGTATTGAAGAATTCGACCGGGTTTTAGGCGGCGGCTTAGTTTCCGGCTCTTTAGTCTTACTGGGCGGCGAACCCGGCATCGGCAAATCAACTTTGGTTTTACAAATCAGCCAAAAAATTTCCGGGTCGGTTCTTTACGTCTCCGGTGAAGAATCGGCCGAACAAATCAAAACCCGAATTGACCGGCTGAACCTAAAAACCGACAACTTAAAATTTTTAGGCGAGACCAATATTGAAACCATTGCGGCGACAATTTTGGAACAAAAACCGAAGCTGGCGATTATTGATTCAATCCAAACTGTCTATTCCCAGGAAACGCCATCCGGCGCCGGCAGTATCAATCAGGTTCGGATTTGCACCACCAAACTTTTGGAAGTGGCAAAAAAAAATAATATTACCATTTTAATCATCGGCCATGTGACTAAATTCGGCGAAGTCGCCGGCCCGAAAACTTTGGAGCATCTGGTTGATGCCGTCTTATATTTGGAAGGCGAAGAATTTCAGGCCTTCCGGATTTTACGCGGCGCAAAAAATCGCTTCGGTTCGACTTCGGAAGTGGGAATTTTTGAAATGCAAACTTTAGGCTTAGTTGAAGTAAAAAATCCTTCCGCCATATTCTTAACGGAAAACAAACCATCGGCCGGTTCAATTATCGCGGCCACCTTGGAAGGTTCAAGGGTTTTTATGCTCGAAGTTCAGGCTTTGGCCAATCTGACTAATTTCGGCTATCCCCAGCGAAAAACCAACGGCTTTGATTTAAACCGGCTGCAGCTTTTAATCGCAACTCTAAGCCGGCGGCTGGGGCTTAAACTGGCTAATCAGGATATTTATCTTAATTTAGTCGGCGGCTTAAAAATTACCGAACCGGCAATTGATTTGGCCGTTTGCCTGGCGATAATTTCAGCTTTAAAAAATAAAATTATTCCCGCCGACACGATTGCCTTCGGCGAAGTCGGTTTGGGCGGCGAAATTCGGCCGGTAAACCAAATGGGTAAAAGAATAACCGAGGCCCAAAAGCTTGGGTTTAAAAATTTGATTATTCCTTTCAGCAAGGAAAAAGTTTCGGCGGCCGGCGTTAGAATCAATCAAGTTAAAAATTTAGCCGAAGCTGTAAAATTTATTGACTAATTATTAATGAAATTAAACCAAAATTTTTATAACCAATCAACCCTAAAAATCGCCCAGCAGTTGCTGGGAAAATTTTTAGTCAGAAAAATCGGCAACAAATTAATCAGCGGCGAAATCATTGAAACTGAAGCTTACGTCGGACCAAATGACAAAGCGTCTCACGCCAGTAAAGGCAAAACGCCGAGAACGGCAGTAATGTTTGGCGAACCGGGTTTTTGGTATATTTATTTAATCTACGGCATGTACTATTGCCTTAATATCGTAACTGAGCCTAAAGATTATCCGGCTGCCGTTTTAATCAGAGCCATTAAACCAATTTCCGGCTTTAAACAAAAAATTAAAACCGACGGGCCGGGAAAACTTTGCCGCGAGCTAAAAATCGATAAAACTTTGAATGACTTGCCCGCGTTCGGTTCGCCAACAAAACTTTGGATTGAAGACCGAGGGCTTAAAATTAAACCAAGTCAAATAAAAAAATCACCGCGAGTCGGCGTTGACTATGCTGGCGAGTACAAAAATAAGCTTTGGCGATTTTATCTTTAGTACTTCCCCTCTCCCTTGAGGGAGAGGGCGGGGTGAGGGGGGAATATTAAATTAATCCCTCATCCGGCCTTCGGCCACCTTCTCCCAAAGGGAGAAGGAAAACTTTTTATTTATTCTAAATGGATAGTCTTTATAAAACCTTCCATTTTATTTTTTAAAATTGGATAATTTTTTAAGTCCGGACTTTCCTTGATAATAATTTCCGCCGCTTCTTTCGCTTCTTTGATTATTTCCGAATCAGTCAGCTGGGCAATTTTAAATTCCGGATAGCCTGATTGCGCCGTGCCATAAATTTCACCCGGACCGCGAAACTTCAAATCAAGCTCGGCCAATTCAAACCCGTCTTTAGCCGCAACCAAGGCCTGCAACCTGGCTTTGGTTTTTTGGCCTTGATTATCCGTAAATAAAAGGCAATAAGACTGATAAATGCTCCGGCCGACCCGGCCCCGAAACTGATGCAATTGAGAAAGGCCAAACCGGTCAGCCCCTTCAATTAGCATCACCGACGCATTAGGCACATCAACGCCGACTTCGACAACCGAAGTTGCCACCAAAATATCGCTTTCTTTGGCTAAAAAACCCGCCATAATTTTTTCTTTGGCTTCGGCTTTTAATTTGCCGTGAAGCAAAGCAATATTTAAATTTGGAAAAATTTCTTTTTTTAATTTATCATATTCTTCGGTAGCGGCTTTAACGCCCAATTTATCCGAAGGATCAATCAAGGGGCAAATAACAAAAACCTGGCGGCCGATTTTGATTTGGTCTGAAATAAAATCATAAGCTTTGGTTCGATCACAAGCGTCAACAATTTTAGTAATTATTT
This sequence comes from Candidatus Buchananbacteria bacterium, assembly GCA_041664165.1. Lineage (GTDB taxonomy): Bacteria > Patescibacteriota > Patescibacteriia > Buchananbacterales > UBA6539 > JBAYLH01. Next base: position 16,346 of record JBAYLH010000014.1, on the reverse strand, counting down.
TTTTTCGCTCTTTAGGCATTTCTTTGATAATGGATAAATCCAAATCGCCATACAAAGCCAAAGCTAATGACCGGGGAATCGGCGTGGCCGTCATTGATAGCAGATGAGGAATGTAATTAAATTGGCCGGACTGCTGCTTTAAATTTTTTCGCTGATTAACGCCGAAGCGATGCTGCTCATCAACTACGGCTAAGGCTAAATTTTTAAATTCCACTTCGTCTTGTATTAAGGCGTGAGTACCAATGGCTATCGCAATTTCACCCGATTTCAACTGCTTTAAAATGTTATTTTTTGACACTGCCTCGTTATCAATAAGGCGCTGTGATCTGGTTAATAAAGCCGTTTTAACTTTTAAATTTTGTAATAATTTAACCAGACTTTGATAATGCTGCCGGGCTAAAATTTCCGTTGGCGCCATTAAAACGCTTTGTTTTCCCGACAAGGCGACGTTTAAAATCGCCATTGCCGCCACGACGGTTTTGCCGGAACCGACTTCGCCCTCCAACAGCCGGTTCATCGGCTGATTTTTTTGCAAATCGGAAAGGATTTGCCAAGCGGCTTTCTTCTGGTCGTTAGTTAAAGTAAAAGCCAAATCAGCGACAAAATTCTTAGTTTCTTTTTCAAAAAACTTTATCGGCCAAGCCTGGCTTAAATTAACCTCGACTCGGGTCAAAATAACCTGGAGTTCAAATAAAAAAAGCTCGTCAAACTTCAATCTTCTGGCTGCCTCATTCAGCAATTTATGGCTAGACGGAAAATGAATTTCAGCCAAAGCCTGGTTTAAACCAATTAGTTTGAATTTTGTTACTAAATTTTTTGGCAGCCAGTCCGGTATTTTTTGGCTTAACGGCAAAACGGTCTTAATTAAAAACCGCAGCTGTTTTTGAGTCAAGTTGCTGGTCAACGAATAAATCGGCACTAATCGAGCCGTATGAATTGTTGCTTCCGTTTTTACTTTCTCGTAAACTGGATTGATTAGCTGCAGCGTATAGCGGTCAAAATCGACTTTACCGGAAAGATAAACTTCATCGCCGGGTTTTAAAATTTTAGTTAAAAACGGCTGATTAAACCAAATTACTTTAACTGATCCGGTTTGGTCGGTAATTAAGCCTTCGGTTAAAATCCGTCTTTTTACCGGACTGCGCCGGTTTCTAATCAGCTGAATTTTACCTTTAACGGTTATCGCTTCGGCCGGCTGAAGTTTGGCGATTTCGGAAATTTGGCTGAAATCCTGCCAGCGAAAAGGATAATAAAAAATGAGATCGGCTGCAATCTCAAGGTTTAACTTTTTTAACCGACTGGCAGTAGTTTTTCCAACCCGACCCAAGGCGGAAACAGGAGTGGTTAAATCTAAATTCATTTCTTATTTTAGCTTATTAATTCTGATATCCCCAGCAGGAATTGTCCTAACTTGCTTAAATAAATTTCTAGTATATCGGGAAACCTGCCTGACGGCAGGCAGGCCTACGGCCTCAAGCTCCGCAAGCTCGTGTTCCTCGCCCGCCATCACCAATGCCCCCAGTAGGAATTGAACCTACATCGCAAGCTCCGCAAGCTCGTGTTCTATCCGTTGAACTATAGGGGCTCAGGTCATGGCGTGCGGGTATCCAGTTGAGCCTGCCTGCCGGCAGGCAGGCTATGGGGACTTAATTGCTAAAAACTACAATTTAAACATGCGGGAAGTCTGATCAGAAACTGGTTCGTGCTCGCGCTCTAAATCTTCCTCAAGGTATTGACGCAAAACTTCTCTGATCTTAACCGGGTTTTCATTCTCTAAAGAAATTGGAATTCGAGGACTAAAAATATTTTTTGGTTCAAAATACAAGGTTTTAATTTCCGGCGGTTCGTAAAAAATGTAAAAGTTTTTTATTTTTTTATACTCATAAAAACTTTTGCCGACCGCAATACCGTCTTCGGTAATTTCGAAGTCAACCGTATTTTCGCTGCGATGAAAAAGCATCACGATCAAAGCGGCGATAATCGTAATCAATCCGAACAAAAAATTAGCGGCAAATACCGAATAAAGCAGGAATAAAACTACTGCTACCGCTCCCCAGGTGTACCACTTTTTGTCCCTCTCATACTTGGGAAATTCCGGAAACTGCCACTGAAAAATCGTTTTGCCGTGATCGGCATCTTCCGGTCTAATTTCATCTTTTTTATTTTCGGCCATAGATTTTATTATATTAGCCTGCCTTCGGCGTGACGAAGACAGGAAAAACGAAGTGACTGCGTTTAAGCTTAACTAACCTTAGATTTAAAATGCTTTTTAACAAAAGCACGACCAGAGCCTGACTTTAAATATTTTTCAAAATCGTAAGCAATATATTTATCAGCAAAAGCAATATAAAATTCCAATTTTATCGGCAATCGATTGGCAGTTGCCGGAACTTGCCCGAATTTATGTCTTTTAAACCTGCTTTTTAAATCATTAGTGCAACCAACGTAATAGCCATCTTTACATTTTAAAGAATAAATATAATACATATTTCGCCAAATTTTTTTGATGAATGGCTCATACTGAATCTACAATGAAGTGAGACGGATTTTATCACGTCGTAGCCACGCCACAAAATATCATAATAGATTATTCAAATGATTAGACTATCCTGCCCGCCTACGCCCTTATCGGGCTACGGCGTGGCAAAGACGGAGAGGGTGGGATTCGAACCCACGGTCCCTTATTAGGGGACAACTCGTTAGCAGTGAGTCCCATTCGGCCACTCTGGCACCTCTCCCTGAAACTTTGATAGTGTATCACTTTATTTTTATTCTGTAAACCCCGCACCTTTATGCCACGTAGGCTGCACTTAATTTTAAATAGATAAAAGGTACGCGGCAAACCTAACTGTCAATTTTTAGCCAAAACTAGCCCCCAAATCTCTTTAGCGCCGGCTTTTCTTAGAATTTCAGCGCATTCGTTGATCGTTGAACCGGTAGTCATGACATCATCAATTAACAAAATTTTTTTACCCTCTAAATTTATTTCATTGCCAAGCTGAAATATCCCCTTAACATTAGACTGCCTTTCTGCCGCTTTCAAGCCGACTTGGGTAAAAGTCTGATAACGGCGCTTAATTAGATCAAACCGGCTCGGCCAGCCAAATTTCCGGCTAATCGCTTCAGCTAAAATTTCAGCCTGATTAAACCCCCGCCAAAGCCTTCTTTTCTTGGTTAAAGGAACGGCCGTAATCAGGTCAAAACCGGTAATTTCACCCTGGCTGATTTTAGCGGCCAAAAACCGGATTAAAAGCTGGCCTAAACTGCCACCTAAATCAATTACTCCATTATATTTAAAATTTTTTAAAGCCTCGGCCAAAAACGGCTCTTGATAATTGGCGGCAATCCAAACTCCGTTTAAATTTTTAATGTTCGGCTGTTGAAAATATTTGCCGTCAGAATTAAGTTTGATTTTTTTCAAACACTCGGGACACAGCCACTGGCCATAATGCCCGCAGCCCAGGCAAACAACGGGAAAAAGCAAATCGGTAATAAAAATTTTTAATTTAACTAACAAAATACAATTAGACCGATTAAAATTAATTTAAAATAGGCCGAGATTATTGCCAGTCGGCGGCATCAACTTTCCAGCTCTCCCCGACTTTAGCTAATGACAATTTTAAATTTTGATAAAAAACCCGCGGGTTAGCCGTATCAACCTTGGTTTCCCGCCTTTGAGTCGAAACTAAAACTTCGGCCCGACCCAAAACTTCGTCAAGATTATTCAAATCAACCGATAGCGCTTGGGTTGTAATCCCATAGTAAGGCTGGCTGGCGTCAAAAAAACTTTTTTGGGACAACTTATAATTATCAGCCCAAGCTTTCATTTTAATCGTCATTAAATCCTTTAAAGCGTCAAGATTGGCAAAACCGCCCTGATTGGAATAGCTGCCGAAGCGTTCCGCAAAAGTAAAAGCAATCGCTTTCAAGCTGGCTTCCAGGTCCTGTTTTTCCGCCGGCAGCTGATTGACGTTGGTAGGACCGGCTGACGAGCTGGGCAAACTGCCGGGCAGCTGCAGGCCGACATTGGTATTAGCCGCCGGCTGGATAGTTGGCTTTCGATTCAGCCACCAAAGCAAAAGAAGCATCAATAATAACGCTAAAACTGCCGTCGCGGCGATAACGATTATTCTATTTCGTTTACTCATAAAATTTATAGCAAATTAAAATTATTCTTCGATTACCGGCAGCTCGGTTTCGGCTTCCTTTTTTTCCATCGATCTTTCAAATTCTTTTTTGGCATCTTCAATCTCCAAAATCTGCCGCGGATCGGAAGTAATCAGCTGATCTTCGGCATAAGATGCCACGACTTTAATGGCGGCGTGCTTATCGCCGGCAAAAAATATTCCTTCCCCGACGCCGCATTCCAAAAGCAGATATTTCTCCCCTTCGGTCAGCAAAAAAGTTTTTTGAACCAGCTCAATCGAGGCGGAAGACTGCCTCATTAAAAGCTGCAGCGCGGAATTATTGACAATGGCCTGGCCGTAAGGCGAAAGCAAAAAATCATTAACGTCCTGGGTAATATTGGTAACGCCTAAATAATATTTCCGGCAGCGCTTGACTAAGGCATAAATAAACTTCGCCGAATCTTCATTTTGCATCAGCCACCAGGCTTCATCAATAATTAAAATTCTTTTCTTCAGCTCCGATCGAACCACGTTCCAAATATAATTAACGATGGTATAAATTGCCATCGGCCGCAATTCATCTTCCAAATCCCGAACCGAAAAAACAATCAGCTGGTTTTTCATATCGACATTAGTCGGGCTGTTGAATAAGCCGGCAAAGGTTCCGGCGGTAAATTTCCGCAGGCGCAGCGACAAGTCAGCGCCGCCTTCCATGCCTTCCAAAATATCTTGAAAATCCTGCATAATCGGCGCTTCAATTTTGGTTAAATCCGTGTCGGCGGTAATGTCTTTTTTGGCGTAAGTTTCCAGTAGCGCCCGATCGACAATCGAATCTTCCTGGTGAGTCAGTTTGCCCAGCATCAGCCGGACTAAGCCTTTGAGCGTAATAACCGAACCTCGGATTATATCGGCCGATCGCTGCTCGCCCATCGCCCGAGGCAAATCAAAAGGATTAATTTTACTTTCCGAACTCAGGGAAATATTAATGTAGGTGCCGCCGACGGCATCGCATAAATGCTTATATTCCCGCTCCGGATCAATCACAATCACATCCGTTCCCAGCATCATCGTCCGCAAAACTTCCAGTTTAATGGCATAACTTTTGCCGGCGCCGGAAGTGGCAAAAACCACCGTGTTGGCGTTTTGCAGCGAGAAACGATCAAACAAAATCAGGCTATTGTTGTGCCGGTTGATGCCATACAAAATTCCTTCGTCGGAAGTCAATTCGGACGAAATAAAAGGGAAAGAAGAAGCCACCGGCGAAGAATTCATATTAAAACCGATCATCAATTCGTCGTTGCCGATCGGCAGCGTCGAATTAAAGCCTTGTTCGGCCTGGTATAAAACTTTTTTGGAAAAAATCAGCCGCGAGCCGAATAGCGATTCGACGTCGTTAGTCATATTGTCAAGCTGCTCTTTGGTATCAGCATAAATCGTAACGTATAAACCAAACTGGAAAAAATGTTCCACGCCCTGGGTCAAATCGTCTCTTAACTGCTCGATATCGCGCAAAGCCGTTTCCCGAATCGGATCCCGAGGCGCTCCCTTTTCCCGGTCGGCTAGAATTTGCGCTTCCAGCGCGCCGACTTTATTCCTCAATTGTTTCAAAATAATATTTGATTTGACCGGATAAAAAAACATGGCAATATCCAAAGGCGCGCTCAAGTTGATAATCGGCGCGAACCAGCCAACCGCAATATAGCGGGGATAACCGATCGCAAACAAAGTCCGGGCGAATTTTCCGCCTAGCCGGATATAAGTCGGCGTTACTTCCATCGCCGAAGGGGAAACCAAATCCTTAATCGAAACCACGCCTTGGCGGTAAATCCGCTCCTCTTCCAAAACCACCTTGCTTTCGGCCAGTTCTTTTGTTTCCTTAACCGCCGCCTGCTCGGCGGACAATTTCTCCTCCTGCAGCGTCGCCAATTTTTCCTCTTTAATTAAATCTTGCGGCCTAATTGCCATAGTTTTATTTTTAGCCTTCAACTTGTAATTTATTAACTTCAACTAATTTTTCTTTGCTGTAAACGTCCGGGTTATAGGTATTATAGTAAAGCTCGATTAAGCTTTGGGTATCTAAAACGACGGTTTTCAAACTCATACTGGCTAAGCCGGTAATAATATGATCAACCCGCTGGAATAAAGCGTGGCGCCTTTTAACAAATGCATCCTGGTTTAGTTTCACCTCTGACGCCGCCGAAAAAAGCCCTAAAAATCGGCTGAACCAGGATCTTTGCTTGTCGGAAAGCGGATCATAAGGCACGACGACATAAAAACGCTTGGTCATAATATCCCCCATTTCAACGAGCTCGCTGACATACTGGCGGTATTCAACCGTCTGCAGCCGCAACAGTTCGTTAGTCTGTTCTTTTTCGATTTTTTTCAGCCGATCTAAGTATCCGTCAATATCCAATTTGCGCGACTGAATTACGATTTGCAGCGGAAATTCCAAAAAATTCAAAAAACCGATATAGGCGGAGATAATGGCATTTTGTTCTTCTTCCGATTTTAAAGAAAAATTAATGCTGGAAACCAAAAGCACCGCCCGCAAAGTACCGTCTTTCAAAATAACGCAATCCTCCTTGATTTCGGCAATATCAAGATAATGCTGGGTCGAAGCGCTGATTTTTTTACTGGCTAATTTTTTTGATTTCATCCCGGTAGTAGTCCCCCACTTATTTTATTAAAAGTGTAAGGTAAATATTTTATCAATTATTTTTTAACGCTTATCCGATAGAAACCTCCTTAATTATTAAGTGGGAGGATCACTACCGGGTCATGGGTAATAATCTATAATTAATGTTTAAACTAAATCAATATGGCTGGCTGGCGGTTCTTTTTCACCCTGATAAACTCCGCCGGTATCAACAATTAAAGCCATTTCGGCCAGCCGGGAAGCTCTAACCTTATTTTTAGTTCTTATTTCCGGCGGTAATTTCGGGACTTCCGATTTGAGGTAACTTTTTAGCTCGGCATTGGAAAAAATTTTTGCCCAAACTCTCAATTTAGGCCTTTTCGATGTCTGAGTAACATTCAACAAAAAATAGTGGATCGGCCGGCCGTTGATTTTAACAAAAGCCACGACAAAAGTAATTAAAGCGATGAAAACCATTTCCACCAAAAACAAGGTAAAATCCGATAACTTATAAGCAACGAAGATTAAGCCGCCGCCGACTAAAATAATAATAAACTGCCGGACGGTAATCGGGCCGATCACCTTGTCTTCAACGTCAATGAATTGCGGAACCACAAATTGCTGCATAGTTATAATAGAGATATGCAACATGTCGCTTGTCTCATGTTACATGCCGCTAAATTAATATCGTAACTTCTGGTTTAGCTCCATGATGGCTTCCAATTCTTCTTCGGTCAAAGCCGGCGCGTTAGCCTGTTGCCGTTCCAAGATAATATCGGCAATCGGTTTTCTTTCTGCCATGCTCTGGTCGCCCAAGTCCAGATAAAGCCGGTAAATTTCATTTTCTTTCCAGGCGGCAATTCCCTGCGTTTTCCTGGCAAAAGATTCCTCTTCCAAAAGATTAATCTTTTGTAAAACTTTTTCAATTGCCTGCTCCGGAGTCGGGGCTAACCGCCGGAAATCAGTCAAAGTCATTGACCTAATCTCTTCAACCGGCCCGACGAGCTTGGGTTTGAACCGGACATCTTCGATTACCGGTTTACCCGTCGGCGGACTGGCGACTGGCCGGGAAAAATTTACCGGTTCTTCGGCCGCTAATTCCGGAGTTGGCGGTACTGGCACCGGTTCCGGCTTGGCTATGATTTGTTCTTCTTCCGCTTCGGCTCTAAAAACCACCTCGGGTTTAATTTCCGGTTCGGCTAAAATTTTATCCGCTTCCTGCCTTAAATCGGAAAACGGTTCGGTACTGATATTGTCGCGCAAATTGCCGTGCAGGCGCTGAAATTCCCGGTTGACAATGGCTAAAACCCGGTCGGCCGTCTGAGTGTCAAAACCCATGCCACCAACTAAAGTTGAACTCAAAAGCACGTCTCTGAGCTGAACCGGATCGCGAACCTCCTTGAGCCGGGAAGCGACAATGTTTCTGAATTTCCTTTCCGAATCAGCGGCGCTGAAATTAATTCCCGCTTCTTTAACAATAATTTCCATCTCCTTATCGATATTCAGCGGCGTTCCGGCGGGAATTGGCTTGATACTGACCGGTGCTGCCGGTTTCACTTGGGGTTTTTCGGCAATTGGCATTAATTTCTGAACCACAACTGGGGCAGCTGGAATTTCTGGTTTTACAACCGGCTGAGCGGGCTTTGGCGGCAAATCATAATCTAAAACCTGGCCGCCTTTTAATATCTTCAAATCGCCTTTCTCGTCGCGAAAAAAAATCTCATCAGTTGCAAAAGGATTCTCGATCTTTTGGTCATTGCTGATTGAACTAAAAAAATCATCAGTTTTGTTTTGGCCCGAATTAGCCATAATTGGTTTATAGCTTATTATTTGTCATTGCTTCGTCCCCCGACGCTTTCTTTGTTCGGTCGGGGTCCTCGCAATGACAGCGGTAAGGATCTACAACCCTAATACTTTCTTTAACTCTTCGATTTTGTCGGTCTTTTCCCAGGTAAAATCAGCATCCGTTCGGCCAAAATGGCCATAGCAGGTAGTCTTGCGGAAAATCGGCCGGCGCAATTTCAAATGCTCAATTAACGCTGCCGGCTTTAACGGAAATACCTGGCGAACCGCCTCGGCAATTTTTTCTTCATCAATTTTCGAAGTGCCGCCGGTACTAATCAATAAGGAAACCGGTTCCGCCACGCCGATGGCATAAGCAATTTGGACTTCGCATTGAGTGGCGATGCCGGCCGCCACGATATTTTTGGCAATATAACGGGCTAAATAAGAAGCCGAGCGGTCAACTTTGGAAGGATCTTTGCCGGAAAACGCTCCGCCGCCGTGGCTGCCGTGGCCGCCGTAAGTATCAACGATAATTTTTCGGCCGGTTACGCCGGAATCGCCGTGAGGGCCGCCAATCACAAACCGGCCGGTCGGATTAATATAATACTTAGTTTGGTCATCAAGCCATTGGCCGCAGACGGGCTTAACAATTTTTTCAATCACGGCTTTTTCAATTTGGTCGTGATTAACTTCGTCAGTATGCTGGGTGGAAACTACGATGGTCGTCGCCCGCTTCGGCTTGCCGCCGTCATATTCAATGCTGACCTGGGCTTTGCCGTCCGGCCGCAACCAGGGCAGTTCGCCGCTTTTTCGGACTTCGGCCAATTTTTTGGTTAAGCCATGGGCTAAAATAATCGGCAGTGGCATCAGCTCCGGCGTTTCGTCAGTCGCGTAGCCAAACATCATGCCCTGATCGCCGGCGCCCTGCTCTTTATCTATCCCTTCGCCTTCGGTCACGCCTTGCGAAATATCCTGGCTTTGGGCGTCAATTGAAGTAACGACAGCGCAGTTTTCCCAGTCAAACCCGATCGTCGGATCGGTATAGCCGATATCTTTGATAATTCCCCGAACCACTTTCGGCACATCAATATAAGTGTTGGTCGTCATTTCGCCGGCCACCACCACCAAACCGGTAGTAACCAGAGTTTCAATGGCCACGCGGGATTTCGGATCATCGGTTAAAGCCGCGTCCAAAATGCCGTCCGAAATTTGGTCGCAAATTTTATCCGGATGCCCCTCGGTTACCGACTCCGAAGTAAAAATGTATTTTTTTCCGCTTTTGTGAAACATAGTTAGTCCTTTCGTCCCCAAGATTAGTTTATAGCTGTTAGCTTATAGCTTTCAGTTACAATTCTAATTTCTTAATAATAGTAAATGATAAAGCGAGCTTTTCTAATTATTCCTCCCTTCGCCCCTCTCCCTTTATCCCTTCCCCGCGGGTGGAGGGAAACTTAGAAATACGTCTTACTTTGTTTTCCCCTCTCCCTACCATTGTCATTCCGAACTTGTTTCGGAATCTCGTCAGGTCTAGATCCTGAAATAAATTCAGGATGACAAGGCGACAAATACCGAGCAAAGAGAACGTCGGGGGACGAAGCAATCTAGTTACTCGCTACCATTGTCATTCCGAACTTGTTTCGGAATCTCGTCAGGTCTAGATCCTGAAATAAATTCAGGATGACAAGGCGACAAAATGAGATTTGGGATGACAAAGTAAAAGTTAGTTTTTCCATTCCTCGCTTAAATCATTCCAATCCGGATTAAACTCATTAATCATATTGATCTTCCATTGCCGGTGCCAATTTTTTATCTGCTTTTCTCTGGCAATGGCGTCCTCAATATAATCAAATTCCTCAAAATAGACTAATTTATTAATATTATATTTACTAGTAAACCCTTTAATTACCTTGGTTTTATGTTGATACACTCTTTCTTGCAAATTATTGGTTACGCCAGTATAAAGAACCGTATTACCTTTATTAGTCATTATGTAAATGTAATACTGGATGCTTTTCATAAACGAGATTGCTTCGCTCCCTCGCCTCGCTCTTCCGAGTCGAAGCAGGCTCCGGTCGCTCGCAATGACAATACCAAAGTATGCTAACCCTCAAACCATTCAAAACTTTTCTTACCCACATCGAAGTAGGCCATTTTATTATAATCAATTTTACCCAAACTGACAAAGATATTAGCGATTTGCAAGCCGACCCGAGCCGCATCGCTGGCACTCAGCCCCAGCCTTTCTTCCAGGACATAGCGTAAAAACAGCCGGATAAACTGAATTTGAGCGGGATTTTTGGCAAACTCGGCGGCAAATTCGTCGCCATAGCGCTTCGCCCAAGTAACGGCTAAAAATTTATTCAGCTTTTCATCTTCTTTGATAAAATTTTCCAAATCCGCCAAGCCGGCCAAAATCCGCAAAATAGCAATGGTTCTGACAACATTTTTATTCTGAACGGCCGTAAAAAATTCCACCCGCAGCTTAGCTTTATCATCGCCGAATTTTTTGGTAACTTTTTCCTGTTCACTGGCCACGGCCTTAAGTTGCCGGGGATCGCCCTGGTAGGCAGCTAAAACTTCCTGCTCCATGCTACTTTTAGTTTCCGTTTGTGTGGTAATAAACTTTGATAAATCCTCTTTCTCTTTAGGCAAGGCAATTTCTTCTGGTAACTGATGGCTGGTAGCTTCCACATTTTCTTCACTGGTTAAAAATCGTAAAAAATCATAAAGCTCAAAAATCTGCCGCAAAATTAATTTTTTTTCCTCTGATAACTGGCTGATATTTTTACTAGTGTTAATATATTCCAATAAGCTTAATCTTTCTTTCCGCTGCGGGGTTTGGGTTGACTGGTCATAATCTTTAAGCCAATTTTTTATTTGTGGCGGTAATTCTAAATTTAAATTCTCAATCTTTAAAGTTCTAGTACCCAACTCTTCCTCGTTAGCTTTTAGAGCAAAGACCAGTAAATTTCGACGCTGGGTGGCGAGCCGCAGATCGCCAAAGACTAAACCGATAAAGGATTTAGCTTTGTCAACTAAGTCAATTTCTAAATCAATTGCCACTAATAAACTGCTTTTAAATAAATTTTCAATTTCCGATTCAGATATAAAAGGACAGGCAACCCAACCGAGCTTAATTAACAGCGGTTGATAATGGTGGCCAACGGCCTTTTTTTCCTCATCAGTTTTTCCGGCAATTAAATTTTTCGTTAAAAACTGCCAGAGTTCTTTAGCTTCACCGATTTGCGAACCGATAGCATATTCATCAGCCAATTTTTCAATTAACCCAAAAGTAGCAGAGCTACCTAATTCCTCCGGTGACATTTTTTTTATTTTTTCTAGTCGGCTGTCAATCATAAAAATTACTAGGCCGGATTAATGTCTTTCGGCACCCGGCCAGTCGGCTTGCCAGTTCTTCGATTTAAATTTTTTAAATTCTGATTAATATTAAATAATAAGCCATTAGTAGATTGCGGATCTAAATTGCCACCACCCCTGACCGTTGTCCGGTAGCCCTGAAGCTGTTCAATCGCGTTAGCTAAATCAGATTTGGCCGCTGACTCAGTCTGCCCGGCCGGTAGTTTTTCTAAAGCAGCCTGAATTGCTGTTAGCGTTCTTTCAACACCGGTTAAAGCATTAACAATTTCACTGTTATCAAGATTTTGCATCGCCGTCTGAACCTTTTTTCCTTGCTCTTCCACTTCTTCCTGACCGGCGGCAATGGCTTCCCGTGGCTCAATTCTTTCAACTATTCGCCTCCTGACCTCTTCGTTCGGCGCTGCTACAGCTTGCCTTAATGTCTCACGCGCTCCAAGTTGCGATTTAACCGATCCCTCGACGGTCTTTGAACCCGCCCGCCTTGAAGTAGCGACACCGGTCAATTCATCTAAATTATCATGGGCTGCCATGATGCCATTAATTGCTTTATGCTCTAAAGACTTAGCTTTTCTTACTTTGCCTTCAAGCATATCAATTTCATCATCAACCTCTTTTATTGACTTTTTTAATTTATCAACAAACAATTGATCCTTATCTTCACCGGCTAAATTCAATTGATGATGAAGCTCTGTTTTTTTCTGACCTTTAGCCTTTAATTCCTGTTCGGCATCTTTACGATTATTTTGAGCCTGATATAAGTTACTATTAGCTTCTCCTAAATTATCAATAGCAGCAATTGTCTTGGTTTTATTTTTTTCACCACCCCAAACCGGCAGCCCCTCAAGAACCTGCTTAGTTTTATCGCCTAGCTGATAAGCTCCCTTGCCCACACCCATCATTTCCGCAATTGCTTCCTGCCGCAACTGCTTATTACTTAAATTACCATAACGTGAAGTTATATCCGCGGTAATTGATTGCTGCTGTTCTTGGTCTAAAGAAGACCAAAATTGATCAAGCTGTTTTTCATCTAAACCGGTCGTTCGGCCGTGTGCCCGCTCGTGCCTGGCCTGATCAAGCCGACTTGATAGACTGGCGTTATTATGAAGCCGTAAAGTCTCGGCATTATGCAAACCCTGCTCAAATTTTCTAACCAGCTCGGCAGTTTCATCGGCACCGGCTCCGCCTTGCGTTAATTGAGCTGCATATTGATCAACCAAAGCCTTAATCGCTTTTTCCTTAGAATCACCTTCGAAATAAGCCGCATCCTGGTCAACCCTGACACCATAGGCTTTTCTGATTTCGGGATCATTAAAATTAATACCAACACCCGCCTGTTCGGCTCCTGATTTCTGAGTTGCTGCCGTTTTGACTCCTCTAATTTTATCCAATTCCGTCTGATTTAAAGCAGCCGAATGACGCTGATAATCGGCTTGGGCTTCATACAATTCCGGATTTTTTTGATAGTCATCGCTATCCCGGTAAAAATTAAATCCAGTCGCTTGATATTTTTCAACCAGCTCATGGGTTCGATCATGTTTAGCCATATCAAATGATTCCGCCATTCTCGGTGCCGAAGGCATTGGACCAGGGGCGGGAGTAGGTTCGCCGGCTTCGGCTGTCACATGACCGGTAACCGATCTAGGTCCAAATTCATCTAGAAAGTCTTTAACATCATAAGTCCGGCCATTAACTTGATATTGAGCTTGTTCCGATTCGCCACCAGATTTTTTCCAGACCAACTTAGCTAATTTTTCTGGTGAATTATTAGCATCCGCCGCTGTATTCAACATATAAGCCAAAGCTTGAGCGTGGTGAATTGCGTTAGCCGGAGTTCCATCTTTTTTATCAAAATTAGCAATTGCTCCTTCTGATCCTTCTTTCCAATTCATACTGTCACCACTGCCACCTTGCAACATTTTCCAAATCCGATCCTGGGAATGTTCCACAATTCTGGCTCCCTGGCCGCCGAAAGCCACAGTCGCGGCTAACCGACCAGTTTCATTCATACCATAACTACCGTCTTCATTATAATAGAGAAAACCATGTGGCGCGGTGCTCATCTTATTACGGCCAGGCCATTTAGAAAATTCCGTAAGCATTCTTTTCCGACCCGACTTTCTAACTACAGTACCACTGGCATCTTTTTGATCATACATTGTTTCCATTTCCATCTCATCTTTTCCGCCGTCTTCGGATGAACGGAAAGTCGCATGACCGGCATATTCCGGATGATTAACTTTTCTGGCCATATCTTCCAAATTGGCAATTGTGGTTAAACCTTCCTGGCTGCCGCCGATATAATCCTTTAAGAAAACATGTAGAGTATCCCAGTCATACCACTGACCTTTATCCTGCTTGACTCTATCCATTAGACTTAAACCAGTTTCTTCATCTATCTTATCCATTTCCGCTCTCTGCTCAGCGGTACCTTTTGCATATGTCTCTTCAACTCGTTTTTTAACTCTCTTTCTTGTCTCTGGATGAGCCATTAAATCATCAAGGTAACCATTTTCCGCCGCAGCTGTAATTAAAGCTCGCCGTTTAGCCCGATTTTCAGCTGAATTACCGCTATTGCCTAACCGGACAGCAGTTTTAGCCATTTCTTCCTTATCCATATAACCAAAGTCTTTGGCGAACTTGGCTTCTTCTGCAATGGCTAATTGGTCTCGGCGCGGCATTGAGGTACCGGTAAAAAGTTTTTCCCACACTTCCTGGCCGCCGGCCGTGGCTTTAGCTTTAGAGGTATCATAAAGTTCTTTTCTTCTTTCATTCCACCCTCTAACCATTCCTGCCGGATTCCAAATTGGCGAAATCCGACCTTCCCCAATAGCTTCATTAAGCTTTCTGGCACCATACTGAAATGGGGCCTTGCCAACCGCTTTTGTGCCTTGCCAACCTAAACTGGCTAATTTGCCCGCACCTCGCAGCGGCGCCAAGCCGGCTGATCTTATCTTATTTGACATCGTCCCGGCAAACGAACCGCCGGCCACGCCCATCTGCTGGGTAATCATCAAACCGCCCATCAGCATGCCAATAGCAATGATAAACGAAATCATGCCGGAAGTATCGCCGATTTTAGTGAAAAAATTGCTGCTAGCGCTGGCATCGGCCGAACCTAGGGTATAAGTTCCAATTGCTCCGTATAGTCCGGCCGAGGACAGCCCGGCCGAAGCTTGGCTGCCTAGCTGGGTTTCCGGGATTTTGCCTTCCGGTCCGGCAATCGAAAAAGTCAGCCACATAAAAAAAGCTAAAATCGGACCGATAATCACGTATTTGCTGAATTCCTGCCACCACTGCTGGGCATAGCGCTGGCCTTGAGGAAAAGCCGAAAGAATATAAGCCAAAGGCGATAAAACCACCAAAAGCCAGAGCATAATTATCCGCATCAAAATCACGACTAGCATTACCAAAAGCACGACAATCGCGATTAACATCATAATTACCGCCAGCGCCCCGGAAGCCGTAACAATTAAAAGCGTTATCGGCGCGCCGTTACCGGCCGCGGAACTGGCCGAAAGCATTCCCTGCACGTTTAAAGCGCCGATTAAACCGGATTCACCGGCTTGGCCGGCAAAAGCCGAAACAAAAGTCATCATCACCACCTGCGCCGCGTCAATCGCCAAGCCGCAAATCGTCCGGGAAAAATTAACCAAAACCGCCATGATTAAAACTTTCGGCAATAGCTTTTTGAGATTATACGATTCCACCCGCAAAATGGTCGCGATCGCGATGACGAGTAAAATCACGATAAAAAATAAATTGGCGATATCCCGAACCAAAGTCCAGCCATTTTTTACGGCATCAGACACGACAAAATCGTTATACGACATGATGGAAATTAAAATTTTCGTCTCGAGAGCAATCACGCCGCCTTCAAACCAAACACACCAGCCAGCAAACCCGCCAAGCGCATTAGCGATTAAGGTTGTCCAGGGACCAGGCGGCGCCATTGTAGTATTGGTTCCCGCCGCGGTCGCTGGTGTGGTCGCCGGCTGAGCTGAAGCGGCCGGGTTCGACGTTTGATCAGTCGCAAATGTGGTTGGATCAGTAGGATCATACGTAACAGCCGGAAACAAACCATCATCGGCGGCTTTGGCTAGCGACGAAAAACTGCCCAAAGCCAAAATTACCAAAAGCCCGGTCAATAATACTAGAGACCATTTTTTGGAATTTGATTTTTTCCGACTTTTAATCATAGATTGAAAATACTTTTTGGTTTTTAGCTTGTTTTGTTAGTTAGGCCGACAAGACAAGTCTTGTGCTCCGGACTAGACTCACAAGACAAGTGTTAGTCTCCGCCAGACGGCGCACCGCCCGGCTGCGATTAATACTTTTCTATCACTTTGATCGAGGCAGCGGCCGATGGGATATTTTTCTTGTTCCAGTTATCTTGAACTTCAATGACTGGTTTAACCAGGCAG
>JBAYLH010000013.1:0-41246 GCA_041664165.1 Candidatus Buchananbacteria bacterium | reverse complement strand
TTAAAATCCAGTGGCTGAATAAGCCATGAGAAAAAAATTTAAAAAGTCAGATTAAAAATACTTGGGCGAGTGGTGAAATGGTATACACGCTGGACTTAAAATCCAGTGGCTGAATAAGCCATGTGGGTTCGATTCCCTCCTCGCCCAACTTAAGCCCCTGCCCCGTACCAAACCACTAGATAACCTTGTTCCAAAATAATACTAGCCGAAGACTTGTCTGTCAGCAGCTAGGCGATATTCGCGCCAGACAGAATAAAAATTTCAAAAAAATAAATTCGTGGATTTTGGTGCGGGGTTCACCCCGTACCAATTTGCAAAATAAACTATAACTTTAAACTTAAAAAAACAACTAATAACCCAGCCGGTTATTTTTTTGTATTTAATTCAAATACTGCTAGTCTTTTCCATTTGTCATTCCGCACTGGTTTATTAATGACAGGCTGATGTAAAATCCCAGAAGTTCTTCTTCACTGTCCATAGCGACACGTCTAGCCTCATCATGATAAATTTTGCATTTTTTTTGCATTGACATATAGCCAAAAAACTGTTACTATTTTTTAACTACGTAAGGAGGACGTAGTTTTGCATCGGCTAAAGATGCAAAGTTTCATTGACAATCCAAAAACAAAGCCCGGAAGGGGAAAAACATGAAATCAATAGCTGAAATGACACCTGAAGAACTGCGGGCTGAGATTGCCCGCCAAACACTGTTAAGAGAATTGGAGTTGATCCTGCATAATAATTGGGATCTTAAACAGGCGGTCCAACTGACTTTAGAAACAATCCATAAAGCCTTCGGAACCGCCGGCGGATCGCTGATGTTATTGGAACCGGACCAACGATTACGGATTTGGGCATCATCTGGTATTGACCCGGAAATTGTCCGATCGGTTAACCAAACCGGTATTGCTTTAGGCCAAGGTATCGCTGGACAAGTCCTTCAACGAGGCGAATCGGTAATTCTAAATAGCCATCAAGACCCGGCTTTCGAGAACTTGATGGAACGCCCTGACATCTACTTATCCGCCTGCTTTCCTCTCATAGGAAAGAGGGGGAAAATCCTAGGAGTACTCAGTATTAATGCTGCCAATGAAACAACGCTTGGCTCAAACGAAATAGCAATCTTGGCAGATATTACTCCCGGCCTAGCCGACGCTATTCAACACCAGCAGGAAGTTAAGGCCGTACAAGAATTCAGTCGTATTCTCCAAGCGGCCGAACAACCAACACAGCTTCATTGGGCTCTTACTCGAGTGAATGCACTGCTTGGTCTAAGCAGTATAACCCTTATCCAACCCGATGCCGAGCAACAAAGACTCAGTATCACATTCGATACTTCGCGAGGCGAAGCAATCCCGGATCAAACCTGGCCATTACAACCAGAACAAGCATCAGATTCGCCTGTAGTTAAGGCATATTTCGGAGAAGCTCTAGCCTGTGAAACTGTAACCGATGTCATACTACCGGAAACCCTACAAAACAAGCCAGCTTTGTTTCTGCCCTTACTGTCAGAGGATGGAGGCGAACGAAACCCGCTTGGTGTCTTGGTAATTTCTCCAATTCCGGCTGATCAAGTAGAAATTGGTAAAACTCTAGCCAGTACACTCACTATAGCCTTGAAAAGTACCCTTAACCTCCAGCGGGCACAAAGCTTCCTCCATGATCTATTGGGGGTTTTGGCGGTTACGATCGACTCCAAGAGTCCATTCACTAGCTTTCATTGCAAACGGGTAGAGGAGGTCGGGGAAGCTGTTGCAAAGGTTATGGACTTACCCCCTGAAGAAGCCAAAATACTGAAGCAAGCCGCGATGCTCCATGACCTAGGAAAAGTTGTAATTGATAATGGAATTCTAAATAAAAACGGTGAGCTTACTCCAGATGAATGGAACATTCTTAAGCACCATCCAATTACTGGTGAAGGAATACTGTCTCAAGCCAGCGGCCTAGCAAAAGAGGTGGCGCTGGTATGTCTATCACACCATATGAATGAAGATGGCAACGGTGGCTACCCTGATGGTTTATCATGTAACACGGAGCTACCAAGAATAGTCAAAATAATCAGAGTAGCTGATTCTTTTGACGCCATGGTATCTGACCGGCCTTACCGTAAAGGGATGCCACCCCTTAAAGCGGCATTTGAACTCATGAGGTGTTCTGACCGTCAATTCAACCGACAGGTGGTTAAATGTTTCATTCTGGCTATAATCAAAGGAATTGAGGTTACGATTCCTAAAAATCCTGAGAATAAAGCAACGACAGGAAAAAAACAAAAGCGGCTGATTAAGCTTGAACCTGACGACATACATGAAATGCGGTCGATTCTGATGGGATTGAACCAAGATCAGACAACAGGTAGAGTGTTGGCAGGTAAAAGGGTTGACACCAATCCGGAACCCGGTAATCGTGATACTATATCAACTGACCTAGCCACTTTTTTCCTGCCGCTCTTTTCCAAATAATCCGGCCGACCCATTACCGGATGAAAACTTCTAGTCACTCGCACAAACCAAAAAGGAATGTGCGAGTTTTTTTATCTTCTTTTTGTGTAAAATCTAACACCAATCTTTTTGATCTCCAGGCTACCCCGTCCGACGGAGACCAACACTTGGGTTGCGCCCGTTGAGTCAGAAAGCTGGCAAAGGCTAGGTCGCAAGCCGGACTTTAATCCGGCAGCTCAGATCCGGCACGGCCAGCAACAAATTATTAGCTAAAATAACCAATGAAAACCCCCTCTTTTACCATTGTGAGGTCGCTATTTAACAGGCTAAAAGCGACCGAAGTAATCTCTAATAAAAGAGACTTGATAATTCACGCTAAAACGCAGAAAAGACATCATTGACATCAGTCAAAAAAGCCACTAAGATAAAAAAACTTCGGACTCTCCGAATTTCCAAACTTACTGCCCGGCAAAAAAGAGGGTTAGCCGGGTATTGACCAGATGTGACTTCAACCCAGACAGAAAGGAAGAGTAAAATGTTTACACGACTTAGTGTCATCAGAGAAACTGTCAAAGGCCCGTTTGCTCCTAGCGGGGAAGAAGTAGTGTTTTTGCGGGATTCTGAAACCGGAGCCAAAGTAACCATCCAACCCGACAACGGTTCGGATATGATCGCCATTGAAAACCCAAAAGGCCGCTCTTTCAGACGGCGAACCGTCCCCGGCGGAGTCATTAGTCCCGGCAACTTGGCGGGGATGGTCGGGACGTTGCAGACCGCCCTAATGACTATCGGCGCCAATGTAACGGCAATCCCGACGCCCGGCTATGCCCCATTCTGGCACGGCCTGCACATGCTTTTGTCGATTATTCCGGCTGAGGAAAATTCGCAGAAAATTGATACGAACCACGCAGATTCAGTCGTCTCAGTCCAACATCGCCACAAAGTTAGTATTGCCAACACCGATCCGCGAATTGCCTGTGATTTGGCAATTACTCGCCGAACAACAATGGCTGTTTGTCAGTCACTGGGGATAACCATTGAACAGTCTGACCAAGTCGGAGCCAAAACCGATTGTCATATCTCGACTCTAGACCATCCCAACCCGCTGGTGGAAGCAGGCGACCAAATCATCCTGCCCTGGAAAAAAGTGGCCATCTTGCAGGATCGTGACGGTAATACACCCGATGGTGCCAACCCTTTCACCGTGATCGATCACAGGTTCTTAGGTCAAGCCGTACCTGAACGCTGCTTTTTCGCTCACATTCGGCCAAATGATAAATACCAAATCCCGCTGCTCCTGAAAAACCGCGACAATAGCTGTGGCGTCGGCATCGTTTACGATTACCTCTCTCGGCATCCCTTCGTGATGATTTGGTACTCGCCGGGCGGCTGTTGCGGCCTGAAATACGGCGACCTGCCAATCGGTTCGGACGCGCTCTACCGGCTAGGTATGCACGAACTTTACACGGCTGGAACAGCCCTGAAAAAGAGTTTCACCATCTTTCTCCTCAATGATGAGGAAGCAGTCAGAACTTTTGCCCGGCGCTACCAGCTCGACTTGGCAGCAACCGGCCCGACGGAAATTAGCGGCTGCGACGAAAACTACGTCCAACTCGCCGAAGCCGCAGCGGCAACTAATACTGCTCTCCGCTGCCGAGCAGATTCACATTAAGTCTCACCGAGGACACACCCGTTGTCCTCGTTTTTTTTACCCCGTCCGACGGAGACCAACACTTGGGTTGCGCCCGTTGAGTCAGAAAGCTGGCAAAGGCTAGGTCGCAAGCCGGACTTTAGTCCGGCAGCTCAGATCCGGCACGGCCAGCAACAAATTATTACCTAAAACAACCAATGAAAAAAGTTGTTTTTTTATCGCCAAAAATGTAAGATGAATATACTATGACAACAAAATCAGACAAAGAAATTGACCGAATTATTGACCCCAGCGAGCTTTCCGGCGAAGCGACTTTTGATATTACCCTGCGGCCAAAAAATTTAACCGAATTTATCGGCCAGGAAAAAATCAAAGAAAACCTCGAAATTTTTATGGCTGCCGCCAAAGGCCGGGGCGAGCCGATTGAACACGTCCTGCTTTACGGCCCGCCGGGACTGGGCAAAACCACGCTGGCTCATATCATCGCTAACGAGATGAAAGTTAATATCCGCGTTACTTCCGGCCCGGCTTTGGAACGCAGCGGCGACTTGGCCGCTATTTTAACTAATTTGGAAGACGGCGACATTTTATTTATCGATGAAATCCACCGGCTCAATAAAATCATCGAAGAAATTTTATACCCGGCCATGGAAGACTACGCCCTGGATATTGTCATCGGCAAAGGCCCCTCGGCCAGAACCTTAAGGCTGGACTTGCCCAAATTTACCATTGTCGGCGCCACGACAAAAATCAGCCTACTTTCTTCGCCGCTGCGAGACCGCTTCGGCAACATTTACCATTTGAGTTTTTACCAAAATAGCGAAATTGAACAAATCGTTTCCCGCTCGGCTAAAATTTTAGATATTCCGGTTGAACCAAACGCGGCTCAGCAAATCGCCAGCCGAGCTCGCAAAACTCCCCGCGTGGCCAATCGCCTGCTAAAACGCGTCCGAGACTTTGCCCAAGTCAAAGCCGACGGCAAAATTGATTTCCAAATTACCCAAAAAGCTTTAACCATGCTGGACATCGATGAATTCGGCCTGGACGAAATTGACCGAAAAATTTTAGAAACCATTATCACTAAATTTGCCGGCGGGCCGGTCGGTTTAAACACCATTGCCGCGGCCACGGGCGAAGAAATGGCGACGATTGAAGATGTTTACGAACCATTTTTAATCCAAATCGGCATGCTTAAACGCACTCCCAAAGGCCGGATGGCGACTGATAATGCCTATAAACATCTTGCTTTAGACAATTCTAAAAAAAGTGACAAATTATTATAATAAAAGTAATAAATTAAGCAAGGTCGGTAAAATAAAGTAAATTTAATCCACCAGCTAAGCTGCTTAATTTACTTATCTTGCTTACTACTTAATTTACTGACATGGCTATTCCCCTTTCAATCTTTTATTACCTCTACTTATTTTTCATTTTGGTTTTTTTGGCTTTTAGCTTTTTTAATGTTTATACCTTGCTCCGGTTTGGCTTTTTAACTTTAAGCAACCTGATTATTGTGGTTTTTTATTTAGCTGTTTCCGTTTTAATCTTAACTATTTCGTGGAACTATATCGGCCAAATCGACTGGCACCAGTCAGTTTATTTTGCTTCAACACTTTAGTATGTTAAATTTCCATATTCCCAACCGACAAAGAGATGAAAAAATAATCATACTGATCCGGCGGCATTATTTTATTATCTTAATTAAATTCCTGGTTTGGATTATTTTGGCCATCTTGCCTTTCCTTTTTTATTTAATGATGAGTAACGTTTTAAAAGGTTTTCTGCCGGCGGAGCTGTTTTATCCAATCGTCACCTTATTTGCCAGCATTTATTACCTTTATATCTGGCTTTTCGCCTTTTACAGTTTTGTTGATTATTACCTCGACTCCTGGATTGTTACCACCAGACGAATTATTGATATTGAACAAAAGGGTCTTTTCAACCAGACCATTTCGGAACAGCAGCTCTACCGGATTCAGGACGTTACTTCGGAAATCAAAGGCTTTTTCGCCACTTTTCTCAATTACGGCAATGTTTATGTTCAAACCGCCGGCGAACTGGAACGATTTATTTTCAAACAAGTGCCTAATCCCGGCTTAGTGGCCAAAAAAATCAGCGAATTAGCCGAGGAGAATAAAAGATTCAACCGGCTACTGGCCGATGCCGATGAGAAAATCTCAACTAAGTAAAACTTAAAGCGTGATTTTTTGGCAAGATTATGTTAAAATAAAGGTTATTAAAGCCTTCGTTTTTATTTTCAATTGACAAATTTTGGCTAAAATATGAAAAATTTCGTTAAATCCGGATTAATAAAAAAACTTGAACCCTTGACTGAAAGTTTAAATTTAGTATAATAACGGCGTTTAAATATGGCTTCAGCCCCTAATCAACCAAAAAATGGAATTGCTTCAGACAAAGCCAAAAGCAATGAAGAATGGCAACGAGGGCTGAAATTATTTTTTGAACTTTCCAGCTGGCTGGTTGGCCCCTTGGTTTTAGCTTTGTTTTTCGGCAATTGGCTTGACCAAAAATACCAGACTAAACCCTGGCTTTTTCTTTTTACCACGGCCGTCGCCTTTATCATCACTTGCTTCGGCATTGTTTTAAAAACTCTTAGCTACATTAAAGAAATCGAAAGCCAGGAAAATAAAAAACCAGAGAAAACTAAAAATGAAGAAGTAAAAAATAATGAAAGCTAGCGAAAATATCAACCAAGCTGCGACCCCGGCTGAAAAAGAGCTAAGTGTTGAGAAGCCGTCGGAAAGCCAGACTCAGGAAATTAAACACGAGTCGACTCTGTTTGCTGAGCCGATTTTTCATATTGACAGTTTCACGGTTACTAACTCTTTAATCACTTCCTGGATTACCGTTTTGATAATTATTGTCTTAGCCATGGCGGTTCGGCTCAAGCTGGCTAAAATTCCCAAAGGAATCCAAAATTACGCCGAAGTAATCTTGGAAGGCGTTTTCGACATCGCCGATTCGGTTACCGGCTCGCGTCAAAAAACTTTAAAATTTTTACCGGTTGTTTTGCCGTTATTTTTCTTTATTTTAATCAATAATTGGCTCGGCTTACTGCCCGGCGTCGGCTCAATCGGGATGGTTGAAAGCAGCCACGGTGAACTAATCTTTGTCCCCTTTCTGCGCGGCGGCACGGCTGATTTAAATACCACCTTGGCGCTAGCAATTATGGCCGTCACGCTGACTCATATTTTCGGCGTGGTCATGGTTTCGGCTTGGAGCCATTTAAATCGCTTCGTCGGCATCAATTTATTTTTGGAAATTCCCAAAAAAATCATTAAGGAAAAAGATTATACGATTTTATTAGTCAACCCGATTAAATTTTTTGTCGGCATCATTGAAATTATCGGCGAATTGGCCAAAGTCGCGTCGCTTTCTTTCCGGTTATTCGGCAATGTTTTTGCCGGCGAAGTTTTACTGGCGGCCATGGCGGCAATTTTTGCCTACCTTTTGCCGGTTCCATTTATGTTTTTGGAAGTAATTGTCGGCGTCATTCAGGCTTTGATTTTCTCGCTGCTGACTCTGGTCTTTTTGTCGATTATGACCGTTGACCACGAAGAAAGTTCACAGACCGCAGGGCATTAAAACAAATTATAAATCCTAATACCTAAACACTAAACAAATTTCAATTTTCAAAATTATAAATTCCAAACAGTTTGGAAAATTAGGATTTAAGATTTGTGATTTGTTTAGGATTTAGGGTTTAGTGCTTAGAATTTTAATGAATATTTTATAAATAATAAATAAAGCTGGGCTGGCAAAATCCAATCGCCAACCCGCTTAAGAAGGATCACAATTATGGACTTAACAATGCTAGCAAAAGCCTTAGCCATCGGCATCGGTTCTTTAGGCCCCGGTTTAGGCATCGGTTTTATCGGCGCCAAAGCCATGGAAGCCATTGGCCGCAACCCGGAATCAGCTTCGAAAATCTTAGTCCCGATGCTTTTAGCCGCCGCCTTTGCCGAAGCGATCGCCATTTACGCCCTCGTTATCGCTTTTTCGATTTCCTAATAATTTGGCTAATCTAAATAAAGTAAACTCTTATGGGTGAAATTATTTCCACCTTTCATCTTGATTGGAAAATCATTATTGCTCAATTGGTCAATTTTGCCATTGTGGTTTGGGTTTTGTGGTTTTTTGCCTTAAAGCCGTTGACCAAAACGATGACGGAGAGAACGACCAAAATCGAGCAAAGCCTGAAAAATGCCGATAAAATTCAGCAGGAGCTTCAAGCCAGCCAAAAAGAAAGGGAAGAAAAACTCGTTACTGCTAGGAAAGAGGCAGAACAAATTATTGCAGCGGCCGCCGGCATCGCCGAAAAACAAAGGCAAGAAACCCTTCAAAAAGTTAAAGCCGAAGTCGGTAAAACCGTTGAATTGGCCAAAGAGCAAATTGCCGCGGAAAAAGTAAAAATGATTGCCGAGGTTAAAACCGAAATCGTTGATTTGGTAACTCAAACCACGGCAAAAATTTTAGGCGATGTTATTGATAAAAAAATTGATAAGGGTTTAATTGAAAAAACCCTCAAGGGCATGACCAAAAAATAGCTTATGAAAGTCAACACCAAAAACTACGCCATTGCCTTATACGAAGCGGTTTCAGACGGCAAAGGCGAATCGCTCAAAATTGCGGCTAAAAATTTCATCAAAATTTTAGCCGATAAAAATCTTTTGGGTTATGCCCCGAAAATCATGGCTGACTTTCAAAAATATTATAATGAAAAACAAAATATAATCGAAGTTAAGATCGAAACGGCAAGAGAACTAAGCGAATCGGAAAAAAAAGAAATTACCAAAGTGATGAACCAAGCGACTAAAAAAGAAACTGAATTAATCACCTCGATTAACGACGAATTAATTGGCGGCATCAAACTTTTTTACGCTGATAATCTAATCGATGGCAGCCTAAAAAATCAGCTGGCCGAATTAAAACAACAATTACTTGCAAAAAATTAAAATATTACCTATGAATAAAAATTACATTATTGATTTAATCAAACAGCAAATCCAAGACTACCAGCATGATTTAAAGGTGGAAAAAGTCGGCACCGTCGTGGAAGTCGGCGACGGCATCGCTAAAATCTCCGGCCTATCTGACGCCATGGCTTCCGAAATGCTTGATTTTGGCAACGACGTTTTCGGCGTCGCCTTGAACTTAGACGAAGATTTTATCGGCGCTATCATTTTAGGCGATTACGGCCGGATTCGCGAAGGCGATTTGGTCAAAAGCACCGGCCGGATTTTGGAAGTGCCAGTCGGCCAAGGCGTCGTCGGCCGGGTGGTTAATGCTTTAGGCCAGCCGATTGACGGCAAAGGGCCGATCAAAAGCGATAAATTTTACCCGATTGAAAAAATCGCTCCTCGCGTCATTACCCGCCAGCCGGTTACTACTCCGCTGCAAACCGGCATTAAAACGATAGATTCGATGTTTCCCATCGGCCGCGGCCAGCGCGAATTAATCATCGGCGACCGCCAAACCGGCAAAACCGCTTTGGTCATTGACGCCATTATCAATCAAAAAGGCCAAAACGTTACTTGCGTTTACGTTACTATCGGCCAAAAAGAAGCCAAGGTCGCCAGAATTGTCAGTGAATTGCAGGCTCACGGCGCCATGGAATACACTATTGTCGTTTCGGCTTCCGCGGCTGACCCGGCTTCATTGCTTTATATTGCTCCCTTTGCCGGCTGTGCCATGGCCGAATACTTTATGGATCAAGGCAAAGACACTTTGGTCATTTACGACGACTTGTCTAAACAAGCTGCCGCTTACCGGCAAATTTCGTTATTGCTCAAAAGACCCCCAGGACGCGAAGCTTACCCCGGCGATGTCTTTTATCTGCATTCCCGATTACTTGAACGGTCAGCCCGGCTTAACGCTGATTACGGCGGCGGCTCTTTGACCGCTTTGCCGATTATTGAAACCCAGGCCGGCGACATTGCGGCTTATATTCCGACTAACGTCATTTCCATTACTGACGGCCAGATTTTTCTGGAAAGCGATTTGTTTTACCAAGGCGTCCGGCCGGCCATTAACACCGGACTTTCGGTTTCCCGGGTCGGTTCCGCCGCCCAGATCAAAGCGATGAAACAAGTCGCCGGCAAATTGAAGCTGGAAATGGCCCAATACCGCGAATTAGCCGCTTTCGCCCAATTCGGTTCGGACTTAGACGAAGCGACCAAAAAGCAAATCAACCGCGGCGCGAGAATTTCCGAAATCCTAAAGCAGCCCCAATACCAGCCAATGCCGGTGGAGCACCAGGTGCTAATTATTTATGCGGTAACTAATGGCTTAGTTGACGATATTGCCGTGGACAAAATTAGAGAATTTGAAACTGGTTTGGTTAAATACGCCCAGGCTCAAGCCAAGGCAACCTTGGAAAAAATCGTTAAAGAAAAACAACTCAACCCGGAAATTGAAGAAAGTCTAAAGAAATTAATCACTGAATACAAACAAACGCTAAGCTAACTTATCTCACTTATCTCGCTTATCTCGCTTGCAAACTTATCTCGCTTATCTTATGGCTTTATCTACTAAAATAATTAAAAAACGAGTCCGCTCAATTGGTAATACCAAAAAAATTACCAAGGCGCTGGAAATGGTTTCCGCCGTTAAAATGCGGAAAGCCGTCGCGGCCGTCTTGGCTTCGCGCGATTACTCCGGCGCGGCCTGGAATTTGGTTTTAAGCTTGGCTAAAAAAGCCAATGCTGCTGACCATCCCCTGCTGACCCAGCGTGCCGAAATTAAAAAGATCGGTTTTGTTTTAATTTCTTCCAATCGCGGACTTTGCGGCGGGTTCAACTCGCAAATTATCAGTCAAGCCATCAGCTACGCTAAAAATCAACCAGGCGAAGCCGAGTGGATCGCCATTGGCAAAAAAGGCGCGGAATTTTTAGCTCGCAGCGGCGAAAAATTAGTAGCGGAATTCGATAAGCCGGATTTAATCGCCGGCCTGACTGATATTTTGCCCATCGCTAAAATGCTAATCAAAGATTACGTCAACGGCAATTACGATAAAATTATTTTAGCTTACACTGATTTTTATTCCGCCATGACCCAAAAGCCAAAAATCAAGCAGTTGTTGCCGTTTGAACCGGTTAAAGATGCTGATTTAGGCAGTGTCGGCTCACCGGCAACCGAAAAAACCCAAACCACTTTTGAAGATTTTGAATATTTATTTGAACCAACCAAAACTGAAATTTTAAATTTATTTTTACCCCGCTTAATTGAAATTCAGCTTTACCAAGCGATGCTGGAATCTGCCGCTTCCGAACATTCAGCTAGAATGCTGGCGATGAAAAATGCCTCCAGCGCCGCTGCCGACATGATTGACAGTTTAACTTTAGCCTTTAATCAAGCTCGCCAGGCCAGTATCACCCGGGAAATTGCCGAGATCACCGGCAGCAAGGCGGCTTTAGAATAACAAATTAATTATAAGCTAATATTTTATGACAAACATTGGAAAAATTAAAAAAGTCATCGGCCCGGTGGTCGATGTTTATTTTGAAAAAAACTTACCAGCCCTCTATAATGCTTTGGAAGTAAAAAATGGGGCAGAAACTTTAGTCTTGGAAACCCAGCAGCATGCCGGTTCAAATATTGTCCGAGCGATTGCCATGGGCTCAACCGATGGTTTAAAACGAGGCTTGGAGGTTATTGATACCGGCCGGGCCATAGCGGTGCCAGTCGGACCCCAAACCTTGGGCCGAATTTTCAATGTCTTGGGTCAGCCGCTTGATGACAAAGAGCAAGTAAAAACTAAAGAGACTTGGCCGATTCACCGCCAGCCGCCTAAATTCACCGACCAATCAACCAAAATTGAAATCTTTGAAACCGGCATTAAAGTCATTGATTTAATCTGCCCGTTTGTCAAAGGCGGCAAAGTCGGACTGTTCGGCGGCGCCGGCGTGGGTAAAACTGTCATTATTCAAGAATTAATTAGAAATATTGCCGCGGAACACGGCGGCTACTCGGTTTTTGCCGGCGTCGGCGAAAGAACCCGCGAAGGCAATGACTTATACCGGGAAATGACGGAATCAGGCGTGATCAAAAATACCGCCATGGTTTTCGGCCAGATGAACGAACCACCGGGATCAAGAATGCGCGTCGGCTTAACCGCTTTGACCATGGCCGAATATTTCCGCGATGTTGAAAATAAAGACATTTTACTTTTCATTGATAATATTTTTCGTTTCACTCAGGCCGGTTCCGAAGTTTCTGCTTTACTTGGCCGGATTCCTTCGGCTGTCGGCTATCAACCGACTTTGGCCACCGAAATGGGCGAAATGCAGGAACGAATTACTTCCACCCAGAAAGGTTCAATTACTTCCGTTCAGGCTGTTTACGTGCCGGCTGACGACTTAACCGACCCGGCGCCAGCCACTACCTTTGCTCATCTCGATTCAACCGTGGTTTTGTCTCGCGCCTTATCCGAACTCGGTATTTACCCGGCAGTTGACCCGTTAGATTCTTCTTCCACGATTTTAGACCCCCGAGTTGTCGGTGAAGAACATTACGAGACTGCCCGCAACGTCCAGAAAGTCTTGCAGCGCTACAAAGATTTGCAGGATATTATTGCCATTTTAGGCATGGAAGAATTATCCGCTGAAGACAAAGCCACTGTTACCCGAGCCAGAAAAATCCAGAAATTCCTGTCTCAGCCCATGTTCGTGGCGGAGACCTTTACCGGCATGCCCGGCAAATATGTCAGCTTAAAAGACACCATCCGCGGCTTTCGGGAAATTCTAGCCGGCAAATTTGATGACGTCGCCGAAGCGGAATTTTACATGAAAGGCAGCATCGACGAGATAAAGAGATAAACTCTAAACACTAAATCCTAATTTCTAAACAAATCACAAATCCTAAATACCAATTTTCCAAACTGTTTGTAGTTTATAATTTTGAAAATTGAAATTTGTTTAGGATTTAGATATTAGAATTTATAATTTAACAAATTTATGGCTAAAATAAAATTCAAAATCGTCACTCCGGAAAAAGTGGTCTTGGAAAAAGAAATCGACCAGGTAACTTTGCCGACCCAGGCCGGCCAGATTACGGTTTTACCAAACCACATTCCCCTGCTGTCGGCTTTGCAGGCCGGCGAACTCATCATTAAAAATGACAAGGAAGAAATCGCCCTAGCGGTTTCCAGCGGTTTTATTGAAGTCAAACCGAACAGCGAAGTCGTTGTTTTAACCGAAACCGCTGAACACGCCGACGAGATTGACGAGGCCAAAGCTCAAGCCGCTAAAGACCGCGCCGAAAAACTGCTCCAAGATTCCAAAGGCAAAGAAGCGGTCGACTATACGGCTTTAGCTACTAAGATTGCGAAAGAGTTAGCCAGATTAAAAGTGGCCAAGCGCAAATCTTATGGCCAGCATCAGCCAAAAATTGAATCCGAAAGCTAATAACCATTGACTTTTATTATAATTTTTGCTATACTAATCTTTCCTGGATTTTCCGGGTAACCCAAATGGAGGAACCAAAACTTATGGCCCACAGCAGTCAGGCATTAGTGATCTCTTGCAGCGACCCCCGTCTTAACGCTGGGGGCATTGAAGCCGTCATTGTTAGAGAGATGATTTGTTCAAACCAAAACTTTGACCGGCTGATTTGGCCAGGTGGCGGCAAAGACCTGCTTTCGACAGACCCCGCTATCGTGGATTACTGGCTTGCCGCCATCAAAAAACTTTGGGAGCTCCATCACTTTCCCAAAATCGTTTTGATCTGGCACGACACGTGCGGCGCCTATGGCATCAGTAATCTTCACGAAGAAGAAACGACTCAGACCACAGATCTGGCAGCAATCACCCAGCTTTTGGCCGAAAAGTTTTCTCAGCTAACCGTAGAAAGATTTATTCTCCAGGGGACAGACACGGGCGATTTCTCGCTGAAGCGAGTCTAATTGCTCGAAACCTAAAGGACTTACAATCGTGAGTCCTCTTTTTTTATAAAATAAGTCGTAACCAAAAATCATTTTAATTTGTCATTCCGCACTGGTCTATTGGCAGACAAGCTTGATGCGGAATCCAGGAGTCCTTGCTAAAAAAATAGACCCGGTTAAGGGGCTATTTTTGTTTTTGTCCCGATTTTTCCCAAATCTTTGATTTGGTGAAAAATCGAGGATCCCGAAACATCGGGATTTTTGTCTAATTGTCCGAGAAAGATCGAAATAATATAGCGCCAATGACTTTTAGTCTGTCAAACCCCGGCAGACCTGCTGGCGAAAATATAAAATAATATTGAAATTTACCTCTTACTTCTGATCTCTGTTATCTGTTTTCTGCTTTCTACTTTCTGCTCTCTGATTTCTTATTCTAGCGATAGCTGCCCAAATAACCGCGGCTGATTTCCCGGCTGACGAACTGACCGGGCAGATAAGCAGTTTTTTCTTCACTCACGGTTGGCGCTGCTACTGAACTTTTGGCTGATAAATTCTTAATCTCGCTGCCAAAAAGCAGACTGACGACGAAGATAATAAAAAAAGCACCGACTAAACTGGCAATTAGGCTGTAATTGGTCAGTTTTTTGATCAGAGCTTGGGAGGCACTCATCCCAAACAGGGATAGCACTTCATGTCCTGGCTGTACTTTGTCCATATTTTTGTTTTTATTTTTACTATTAGCTGCCAATCTTTACAAATATACGAATTGTTTATTCTCCTAATGTTTATTAGGTTACTAGCGTTTACTACATTCGTAGATTCGTACCTATTCGTAATTTGTAGATTTTAAAAGAGAGTCTGTTCCAACTCTCTAAATACAGTATAGCACATCTAAAAAATTTTGTCAACGGCCAACCAATGTTTAAATAACTACTCATGTTATAAGGGAGGGGGTTTGGGGGCAACATTAAGCCCCCGGCGCGAGAAGAATAGTTAAATTGGCGAATCGGGCGCATTGTTGCCCCCAAAACTTTTGGTTACTTTTGGTTACAAAAGTGACCCCCGCCGGAGGCGAAAAACATAACCTAGAAAATGAAACCTGAATCGACTTAGGTGATAGGAAATAAGATACAGTTTGTTAGAACTTTAAATCAGTGGTGAAAAACAAAAATCACACTATTAAGCCTCATTTTGACAAACTACAAGCACTTATTTCTATATAATGCCGGAATATTTAGAGGACTAACAATGAATTTTTTTCTTTGTCAAACCAAAAAAATACTGATATGATGCTTATATGTCAGAAGTCCGAAAAATCGCTCACAACACGCTGATTCAAGTCGGCGGCAAGGCTTTGACCATCACCTTGGCCCTTTTTGGTTTTGGCTTGATGACCCGCTATTTGGGCCAGGAAGGCATTGGCTACTACTCAACCATTTACGCTTTTTTGGCAATTTTTGGCATCTTAATCGATCTCGGTTTACAAATGACTACGACCCAACTAATTTCTGACCCCCAAGAAAATGAAAGCCAGATCCTAAGTAACGCCTTAACTATCCGCTTAATCGCCTCTTTGGCTTTTCTCAGCTTGGCGCCAATTATTGCTTTCTTTTTTCCGTATCCGATCGTGGTTAAAATTGGCATGATCATTACCGTGATTGGTTTTGTTTCCGCGGCTTTGACTTCGACTTTAACCAGCTTTTTCCAAAAAAATTTAAACCTGGCCAAAGTGGTAGCAGCCGAAGTGACTGCCAAAATAGTTTATCTGTTATTAACCATTGTCGTGATCCGTTTTAATTTTGGCCTTTACGGCATTTTATTCGCGGCCGCGGCCGACAGCTTGATAATTTTTCTGCTGCTAGTCGCTTTTGCTTCAAAACAAATTAACCTTAAGCCCAGTTTTGATTTTACCGTCTGGCAAAAAATTCTGAAAAAAACCTGGCCGCTGGCCTTAACCATTGCCTTAAATTTAATTTATTTTAAAGGCGACATTTTTATCATGTCTTTAATCCGGCCGCAAACCGAAGTCGGCTTATACGGCGCTCCTTATAAAATTTTGGAAGTTCTAATCAACATTGATTATCTATTTTTGGGCTTAATTTTACCGCTTTTAGCCACGGCCATCGCCATCAAGAGTTTTGATAAATTAAAAATAATCATCCAATCGACTTTTGATTTTTTAATCATTTTAACTATTCCCTTGATTGCCGGCGGCTGCTTTTTGGGCGAACCACTGATGGTTTTAATGGCTGGCCCGGATTTTGCCATTTCCGGCCAAATTATAAAAATCCTGCTTATTGCCACCGGGATAATTTTTATCTCCGGACTTTTTGGTTATGTCGTTGTCGCTTTAAACCAGCAGAAAAAAATGATTAAATTTTACGCAATCAATGCCGTGATTTCCGTTGTTGGTTATATTATCTTTATCTATAAATACACTTACTGGGGCGCGGCTTGGATGACGGTTTTTACCGAAGCGCTGATTTTATTGACCGCCGCTTACGTAATGCACCAGAATTTAAAATTTCTGCCGAACCTAAAAATTTTGGGCAAAGCGATAATTGCCAGTTTAGTCATGGCAATTCCCCTTTACACTTTGCCTAACCTGCCTTTTGCTGCGGCAATTTTAACGGGCACCTTGGTTTACTTTGTCACGCTTTATTTGCTTAAAGGTTTTGATAAAAAAGCAGTTTTTGAAATTATTAAAAAATCAAACTAACCAACCGCTTAATTAACTTGATCGCTTGATTAACTCAACTTCATGAAACCCATGATAATAAACCATAAAATCTACGGCCGGTTTGAAATCACCGAGCCGGTCTTAATCGAGCTAATCAAATCGCCGGCGCTTGAGCGCTTGAAAAAAATCGGCCAGCTCGGAGCCAATGACTTCCATTATACTTGTGCCGGCAAATTTACCCGCTACCAGCATTCAATCGGCGTCATGCTGCTGCTAAGGAAATTCGGCGCTGGCCTCAAAGAGCAGACTGTCGGGCTGCTTCATGACATTTCCCACACGGCTTTTTCCCACGTTGCTGATTTTGTTTTTAACTCCAATATTCGCCAGGACTACCAGGACAGCCGGCTGAGCCGGGCTTTTGAAATTCAGGGGATAAATAAAATTTTAAAAAAGCACAAAATTAGCCCGGTGAAAATTCTAAATAATAATTTTCCTTTGGCCGAAAATGAACTGCCAAATTTATGCGCCGACCGAATTGATTACGCCCTGCAAGACCCCAACCGGAAAAGCGTAGCTAAAATCGATCCCAAAAAAATCCTCGGCCGCCTAACGATTAAAAATAATAGCTGGGTTTTTACCGATGAAGAGTCGGCGAGAAAATTCGCCCGGCTTTATTTGGCGCTGAATAAAAAAGTTTGGTGCAATCCGCTGCAAGCAGCGCTTTATAAGACTTTAAGCGACGCCATCAAAACCGGGCTGGCAAAAAAAATAATCACCAAAAAAGATCTGTTTACCACGGACCAATCAGTGATGGCAAAGCTGAAAAAATCCGGCGACGCGGAAATTCGGGGAAAAATCAGCCAGCTAAAGATGATGAAAATAAAAAACGTCCTGCCAAAACAAGCCGACTTATGCCTTAAATCAAAACCCCGGGCCGTGGATCCTTATTTTTTAAAAAACGGCAAACTGACTAGGCTTTCCGCCGTTGATAAAAACTACAAAAACGAAGTAAATTCCTGGCTTAAAGCCGCCAAAAAAGGCTTTTGCCTAAAAATCATAGCTCCTGATACCTAATCTCCTAATACCTAACCATGTTTCTCTTTGACCTCAACTGGCAAATTCAACATTTTTTAAACCAATTTTTTTGGCCGATTAATTTTTTATTGGTAGCGATTTTAGTCATCTTGGCTTATTTAAGCTACAAAAAACCAATTTACGCCGTCGGCTTAACCATTGTTTTACTACCCACTTATCTTTTCCGGTCCAAAATTTGGTTTCCTACCCCAAGCGGCGCCGAAGGGTTACCTTTTACTTTTTTAGAAGTCTGCATCTGGGTAACTTTCCTCGGCTGGCTGATAAATTCCAGTAGCTACAAGCTAAAAGCTTTAAACTCTAAGCTAAAAAATTACCGCTGGCCAATTCTGCTAATTCTGCTGTCAGCCACCATCTCGGTTTTTATTTCGCCCGACAAAGCGGCCGCGGCCGGACTTTGGAAAGCTTATTTTGTTGAACCGATTTTATTTTTTGTGGTTTTAGTAAACATAATCAAAACCCAAAAAGATAAAGATGTTATCCTCTGGTCATTAGGCATATCGACTTTGGCAATTTCACTTTTAGCCATCTACCAAAAATTTACGGGATTTGGCATTGCCGAAGCTAGCTGGATTTTGCCGGCTCAGCGCCGGGTTACTTCCCTTTTCACTTCGCCGAATGCCGTTGGTTTATATTTGGGACCCATTACCGCCATTTACCTTGGCTGGCTGATTTCTGAATTGCCGAAGGTGCGATTCGCAAATCGCACCTTCGGGCTGACAATTTTAAAATTATTGATAATCATCCCGGCAATTTTAGCGATTTTATTTACGGTTTCCCAGGGCACCTGGCTGGGTTTACTTGCCGCCATTGTGTTTTTTGTTTTCTTCGGTTGGAATAAAAAAATAACTGCCTTAATTGTCTTAATCTTAATTATTTCTTGCTTAACCGTACCGCCGGCTCGCCACCAAATTTTGGAATTACTCACTTTTAAAGACGCATCAAGCCAAAACCGTCTATTTTTATGGCAAACTGGCTGGCAATATTTGACTGACAATAGTAAAAATTCCGTTTTGGGCGCCGGTCTTCTCGGCTTTGCCCAAATTCAAAATGCCCAGCGCGATCCGCTGACGCTTGAACCGCTGCTATATCCTCATAACATTATTTTAAATTTCTGGCTGGAAATCGGACTAACCGGTTTACTCGCCTTTGGCTGGCTGATTATTAAATTCTTCAAACAAGGCTTTGCTAACTACCAGCTAATAACCCTAGGCCTGATGTCTGCCATGGTTGCCATCCTTATTCACGGCTTAATTGATGTCCCCTATTTTAAAAACGATTTGGCGGTTTTATTTTGGGTGATTATCGGTTTGTTGTAAGTTTAGATAATTAAAAAACCCGGAGTTAGCCGGGGTTTTATCTAATTCAAAATCTATATTTATTCAGCGCTTTTC
The DNA here is from genome assembly GCA_041664165.1 of Candidatus Buchananbacteria bacterium. Classification (GTDB taxonomy): domain Bacteria; phylum Patescibacteriota; class Patescibacteriia; order Buchananbacterales; family UBA6539; genus JBAYLH01. The sequence continues at coordinate 22,090 of JBAYLH010000013.1, read as the reverse complement.
CAAGCTAAGAGAAAAAAATTTTTAAAAGTCTTAGCTAAATCCTCCGATTCGATCAATACGCCAAACAAATTATTCAAAGAAACAATAAACAATTTATTTTCCGTAATGGCCACATCGGCGCAAACCGGCAGGTCTGCCGGCATGATTTTAATCGGCCTCTTGCTGCCATATTTATCCAAATACGCCTTGGCGTTTATATCGTTTGAAATGATCTCCTGATAAATTTTTTTTTCGGCGTAAATCTTTTTTTCATAGTCATCAATTAAAGTGGGAAATGTAGCCATTAATTTTCCGATGTCGGTGCCAAAAAAATACATTTCGCTTGAAGGATGAATAATCTTTAAATAAACGCTTAAAAGCTCGGCCTTCCCCTCATAATACCGGATTTTGGGTTTTGGGCCTTTATTCGACTGGGTTTCAAAATAAGGTAGCAATTCGGTAAAATTGGCAATTTTTTCTTTGTACTGATTTAAAATAATTCTGGGATTTTCAGCCGCAAAAAGCGTCGTATTTTGTTTTTCAATTTTAATCATAAACCCCTTTTGGCATAAGTTGTCCAAGGCCACGTAGCATGTTGGCCTTTTAATTTCAGCTTTTTTGGCAATATTCAAAACCGTGTCTTGGCCTAACCCCAAACAGGCCAAATAAATTTTGGCCTCAATTTGGCTTAAACCTAAATCAATTAAAACCTTCTCCTCAATCATACGTTCAATGTACCAAATTCAGAAAAAACTGTCAATATTTTTGACAACATTACAAATATTTTGCTTAAATTAAGCTAATTTAATGTTTTATTTATTGACACTTATACCCAAATGAGCTATATTAATATGTTTTGAAGCTGAAAACTTCAAGGCCTGCTGGAAATGGTTTCCGGCAAAATGATCTTTGAAAGGAAACAGGCATGAAAAAGCTAGCAATGCTTATTATTCTGGTTCAAATACTGACCAACGCTTGGGCCGAAGAAGAAGTAGGCAAACTTCAGCTCCAAGGCAACTGGCGCAGTGAAATCAGAACCACCTACCTGCACGATGTTGGTTTAGTGATACATGATGACCTAACCTGGGAAAACGAATTATCCTTAAAGCTAGGCGAGACTGGACTTTACGCCGGAGTTTGGTCAGCATTTCCCGAGACAAAACCAATCAAACCGGCGGCCGGAAAAGAGACACAGGCTCCAACCTTCAAAGACGAACGGCTGGCTTCGCTTTACCAGTTGCTTAACTCAACTAAGCAACTGCATAAATTGCTTAACCCGCCGCCTGAACCAACACCGCCGTTTAAGGGCGAAATCGATTTTTACGTCGGCTACGTCAAAAAGTTTGAGCCCTTAACGCTGGACTTAAGCTTGTGGTACTACGACTTCAACGAGGTTGGAAAATATAACGATGACCAGTGGACCGCCCAACTGGTGACAACTTACACCGGCTTCAAGTGGTTTGAACCATACCTACGGCTTAACTACTACGGGAAAACCGGCCGTCAGAGTCCGGAAGGCGGTTTTGCCGTCTATCCCGGCGCCAATATCAAAGTTCCGCTTGGTTTCAAACTAACAAGCGGGAAACAACAGACACTCAACTTAGGCATTCAAGGTGCCTGGTCTAGCGGCATACTGAGAATGGATAGCGGGTATGTCTACACTCGCCTTAGTGCCAGTGCGGACTTACCAATTCGGAAAAATATGTTCCTCACTCCGTCAATAATGTACCAAATCGCCAGCCCAAACCAAACCGGCGGCAAACGGGATTATGTTAACGGCGATAAATGGCGATTCGGTCTTGCCTGCCGGATCGAATTCTAATCTGCCAATTCCCTCTTTTGGCCCTACTGAAATAACGTAGGGCTTTTTTTCTACAAAAAACCCCGGAGCTCCGAGGTTTTTCTTTGTAGGTATGTTTTTTTGTTATTTTTTACTCAACCCGTCAATGATTTCTTTGGCTTTGTCTTTGCCACCCAGGCCGAAAGCAATACCGCCGGCCAAAGCCAGCATCAAAACTAATCCGGTAAAAAGAATTTGGATTAATTCCGTTGCCACTTTGAGCTGGAGCAAGGCGGCCAAAAAGGTAAAAATCAAAATTGACCACTTGGCCGTATTGGCCAAAAAATCAGCACCGGAAAGTTTTCCGGCCAAAGAAGTTTCTTTGACTAAAGTGTGAATAAAATTACTAACGACGGTACCGACAAGCAAAATTATTACCGCAATAATGACATTGGGAATATACAAAACAATTGACTGTAAAAATTCAGATATCTGCTTAAGCCCTAAAATATCGGCCGTGACTACCAAAACTACCGCATACAAAAACCACTTAACTAATAAACCTAAAGCCTTGCTCACTTCCAATTTAAACCCAATTTTTTCTAACACTTTCTTTAAACCAGTAGCGGAAACCGCTTTATCAACATAAAGCTTTCTAATCAGCTCCGTCACAATTCGGCCCAAAGCTTTGGCTAACAAGATACCGACGATCAGAATTAACAAAGCGACTAAAATATTGGGGATTAAATTAACAAAGCGAAACCAAACTTCAAAAACAGAAGCTTGCATGACTGAATTCCAATCATTAAAAGAATTCATAATTATTCTTCCTTTGAAATTAAAACTTTAAGTCTAATTAATTATTTAGGCGGCACCGGTGGCAGACATTAACTGAGTAATAACGAAACTGGCGATAGCGTAAGAGACGAAAATAATCACTAAACCAATGATACCAGAGGTGATAATCTTTTTAGCTTGGCCAACTTTTTCTTCGTTACCGGCTGAAGTCAACCAGACAAAGCCACCGTAAAGGACGATGACAATGGCAATGATGCCTAAAAATCCTAATAAGACATTAATGATTGACATAATCCCTTCCCGCAAATCTTTGGTGCCTAAACCAGTGTAAGTGCCGTACTCTAAACCAACGTTTAAGGCTAAAGCCGGCATTACCGTTAAAGCAAATAAGCAAACAGTAGATGCGATGATTAAACTTTTTTTCATAGTTTCACCCCCTTCCTTAAATTTTTTCTTTAATATTTTAAATTAAAACTTAATATCAATATACCACAAAACTAAAATAAGCGCTATTGGCAATTATTAAAAAAACTAAAAAATTAGGGCTGGTGATATTTACAAATTATCAAAATTATGCTACAGTAATAGTAGAAATACTATGTTTTTTTACCCCCTTAAACAAAAACAAAAATCCAAAAAAATCAGGCAATTTTCCTTAAAGCTCAAGCTCGGAATCTTGGCTTTTTTTGTTTTAATTTACCCAAATCTCGCTTTGGCTCGAACTTTTAACCCAAGCGACATTATTGACGACGGAGATTTAACCGATAAAAATGCTTTATCTAAAACCGCCATTCAAAAATTTCTCGAGCGGGAAAACAGCGTCTTGGCTCGCTACAGCCAAGAAGTTGACGGCAAAGCCATGACCGCCGCTGAAATTATCTGGACCATCGGCCAAAAGCACAATATTAATCCCAAATTCTTATTAACCACCTTGGAAAAAGAACAAAGCTTAATTCATAAAACCCAGGCGACTGAGAAAGCTTTGGATTGGGCCACCGGCTACAGCTGCTACGGCAATACCTGTAAAGACAAATACCGCGGTTTTTATAATCAGCTTGAAGCTAGCGCGGAAACTCAGCAAATCTATTGGAATAAAGCCGGCCAATTCTCGTTTAAGGTCGGCCAAACGACTAAATCCCTTGACGGCTACTCGGTTACGCCCCAAAACAAAGCCACTGCCAATTTATATATTTACACTCCTTACGTCGGCTACTCGCCGGAATTGGGAGTGACGGCTCCTTACGGCGGCAACCGGCTTTTTTGGCGGATTTGGCATCGCTATTTCAGCGACCAAAAATTTCTTGACGGCCAGGTATTAACTGACAACTCTAATTATTGGCTAGTTTCAAATAACACCAAAAAGAAATTTGCTTCAAAAGAATTATTTCTAACCGACTACAAACTAAGTGACGCCATTTTTACTTCGGCCAAGGATTTGGCCGCTTATCCCGATGGTAGTCCAATCAACTTTACTGAAAATTCTTTGGTTAAATCTTCGGTTACCGGCCAGATGTTTTTACTGGCTGACGGCCAAAAAAGGTTGATTGTTGACCAAACTTCCTTGGCTTTATTAGCTGACTTCCGAATTGCCGTAACGGAAAACGAGGTCCCAACGGTTAATGAAGCTTTAATTGCCAACTATCCTTTAGGACCGACTATCACCGCCACTTCGGTTTATCCTCAAGGCAAATTATTCAAAGATGAAACCGGCCAAATCTGGCAGATCAAAGACGGTTTGAAACACGCCGTTGACGCCGTAGTTTGGAAAAATAATTTTAATTCGCAAGAACCGGAGATCGGTACTGCGGCTGATTTAGGAAAATACCCAACCGGCGATCCGGTCAAATTAAAAGATGGGACTTTTGTCTTGGTTGATAATAAATACTATTTAATTACCGCCGGCGAACGGATGCGAATTGAAGACTCGGGCATTTTTGATCGCGTTTTCGGGCCGGACAAAAAAGATAGCGCCTTAAAAGTTTCCCAGGCTCTTTTGGAAATTCATGGCGCCAGCGATGTCATTGATTATATCGATGATACCATTACCGATCCGATCGGCAACAGCCAAAATCCTAATCCGGCCGGCGAAACCAATGCCCTTTCGGCTTCTTTAAATTCAATGAAACCGGAAGGCTTAATCATGGTAACCGGCAACACCGCGACGGTTACGATGAAATTCAAAAATAACGGCACGACAACTTGGCAAAACAGCAATGTTTACTTAAAAATTACCGACGCCGGCAAAACCACCAGTTCTTTTGCCATACCGGAAAAAATTAGCCCGGCCGAAACTAATATTGCCTCAAGCCAACTGGCTACTTTCACTTTTAACTTAACCGCACCAATAAATCAAGCCGGTCTTTTAACTCAGGAAATGACCCTTTTCTACAACCAAAACGGCACCCCGGCTAAAATTACTTCCATCGCCAAATTTATCATTGTTAAACCGGCCGTGACCGGCCAAATTATAAAAAATACGATCCCGGTCTCAATTAAAAAGACCACGCGGACCAGCGTCATTATCAGAATCAAAAACACCAGCAATATAACTTGGCAAGCGAAAAAAACTACTTTGGGGGTTTTCAGTATTGACGGACTTACCAGCCAATTTTATGACAAAAAGGATTGGCTTTCCAAAGACGTCGCTGCCATACCCATTGGCAAAAAAATTGTTAAACCAGGCGAGACGGCGGAATTCCGTTTTATCCTCGATCCGCGCCCCATTAATAAGGGAAGTTATACTATGATTTTAAAACTGAAACTTTCCGATAAAGGCCAGGCGGTATTTATTGACGGTCAAGATCAATTTGAACAAGAAATCATCGTAAAATAATCTCCACAAAAAAACCGGCCAGCTTAAGCGGTCGGTTTTTTTGTATAAGACGATAATCTCAACTGAGTATATTTTCTAAAATGTCCAGGAGATCTTTGTCCGGTAAACTCATATCAAGCTGCCTAAACGATAAATTAAGCTGTTGAGCAATCTCCGTATGTTTTTCCGGATAACCGCGTTTAAATTTTTCTGCCAAATAATCCAAAGAAGGATAATTCCTGGTTTTATCAGCCGCTTGCCTGGCCAAAACTCGCTTGATACAAATTTCCTTATCCAGCCGGCAAAAAAAGACTGAGATTTTATATTTACCAGAAAGCCTGGCAACGTTACCAAAGTTTAATTCCGCCCGATTGGTCCCAAGCTCTAAGATTATATTTTTATCGACTGATCCTAAAAAGTTATACATATCCTGATGTGCCAATAACGACCCATTCAATCCCAAATCACCATTTTCATCTTTATATTTTTTAACAAATTGAAAAATATCAACAAAAATAAAATCTTGATGCAGCTGTAAAAATTTCTCAATTAATGTTGTTTTGCCGCAACCCGGAGGGCCACAAAGTACTAACAATTTTTCCATAATAATAATTTTCTTATTCCTGATCTCTTGACCACTTAATTTACTTGACCTTAAACATCGGCCCATGACCGGGAATAACATAATCGGCTAAGGCTAAAACTTTTCTTCGGCTTTCCTCCAGCTTTCCCTGGTCGCTGGCGTACGGATCATTTTCCGGAGAATTTTCTTGCCAAAAAACATCGCCGACCACGGCAACTCGGCCTAAATCGGTTTTAACCAGCAGGCTTAAACCGTCATAATTATGGCCGGGAGTTTTAATAATTTTAATAGCCGGACTCAATTGATTTGGCAAATCAGCGCACTGACCCTGGTGCCAGATGCCGAAATATTCTACGGTTTTAGCTTCGGCAAACATCCCAATATTACGGTAATGATCCAAATGAGAATGCGTGATAAAAACCAAATTAACGTCGGTAACATCCAAACCTTCTCTTTTTAATGCCTCGGCTAAAACCGACTGGCTTTTTAAAACCCCCGGATCAACTACCATAATAATACCTTGGTCTCTGACTAAAGTGATGGTCGGACAGGTCTCGCCATCGCCATTGTCGCCGCTGGTAAATCCCTGGATTAAAATTTTGACTTCGGCCATATCGTTTTTAGTTAATTATTAAAATTATACCGTCAATCTATTGGTATTGTATTTTTTAACAATAAAATAATATTTAACCAATTCAATGCCCGCCAGCTGAATCAAATTCAAGGCAATGATGATCAGCCAATCATTCAGCCCTAAACTCACCGTTTCAAATATCCGCTGCAAATAAGGCTGATAAATCGCGATTAATTGCAGGCCAAGGCCGATTAAAACCGCTCCGACTAAGTATGGATTGGAAAAATGATTTGATTTGAAAATTGACTGCCGAAGATTGCGGCAGGAAAAAACATAAAGCAGCGATTCGACCCCCAGCATTGAAAAAAGTAGCGTCCGGATATGGATTAAATCATAAACTGCCGTTTTAAAAAGATAATAAAACAGACCTAATAAAATTAAATTAGTCATCGTACCGATGCCAAAAATCAATATTTTCATTTCTGAATCTAAAATTTTTTCTTTTTTCCGCCGCGGTTTATAACTCATAACATTTTCGTCGCCTTTTTCCAGCGTTAAGGCCAGACTCGGCAGACCATCGTCAATCATATTAACCCAGATAATTTGTATCGGCAAAAGCGGCAAAGGCAAGCCTAAAATTAAAGCTCCGGAGATTAAAATAATTTCCGAAAATGAATCGGATAAAAGATAAAGAATGCTTTTTCTGATATTATCAAAGATGATGCGGCCGCGTTCAACCGCGGCAATAATGGTCTTGAAATTATTATCCAACAAAACCAAATCTGAAGTTTCTTTGGCCACATCGGTGCCGGAGCCCAAAGCAATGCCGATATCGGCTGATTTAATGGCGGCCGCGTCGTTGACCCCATCGCCGGTCATAGCCACCACTTCGCCTTTCTTCTGCCAAGCGTCAACAATTCTCAATTTATGATGCGGTTCAACCCGGGCATAAATATCAATTTTTTCAACGATTTTTGCCAGTTCCGAATCGCTTAACTGCTCCAGCTGATGGCCTTCCAAAATATTTTTTTCGGAAATATCAAAGCCCAATTCTTTATAAATGGCTTTGGCCGTCAGCTTATGGTCGCCGGTAACCATAATGGTTCTAATACCCGCCTGAGCCGCCAATTTGATGGTGTCTTTGGTTTCCGGCCGCAACGGATCATGCAAGGCCACAAATCCGACAAAAATTAAATCGTTTAATTCTTCCTCAATTTTTGGCTCCTTACTGCTGGAAATTTTTTTATAGGCAAAGGCTAAAACCCTTAGCCCCCGAGCGGTTAATTTTTCATATCTTGATTTTAATGATTTTAATTTTGCGCCGTCAATTGATTCTTTGCGGTCATTCATTCTGATTTCAGAAAGCATACTAAATATTTTTTCCGGCGCGCCTTTGACGTAGATCACGCTATGCCCCGGATCGAACTGATTTAAAGTCGCCATATATTTATTTTGGGAGTCAAAAGGGATTTCGGCTAGCCGCGGCTGCTGGCGATGAATTTGCTGATAAGGAATTCCGTTTTGCAAAGCGGCCGAAAGCAAGGCGGTTTCGGTCGGATCGCCGATAATTTTTTGCTCTTCCAATTCTGCCTGGGGATTTTCCAAAACCGCATCGCTGCAAAGAAGCGACATTTTTAAAATCAAATCCTTATTAACCAAAGAGTTAGAATGAACATAAGGGCTTAAATGTCGGGAGTTAGTCTCGGTTTCCGGCGTTATAATTTTTGCTACTTGCATTTTGCCTTCGGTCAAAGTGCCGGTTTTATCGGTACAAATTATTGAAACGCTGCCGAGGGTTTCCGCTGCCGCTAGATTACGGGCCAGGGATTTTCTTTTTAAAATCTCTTGCATGCCAATGGCTAAAATGACCGTGACGGAAATTGACAGCCCTTCCGGAATGGCCGCTACGGCAATGGCCGCTGCCACATTCAGCATCCCCTCTCTGGCCGCCTGGCCAAAACCAAAAATGGTTCGACCCTGTAATTTTCCAATCGCAATTAAAATCGCGCAAATACCCAAAACTGCGTAAACTAAATAACGGCTGAAAATTTCTAGCTGCAATTGAAGCGGCGTTTTTTCCTTTTCCGTTTCGCCAACTAACTGCGTAATTTGGCCCAGCTCGGTATCAGTGCCAGTTTCGCAGACTATGGCCGTCGCCTTGCCTCGAGCCACAATCGTCCCACTATAAACCATATTTTTTCGTTCGGCCAAAACTGCCCCTTTTCCCAAAGCCGCTAAACTTTTCTCCAGCGGAATTGATTCGCCGGTCAGAGTCGCCTCATTAACTAAAAAATTATCCAGGTTCAAAAGTCGGCAGTCAGCGGGAATTTTATCCCCGGCTTTTAATAAAATAATATCGCCCGGCACTAAATTAACGGCTTCAATCTCAATAATTCGGCCATCGCGCCAAATCTTTGACTTGAATTCAATCAGTTTTTTAAGAAAATAAATTGCCCGATAAGCCCGATTTTCCTGATAAAAACCTAAAATAATATTAACCAAAACTGTAACCAAAATTACAGCCATGTCAATAAAATCTTGAAGAATAAAAGAGATAACAGCGGCTCCAAGCAAAACATAAACCAAGGGGCTTTTAAACTGCCGCAAAAAAATTACCAAGCCGGTTTCTTTTTTCTTTTCCGGCAGCTGGTTGAAACCGAATTCCTTGATTCTTTTTTCCGCTTCAATCTGACTCAAACCGTTTTTATCGGTTTTAAGCAGATTTAAAACTTTTGTTTCACTTAGGGCGTGCCAAAGGTTTTTTGCCATATCGAAAATTAGCTTAAACTTACTTTACTTTCCTAAATATTTAAATCGCGGCATTTTCTTGCCGTCAACTTCCACTTTTTCCAAAAACATCTTTTTCGGCCTGACCCAGAGTTTGGAAACTTGGTTATTATATAAGGCCTCGTAAACCACCAGCTCTTCCAAGGTTTCACTGTGCTTAGCCACGCCAATGACGCGGTAATTCTTGTTTTTGTAGTGTTGATAAATTCCCGGTTTAATTTCAGCCATATTATTTAACTTATTTTAACTTACCTCTATTTTAACACAAAATTACCTTGCCGAAAACCAATTAATAGCCTAAAATAATTGCGTCGGGGTTAATTCCTAAAACTACTTTATGAAAAAACAACCTATTGCCATCGGCTTAATCATCGTGGTTATTTTGGCTATTGCTGCCGGCTTTTTTTTACTTCGGCCAAAAAATAACCAAGCGCCAGATGCTCCTGACCAATTCGCCAATGATCCTCGCTATTTGACCGAGCCAACCGGCCTAAATTTAATCCAAGCCGCACTTGATGATGGCAAAATTAATTTGGATACGGCTTTAATTTATAAAATTAAATTTCTGTTTAATGACCCGACTTTACCCAAGGAATACTTTACTAAAAATGCGCCGTTTGAAGATGGCGGCACTTTTGCCGAAATCCAGGAAAACTGGGATAAGCTTTCTGAAGCCACCAAAAAAACTTTGGCGCCATATTTTTTGCGGCCCGACAACCCGGAAAGTTTTATCAGTAAAATAATGAATGGAGAAATTCAGTCGCCGCAAACTAGTTGGCTTAAACTAGTTGATCAGGCTAAAGCTTTCGACCGGCCCATTACCTACAAAACTGACGACACCTTAAACACCACTGACGGCAAAATCAAAGTTTGGTATCCGGAAAAAAAGGAAATTATTAGCGGTGAAGAAAAAATTACCAAAATGTATTATGGTACCGCCCAAAAAATCGTGGCCAATTTAAATGCCGACCAAGCCTACGCCCAATTCGTCGGATTGCTTGGCAAAATACCGCCAGTCGATGGCACCCTAGGCGGCGACAATAAATTAGATATTTATGTTGGACCAGTCAACTACTCATTACTTTTAAATAATGACGGTTCTTCCTCCTATGGGGTTAACGCGCCGGATAATGGCAATTTTCGAAGCAGCTTTATTATTATCCGGGAAAATCTAAATGACAAAAATTTAAAAACCACCACTGTTCACGAAATTTTTCATGCTTTCCAGCGCGCTTTTGACTGCTGGCTGATAGCTAAAAACTTGTGGTGGATTGAAGGCACGGCAACCTGGTCGGAAGATTTTATCTACCCTAAAGAAAATTCCGAGCAGGGCTATACCGACAATTTTATACCCAAGCCCCAACTAAGCTTAAATAGCCGGGGCGGTAGCTTTGAATATGGCGCTTATGTTTTTCCTTTTTATCTTACCAATACTTACGACCGAGGTGTCGTAACAAAAGTTTTTGAAGGCTGCAAAGCCGCCGGCGACCCCTTGGATAGCGTGGAAAAAAATATTGACGGCGGCTTTAAGAAAAACTGGAAAGAATTTACCCTTTGGAATTACAACAAAAAACCAATCGAAAAATATAAAAATGCCGACCAGAGTAAAGCTTTTCCTGCTTACTCTTCGCAAAGCGGCAGTAATGCCGATATGACTTTTTTGGCGCCGGGTGAAAGTCCTATTACCACCAAAGAATTGCCGGCTTTGACTTCTCAAGTAATTGAAACCTTCTTTTCAGAATCAACCGGCGTACGCAAGGCGGTCTTTACTGACCTTAAAAATTTTACTGGCAAAAGCAAAAATGCTGCCATCAAGGCCGTGATATACCCAAAAAACAACGGCGAACCATATATTGAAGACTGGACTGACCTGGAAAATAGATCTTTTTGCTTCGATAAACCAGAAGATAACTTTGATAAGATTATTTTGATTTTCAGCAATGCGGAATTAAAAAACAAGATTGGTGAAAGTAAAATCAAGGTAAAAACCAAAGAATCATGCTTTGAAATCAACCAAGGCGAAACCATGACCTCAAAACCAATTTTTGGCATTAATCCTGATTATGTCGGCACGGTCAAATACCAAGCCGAGGGAGAATTGGTCAAAGACTCGGTACCAGCCAAGGCCAAATATGTCTACCTGGGTAAATGGAAAGTAAAAATTATCTACCGCGAAGATTGGCCGGGTCAAACCCTATACGGCATTACTCAAACCGCGATGTATTTTTCCTATGATCATACTTTAGAATTTGATTTAAGCGCTGAATCGGTAGAGAAAGACGGCACCTTCGAAGCGGTGACTAAGGAAGGTAAATTTGAAACGCCGGGCTGGACAATTCACAATGAAATTTCCGGCCAGAGCGCGACTATTCCCAAAAATACCACCCTTTGGGACGTACCACAAAAAGGCGTAATTTCGGAAATGACCGAAAACGGCTGTAAAATCAGCTTGCCGGAATTTGTTTTGTATAACTCCGGCGGCTACCGCGATTTGCCTCATCCAATCATCTTTGAAATCAAAAAATAACTAAACTAACATTAAAAACCCCCGAAGGAGCGATTCGCGAATCGCTCCTTCGGGGTATATTTTCTTATTTCTTAGCTTCTTATTCTCCTACAACCTAACTACCGTACCACCTTCAGTCCCATATAATAACCCTGCGGTTTTTGGCAAAGCGGGCATTTTTTCGGCGCGCTTTTACCTTTGTGAATATAACCGCAGTTTAGGCATTTCCATTCAATTTCCTCATCGCTTTCAAATAACTTACCTTGCTCCAGCCGATCGCCTAAAATTTTATAGCGTTCGGCGTGTTTTTCTTCCACTTCGCTGATTGCTTTAAACAAATCAGCGATATCCTTCTCATCTTCTTCGCGAGCCATCTTTTCAAAATCCGGGTACATCGTGCCGAACTCATATTCTTCGCCGGCCTGAGCATGACGCAAATTTTCCAAAGTTTTACCAAGTGGCTGGATGTCATAGGTATTAGTCATACTTATCGGCTGCTTGAGCTTTTCCAATTCTTCTTGGGCATGCGCCCGTTCGTTATCCGCGGTCTCTTCAAAAACCTTGGCAATCCACATTAAGCCCTCTTTAACGGCAATTTCGGCGTAATAAGTGTATTTATTGCGCGCCATTGATTCGCCGGCAATGGCTTTGAGCAGATTTTCGTGAGTTTTTTCGGTCATAAATTTTAGACTTAAATTTATAATTTAATGTATTTTTTTTTGAAATCATCCCCGTCGCCGAACTGGGCAAAATTCTGATCAATTTGATGAGGCTGAGGTTTAAACCCGGGTTTATTTTCATGCCTTACGCCGCACCAATATTTTTCAGTCCGGCCGGCGATTTCTTTTTGATAAGCCAGCAGGCCGTTGACATAACCGCAATACATGCAGTTTATTTTTTCAAACCAATTCAGGTATTGGAGTTTGTTGCGGTCAAAAATTAAAATGTATTCCGATCGCTTCACTTTTGGAATGTTGTAAATCGGAAAACAAACCTGATGATAAATTTCGGCGCAAAGGTCTAAAACGATCAAAACCAAAAACGGCAGCCAGATAAACGGAATTGAAACCGCGTGCCCGAAAAATCTTTTAACATAATGCCGCCGGTAATCCATAGGTTTAATTTAAGTAATCAAATGACGAATTGATAAAAAGTATTTTTTGGCGATAGCGGCGGAAGCGAAAAAACAATTTTCCGCTCGCGCTTTCAGTTTTAAATAAATGAGTAAATTTATTCTCTTCGGCAAATCATTTTAATTGCACTTGCTCTCGCATTCAAATAACCCTGAATTGTTATTTTGGTTTTCGTCTATGCAAGTTTGAACGCACGATTTGCACTGCGTGAATTGAGGATTTTGCAGCGGCTGGCATTTGCCATTTAAAACGCCGCATTTTGCATATTGCAAACATTTATCGCCGATCCCATACATCATCGTGCAAGCCTCCGGAGGGTTGGCGCCGCAAATAATATCCAGTCCGTGGCAAGTTTCCAATACACAGGTTGGATTTCCGGCATTCCCCTCGCATGGCTCTTCCCCCGGCCGCAAACATTTTTGCTTTGCCTGGCACCAAAAATAACCCGCCGAACCGATGCAGCCGTGTTCGTCTTTATCGCCGCCGGCTGAATTTTCAACTACTCGGCACTCTTTGGCGGAAAAGTCACCGGCTAAAATATTGCCTGGCGAGTCGTACTTTCTTTGCATTAGGCTTTTATCGTTTTTTACCAGAAAACATCGGGCCGAAATAACTGGCACGCCCGAGCCTTCCTGAATAAAAGCGACGTACCAGCCGCCATCGGCTGGTTCGGTTTTTATAGACTTCGGGGGCAAATTATCGCTTGGGTAATCCCCCATCTCGGGAAATTGATTTCTGATTATTTCAATCGCGGCGGATTCGCTGATTGCAGCCGGCTGGTTAGTTTTAGAGCCATAAAAATACCAGCAAATAGCACCCGCGCCGAAGACGGCAACAAAAATTAGAATCAGGGCTTTGTTTTTCATAAGATTATTATTGAATTGATTTTCTCCGGTGCAAAACCTTCTACTACCAAGCCTACACAAAACGGTGAGCCAGGGATTCAAATCGGATGACCTATTGTAAACTGATCAACACGAGCACACACACGGTGATCACGCCGAATATTCCAAGGGTCTTGAGGAAATACGAGACCGCTTCTTTCTTCTTGTTTTCTATAAGCAACACTATCGGCTGATAGAAAAAAAGAAATGCCATGACTGCAGCGGAAAATACGAGGAGCGAAAGCGCCCCCATTCCGTCCAGCAGCGTATCGGGAGTATCGTGGCGCAGTGACTGGATGAATTGCATAAAAAGCGCCACCGCGCCAATGTAGGCTGCTGCTCCAGCTGAATTGAGTATTGGATTCCAACGCATAGTATTGATTATTATCTAGTATTAAATCTTATAAATCGTTATGACCCCACCGAATTTGGATCGGAACGGAGAGGGCGAGATTCCCCACCTCCGTAAATAAATTCATTTCGGCGGGTGCGCCTCTGGTCTTTCGGCAAGCTCAAGGCCACTTCGAGTTTACCGAGAAGTGGCGCAGAACCTTCTGCCATTATAAAGCACCTGCGCAAAACGGAAGGGGTGGGATTTGCTCGCCTCGCTTCGACAATACTAATACTAATATCAGCGAGTCGAAGCAGGAACCCACGAGACCTTTTGGGTCTAACGGTGTTTCCCGCCACAATAATTTTTTTATAAAAGAAGGCGGGATCCCGCTGGAGCGGGACGAGACCACCGCACAAAAACGGAGAGGGCGAGATTCCCCGCCTCCGTAAATAAACTTATTTCGGCGGGTGCGCCACCGGCGCAGAACCTTCTGCCATATAAAGCACCTGCGCAAAACGGAGGGGACAGGATTCGAACCTGCGATCCCTTGCGGGAAAACGGTGTTCGAGACCGTCGCCTTCAACCACTCGGCCACCCCTCCGTTTTGAGCGGGACATGCCACTTTGCCTAGCTCGCTAAATCTAATTTTAGCCCGTAAAACAGTATTAAATTACCACATTTAACGATTTTTTACAATTCGGTATTTTCCTGTTATAATTTAATCAGTAAATCAGGTAAACTCAATTAACTTAATTCCCTTTACTTATGTCCAAAATCCGCAAAATCGTCATCCCTGTTGCCGGGCTGGGCACGCGTTTTTTACCGGTTACCAAGGCTCAACCCAAGGAAATGCTGCCAATTGTCGACAAGCCGATTATTCAATATATCGTTGAGGAAGCGGTTCGAGCCGGCATTACTGATGTAATTTTAGTTACTGGCGGCACCAAACGAGCCATTGAAGACCATTTTGACCGCAATGAGTATTTGGAAGAACACCTAAAAAAATGCGGCAAAGACAAATACTACCAAGCGATTAAAGAAGTTGCCGAATTGGCAAACTTTATTTATATCCGGCAGAAAGGCCCTTACGGCAACGGCACGCCGGTTTTAAACGCCAAAGAAATCATCGGCGACGAGCCGTTTGCCGTGGTTTGGGGCGACGATATCTGGGTTTGCCCGAAAAAACCCCATATCCAGCAGCTAGTCGAAGTGTTTGAAAGATACGGCGACCCGGTGATTACGGCTAAAATAACCACCCGCGAAGGCACCAAAAAATACGGCATCATTGAAGGCATTGAAACCGAAAAAGGCGTTTACCAGGTCAAATCAATTGTTGAAAAACCCGGCCCGGAAAAGGCCAAATCCAAAATTGCTTCTCACGGCGGCTATATTTTTACCCCTGATATTTTCCCCGCTTTGGAAAAAACCAAACTGGGCAAAGATAACGAACTTTGGCTCGTTGACGCCATTGCCAAATTGCTGGAAAAACGGCCAATTTACGCCAAGCTGGTCGAGGGCGAACTTTTCGATCCCGGTTCCAAACTGGGCTGGTTGAAAGCCAATGTCGAATTCGGCCTCAAAGACAAAGAAATCGGCAAAGAATTTAAGACTTTTTTAAAAGACAAAATTTAAATAAGCCGGCTATGAAAAAAATAACTAAAACAAAAATTACCCTCCTGGCAATTTTAGCCTTGGCAGTCGTAACTACCGGCTTTCGCTGTACTTGGGTCAGTCCGGCGGAACAACAATTGCTGGAACCGGTGGAATTAACCTGGTGGGGCGTTTTTGACGACCCGGAAAATTTTTCGGAAATCATCAGCGATTATTCCGCTTTGCATCCCAACATTAAAATTACTTACCGCAAGCTCCGGCCGGAAGAATTTGAAACCGAGCTTTTGAATGCCTTAGCCGAAGACCGCGGGCCGGATATTTTTACTTTGCATAACGATTGGATAACGAAATACCTCGCCAAACTCGAACCCTTGCCGGCCAAAACTAAAATGGCCTACGAGGTAACCAAAAAAAGTCTGGGCATCAAAGAGGAAACTTTGGTTGAAGTCCGGGAAACTCCCAGCCTGACTCCGCCCCAGCTCAAAGATATGTTTTTGGATGTGGTTTATGACGACGTCATCAGAAACGACAAAATTTACGGCTTGCCCTTGAGCCTTGATACTTTAGTTTTATTTTATAACCGCGATTTGCTAAATAATGCCGGCATTCCCCTGCCGCCGAACAACTGGCTTGATTTGCAGGAAAATGTCAAAAAATTAACTTACCAGGACAAAGACGGCAATATCGTCCAATCCGGCATTGCCTTGGGCGCTGCCGACAACGTCGAACGGGCAACGGACATAATATCTCTTTTAATGCTGCAAAACGGCGCCCAGATGACCTACAACCGCCAAGTTACTTTTGCCCTGATTCCGCCGGGTTTTACCGATAAAACTTATAACCCCGGCCCGGAAGCGGTCAGATTTTATACCGATTTCGCCAATCCGACCAAAGAAGTTTATACCTGGAACGACACCCTGCCCAATTCGATTGATGCTTTCGCCGCCGGCAAAGTCGCCATGGTTTTCGGCTACAATTATCATCTCCCCTACTTTGAAACCAAGCGGCAAGGCAAATTAAACTATGCCATCGCGCCGGTTCCGCAGATTGAAGGCCGACCCCAGGCTAATTTCGCTAATTACTGGGTTCAGACCGTTTCCAACAAAAGTAAGCATATAAACGAAGCCTGGGACTTTATCCAGTTTATTTCCAAAAAAACCGAAGCGAAAAAATATCTGGACAAAACTTCAAAGCCGACCGCCTTGAGGGCATTGGTTGCCGAACAGCAGACCAATGATCAGCTAAAAACTTTTGCCGATCAGCTTCTAACCGCTAAAAGCTGGTACCAGGGTAATAACCCGGCGGCCGCGGAGACAGCCTTGAAAGAATTAATTACCGCGGTAAAAAATGGCACCTCGCTGCTTGACGCCATGAATTTAGCGGCTTTAAAAATTCAACAAACCCTATGAGCAAAAAAATAATAACTGGCAGCCTGATAACCATCTTTAGTCTTAGTTTGTTGCTGTCTTTGGCGACACCGGTTTTGGCAGAAAATTCTTGGCTGACAACTATCGGTATCCCCGATGGCCAATTAGTTCCGAAAGACTGTACTGGCGCAGCGACGGGTACGGATATCAATCAGACTTGCGGCACCGCGGCGATATTTCAAACCATTGTAAACTTTTCCAAGCTGATTTTGGCTTTGACTGGCAGCGGGGCGTTGTTGATGTTTTTTTACGGCGGGGTTTTATGGATTATTGCCGGCGGCAGCCCGGAACGAATTCAAAAAGGGAAAACTGCCATGGCCGCGGCGGCCATTGGTATTGTTATTATTTTAGGCGCGTTTTTAATGGTCAATTTTACTATTACCGCTCTCGGCGGAAAAACTACGGTTTCCGAAGTTTTAGGCCAACCATTGGGCGAAGAGCCGTCCGGAACCAAATAAAAATTGACACTACTAAGTATTATTTATTATAATTAAGATAGATATTTTAAAAAAGTTCGCACAATTTGCGAGCCTAAAGCCCGCCTTCGTCCTTTTGGACTTCGGCGTGGCGAGAAAGGGGGTGGAAAAATGAAAAAAATCGCAGTTTTAACAACTTTAGGGGTAATGTTTGCCCTAACCGCCTTGCCAGTTTTAGCTTTGAACACTGGCATTGAATACGGCACTTACACTGGCCTCGGCACCAAAGACATCCGCGAAGGCATTATGAGCGTAATTAACGTTTTACTCGGATTCCTCGGTATCTTAGCCATCGTAATTATCCTCTGGGGTGGTTTCCGCTGGCTCACTTCCGGCGGCAACGAAGAAAAAGTCGGCGAAGCGAAAAAAATCATCACCGCCGGTATTATCGGCTTAGTGATTATTTTCACCGCTTACGCCATTGCCAGTTTTGTCGTTACTCAGCTTATGTCTGCTACCGGTGCTCAATAATCGCTTTCTTCAGTCAAGATCTAAACTCATATAATCAAACCAGGGAGACCTTCAGACTATTTTTGGGGGTCTCCCTCAAGCAAAAGCCATGAAATTATCCTACCAAAAAATAAGTTTTACCTTTTTAACCATTGCCTTTTTAATTTTTTTATTTTCACCCCAGATTATCTGCGCCCAAGGAGAAGACATAAAAGCCGTTACCGATGGCCTGAAACTATCCGCGGACGGCGCCGGACTTTCAACCAACACGACTGATTTGCCTAAAATCCTCGGTTCGGCCATTAATTACTTATTTGGCATTATCGGGGTGATTTTTTTAACCATTATTTTAGTCGGCGGCTACCAATGGATGACCGCGGGCGGCAGCGAAGAAAAAGTCGGCAAAGCCAAAGGTTTTATTGTCAATGGCATCAACGGCATGATTGTCATCTTTTTGGCTTATGCCTTAGTTTACACTATTTTATTTGCCTTAAAAGGATCCACTGGCGCTTAAACCAATGTTTTTAAAAAAAATAAAATTACCTCTTACTATTGCCTCGGTTTTTTTAATCAATTTTTTAATCGCCCGGCCGCTTTTAGCCAATACTTTTACGGAAATAATGAGCGGCTTTTCCAAAACCGGCGGCAATGCCGGCTATCCTCAGGGTGAGGCCGGCGCGCCGAAAAAAGAATTCGTCGCCGCTTTTTCAACTTATATTTCCGGCATGCTCACCTTAATCGGCGCCCTTTTCATGATTTTGGTAATTTACGCCGGGTTTTTATGGATGACCGCCCGGGGCAATGAACAACAGACCGAACGGGCGAAAACTTTGATTATCCAGGCCACCATCGGCTTAGGCATCGTTATCGGCGCCCGGCTAATGGTTGAAATCGTCATTAATATTTTAGGTATTGCTTCCGGTATTAGAGGAACAGCGGCGACAAACCCTTAAAAGCCATGAAAAATTTTAAAAAAATCAAATTAACCCTTATTACCGGCTTGATTTTTGTTTCCTTATTAATCGCGCCGCTGACAATGGCGGCCTCGATTTTCGACCAAGCCAGTACCGGTTTAAAAGATGTCGGCGACGCCGCTTACGGCTCAACCAACAAAGTTGACGAGACTTTGTTCGCCGGCGGCTTAATTTCGATTATTAACTCGCTGCTGACTTTCATCGGCTTTTTATTCTTTTTACTTTTAATTTATGCCGGCTTTCTCTGGATGAACGCCCATGGCCGGGAAGAACAGGTGGAAAAAGCCAAAAAAATTACCCGGGAAGCCGTGATTGGCCTGATAATCGTTATCTTAGCTCGGGTTTTCACCGAATTAGTCCTCACCCAAATTGGCACCGCCATTACTGCTAAATAATTTGATTTACTATGAAAAACTTAAAAAAACAAATCATTAGCCTGGCTATTTTAACCGTTTTATTCCTTTTGCCAATTTATCACTGCCAAGCGACTACCATCACCGACAAAATGAAAGGAGCAATTAGCTCGGTTGACTTGCCCAGCGGCGGCGAGGATGCCGCCTTGAGAATTGTCGGCAAAACCATCAGCGCTTTTTTGGGTCTTTTCGGCATCATCTTTATGATTTTGGTAATTTACGGCGGCTATAAATGGATGATGGCTTCCGGCCGCGAAGAAGAGGTAAAAAAAGCCAAAGACATTATCAAACAAGCCGTGATTGGTCTAATTGTCGTCATGATGGCTTATGCGATTAGTTTTTTCGTCAGCTATTCTTTGCAGCAAGCCGTTACCAAATAAACTATATGAAAAAAAAATTAACCGCTAAACTAGCTTTAATCACGACTGCCGTAATTTCTACTTTGAGTTTTGCCTGGCCGGCCGTTGCTTTGGATATTACCGGCAAACTCCAAAAAGTCGGCACCGCGGCCCAATTTTCCGGCGACCAAAATAAGCTGCCGGAAACCATCGGCTTGATTATTCAGGCTTTCCTTTCGTTAATCGGCATTATCTTTATGGCCTATATCCTTTACGGCGGCTATACCTGGATGACCGCCAAAGGCAACGAAGAACAGCTGACCAAGGCCAAAGCCATTATCCGCGGCAGCGTTATCGGCTTGATCATCGTTTTTGGCGCCTACGCGATTACCGCTTTTGTCGTCAGCCGCTTAATTACGTCAACCGGCTATACCCCAAACTAAAAATATGACTACTAAAAATTTCAAAATTATTATTCTGGCCGGCACCATTTTGGTTTTATTTTGCTTGCCGGTTATGGACTTAGCCCAGGCCGCTCAAGGCGGCGATATCCAGGGATTACTGGGAACCGCGGCCAGTAAGGCCGGCTACAAAGCGACCGGCTCCGACTCGGGGACTGGCTTAGCGGAATTTGCCGGCAGCTTGGTTCAAACCTTTATTTCAATTTTGGGCATTCTTTTTATTTCCTACACCATTTACGGCGGCTTTCTCTGGATGACCGCGGCCGGCAACGAAGAAAAAGTAACCAAGTCCAAAAAAACCATTGCCAGCGGCATTATCGGCTTGATTATTATTTTCTCTTCCGCGGCGATTTATTATTTTGTCAAAAACGCTTTAACCGCCAATAGCGGTGGCGGCGTGCCTTATACCAGCAGCGGCGATCATGCCGACTAAACCAAAAATATGAAAACCATTTTAAAAAACAAAAAATTTTTAGCCCTGGCCATCGTTTTAATCAGTTTGGCGGCCATTAATATTAATTTGGTCTTAGCTCAAGGCCAAGATCTTTTGGGTCCCGAAGCCCAGCAGGCATTGGACGCTCAAGACCAGGCTTTTCTCAGCCAAGCCGGACTGGGAACCGACGTCAGCTTGGGTCAAGTGATCAGTTTTATTATCAAAATTTTTCTTTCTTTTCTGGGAGTCCTCTACGTCATTTTAATTATTTATGCCGGCTTTTTATGGATGACTTCGGCCGGCAACGAGGAAAAAATCACCAAAGCCAAAAAAATTATGACCTCCGCTTTTATCGGACTGGCCATAATTTTAGCCGCTTATGCCTTGACTTACTACGTGATTGATAATCTCTTAATAGCCACCAAGGGAGAAAATGCCGGCCTAGACTAAAAAAACTTTCTGCCATAAAGAAAAAAGGGAGCCGACCTGGTCGTCTCCCTTTTGTTTTTTTGACCGCGCTTTTTTATGGCGCGGTGATGGAGAAGTCATAGACTTCCCCGTTAACGGTCGTGCCTCCCCGACCGTTGCTCAGGATTACCGAACCAGACCGGTATGGATAGCTGGAGCCAGCATCATACAGCTCCACCCGGTACTCACCAGCTGGTAACTCAATCGACGCCGTGGTGCCCCAAACGTCCTGGACTACCGAGACTTTTCCCTTGATATGATAAGTCACGGTTTTCCCCCGGTGGTTAATTAGGACGCCGGACAGATACTCGGCCGGAGCCCGCAGCCGTTGGCCGACTTGCTCGACTTTGCCGCCAGTGCCCGCGCGGTAACTCTTAGCGAGTTCCTGTGCATAAGCCTCGTGGGCTTCGGCGTAGGATTGGCTGGCCTTGTCACGGGCAACAATCTTGTCGCGTGACGAGCGGTAAACTCCCGGATCGACCGCGTACGGGCCGAGCGAAGCGCATCCAGATAAGAGCACCAACAACAAAACCGGGAACAGCATTTTCGTCTTCATGACATCTCCTTTTTCCGCTCCGGCTTGGCCGGGCTGGTTTGGTTTTTATTGACGAAGAGTGGATTTTTTGGCATTCTTAGGCCAATTTTCCACCTTCAATCCAACTTGGCACATTACCACGTTTTGGCTATCTCGTCAAGGTGTTTTTTATCCAATAAAAATGTTATAATGAAAAAGTCGATAATTTTTGATAACTTAGTTTCTAGAATCTAGCGCAACAGTATTGTTAATTAGTTGATCGAATACTTCATAAGGTTTTTGAAAGTTGAGAGCCTGTCTAGGTCGTCCATTAAGCAAGTCTTGTGCTTTTTTA
>JBAYLH010000012.1:0-44991 GCA_041664165.1 Candidatus Buchananbacteria bacterium | reverse complement strand
CTTCTGATTTCCGGGATGATCGAATAAACGCGATACCCAGCGCTATTAGCCCAAGAAATTAATTCAAAAACTTCGCTTGGGATATACCTGATATTACTTCTCACATCATAGAAAATAGTGCCGGCAAAATTATTTTTATAAACAAAAATCGGCGGATAAGTCAAAGTGGCTAAAAAAATCAAACTGGCGAAAATTATCGGCAACAGATATTTTATTTTCAATTTTTCTCGAATCACTAGCAGCCCGGCCGCACCAGCCGGAGCGAGGGCAAAAATAAGATATTCAAGCGTCCGGAAAGGATCAAACGGCATCGCCCAAATTACCTTTTTCTGGCCTTGATACAACAGAGCAATAACCCAAAAAACCAGGTAACAAGAATTAACCAGGGCGAGTTTGACTGTATTTTTGTCTTTAGCGTAAAAAAATCCGACAAAAATAAAAATAAAAAATATAGCAAACATCAGCCAAAGCTGAAAAGGATACTGCAATGGCGCCAATTTGCCGGCTAAAACTAACCCGGGACTCAAAATTAACAATAAAATTATCGGCGAAAATTTATTACTTTTGATTTTATCCCAGTTTATTGTTTTTAAAAAATACAGCCCAGCAGCCAAAAAAAGTACCAACCCTAAATTAATCCCGGATAAAAATTTAATCAGCTCGGCAACTAAATATATTCCTTGGGGAAAGCCCCAATACCAATAGACAACAGTTAACAGCGAAAAAACAAAAATCAAAAAAAGTGAATAAAACCTCTTTTTCAAACTTTTGACAAAAAATAAAGTGTAAAATAACAGCCAAATTAGCGCCATCAGGCTTGACCAGTGATGCGATAAAATAATCAAAACAACCGACAAGACTAGCAATATTTTGTTAATAACCCGGCTGGCGGTGCTGGTCTTATTTTTTTCCCTAAAAATTTCTCGGTCAAATAGATAGATAATGACGGGAAAGAAAAATAAACCCATCGTTTCCCTGACTGGCTGAGAACTCCAGTGAAGATGCGGGCCAAAAACAGAAATTAAAAAAACGGCCCACAAGCTTTGTTTAACCGAAAAATATTTTTTTAAAAAAAGATAAAAAAATAAAATTCCCAAGCAGGGGAAAATTTGAGGAATAAACAAAAAAACCGCCAGCGGCTCAAACCCCAGCCGGGAAATGGCAAAAACTAAAAAATGCAAAACCGGAAAAGCGCCGTAATTGTAATAACTGCCGCTAAAATTGACCGTTTTAGTTTCAACCAAATATTTAACCTGCTGAAAATCCCTAATGCCGTCTTCGGTGAAGGGAATCGGGTAGCCGAGCAAATAAGGTAGAATGCGCAAAAGATAAGCCAAAATCAAAATTAAAACGATGATAGTAATTTCATTTTTGAAAAAATTTTTAACTGCTTTGGAATTCATAGTTAAAGCTAATTAACAAAGTAAGTGGGCTGAAATCTTAAAATTAGCAGCAAATACCCAAACAGCATTAAAATACTTAAAGCTAAAAGCAAACCGTAATATTTTTCCTTTTTTTCAGCCAGATAAAGAATGTAGGGCAGATACAAGACGGAAAAATAACGGCCAAAGGCTTCAACCTCAAGATACATTTTCTCCGCTGCTAAAAGAAAGAATATTAAATGAAAGCCGATAATAAGAAAGTAAATATTTAACTCCGGCCCATTTCTGAATACAAGATAAGTAATAATAAAGATAAAGATAATAACCGGCAAAATGGTCAATTTAAGAGGAAAATTTCCCCCCTGAATTGAATTGATAACGGCAACCACGTAGCTAACCAACCCAAAAAATGGCCAATCAAATGATTTTTCAGTCGTTAAAAAAGCCCAAGATCTAAACCGGATAAATAACCCTACCTGCCAAATTGAATAAAAAATGATTGGCAAAAAATAAATTAAAGCCGCCTTAAATTGCTTTTTAAAGAAAAAATAGGCCAACACTGGCAAAATAACGGCTAAAATCGTTTCTTTAGTGAAAATGGCCAGAACTAAAAACAGGCTGGAGGCTAAAAATTTTCTTTTCTCCAGAAAATAAAAAGCCAGGATGACAAATAAAAAAAGCAGCGGCTCGGCCAAATCCCGAATAATACAAATTAAATAGCCGACATTAAAAGCCCAAAGCAAGGCCAAATAAAGATTAGCGCCGTGATTTTTTAAAATCAAGAGCAAAAAATAAACTCCCAAAATAATGGCGAAATAATTGATTAATATTAAGCTCCACGGAATTAGCTTGATATTGCCAAAGGCCAAAAGGTAAGCCAGCGCCGGATAAACGATCCGTTGATAGCGATAGGAATCAAGGTGCGTGTGCTGAGCCAGCAAATCCCCGGCGATTTTATAATATAATTGGCCGTCATAGCCGGTGCTACCTCTAAAAACTACCAGATTAGAGGGCAGCTTTTCATTATATTTATTTATATCCTTGTCACCCAAAGTGATGGCAGCGCTGGGATTAAAATCAAACTTGGCTAAAAACAAAACCACAACTGCTAAATAAAATATAGCAACGATTAATAAGATTTTATACTCTTTTTTCATTTTGCATTTAAACCAACTGGGTTAGATAAGAAAATAATCCGCTTTGAAAATAAAAATTGTCCAATACAAATAGTTAATTGATAATACTAAATTCAAGCCGGCCAGCAAAAGATTATACTTTTCTTTTCTCTCGGCAACATACAAAAGATAAAATAAAAATAAACCCATCACCAATCGACCGGCATTGTCAACATGGGAAAAATATAGCTCATTTTTAATCGAAAAAAATAATATTATCTGAAAGATAAACAGCAATGAGTAAAGCGTTAATTTAAAATTTTGCCTTAAAAAAATAAAGAGCGAAAACAAGACAAAGGCCAAAAGTATAATAACATTGTAATCATAAAAAGAATTCAACGTTTGAACCATTTTGGCCGGATCAATTTTGAAAATATACTCCGCTAAATTAAAAAATGGAAACGTCAGGTTCGCCTTTTGCGATACCAATAAACCGGAAGATTTAAACCAAAAAAATAAAACTAGCTGCCAAGCAAAATACAAAACTAACGGCCAGAAATAAATTAGGACATTTTTAAACTGTTTTTTTACTAGGAAATAAATTAACAACGGCAAAGCAACTGCCAAGGCAATTTCCTTGGTAAATAAAGCTAAAGCCAAAAACAAACTGGAAATAAAAAACTTTTTTTTCTCCAAAAAATAAAAAATTAAAATAACCAGCAAATAAAGCAGCGGCTCAATTAAATCTTTATTGACAGTTGCCAAAAATCCGACATTAAAAGCCCAAAGCAAGGCCAAATAAAGATTAGCGCCGTGATTTTTCAAAATTAACAGCAAAAAATAAACTCCCAAAATAATGGCGAAATAATTGATTAACATCAAACTCCAGGAAATTAGCTTGATATTGCCAAAGGCCAAAAGGTAAGCCAGCGCCGGATACAAAATTCGCTGATAGCGCAAGGGTTTAAATTGACTGTATTGGGGCAAAGCCACTGCCATCAGATAATATATTTGGCCGTCGTAGCCGGTGTTATTTTTTAAAACCACTAAATTCGGAGACAAGTTTTCGCTATATTTATTCAAGTTTTCATCGCCTAAAAAGATAGCGGCGCTGGGATTAAAATCAAACTTGCCCAAAAACAAAACTAGATATAAAAAATAAAATATTGCCACGGCCAATAAAATTTTATGCTCTTTTTTCATTCTTCCTTAATACCCAAAATACTTAAAATAAAAGCCGAAAAAATTGTCTGAATGCCAATGATAATGAAAGTTAAAGCAAAAATCGATTCTGAAATATTTGACAGCTCGCCGAAACCGCTGTGCAGCCATTGCCAAAACATTGAAAGATAAACCAGCCCGCCGATTAGGCCGAAAACCAGCCCCGCCAAAATCCCGCTTTCAATATTAAGATGACGATGCAGTTTATTGATAAATTTGTCTTCTTCGCCCAGATGAGTAATCGCGTAAGTTTTGGCAAACAGCGCAAAAATAATCAATT
Source organism: Candidatus Buchananbacteria bacterium (assembly GCA_041664165.1). GTDB lineage: Bacteria > Patescibacteriota > Patescibacteriia > Buchananbacterales > UBA6539 > JBAYLH01. The sequence goes on along the minus strand of JBAYLH010000012.1, from coordinate 40,993 downwards.
GGTAGCCGGTAATTGTCAAAAGCGAAGCCGCCAATAGCCAATGATACTGCAATTTTAAACCAACAATTTCAATATTTCTTAAACTTAATAAAAGCAGAAGAGCCAGCCCTAAAATAAATAAAATCGCCCCGGGCAGAAAAAATAAAAAGAACGGGCTGTAAAGCAGCATGAAGCGCAAGTGCCGCCAGGCGTCGGCCAGCGGCTTGAGCTTTGATTTGCCCCGCCGGGCAAAATAGTCTATCGGCAACTCTTTAATTTTCAATTTCCTTTTAGCGGCTTTGACCATCATTTCCGAAGCAAATTCCATGCCGGTAGTTTTTAAATTAAGCTTGACCAAAGCTTCTTTGGTTATCGCCCGCAGGCCGCAGTGAACGTCAATAATTTTAGCTTTGAAAAATTTCCTGAAAATAGCCGACAAAACCGGATTGCCAAGGTAGCGATGAGACCACGGCATGGCGCCTTTTTCCATTTTACCGGCGAAACGATTGCCAATCACTAAATCATAACCTTGCCTTAGACAGTCCAAAAATTTTGGAATTTCATTAAAATCATAAGTGCCGTCCGCATCGGCCAAAAAAAGATACTTGCCTTGAGCCAATTTAAAACCTTCAAGGTAGGCGATGCCGTAACCGACTTTATCATGTTTAACTAAAACTGCGCCGAATTCTTTGGCGATTTCCGGGGATTTATCAGCCGAAGAATCAGAAACGATGATTTCCCCGGCGAGATTATGATTTTTGAAAATTTCTTTAATTTGCGCCAAACAAAAAGGCAAAGCCTGCTCTTCGTTTCGACAGGGCAAAATGACGCTTAACAGAGGCTTTTGATCGGTCATATTTTATTTCACGACAATTTCATAAACATAATCGCTTCCCACCCGATAAAGCAGCTTAAAATATCTATGGTTATAAACGCAGCTGATCGGATACGGAGAAATAACATATTTAACTTCGTATTTGGTAATAACGTCCCGCTTAGGCAGGCAGTCAGCTGATAAAAAAAAGTTATTAATGTCTTGCTGCGCGGAAGAAAAAACCAATTTGCCGACCGGTTCGTGGCGGGTGAGCGGAAAAATTGCCGACGAGAGCAAGGGCGGCGCGATTATCTTGGCGGGCGGCAGTTTGGCCAAAAAAAACAAGGCCTGATAATCATTTTCGCTGACCGCTTGGTATAAATTAATTTGCTGAGGGATTTTATAGTAAGATTGAAAAGCTAAAACGGCCGAAACAACAACTAATAAAACGGTGGTGGCGTTTGACAAATATTTCTTAAACTGGGAATTAAGATTTAGTCTGTTGATTTGTACCTTGATAATATCAAGCGAAAAATAAAGGCCTAAACCGCTCAAAATCGGCAGGCTAATTGCCAAGTAATAAAGATTTCTCTGATAAGGGACTAGAAAAGAAACGCCAAATAATCTATAGATTACAATTCCGCCTAAAACCGTTGCCGGCCAAAGCAGATAAGCCAAATAATTTTTTAACTTTTTGGAATTTAACAAAATAAAAATTACCCCGGCAATCGCCAAAACATATCCGAACCAGCTGTAAATTTCCAAAAACGAATTATTAATTTCTAAAACTCCCCAGCCCCGGTAAAATTGAAGGTCAATCAGCAGGCGGGTAAAAAAATTATTCCAGGGTGTAGCGGTAATATATTTATAAAATAAAACTCCGGCTAGCGGAATCAGCGATAGGACCGAAAAAAATTTAGCTTCTTTTCTGAGATATTGGTAATGGCAGCCCAGATAGATAACAACGGCCGGCACGGCGAATAACACCGAGATGGCGTGAATTGGCAGTAAAAAAATTATAATCGCCAAACTGATTAAAATTGATCGCTTATCTTTTTTTTCAACCCCTTCGGTAAAAAAATAAAAATACAAAAAGACAAAAGGGATGGCAAAAGTTAAAGGCGTGAAAAACCAAAGGCCGGTAAGATTGACGTTTGATTTAATCGAACCGAAAAAAATCATCGCCAGCCAGGCCACCAAAAAATTTCCTTTGGTTTTTTTGAAAACCACAAAAAATAAAACCAGCGCCGAAATCATTGCCCAGCCGGCCGGTAAAAATTTATAAACCAAAACTAAGTTGGAAAACAAAGAGACTAAAACCAAAAAGAAATGAAAGCCGATCTCAACCCGGCTGAAACCGAGGTTTAGCGGCTGGCCGGACAAGCCTTTTAAAAAATCACCCAGCTTAATCGCTTCCGAAATATGCTGCCATTCATCAATGTGATAAGGAAACGGATAATTAAAATGCGGCGAATAAACCAAAATCGCTATTGCTAGCGCCGTTCCCAAAACTATTACTGCCTTAATTTTTTTCATAAACCCTAAACTAACTTGATAAGCTTTATTTACTATAATTTTAGGCTTTTTAGGCCTTTTTGTCCACCCAAAAACGGCCTTAAACTAAAACAATACCCCGCTTTTGACGGGGTATTGTTGAAATCTAATTTAGATTTTGAGGTCGTCCACTACTGAAGTGTCGGCTTCAGCGGGTCTGCTTCTCCGTGAACCTTCGGGTTCATGGATTTTCAGATTAACCCGGGCATTGTTTTTCGCACCAACGATTTTGAGCAAGGTGCGGATGGCCCGAGCGGTCTGGCCTTGTCGGCCAATGACGTAACCCATGTCTGTTGGGTTAAGATGAAGAGTAATCAATACTCCCATCTCGTCGACCGTTCTTTCTGTCTTGACGTCGTCTGGGTTGGCCACGATGGCTTTAACCAAAAATTCAACGAAGTCTTGATCAGCGTTCTTAGCTGTCATAGGTTCTACAATACTTCACGGCGGAAAAAATTCCGCAATGAATTACTTTCATTACAACCAGTACTGCCGACCTTTCAGCTACGTGCAAGGTCGCCTTTAATCTTTTTGAAAGGCAACTTTGTAGAAAACCTTTGGGGTTTGCTGAAAAACAGTCTGGTACCAGTTCCTGTTTTAGCCCCGCACCTTTCAGGCATCAACCTTGAATTGTAAGGTTTACGCTATTACCTGAAGTCATACCACTAAACCAAGATTTTATCTTTCTTCGGCCTTGAAATAATCGATTCCTGTCTCAAACTTCAACCAGGATGATCTGAATATTTAATAACAATGGTATTTCTTCCTTAAATATCAATACCTGAAAGGTGAGGGGTTTTAGGGAACTTTGGGTATTATACCACAATTTAAGCTTTTGTCAATTCTCCAAAAAAACAATGCTAACTAAAACCCCCGCCGTAAAGCGGGGGATAAATTATAGTAATTTTTTTTATTGAGCGGGAGTTCCTTCGACTTTCACCTCGGCTTCGGCCGGCTTGGCTTCTTCCTTAGGTGCTTCAACTTTTGGTTCTTCAACCGGGGCAGTTTCAGCGGGAGCTGAGGCGGCCGGGGTTTCGGTTGCGGCTGGTACCGCGGCTTGAACCGGCGCCGGGGTTTCGACTTCGGCTTTTTTCCCGGCTTTGGAGGCTTTGACTTTCGGCGCCGTAATCACGTTTTGATCAACCAGCAAATTATGAACGGTCGGCGAAGGCTGGGCACCCTTGGAAATCCAATATAAGATCCGGTCTTTTTTCACCTCGCAAACTTTGGTGAAAGGATTATAACGGCCTAAAATTTCCAAAGCTTTGCCATAAACATCGCGACCAGATTCGGAAACGATAAACCGATAAGTCGGCTGTTTCTTTTTGCCAATTCTGGCAAGTCTGATTTTTAACATAGTAGTATAATTCCAATCTACGAATGTATCCGAATCTGCGAATAATATTAGGATGTGCGTATTTGTAACGCTATTCGGATACAAAAAAATACCTTAATGAGTTAATAGTAACTCCATTTACCCCGCACCTATTTCACCGAAAAAATATTAACAGTATTTAAGGCAGAATCGCTACCAAAAAATCTTTACCCTTATACTACCGATTTTCTGTAAAATAGGTGCGGGGTTTTATCGCCGGAGTCGCGAGCGAAACCATCGACCTAATACCTCTAAAAGGTATGCGGTAAAAGCATTATTGCACAGCTGACGGGAAAAGTCAACACTCTTTTCCGATTGACAACCATGAAAAAATTATATAATATCCCTTTGGTGCTGTTAACCTACACGTTGGAGAGGAGGTGGTCGCGATGAGTAACGGTAACTCTTGTCCCTATTGCCAAGAGTTTGAAGACGGCTTCTTGCGGGTCAAGGATGAAAACCTTGGCCGCCGCATTTTGCTCGAAACCCCTAACTTTGTTGTCTTTCCTACCCTTGGCTGCTTTATCGAAGGATACCTGCTCATCGCCTCAAAATTCCACTACATTGGAATCGGGCAAATTCCCTCGAACCTGCACCAGGAGCTGGAAGAAGTACAACAAAAAGTCAGTAATGTTTTACTGGAAAACTACGGTATTGCCCCGGTGTTCTTTGAACATGGCCCTGCTTCGTGCGGGAACAAAGGCGGCGGCTGTATCGTCCACGCCCATCTGCATGCGCTGCCAGTCGAAGTCGACTTGCTACAAGACATCTCAAGCCTTTTTGAGTGTCAACCGGTTACTGGTTTTGGTGCTATGCAGCAACTTTACGCCGAAGGGACTCCTTATCTTTTCTGGCAAAACGCTGACGGAAAACGTTTTGTCTTTAAGTTAAGCAGGACGGACTTCCTTCCGTCCCAATTCATCCGGCGGATCATTGCTGAAAAACTCGGCCTGCCAGAACGTTGGGACTGGCGCAGCTATCTGGGACTGACCGAGCTGCAAAATACTATTCAAACCCTCAAAGGTTTTACCTAGAGGAAATTAGCAACCTACCCGAGAGCCTTACCCGCTCTCTTTTTTTTACAAAAAAATCAGCTCCACCAAGCTGACTTTATTAACTGCATTGACCACCAACTCGCCAGGCCGCTTTATCTTGACTTTATCTTAACTTACTAACTTTATCTCGACTAAAAAACCTACTGCCTGACCATCTTCTGCGCTTCCTCAAACTTCAAACTGATCAGCCGGGAGATCCCGTCTTCGCCCATGGTAACGCCGTACAAAATATTAGCCTGATGCATGGTTGACCGGTTATGGGTAATGACGACAAATTGCGTTTTGTGGGAAAGCTCGCTGATGATTTTGGAAAAGCGCTGGGAATTGGCTTCGTCAAGCGCCGCATCGACTTCGTCCAAAATCACAAACGGCGACGGATTATTGGCAATCACGGCGCAAATCAACGCGATGGAAGCCAGCGACCGTTCGCCGCCGGACAGCATATTAATCGAAGACACTTTTTTGCCCGGAGGCGTGGCGGTAATATCGATGCCGGTGATGACTTTGCCGGTTTTTTTCTTTAAAAACCTTTTGGGACTCATTTTCTCTTCGGCCGCCATTAGTTTGTCTAAAATTCCCGGCCGCAATTCCTCTTCGCCTTGCTCCGCCTCAGTCTCTGTTTTCTGTTCTCTGTTTTCTGTTCTCTGTTCCTCCGGCTTAGTTTCCTCCTTGACTAAAACCAGCTCCGCTTTGCCGCCGCCGAATAAAATCTTAAAAAATTTGCTGAATTCATTATTAATATGCTTAAAAGCCGAATCGAATTGCGCTTGAATTTTTTCGTCCAAATCATTAATGACTTTTTCCAAAGAATTAATCGACTCCCTCAAGTCGTCGGCCTGCTCGGTCAAAAAGTCATGCCGGGTTTTGGTTTCGCTGTATTCTTTGACAATTTCCGGGTCAACGCCGCCGATTAGCTCCAGCTGGCGTTTGAGCTGCAGCATTTCTGAGCGGACTTCCGATTCATTATTAATTTTTTGAACTTCATAGCTTTCCAGCCAGTCCAAGCTGCCGGTTTCTTGTTTAATTTCCTGCTTCAAATCCTGCTGATGAGTTTCGAGCCTGGCCATTTCCACCCTGAGACTAGAATTTTGGCCGGCTAAGTCATTATATTGGTTTTGTAAAACCGTAATTTGCCGCTGCAAGTCAAAAAATTTGCCCTTCTTTTTTTCTTCCTGCTGGTTAAAATCCAAAATTTCCGCCTGAGCCGCGCTCAACCTTTTTTCAATGCCTTCCAAATCCGCCGTTACCTCCTTCAAATCGGCGATAAAAGCCGGATCAACTTCGGCTTTGGCTTTTTCTTTGCCCTTGGGATTTTCCAGCTGCTGGATTAAATCTTTAAGCAGCCGACCCAGCTCCCGGACGTCTTCTTTGGCCTGAGCCAATGTGGCCGGGTCTTTGCTCTCCAAATTGGCAAAAACTTTTTTTTCCAAATCAGCCAATTCCTTGAGCTTGGCCAATACATCCGGCAAAGCCATGGGCACGATTTTTTCGGTCAGCCGCTCTTTGGCCATTTCAATTCTATTCTGTAAAATCAGCTGCTCTTCCCGAAGCTTATTTTTCTCGTCCAAAACTTTTTGGTATTTCTGCTGCAGCTCATTAAAAATTTTAGTCCGCGAATCCTGTTTTTCCAAAGACTGCAGCTGGCTTTGCAATTCTTTGAGTTCCCGGCCTTTGGCTGACAAGTCTTTTTCGGCCGTTTCCAGCTTCGGTTTGACAGCCGAGATTTCCTGGTTTAAATTCTGCCATAAATGACTGTAATATTTTTGGGAAATTACCTTTAATTCCGCTTCAATTTTTTCCCGCCGCTCGAGCCGCTTGACCTGGCGCGTCAATGAATTCAGCCGCGGCTTAATTTCCGTCAGCAAGGCATCAACCTGCCGCAAATTATTCCAGGCGCTTTCGAGTTTATTCAATGATCCGTCGCGCTTGAGCTGAAACTGCTTGACGCCGACGGCTTCATCAAAATATTCTTTCCGGTCGGCCGGGTTAGCCATAATCACCTGGTCAATTGAACCCTGGGAAACAATGCTGTAGCTTTTCTGGCCGAAATTGCCCTTGGCTAAAAGCAAAAGCACGTCTTGCAGCCGGACTTTGCTTTTGTTGATCAAATATTCACTTTCACCGTTGCGGTAAAGTTTGCGGGAAATTACGGCTTCGGCGTAATCAACTGGCATGGTGCCGTCTTCATTATTAATATACAAAGAAACTTGAGCCAAACCGAGCCGGGCTTTCTTTTCCGAGCCGGAAAAAATAACATCCTCCGATTTTTTGCCTCGGAGGCTTTTCAAACTCTGCTCGCCCAAAACCCAGCGTACCGCGTCAACAATATTGGATTTTCCCGAACCATTGGGCCCGACGATGCAGGCAATGCCGCAAAGGCCAATGCCGAGGTGGCTGAATCCGCCGTTTTCGGTGCCATCCATAACTAAAGGACAGCCTTTGCCAGGCCGGGGGAATTCTAAAATGGTTTTTTGGGCAAATGATTTAAAGCCCTGAATTTCAATTCTTTGTAAAAACATTTTTAGTAAATCAAGCTTACAAGCTGGCTTCTTTTATTAACTTATTAACTTGCTAATATTTTACCACGAAATCTTGCCCCGCACCAAGCCGATATTCGAATACTGATATCAAACCGGCTAAGCCGACTTGCCTACCAGAGATCTAATCCGCTAAGTAAGGGCGATGAGGGGGCGACTTCGCGCGAACTAAACCAAACATTAATTAAGCTTAATCGCGGACTTTGGTGCGCGGGCGGGTTGACAAAAAAAAATACTTTTGCTAAATTTAGGGCATGAAAAAATGCGCTGAAAACAAAAAGGTTAAAAAGCCGGATCCATTGTCTAGGTAGATTACCTTTTGCTGAATTTCAGCCGAAAACGATCTGCCTGGACGGGCAGGTTTTTTGTTTAAGTGAAACCGGAGGAGGACGCACCTTGACCCAATAAAATGTAGTATGGCAAAAAGCTAAACATCGGCATACTTAACCTGAATTTCTACAACCAGAAAAGGAGTATAGTCGTGAAACCGTTAACGTTAAGAGGAGTCTTAACCGCCCTGGTAACGCCGCTTACCCACAAAGGTATAATTAGCTGGACGGCACTTGGGACAAACCTCGCCTTCCAGCAAAGCCAAGGAGTTTTTGGTGTTGTGCCAGTCGGTACCACTGGTGAATCAGCGACTCTAGAGTGGCCGAGACACGCCGATTTCATCCGTCGAGTTACTGGACTCGTCGGCCAAAGATCCAGCCTGCCAGCAGACAAGCGGCTCTTTGTTCTGGCTGGTACCGGCAGCAACTCGACCAAAGAAGCTTTACGCAGTTCCGTCCTGGCGGTAGGCAGTACCATCCAAGCTGACGGCGTCCTACTAGTTGATTGCTACTACAACAAGCCGTCTTCGTTGCAGTTACTGAAATACTACCACGAGCCGACTGCCAAAGCCGTGTTCGAAGAGAACCCACAGGCACTGGTCGTGCCCTACATTATTCCGGGCCGGACCTGCTGCCAGCTTCACCCAGCTCATCTGGCCGTCCTGGTTCAGAATTGCCCCAATGTGAGGGCAGTCAAAGAAGCCACTGGCGACCTAGTCAACATGGAACTGACGCGCCGGATGGTTAACGAAGTCTGCGCCGATTTCTCGATCATGTCTGGCGACGACGGCTTAACCGCCCAAATGATGCGGTCGGATAACATTGCCGCTAGCGGCGTCATTTCAGTCATGTCCAATATTGTCCCGCGGGCAATCGCTAACATGGTCGCTGCCTATGCCGCGGGCGATCGTGTTACCGGCGATAGATTAAACGAAAAGCTCAAGCCGCTGTTCAACCTCGTTGGTATAACGTCGAAAGATCGGGTTAATCTGAGCAACTCCGGATATGAATTTCCGATTAAGTACCCCAATCCCTGCGCGATCAAAACCATGATGGCCGGCCTCGGAATGGACACTGGCAAGATGCTGCCGCCGCTTGGGCCGATGAACGCTGATGGGGTGGCTCAAGTTCGCCGAGCACTCCGGACGGTTTGGCACGATAGCCCCGAAATCTTGACGCCGATTGAAACTCATTACAAAGTCAACATTGAAGAACGACTGGCCGCCGATTCCATTTGGGAAGAATTGGCCGCGGCCTAACGCCCAAACCAGGAGAGGGAAAAAATAACTCACGGTGCACCCACAAAGTGCGCCGTTTTTCTTACTTTACTTTTTTATTACGCTAAGAGGTATTACGCAATAGATAATAAGTCAGGGTTACCATAGTTGGGATTTTTTAGCTGGCAATAAATTAGGGGTTTAAGTCGATTAAGCCCTAGTTCAAGAAAATTTGTTGTTCCGGCTTTAGCTTGTCTTATAGCCCACTAAAGTGGGGTCGCCATAATTTATTTTACGGTAACCCGACTTTAGTCGGCTTAAACGTTAAGTTGGTAACTGATTTATTATCTATCTGATAAGGTTTCGGTAACCCTAATTATTATCTAAGAGGAGGTATTATTGACAAATAACAAAAAAGTATGTTAAATTACAGTGTTTGTTCCTTAAAACAAACTAAATACTAACATTTATCCTTTTAGCCATAGCCAAAAGTCACTTAATTTTTAGGTGATTTCTAGCTATGGCTACACTGGGTAGTCACTAGCGTGAGAGTAACAAAAAGGCTACCGATGAAGAAGGAGACTCAACATGCTGTTCCTGATTATTGAAATTGTACTCGCCGTAATTCTGGCCGCCGTGGTCAAGTCGATGCCGACCAAGGCGCAGATCACTAACCAATGTGACGGTAAAAAGAAGGCGAAAGTCAACACTTATGAAGGTGGTGTCGTGATCGCTTGTTGCCTTGTCTTGATGGTGCTGGTCTTACTGATATCCAGCCTGACGCTCGCATCGTCAGGCACCGTCAACGTTGCCACGTTGTTTGGTAAGGTCGAGCAGTCGGTATACCCCGAAGGTATGCACTTCATCAACCCGATGTACAGCACCCACAATATGTCGGTTCGACGGCTGGTGATAAGCCTGTCATCGGAACAACAGCAAGGCAAAGATGCTGAAGCGGAAACTACAGTACAGGCGGTGTCGAAAGACAACTTGCCCATCGACATCGACGTGACGTATGCTTTCCGGCTCAATCCGACCATGGCCTGGTGGGTGTTCCAGAACCTCGGGACGGAAAAGATGTATATTGAGCAATTGATGAAGCCTGTTGCACGCAATGCAACCCGCGATGCGACCGTGGCTTTCACTTCCGACGAGGCGACGACGAGCGACAGAGAAGGGTTAGCAAAAAAGATGACTTCGGTTTTCGAGGATCATCTGAGATTTGCCCTTCAGCAAACGGGTTTGGATGAGAACAAAGCGGGATCAGTCTTTACCATTCTACCGGTGGTACTCCGAAAGGCCTTGCCACCCAAGCCTGTACTCGACGCAATTGCCCTGAAAGCGGCAGCCAAACAGGATTTGGAACGGCAAACCACGCTAACGCAGATTGCCGAGGAAATCGCCAAGCGCCGAGCCAACGAAGGCAAGGGAGTAAGTAACCTCTTCAGCGAACTGCCGAAGGACTTCAAGCCCGCTGATATTGCCATGATCCTATACGCCGTCGCGGCCAAGGAAAACGCCGATGCCGTGATGAAATTGGCGGAAAGCGAAAACAAACCAACGCCAGCGCTGATCCTCGGATCTGGGACAATGCCCGTGTCGGTGGCTTCTCCCCAGCTTGCGCCAGCGCTGGCCACCACGCCAGCAAATCCTGCCCAGCAATAATCTGCCAATCGCCAACCAGCGAAAAAGCTTGTAATCCAAGTCGGGCGTGTACCAAACATGCGCCCGGCTTTTTCTTTTACTTAACTAAAAATGTTATAATAAGATTAGGTTTCTTCATTTGTCCCCCTGAACTTGTTTTGCAACCTTGTCACCCTGAACTTGTTTCAGGGTCTCATTTGAAGAGATTCTGAAATAAATTCAGAATGACAACTAACTATGCCCAAACCCCGCGGACAAGTTAGATCCAAAATTCCGACGATTAACACGCGAAATCGCCTACGGCTTACTAATTTCATTATTTAATCTTCCCAGATTTGGGTTGGTGCGGGGCAAGCGGCAATACCACAAACCTATGAATAACAAAAAAGAAAAGTTTATAATAATCGACGGTAATGCGCTCATTCACCGCGCCTGGCACGCTTTGCCGCCGACTTTGACGACCAAAACCGGCGAAATCGTTAATGCCGTTTACGGCTTTACCATGATTTTACTGAAAGTCTTAAACGACTTGAAGCCGGACTATTTGGCCGTCACTTTTGATTTGAAGGCCCCGACTTTCCGCCATAAACAATATAATGAATACAAAGCAACGCGCGTCAAACAAGCCGACGAGCTTTATGCTCAAATTCCTAGAATCAAACAAGTAGTCAAAGCTTTCAATATTCCTATTTACGAAATGGCGGGCTTTGAAGCGGATGATGTCATCGCCACTTTAGTCAAGGACAAACAAGTTAAAAATTTGCAGTCAATTATTGTTACCGGCGACTTGGACACGTTGCAGCTCGTCAACGACCAGACCGAAATTTTTACCATGCACAAAGGCATTTCCGATACCTTAACTTACAATGAAATCGAAGTTAAGCGCCGCTTTGATGGGTTAATGCCGAGCCAGATGGTTGATTACAAAGCCTTGCGCGGCGATCCGTCCGATAACATTCCCGGTGTCAAAGGCATCGGCGAAAAAGGCGCCATTACTTTGCTTAAAGAATTCAAGACTTTAGACAATCTTTATAAAAATTTAAGTTCAAAAAAAATTTCCGACCGCTATCGGAATTTGCTGACCGAACAAAAAGACCAGGCCATAATGTCAAAACAGCTTTCACAGCTGGTCTTTGACGTGCCGATTAAATTCAAGCTCGAGGAAGCCAAAGTTACCGGCTACGACATTAACCAAATCTTACCGCTTTTCGCCGAACTCGAATTCAAATCTTTGATGAATAAACTGCCTAAAGAAGGCAAAAAAGGCAAAGCCGCGGCCCAGGATTCTTTTGATTTCAGCCAGACCCAGCCCCGCGCCAAAAATACCGGCACCGCCCATTACACCTTAATTAAAACCGAAGCTGACTTTAACCAATTTTTAACCGAGTTGGGCAAACAAGAAATTTTTGTTTTGGATACCGAAACTTCCGGTTTGAATCCTTTAAGCGATGAACTTTTGGGTATCAGCTTTTGCTGGCAGGAAGGTAATGCTTTTTATCTGCCCGCTTCGACTCGCGTCGAGCGAGGCGAGCCCGCTTCGACTCGCGTCGAGCGAGGCGAGCCCGCTTCGACTCGCGTCGAGCGAGGCGAGCCCGCTTCGACTCGCGTCGAGCGAGGCGAGCCGTCTAAAAAATCCTGGCTGGAACAAATTAAACCGATTTTAGCCGACGAAAAAGTCAAAAAAGTCGGCCACAATATTAAATTTGATTTGCAGACTTTGCAAACCGCGGGCTTAACCGTCAACAATGTTGCTTTTGACACCATGGTCGCTTCTTATTTAATCAACCCCGGCTCGCGCCAGCATAATTTGGATGGCTTAGTTTTTACCGAACTCGGCTACCAGATGCAGCCGATCACTGATTTAATCGGCCGGGGCAAAACCCAAATCACTTTGAGAGAAGTGCCTCTTGAGCGAGTGGCTGATTATTCCTGCGAAGACGCTGACTTTACCTGGCGCTTAATCAAACCGCTGACTAAAGAATTGGCGGAAAAAAATAACTTAGGCCTGATGCAAAAAATCGAAGTGCCTTTAATTCCGGTTTTAGCCGAAATTGAAAAAAACGGCGTTTTAATCGACACGCCGCTTCTCAAAAAAATAGCCGGTAAGGTCGATAAAGAATTAATCGAGCTGGAAAAAAATATTCATCAGTTAGCCGGCACGAAGTTTAATATCGCGTCGCCTTTGCAGCTCAAAGAAATTTTATTTGAAAAGCTGCAAATTTCAAGCCTCGGCCTAGGCCGCACCAAAACCGGCATTTCCACGGCCGCCGATGAACTGGAAAAATTAAAAGGCAAGCATAAAATTATCGACTTAATCATCCGGTTTCGCGAACTGGCTAAGCTAAAATCAACTTACCTGGATGCGCTGCCAAAGCTGGTCGATTTATCCGGCCGAATTCATACCAGCTTTAACCAAACCGTAACCGCGACCGGCCGGCTTTCGTCGTCCGAACCGAATTTACAGAATATCCCGATTCGCACCGAACTCGGCCAGCAGATCCGCAAAGCCTTTATCGCGCCCAAAGGCTTCAAAATAATTTCCGCCGACTATTCCCAAATTGAATTACGGATTATCGCGTCGCTGGCTAACGACGAAAAAATGATTGAGTCGTTCAAAAAAGGCGAAGACATCCACCAACGCACGGCCGCGGAAATCAATAACGTGCCTTTGGAAAAAGTTACCAAGGGAATGCGCTATGCCGCCAAGGCCGTGAACTTCGGCATCATCTACGGCCAAGGCCCATTTGGTTTGGCCGCCAGCACTGGCATTTCCCGGGGTCAAGCCCATGATTTTATCGATAAATATTTTGAAATTCATCATAACATTTTTGATTATTTGGAAGCGACCAAGGAGCTGGCCAAAAAAACCGGCTACGTGGAAACTTTTTTCGGCCGCCGCCGCTACTTGCCCGAAATTAATTCCACCATTCAGCCCATTGCCGCGGCGGCGGAGCGCATGGCGATAAACCATCCGATTCAGGGCACGGCGGCTGACTTAATTAAATTGGCCATGATTGAAATTTACCAGAAACTGCCGAAAATTTCACCCGAGTCAAAAATGATTTTACAGGTTCACGACGAACTGGTTTTTGAAGTGCCGGCGGCTGAAGTAAAAAAAGTGGCGGCATTTGTCAAAACCGAAATGGAAAAAGTATATCAGCTCCGCGCACCGGTGGAAGCCGAAGTCGAAGCCGGGGACAATTGGGGCGATTTAAAAGAGATTGCCTAGCTGCCCTCTCCCTGCCTACCGGCAGGCAGGCTTGTCGTGGCAGCTTAGCTCGGAGAACCCGCTTCGACTCGCGTCGAGCGAGGCGAGCAAGACTTGTTTTGTGGGCAAAATAGTCTTAGCACCAACACAAGTGTTGGTCTCCGCTATGTTGCGTAGTCCGGAGCCCACGACTTGTCGTGACAGCTTAATCTGGCGAGCAAAACTTGTTTTGTAAGCTGATTCTATTTTTATCCTCATCTTATCTTCCACAAATATGATTTATACTAATCGACCGCCACATCTCATTAAATCCAGTGAGGGAATTTATTTTATTACCTGCAAAACAATTGATGGCCAAAATTTTTGGGGCAGCAATGGCCAGAAACAGTTGCTATTATTTTGCCTAAACCAATTTTCTAAAAATTATCTTTGTTCCATTTATGCTTGGGCGATTTTAAATAATCATTATCACCTCTTGATTAAAAATAATAAGGATAATCTAATAAAATTTATTAGCGCTTTAAACGGGAAAAGTGCTGTTGAATTGAACAAAAAAGAAAACAAACGGGGCAGAAAAATTTGGTGGAATTATTGGGATCATTCTATTCGCGATGAAGTTGATTTTTATAAACATTTTAATTATATTCATAATAATCCTATTAAACATGGATTAACCGATAGTTTCGACGGCTTAAAAGATTATAAATTTTGCAGCTATAAAGATTGGCTAAAAAAAGAAGGTCGAGAATGGTTGGACAGTTGTTTTGAACATTACCCGGTACTCAATTTCACAACTAAGGAATAGCTTAGCCCGGAGCCCAAAACTTGTTTTGTAACTAGTTTTGGCGCCAACACAAGTGTTGGTCTCCGAAAAAGCGGCGCTCGGAGAACCCGCTTCGACTCGCGTCGAGCGAGGCGAGCAAGACTTGTCTTGAGGTTTAGCCTGGAAAACCCGCACGCCGGACTTTAGTCCGGCCGCCCTGCCGACCAAATTTTAACCACCATTTACTCAAACTCCCAACCGCCCCAAAAAGCGGCTGTTATTTTAGCTAAAAAATTGGCTAAATTTAAACAAAATCCCTAATTTTTGCCAATTTATCATTGACAAAACTTTTACTTTATGCTATGATTCAATATCGTTCTTTAAAATACTACTCCATACATGGCTAACAGCCTACGGCGTAAGATTTATATATTATTTTTTATGCCGTGAGTTGTTAGTCATGTGAAGTTTGAGCAAAATCGCCGGGTTGATCCGGCAAACATAAGGAGGATTGTCCCATGGGACAAGCAATCGCAATCCCCGATGAGAAACGGGGAACCATCCAACTCGGACAGCCGATTTCGGTGGTCAAGTTCATCACTCGCTTCAGTAATCGCAACGCGGTGCCGAAAGGAATCGACTGGCGACCGCGAGGGAGTGATACTGAGGAAGACACCTTGCAGGCTAAAAAAGCCATCGAGGCCGGCCAGCCGGAATTAGCCAAAGTTGGGGGCGTCCGCGAAGGCCGCGTTGATACTGGAAAGGAGATCATCAAGGTCTGCGGCGCAAACCAGGTCACCGTCATGCGGAAGGCGCTGGCCAACAACGCCTATGTCTTGGTCGAGTGCTACGCGCAAGAGCGCGAGAAATTCGACAAGAGGCGAGGCACAAACGTCGTGTATTATCTCGTGTGCCTGGTCTACAAGCACACATCCGCGATGACCGCCGACGACGTGTCGGTGATTTTGACGAATGCTCTCGTTGAGGGCATCCGCGACTTGTGCCGTCGAACCTGGACGTGGGTGAACGTCTGGGCCAATCTGAAAGTTCCGGTGCTCCCGGAAATCACCATCAACGTCTCGGGCGGCCAGCCTGGGAAAACCCCCAACAACGCGCTCGTCATCTGGAATCACGTCTTACAGGTGATCCCGGTGACGGCCGAGGTGACTGAAGCGCAGGAGTAGCGCTTCACCACACCAAGAAATGAGGGCCAGTCTGCATGTACAAACGTACAATGCTGCTGGTCCTCGATTCATTTATATAAACAATTTAGTTATTGACCGCTTCTAAAATTTGACTAAACATTTCTTCGCCTAAAATATTTTTTGCGTCCTTTAGCGAGCCTAAACCTAGAATTTCTTTGCTGTCATATTTTGTCTGATCCACCCAGTCCGGTATGGGCATACCGCGATAAAGCAAAAACAAATGGGACAAAAATGTCGTGGCGTAAGCGCCTAAAGGCAGGCGAAAATTAAGCACCACGCTTTTTTGATGAATTTGCGCTTTAATTACTTTAACCGGCACTTTGCTGGGTGCCGTATTTTGCGGCCGAAACATTTCTTTGGAAAAAATTTCCTTAACCACATTTTCCAAATCAGTTATGCCATCAGCCTGCAACTGCTTCAAATACGTCGAAACCTTGGCATATTTTGGATTTAGCAGCAAAGGCAGCCGTTTGGGAATTGCTTTATTTTCTTTGATTAAATAAGAAAGATGCAAGTTAAATAAATAACTGCCATAAGAATAAACCCAAAGCGTCAGATGCTCTATATGTAATTTCAGCGCACCCAAATAATCATCTTTATTTTCTGCCAAATATTGTGCCATTTCATTTTCGATTTTCAAAGTGTAGGGGAGCTGGCTGAAAATTTCTTGCAGTTTTTTGAAATCGCCAAAATATTTTTTTGCCTCGCTTCTGATTTTATTAAGAACTGGCACATCCTGAAAACCGCAATCAGTCATATACATTTCTACCGCCTCTTTAAATTTTCTTTGCAAAATTAACCGGCCGACCAGATGGCCAAAAGCCCGATCCGAACCGAATCTCTGAACATAATAAAAATTATAAAAACCATCCTTATACTGAGCGAGTAAGCTTTTCAGCCAGCCTTGACCTAAGGTTACTGGCGTTCTGATAATTATGGTAAATTGGTTGCCTCTTAATTTACCCTTATAAATATTACCCGTACCCCAATAAAAATTCTTTAAAAACATTCCCTTTAAATCTAATTGGCTGACTT
Source organism: Candidatus Buchananbacteria bacterium (assembly GCA_041664165.1). Classification (GTDB taxonomy): domain Bacteria; phylum Patescibacteriota; class Patescibacteriia; order Buchananbacterales; family UBA6539; genus JBAYLH01. The sequence goes on along the minus strand of JBAYLH010000012.1, from coordinate 24,278 downwards.
TCTCGTAATTAGCGTCATTAACTGAAATTTGCTGAGCCGTAATGGCCACTTTGTCTTTTAACCCGGCGTAATTAATTTTTTCTAACGGCACACCTAAGGCCCTGGCAATTTCGGTTACCGCCTCAATTGTGGATAGCCCGGCCTTGACTAGTTCGGCGTACAAGGTAGGGACGGTATCATTGGGGGGTGGCGGGCAGTTTAAATTAGTCGGCAAAATATCAAGCACCCGGCCTTCACTGCTGACTTCTTCAACAATAAAATCTTGCGGGTATAAATTCAAATACCCCTGTGGTAAATGGCCGAAGTCAATGTCAATGCCGATCTGGCTAAGTAAATCTTGAGAGGAAAAATTGCGCTTAGCCAAAAGATCCGGCTTTGAATATTGCCGAAGCAGTTCCTGTTCTTTTTGATAGATATTGGCCAAAGTGTCCATAGAAATATAACTTTAATTATTTTAGCATTAATTACGCTCAAAACCAAAAATGCTTAATTAACTTTATTACTAATTAAAACCAAATTAAAAACCAGCCTTTGCTTTCACCTCATTTTTTGCTAAAATAACCCTACTCGCCTCGCTCGACGCGAGTCGAAGGCGGGCTCGCCACGCCGAAGTTCCAACCTTAGTCGAGTCGAAGGCGGGCTCGCCACGCCGAAGTTCCAACCTTAGTCGAGTCGAAGGCGGGCTCGCCACGCCGAAGTTCGCCGTAGATTAACCCGGATAAACAGGCGAACGCAGGCGGGCTTATTACTTGCTTATGATAATCTTTCTCTACGGTCCCGACACTTTCCGGTCGCGGCAAAAACTCCAGGCGCTCAAAGAAAAATTTATCAAAGAAATTGATAAGTCGGCTTTGAATATCCAGGTTTTAGACGGCCAGACTCTGGAGGCTTCCGAATTTGAAAAAGCCGTAGCTACACCGCCTTTCTTAGCCAAAAAAAGACTGGTCATCATTGAAGACTTAATTTCTAAAAATAAAGGCCAAAAAATCCAAAAAGAAATCCTTGAAACTTTGGACAAAAAAAATTTAGACGAAACCATCATCATTTTTTGGGAAGGTGGACTGACTGAAGCCAAAAGAAAAAAAACCAGCCGGGCCGGTTCCCAGTCTAAGCTTTCTAAGCAGCGCAGCGATTTGCTGCTGACCAAACTAAAGTCGGAAAAATACGCCCAGCATTTTGAATTGCTGACGCCAAGCGAAACCTACCGCTGGGCCGGCCAGGAAATCAAAAGCCGGACGGGCAATATCCAGCCGGCGGCTTTGCAGCTGCTGACGGATTTAGTCGGCAATGATTTGTGGCGGCTGAATTCGGAAATTGACAAACTGATTTCTTTTGCGGCCGGCAAACCGATTGCCGTAGCGGACGTTGAAAGTTTGGTTAAACTAAAGCTTGACGAAGATGTCTTTAGACTGACTGATGCCTTGGGTCAAAAAAATAAAAAGCTGGCGTTAAAACTGATTTCCGACCAGTTACGGAGTGGTACGGCGCCGTTGCAGTTGCTCGCTAATATCACCTGGCAATTTAAAAACTTATTGCTGGTCAAAGATTTTATGGCCAAAAACGGCGACGGCTATTCGGCCAACCGCCTGATGTACCAGCTGGGCTTACACCCGTTTGTCGTCAAAAAAACAATGGCTCAAGCCCGGTTTCACCAGCTGGCTGATTTGAAAAAAACTTACCGGAATTTATTAAACATCGACTATAAACTAAAAACCAGCCAAGTCAATCCTGAAATTTTATTTGACTTACTCGTGATGAAAAGTTAATTCTATCGCCCAAGTCTGGCGGAGACCAACACTTGTGTTGGCGCGAAGAGGCTGCCGGACTAAAGTCCGGCGTGCTAAGTGGGCTTTTTCCAAAACCAGTTTTTACCTCCAGGCTACGTCGCGGCGGACTAAACCAAAACCAAGGCATAAAGGCCTTGGTTTTAACGAATCGAATTTTTAAAGCTGGACTGGGTTTGCTTATTTTTTGACTAAGGCGTTGACTGCCTTGGTCAGTCGGGACTTTTTCCGGCCGGCTGTATTTCTTTTGACCACGCCTTTTTGCGTCGCCTTGTCGATTTTTTTAATCGCTTGTTTCAGCCAGTCAGCGGCCTTGACCTGGTCTTTGGCGGCAATTGATTTTCTGACCTTGCGCATCAAAGCCTCGAGGTCGCTTTTGACTTTCTGGTTTCTTTTGGCTTTTTTGGCATTTTGGCGCAAAGCCTTAAACGCTGAATCTTTTATAGGCATAATAGTTTTGATTAATTAGATAACAAAAATAAAGATAGCATAAATAATAAAAAATGGCAAGGTGCTCAAAAATAGTTAATTTTCAATTTCTAATTTTTATTTTTAACTTTTAATAGATTCTCAGTTTCTAACTTCAAACACTGACAATAGACCATTGTAGCTATTTTAAAAATTAATTGATTAAAAATTGATTGAAAATTTGTCCCTTAACGATGGTTGACATTTCACCCCAAAAAATTTAAAATAGAGAGGTGATAATTAATAAATAACCCCAATTTTATGTTTAAAAAAGACGGCGGCGATGAAATCGAAACTATTATCGGACCCTCGGTCCAAGTCGAAGGTAACTTTGTCGCCAATGGCGATATTATTATTGAAGGCGTGGTTTCCGGCAGCATCAAAACTGAAAAAAATCTGCGGGTCGGCGCCGGCGCTAAAATTTACGCCGACATCGCGGCCGCCAACGCCTTAATTGCCGGAGAAATCCAGGGCAACATCAAAATTAAAGACAACCTGGAGCTGACCAATACGGCCAAAGTCTTCGGCGACATCAAAACCCAGGTTCTAACCGTGGCCGCCGGCGCCGCTTTAATCGGCAAATGCATTGCCGGCGAAGACAAAAAAACCAAATTTGAAAAAATCGAAGACAAAAGACCGAAAGAAAAAGTCTTGCCGATAACCGAGTAAACGACAAAAAGCCTTATGTACCTCTACCTTTACGATTCTTTTTTGAATGATAAAAAATATAGCGGCCTGCTGGCCAAAATCGAAACCCGCCTGACCGATTTAGGGATTGGCGGAAAAATTTTTCGGTTGTCGCCGCTGAGAAACGTCAGCGAATTACTCAGCGATGAAATCCGCGGCGGCGCTAAAACAATTGTCGTCGTCGGCAACGACAAAACTTTCAGCCAAATCGTTAATATCGCCGCGCCATTAAATATCACTTTGGGCTTAATTCCGGTCGGACCGGACAATAAAATCGCCAAAATTTTAGGCCTGCCCGAAGGCGAAGCGGCCTGTAACGTTATTGCCGGCCGGATTGTCGAAAAAGTTGACTTGGGCAAAGCCAATAATACTTATTTTTTGTCGGGCATCAGCGTTTCCGGCGGCCAGGTTACGATTGAATGCGAAAACAAATTCCAAGTAACACCACAGACTAAAGACGCCGTCAATATCTGCAATTTGAGGCCGCTTTTTGCCACCCAATTAGGCGGCACTAATTGCTTCAACCCCCAGGACGGGTTTTTGGAAATTTTAATCCAGCCTTTGGCCGCCGGCTTTTGGCAGTCATTCAAAAAGTCGGTTAGTTTCAAAGATAGCGTCATTCCGTTTAAAAAAATTGCCATCCGAAGCAAGGATTCTTTGCCCGTGATTACCGACGGCCAGCGGGTTTTAAAAACCCCGGTTCAAATCGAAATTGTCCCCCAAAAATTAAACCTTATCGTCGGCAAAAACCGGCTATTTTAGCCTTTTAACTTGTCATTTCGCGCTGGTCTATAATAAACAAGCTGCTATAAAATCCAGGAATTTTACTGTTGAACTCTGGCTACCAACTCGACAAATTATATCCTAAATAAATTTTGAATCTCCACAAGATAAAAAAACAAGCAAAACTCTTTGCTTGTTTTTTTATCTTAATTTGAATTTACTCCGTAATCGGACTGGCTAGTTTAACCTTTTTTAGCTCCGCTTCCGGCTGTTTGGCGGCGCTGTCTTCCACTACCATTTTCTCTTTGCTAACGGAAATCACCTGAGCGGGGCTGATCATCAGTTGCTGGTGCCAAAGCCCTTTGATCATGCCGGTTTTGACATAGTAACAGCGGATCGCATGAGCCTCAATATCGACTTCAAAATCAGAAATCCGACCCAAATTTTTATTGCTTTGAGTATAAACTGACAAATTAATCAAATCACTGCCGGAAATTATCATAAATTTAAGAAATAACTTCTAGCTTCGCCGGCTTAGTTTTTCGAAACATAAACCACTGCTGTAAAACCGTCAATAAAGTCATTGCCAGCCAGTATAAAACCAGACCGGAAGGCAAGCTGGCGCCGATTACGACCGTCATCACCGGCATAAAATAAAGCATCTGTTTATTCATCATTGCCATCATGTCTTCGTCTTTGGAACCGGGCATGTTTTTTGGCGGCCGGGTCGTGATGAGCATTTTTGACTGCCAAAATTGGGCTAACCCGGTCAAAGCCGCCAAAATCAGCTGCGGTTTTGACCAGTCAATAATACCGAAAGAAACCACGTTAATGGTGCCGGGATTGGCAATAAAGGGATAAAGGAGATTTAAACTGGAAGATTTAATGCCGCTGATAAAAACTTGGTAAACCGCAATTAAAAACGGCAGCTGGATCAAAAGCGGCAGACACGATGACAGGGGATTAACGTGCTCTTGTTTATACAAATCCATCATCGCCTTGGCCTGCTTTTCTTTTTCGTCTTTATACTGCTTTTTAATGGCTTCCATCTTCGGCTGGAGGTCTTGCATCGCTTTCTGCGACCGGATTGACTGAACTGCCAAAGGGTATAAAAGCACTTTGATCAGTATGGTCAGTAAAATGATGGCAATGCCCAAGTCGTGACCAGGCACCACATTATACAAAAAAACCAAAAGATTAAATAATGGCTGAAATAAAATAACGTTGAATAGCTGAATCATAAAGGGTGAAAAATTCTAAGCACTAAATCCGAAATCCTAAACAAATTACAAACCCTAAATCATAAATTTAAAAGTTTTAGCTGTTTGAAATTTAAAAAATTGGAATTTGGAATTTGTTTAGAATTTAGTGTTTAGGATTTAGGATTTAAATATTAGGATTTATTTTAGTGGGTCAAAACCCCCTTTATTCCAGGGATTACAGCGCAAAATCCGCCAAATTGCCAGAATTCCACCCTTAATTACCCCATATTTTTCAATTGCCTGGTAGCCATATTCCGAGCAAGTCGGGTGAAAACGGCAATAACCATTGGGGAAAAGGCGGTGCAAAGGGCCATGGTCAAAAGACAGCGTTTTTTGGTAAATTTTAATTAATTTCAAGGTAAAAAGCCTAATTTTAGCCGAAAAAAAAGTCATTTCAGTAGCCTAGCTTTATCAAATAAGAAAGCCAATTCTCCTTTTAGTCCTTGAAAATCCTGACCCAAGGCTTTGGGCTGGGGAGAAATCACGACATTATAGCCAGGCTTAATTTTGGCTAAATTTAGCCGAATAATCTCCCGAATTTGCCGCTTTAACCGGTTGCGGATCACGGCTTTTTTGCTAATTTTAGTCGAAACTACCGCGGCGAAACAACTTTGCTCCTGGCCATTAGCTAAATATTTGAGCCGAAAATAAGGCGAAAATACCGCTTTGCCTAAAGCCCTAATCTTTTTAAAATCCCGATCTTTGGTTAAACGATTGGGAGCCGAAAGCATATTTAGCAATAAAATTATTAATGATGACAAAAATTTAAAGGGAAATTTTTTTTCGATTTTTGTCCCGTCGGCGCTTAATGACATTGCGGCCATTGGCGGTTTTCATCCGGCGGCGAAAACCCTGTTTTTTTTGAGCTTTGCGTCGATTTGGTTGAAAAGTCCTTTTAGGCATATTCGGTAATACCCCCTTACCTATTTTAAATAGGCTGATTATTAATAAAGTTAATTTTAACTGAGCGATTTAATTTATCCCGCCGCTTCAAGTCTCAAATTCAAGCTGCAAATCCGGCTAAAAAGTTAAATTAATCCTGATGAAAGCCTTGATTTTAAGGGCTAAAGTGGCGGGGTTTACCTAAATACTATATCAATCTTTTTCTTTTTCGTCAAAGATACGACAAAAATACCTAACCAAAAAATTGGCTGCCGGCTAAAAAAATTCTAAGCTGTTATACACACCTAATCAACACCTTATATACTTTTTGACGAAGAAAAATAGTGTTGTGGATAAATGCTTTATGCTATAATAAAACAACTGAAAAAATAAGGCAAAAAAGCTTTACTCTAAATCTAAAAATCAAGGCCTATATGGAGGAACAAAAAATCTGGCAAGCGGCGTTGGGCGAATTGGAGCTGACTCTCAGCCGCGCTAATTTTACGACCTGGTTTAAAAGCACCTTTATCTCCGAATACCGGGAAGAAACTATCGTTATTGGCGTGCCCAATACTTTTACCAAAGCCTGGCTGGAAAAAAAATACCATTCCGCCATCCTTAAAGCTTTACAAAAAATCACCAGCAATAAAATCCGCAACATTATTTATCAAGTTGAAACCAAACTGAAGCTGGAAGAAGAAAAAGAAATTGATCAAAAAATCGAGGAAAAGATTGAATCAGACGGCCAAATTAACAAATCAACTAATTTATCAGCTATTAATGAATTCGGCTTAAACCCGAAATATTGCTTTGCCAGCTTTGTTATCGGCAAAGGCAATGAACTGGCTCACGCGGCCTGTCTAGCCATTGCTCAAAAGCCCGGCCAAGTCTATAATCCGTTATTTATTTACGGCGGCGTCGGACTGGGCAAAACTCACTTACTTCAGGCTGTCGGCAACCAGGTTTTAAGAAATTACCCAACCAAAAAAATTCTGTATGTTTCCTGTGAAAAATTCACCAACGACTTTATTAAATCAATTTCTGCCAACCGAGCCGATCGATTCAAAGAAATCTACCGTTCGGTTGACGTTTTGTTAATCGACGACATTCAATTTTTAGCCGGCAAGGAAGGCACCCAGGAAGCGTTCTTTTATACTTTTAACGACTTGCACCAAGCCAATAAACAGATCGTCATCACTTCCGATCGGCCGCCAAAAGCCATCCCGGCTTTGGAAAGTCGGCTGGTTTCCCGCTTTGAGTGGGGGATGATTGCCGATATTTCCACGCCTGATTTAGAGACTCGGTCCGCGATTTTGCGATCAAAATGCCAGGAAAAAAATTTCCGACTTGAAGATGAAATTATTACCTATATTTCAACTAATATCCAAAATAACATCCGGGAATTAGAGGGGGCTTTGAATAAAATTATTGCTTATAACCAGCTTAATGGCACCCCGCCGACTTTGGAAAATGTAAAAAAAATCCTCAGCTCGATTACTTCGCCACAGCGCAAACGCTCAATCACGCCCAAACAAATTGTTAATCTTATCGCTGAATTTTATGATATTAAAATGGACGATCTACTGGGCAGCTGCCGCAAAAAAGACCTGGCTTTGCCTCGGCAAATTGCCATGTATTTGATGCGGGAAGAATTAAAAAGTTCTTTCCCGGCGATTGGCTCCGAAATCGGCAACCGCGACCACACTACCGCCATGCACGCCCATATCAAAATCACTAAAATTATCGATGAGGATGAAAAAATAAATCAAGATATTAAATTGATCCGAGAAAAACTTTACAATTAATTTCGGAAAAGCTGTTGATAAGTCTTCGAATAACGGGGAAAAACTTCTGGAAAATTTTTTGGAAAAGGTATTGATAATCTGGGTAGAATTTTATTGCCTAATTTCAGCTGCCGTTTTATAGCAAACTTATTAACAGCCAAAACACAATTAGGCTAAAATTTATAGCCTTAAAAAACGCTTACTTGAGCCAAAAAAACCACTTATCCGGTTTTGCACCGCCCTTATTACTATTATTAACATAAATATAAAGAATAATAACTACTATCTATGAAAATAGTGTGCACGCAGGAAAATTTAAACCAAGGACTTTTTGTGGTCAGCCATATCGCTTCCAAAAATACCGCCTTGCCGATCTTAAACAATGTTTTAATTTTAGCCCAGGAAAATGCCATTAAACTTTCCGCCACTAATTTAGAAATCGGGGTTAGTTGCGTAATTCGGGGAAAAGTTGAAGAAGAGGGGGACTTTACGGTTCAATCCCGGCTTTTAGCCGATTATATCGGTTTATTGCCTAAAGAAAAAATAGACCTTTCAATACCTAAAGATTTTAAAGAAGGACAGGATCAAGTTTTAAGTATTAGCTGCAAAAATCACGCGACAAAAATTAAGGGTCAGCCGGCAACTGATTTTCCGTTAATCCCCCAATTGGAAAAAAATAGTGCTTATATTTTGGATTCCCAGCAGCTGCGCCAGGCAATTAGCCAGGTAATTTTCGCCGTTTCAATCAGTGAATCGCGGCCGGAAATTAACGGCATCTCTTTTAATTTTGATGCCGGAAAATTAACCTTAGCCGCTACCGACAGTTACCGGCTGGCGGAAAAATCAATTGCCATTGCCAAAAAATCAAAAGTGGCAAACCAAAAAGTGATTGTTCCAACCCGCACCCTTCAGGAATTGCAAAGAATTTTAAGCAGCTTCAAAGATCCAGCCTCAATTTCCGAAATTGAATCAGTTGAGATTTATTTAAATGAAAATCAAATTCTTTTTGTCTTTGGCAACATTGAGCTTATTTCGCGTTTAATTGAAGGCCAATATCCCGACTACCAGCAGATTATTCCCAGCCAAAGCAATACTAAAATAATTTTATCAACCGCCGAATTTATCAAGGCGACAAAAACTACCAGCCTTTTCGCCCGCAGCGGTATTTACGATGTTAATTTGAGTTTTGACGCCGCTAAAAAAGAGGTGGTGGTTTCATCGGCTAATAATCAGGTTGGGGAAAATACTTCAAAAATTGAAGCTGAAATTTCCGGAGACAGCAACAGTATTGTCGTTAATTTCCGCTATCTTTTGGATGGTCTGCAAAATATCGATGCCGATGAAATTGAAATAAATATTATCGATAGTAATAGCCCCTGTGTTATTAAGCCGGCGAAAAAAGATGCGGATTATCTCTACATTATTATGCCGATTAAGCAGTAAAGGAAAAGTTAAAAAAATAATAAAAAACTAAGCAGTTAAATTTTTTTAGCCTTAAACTAAAAAGCAATAAAAAAATCCGCGGCCTAATCAGTCAACGGATTTTTTTTATAAATTTTTTTAAGCGTGGGTTTCGTTTAAATTTTGCCAGTCCCAATTTCGGCTTTTATTGCTTTTGATTTTTTTTAAAATTTCTTTTTCCAAATCAATTTTTAAAACTCCGGCCAAATGTAAAATCCGCTGGACTGAGTCGCCCAGTTCTTCGGCCAAGCCGGCTTTGCCGGTAAGATTTTTTCGGCGGTAAGCAATGTAGGCTTCGGAAATTTCGGAGTGGATTAAAGCGATTTTTTCGGCCACGTTAATTTCTTCCGGCTTAGTGCCAAAACCTTTACTGCTTGCTTGTTTTAAAACTAGCCGAGTGATTTGTTTTAAAGTTAAATTTTTCATAGATGGTTGACAAATTTAAATTATTGTTATATATTGCAAGGTCTGATTTATGGTCAGATTGGTTTTTGCGCCGCTGGTTTTTTCCAAAATAAGCCAAGCTAATTTTAGCTTTTGGCTGCCGATTTTATTGCTATCTATATTAAGTTTAGCAGTAAAAAATCGGTTTGGGTAGAAATCAAAAAATAAGCAGAGACCAAGATGTCCTTTTGCAACTAACTATAACCACAACTACAACTAGCCACTCCGGCAGTGGAGTGGCTGGGAGAGATCTAATGTTACAACGTTGTGAGATTGAACGCTGGGTCGATGGAGTGAATCGGGCTTCGGAACGAGCCGTGCTGGTTAAGCGCTGGCCTGGTCGTTGGGGGTGGGTTAATCAGGAAAGGCTTGTCCGCGATGTCTTGGGGTTTTCCCTTGGCCGCTATGCCTGCGTTGTCAGTTTTGCCGACGGCTTAGCTGCCGCGGGTTACCAGGTTTTTATCCGGGAGCGCTGGAGCAAAAACGAGTGCATTTACCCCTACGTCTGGCTCGGCCACGGCATCGTCTTGCCGTATTATCTTCTTGGTTTGGCCTGGGCTAAGGATCAGTGGGAAGTCGTAGCCCAACAACTGCGGACTTTCATCGTGCTAAACCGGCGCTTAGAAGTGCTTGAAACAACCGGCCGGTATTACTTGCAGAATCCGGAGCTTGCCCGGGCTGCCAAGAAGATAGAACTGCTGGTCAAAGTTGGCGATTTACGGCAGCAATGAAAGGAACTGGATATGAAGAAAGTCTTTGTACTCAGAAGGAATTTTGGGGTGGCAGTGGTGATTGCCGAGAATGCCCCAAAAGCATTATGGTTTTTGAGGCAGAAAGAGGAGGGCGATGGCTGCCCTGGATATTTGTCCGGCAATATCGGACCGGACGACTTCAAGGAGATTTCTCTAGAAGAAATGCCTGAGGGTGTCTGTGTCTACTTTGCCACCTAAACTATAAAGGCGACATCAACCATGAGTTGGCGTCGCCTCTTTTTTTACTCGCATATCCGAAGCCGCTTATTTTTTAATAAAAAAACCGAAGACAAGGAGATATCTCCTTGTCTTCGGGATAAAAATAACTTAACTTTGAAAACTCAAAAGCGGCTAAAAGATTTATGGCGTGGCCGGAAGCGCTGGCAGCTGAAAATTCAAATCAATAGCGCTGCTGCCGGCATTATCCAAATCGTCGTAAGCTATCGCTTTGAGCGTATAAAAACCGCTTTTGATTTTGGGATTACTGATATAAATACTTAAATTAAACGGCGGCTCGGTAACATTTTTAAGCAAAACATCATCCAAATAATATTCCACCCTTTTAATTCCCCGAGGTGCTGTCGCGGAAATCATAACAACCAAATTGCGATCGGTGATAGTTTGAGTTGAATTGGGAACGACGATGCTGATTTGCGGCTGATCCGCGGTCGAGTGGCTGTCGTCAAATTCGGTCGGCGGATTTTGGGAAACAATGTTATTGGCCAGCGCCCATTTTTGGACGGCATCTTCCCAGCGCAGATATTGCGGGTCGTTGTGGTCTGGCAGCGTATTGCCCATTGGATCGTCTTTGTTGATATAATAAAGAATCGAATGAACCTGGCGGTAAGTCCGTTCTTCAACCTGGCTTTCCGGCGTTAAGTTGGTGGCCAGTTTGCCGTTTGATTTATTGACTTTAACTGTAATGCCGTTGACTAATTCGCCGTTAAGCACCGGCTTGTCGGTTTGAACCGGTTCGGGGTCTTGGAAGGCTTCGGCCGGCGTATTGCCTAAAACCTGGCTCATAAAGCTATGCCAGATTGGCGCGGCGACTACCGAACCGTCGGCGCCGCGTTTCATTGCTTCAGCATTGCTGTTGCCAACCCAAACGCCGACGGCGAGTGACGGCGTGTAGCCCATGGTCCAGGCGTCATGGTAGTCGTTAGTGGTTCCGGTTTTGGCGCCAACCGGGCGATTGTCTAAATGCAAATAATTGTTTTCACCGAAGATGTAAGACCGCAAGTCGTTGTCCGAGGTGATTTTATTAATCTGCCTGGCGACTTGGGTTTCCAAAACTTTTTTTTCTTTGGGTTCGAATTTTTCCAAGACATTGCCGTCTTTGTCGTCAACTTCTAAAATCGCGGCGGTTGGATGCCATTCGCCTTCGCGGGCGAAAACGGCATAAGCGTTGGTGTGCTCCAGTAAGCTGACTTCGGCGCCGCCCAAAACCAGCGACAAGCCGAACCGGCTGCGTTCTTTTAAGGTGGTGTAGCCGAGGCTTTCGGCCAAGTCAATTACTCTGTCAACGCCGGTCAGATAAATGGTTTTTACCGCTGGAATGTTTAAAGAGCCAGCCAAGGCTTTGGCCATGGTTACCGGGCCGTGCTCGGTTAAGTCGTAGTTTTTTGGCTCGTAATTTCGGCCGTCATAATTTATAAAGACGGTATTAACATCGTATAAAACCGTGGTCGGCGGGTAGCCTTTTTTAAAAGCGGCGGCATAAACAATTGGTTTAAAAGACGATCCCGGCTGTCTGAGGCTGGTAACAATGTTAGTCTGCGGATCAAAAGCGCAGGTCTTGCCCGGGGTACAATCGGCCGGTGCTGGATCGGCAAAATAATCTTTGGAACCGACCAGGGCCAGGATTTGTCCGGTCTTGGGATCAAGCGCTACCAAGGCGGCGTTATTGGCGTTATATTTTTTGGCATTTGAATCGGCCGCTTTTTTGATCGCCTCTTCGGCGATTTCTTGTTTGTATAAATCTAAAGTCGTAATAACTTTCAGCCCGCCTTGTTCCACAACTTGCTCGCCGTATTTTTCCGTCAGATATTCTTTAACATACATAACAAAATGAGGCGCTAAAATGCTTTCAGAGCTTTTTTTGAATTCCACTTTCTGGTTTTTGGCTTCCTCGGCTTGGTTTTTAGTGATGTAGCCAAGCTCGACCATGCTGTCTAAAATATATTGCTGCCGGGCAAAAAGAGCATCGGCGTGACTGCCATAAGGCGAATAATAGGAAGGCGCCTGGGGCAAGGCGGCTAAAATTACCGCTTCGGCCAGCGTCGTGTCCTTAACGCTTTTGCCGAAATAAGTCTGAGCCGCCGCCTCGGCGCCGTAAGCGACCGAGCCGTAAGTAATTTCATTAAAATACATCTGTAAAATTTCAGTCTTGCTGAATTTTTTTTCAATTTGGTATGATAAAATTACTTCTTTGATTTTTCGGGTGTAGGTTTTTTCCGGACTCAAGATCGCATTTTTCACCAGCTGCTGGGTTAGGGTCGAGCCGCCGACTTTGCTGCCCGTAAAGATGTTTTTCAAAAATGACCGGATAATGCCGGTAACGCTGATGCCGCCATGCTGGTAAAATTGCCGATCCTCGGCGGTAATTGTCGCGTCAACTAAGTATTTAGGAACTTCTTCCAGCTTAATAAAAGTTCTTTTTTGACTGCCATGAACGTCATATAAAACTTTTTCGCCGGTTCGGTCGTAAATTTTAGTGCTTAAAGCCACCGAGCGGTCGATAATCCGGTTGGGGTTTGGCAGGTCTTTGGCAATCCAGGCCAGCATGATAATGCTAAAAAGCCCGACCAAAGCCACGGCGCCGCCGGCGACAAAAAATGCCGATTTAGACAGCTTTGCCGGTAAGCCAAATTTTTTCCGGCGCGAATGACTTTCTTTCTGCCCGAAATAACTTTTAGGATGGCGCCGCCGGCGGGAAAAATTTGATTTTTTCCAGTCCTGCGGGGATTTAGTTTTAACCGAAAGGCCGGGGATAGGCATAGTAAATAAATTTGGTTACCCCACTTTAGTGGGCTTTTGTCGCCGACTAAAGTCGGGTCGCCTTTTAGTTTTTAAATAAAGCAACGGCGCCAAGCAAGGCGGCGTTTTCTTTAAGGCGGCTGGTAACAATTTTAGTTTGAGCAAGTTCGGGGTAAACCACTTGTTTTTTAGCCAGCTTAACCGCCGCCTTGATTAGCAGGGGCACTTTTGAGATGCCGCCGCCTAAAATAATTATATCCGGATTTAAGCCGTTAATAATCGTGGCTAGGCCGGTCGCCAAGGCCCGGCTCATTATTTTAAAAACCGCCAAAGCCTTTTTATCTTTTTGTAAGGCTAATTTTTCAATTATGAAAGTGTCTTTGGTCCGGCCGGTCAGCTCCTTGTAAAGTTTGATCATCGCCCTGCCCGAGGCATAAGCTTCGAGGTGGCCTTTTTGGCCGCAGCTGCATTTTCGGCCGGCTTGAATAATATTAATATGGCCGAGTTCGCCGGCCAAGCCCAGGCTGCCGGAATAGATTTTTTTATCAATAATGATGCCGCCGCCAATGCCCGTGCCCAAAGTTAAACCGACGATAAAACGATAGTTTTTACCCGCGCCATGAACGGCTTCGCCGAGAGTAAAGCATCTGGCATCATTATTGATCAAAACCGGTTTTTTAAAAGCCTGCTCGATAATTTTTTGGAGCGGAATGTTTTTGAAATTTTTGGAAAAATTTGGGCTGGAAATCACCAGGCCATTTTGTTGGCTAATGGCGCCGGCAATGCCGATGCCGATGCCTCTGGCCGCCGGCGAGTAAATTTCCCTAATGGCATTTTTAATGTTAGCTAAAATTATCGCCGGGCTTTTTTTGGCCTCGGTTGGTTGAATGGTTTTTTTAACAATTTTACCCTCGCTAATCAAAGCGGCGGCAATTTTAGTGGCGCCGATATCAACGCCAATATAGTAAGTCATATTGTTTTTATTAGACAAAATCAAGTCCAGCCGTTAAATAAATGCCGTGTTTTTTTTGTCCCTTATTAGCAATTATAGCAAAAAACCGTTTTTTAGGCGATTGACGGTTCGGCTGCCTGGCTTAAGTGGCTTTAAATTAGTTGATTTTCAGTAGTTACTATGGTAATCTTGAAAAAAAGGCAATACTTTATATTTATGCGTGAAGGTAAATCAGGTCCAACAACTGATCAAATGCAATTTTTAGCCGAAGCCGGCGCTGAAGGCAGAGAAGCTCAAGAATTTGCCGAAACCGTGGCAAATGCCGAGTGGTCGCTGCGAGATTTTTTAGCCCTTAAATCAGAAGAGTCGGTTTTGATTTTACATGACAAAAGCACCAATCCAGAAATGGTTGCTATCTTAGAAAAAGCCGTAGAAAATATCGGCTCGGCCAGACAAAGCTTAGGGTTAGTTAAAAAGGCTAAAGGAACAAAAGAGACTAAGCGGCGAGAGATTCAGAGGCTATTAGAAAGCCATCCGGTGGTAATTGATATTTCCGTTGATTCTCATAAAGCCACCGAAGATATTTTTGATGATATTGAGGATTCGGGCAGCCGGCTTTTGGCGCTTTATGATTTAAGCCCCGAAGCTTTTAGAGATAATGGTGCCTCAAGCGAAAGTTTAGAAGATTTGGAATATCGTTTAAATAAAATGGAGGCGATTTTAAGTGACGCTGCTGGCTTTAGGATCACTTCCGAATATGGGACTAATTTGGAAGTCGGTTTGCGGCCGTTTAAGGAGCGGCGCTGGGCTAAAGATACCGGCGTTATTGATCAGCCTGGTCAGTGGGATAATTTGCCGGGCGGTGAAATTTATACTACGCCAGACGAAAGAATGGTTAATGGCACCCTGGTTTTACCGGCTTTGGAATCAACGATTGCTAATGAACAGGGCGTTGATAAATTTGTTAGGCTTGAAATTAAAGACGGTTTAATCGTTTCAATTCAAGGCGGCGAGTCAGCCGATAAATTAAAAAAGAAGTTAGAAAAAATAGCCCAAAGCGATCAGGCAGAAGGTAAAAATCCGCAAAATGTTTATCGGATTGCGGAAATCGGCTTTGGCGCTAATAGTAAGGCCAGAAGTACTGTCGCCGACCCCGATCAGCCCTATAATGCGCCGGGAGTCTCTGTGGTTGAAACAGAAAAAAGATACGGCACCATGCACTTGGCTTTTGGCGACGCCGAACACGGCGAAGAAGGAGTCGAAGGCTTTGAAACCGCCGGCTCGCATTATGACTTTGTGATTCCTCGCAATGGCTTAACGGTTGAGAGCTTTAGGAATAATCAGGATTTTGCCGCCAAAAAAAATGGTAGAAGAATTATTGCCAGTAATGGCTGGAATTTCTCGTAAGTTTTAAATTATTTATTCAATAAAAAAACAGCAGCCTCGGTCGGCTGTTTTTTTGGCAAAATATTTTTGGAAAATGGGGAAGTGAGTGTAGGTCCTTCCCCGCTTAAAGGCTGCCGCTTTTTTGTTTTCTGGTCCTTAGGATATTCGGTATTGGCGTATCAGTGCCGTGATAAATAAGCCAATGGCAAGCAGGGCAACGGTAGGGGTGAACCGGAAACTAAAGATAACAGCTGAGGCAATGAGCAAAACAAGGGGACTGAAAAAGAACTTTTTCGTTTTCATGCTATTTTCTCCTTTTTACCGGCACTCTCCAAAAATATTTTATCAAAGAATAGATTTTTTTAAGGTTTAGGAGTGGTAGCCAAAAAGTTGGCTTGATAATCACGTGAATTAAGAAACTATTGTGTTGGTTATTTTAGATAAAATTTGCTGTTTGTCATACCGGACCCGACTTACTAAGCCGAGCTGATCCGGTATCCAGGAGGCTAACTTAAAGTCCTGGATTTATTAGCAGAAAAATGGTTGTTGTATGCCGCTATGGGTGGTAGAGAAGACCTCCTGGATTCCGCATCAAGTTTGTCTGGCAGGTTCCGCTACCTTTTGTCTGGCTAATATCGTCTATAAATCCGTAAATTTTTATATTCTTTTCGGCTTTAATTTTTCAAATTGATTTTTTGAGTTTATTCCGATTCCTCTAAATCTTCTATCCTCTCTGGTGCTGGTGGTGTATAAGGTGAGGTGAGGAAAATGGGTTTTAAGCTGCTTGCCTAATAATAAATTTAATTTTTGATAAAATTTCTCCAGTCCCTTAATTTCCGCTAGCTGGATGATTGATTCGCGTTTTTCCGGAATTGTTAGCTTCGGATTAATTAAGTCTGAAGCATTATAATTTTTTTGGATGTAGAAAAAATCATTTTTTAAAATAGCCTGCCATTTTATTTGTTTACCCAGCTGGCGTATCTTAGCCAACCGTTCTTTCCTCTCTTTTTCGTTCAAATTTTTTAAAGATTTCAAAATTTCAGCTCCAGTATCGATGCCAATAATCGTAAAATGAAACTCATCTTTTTTTGATAGCCCCAGTTGTTCCGCTTCGGTTTTTTTCAGTTTTAGGCCGGGAATTTTTCCGTTGACGAGCAGAAGCAGGGTTGCGTCTTTTGGGGAGAATAAAGTTTTCACGGGTATAATTAAAGACTTTGTCCTGGGTGAATTACTATTTGATTCTTTCATAAGTTTTGCTAGTATGCTTAAAGCCGCGGCTGAAACCACAAAGGTTCCGTTATGCGGCGCGATAAAAAAATTACAGCAGCTGAATAATTTCTTCGACGCCTGGTTGCAGTTGTTCTTTTTTTAACGATTTTAATCCTACCCAGCGCGGTTTTTCCGATTCATCGGTTTGGTCCACCTCGTTATCGGCCAGCAGGGTTTTGGTTTTCGGCCGACAAAGATAAAAAAAGGAGAAATTTTGGTAAGCTTCGTCCAGCGGCTCGCAATAAAAAAATACTTCTCTGAAGGCAAGGAATTTTTCAATTTCTATTTTAATGCCGGTTTCTTCTAAAACTTCGCGCTCCATTGCTGAAACTAAGGTTTCACCCAAATTAACGCCGCCGCCGGGAAACCAATATTTGCCGGTGCTTTTAGTGCTGCACAGTAAAATTTTGCCATCATCAATAATAACGGCATACGCCGCCGGACGGAAAATCAGTTTCTCTTTGGGAATCATTTTTTTGCCGCCCTCTAGGGTTAGGCATTCTATCGGCATAGAATTTTATTTTTAGGATTCTATTTTGTCCGGTAAAACTTCGCCGCTTCTTCGGGTGGAACCGGGTTGATGATTAAGCCCGAACCGATTTCCACGCCGGCCCAAACTGAGCCGCGCGGGGTAATTTTTAAGTACAAGTGCTGGTCTTCGTCGTGGATAATTTGATGGAAGTAATAATTATAAGGCAGACCCAGCTGGTTGATTTTGGCTAAAATCTTTTTTAGCAATTTGGCAAAGCTCAGCCGTTCAGCCGGAGTCATCTGGGTCACGTTATCGATATGGCGTTTGGTCATCAGCCAGATTTCGTAATTATGCATCGGCGCCCAGGGGCAAAAAGCAATGGCGTTTTTGTCCTCAAAGACGCGGCGCGACCCGTTTTTTTCTTTTTTTATCACGTCGCAATAAATGCAGCGTCCGGTTTTTAATTTATGGGCTTGGACTCGCAAGGCTTTGTCTTTTAGGTGAGGTGGTAAAAATTCCGTGGCAAAGATTTGCGAGTGGGCGTGCTGCAGCGAGGCGCCGGCTACCCCGCCATTATTTTTGAAAATCAGGATATAATCAATTTTTTTATCCTGGGAAATTATTTTGGTTCTTTGGGCATAAACGTTAAAAATTTCCGCGACGCGTTCCGTTGACAAGTCCTCGATTTCCTTAAGGTGATTTGGCGTTTCCACGATGACTTCTTGGCGGCCGTAAGCCTTTTTGTTGTCCGGGCTGACTGACGGGTATTTATTGGCAATGACTTTTATCGCCCAGGGTTCATTTTTTTGTTTGGTTTTTTTGACTGTCTGCAAAACTTTGCTGACTTTGTCAATTCTATCGGGGCAGAAAACGCAAGTTTCTTTTTTGGCGGCCGATAGTCGCTGTGGCCGCTCCATGTCGTGAGGCCGTTTATTGCGCTTAGGCGAAATGATGACATATTTTTCCTGGATATAATCTTTTCTAATTTCGGATTTTGGCATAGCAATCAGGTTAGGAATTATGGGTGTATTTTACCATAATTTTGTTCGTTTTGGTATTTTTTAGGGTTTAATAAATACTGTTATCATCGCCTTGGCGGATAGATAATAAATGGGTTACTAAATAGACGTTTAAGCCAACTAAAGTCGGGTTACCGTAAAATAATTAAGGCGACCCCGCTGCCGAAGGTTCATTTCAGTGAGCCTTCTTTTTTTATTTAAAAAACCAGCCTCTTAAAGCTGGTTAAATGATGAAAAATAATGATTACTTTTCTTTCAGCCAGACTAAAATTTTTTTCCAGTCATCGGTCGGCAGTTTGGTGGTATCAAGCTTAAAACAGGGGAGCTTGGTTTTAGTAATGGCTTTGAAATATTCTGCTTGCTGCTTTAAGTACCACGCCGGCGATTTGGCAATTCGGCGGTAATGAGGGTAAAGGTTTAAACGATCTTTGAGCCGCTCCCGGAAAAGCTGTTCGTCCGGTTTAACGTGTAAAAAAATAATCTTGGCGCCTAAGGCCAGAAGCTGCTTTTCTTGTTTTTGGTAGTTAACGGTTTTTTGGCGGAGCAGCTTTTGCATTACGATGTCGGAAAGATGGAATTTTTCCAAAATGACGTTTTGGTCTTTTAAACCGGCTAAAATTTCAAGATATTGATCGATAAAAAACCGGCTCTTCGGCCCGCCGAAAATACCGACATCGGTATTAAACCAGTGGCAGCCGTCAAGCAAATCGGGGTTGGTGTTATATTTTTTTTCTAAAAAATTATAAATATTGGCAATCAACGAGCTTTTACCGGAAAGTTCGCAACCCTCAAAAATTAAGTGATGTTTTTTCATAGATTTTTTTGTGAATTAGACGGAAGTTTTTGGGTAATAGGGAAACTTAGAAATACGTCTTGCTTTGTTTTCCCCTCTTCCGCAGGGGAGAGGGACTAGGCTAAGTTTCAGCGGGTGGGTGGGGGGTTAAATTTTTTTTAGGTAGTATCTGGTTTCTTCGAATAAAGCATCAGCCCTCGGCCGGTCAAAGGCGGTGACGGTGAGAAAATAAATGGCGCTGCGCAAAGCCGTCCAGCCTTTGTAAAGATTGAATATTTTTTCTTCTTCCGGCGTCAGCGTAATTTTTTTAGCCGATTGATAGGAGTCGACAAACAGCCGCTGCAAATGTTTGATTTGTTCGGCGGACAAGTATTCTTTGGCCATGTAGTTTAATTGCTGATAAAAATTGCCTAAATCCCGGGTGAAGTGGCCAAGGCAGCAATCGGTATAATCGATTATATATAAAACGTCGCGGTGCTTGTTGTAAACGACGTTTTCCGGATGGAAATCGCCATGGATAATCGCTTTCTTTTCGCCGGCCGTCAATTTTTTTTCTAGCTGGCTGATTTTGCCTAGTAACTCCTTGGTTTGCTGGAGGTATTTAGGGTATTTTTGGTGTTTTTCGTTGATAATTTTGAAGATTTTTTTCGGGCCGGGCAAAACCGTGGTTACTTTGCTTTGGACGGAATTAAAATTCGGCACGCCGGCAACCGGCAGGGAGTGGAGTTTAGCCAGCCATTGGCCGGTTAAGCTGACAATTTTTTCGATTTCGCCAAACTCGGTTTCCTTGTCGATAATGAATTGATAAAGATTTTTTCCGGTAGCTTCTTTGTAAAATATGGCTTTAGACCTTTTATTGTAAAAAAGCGGCTGCGGACAGAGAAATCGGCCGGTGGCAAAACCGCTTTGCCATAAATGTTTCAAGGCTAAAAGCGCGCCTTGCCGTGACTCGCGGGAATTGGCGTTGCAAAAAATGGTAACCGGCTTGACTCTCGGATTTTTAAAATGAAGCGTATAGCGGCTGACAATATGGTAAAAAGAAGTATGGCTCAGCTTTTTTTTGAAAATTTCAATGGCGATGTAATCGATTTTATGGTCGCCGATCAATGACTTGGGCAACCTTTTTTGAAAGAGGGGGATTAAAAAGTTCTGGTTTAAAAGCGAAAGGCCGCGTTTGACTTCTGACGGCATTTTCGCTTCCGCCGGCTGGATTTTGTGGTATTTTTTCCAGTGTTTCCGCCAAATTTCTTTGATTAGCAAGTGGTAATATTTTTCGGCTTTGAGCTTGGTTTGGCGGGAAATATTTTTTAGCGACCGGATGCTGGAAATTAATTCCTTCAAGCCTTTTTCGATCGTGTCCGGGTTCCAGGTCAAAAAATTAAAATCGCCGATTTTTTTTTCGGCGGCCCACCACCAAGCGCAGCTGGCCAGCCCACGGTCGAGGTGTTTTCTGGCAAAATCGTAGTTAGCGTCGCTGGCTTTATTTTTATTGATTAAATTAATCGCGATTTTGCGCAGCTCCCAGAGGTTTTGGTGGATTTTATTTTTGGGGTCTTGCCACAAGGCAAACGGAATTTTATTTTTTAGTTCCTCGGCCGTCGATTCCCAGGAGGAACTGACGGGATTGACGGTTTCGGCCTTAGCCGGCAATTCTTTGAGGTACTCGGAAACGGTTAAGGTTTTAACCCTGGCGTGAGTTAAAACTTTTTCAAATCGATTTTCATAGTCGGTATGGTGATGGCCGTACATTTCGCCGTCGGTGGCCGAAATCAAATAAGCCGGCGGCGCGCTTTTCGTCGTTAAATCCAAAATTGTTTGGGGAACGTAGGTCCGAGAAAGCTGCCGGTTGCGAAAAATAACGTTTAAACCTAAGCCTTTGAGCTGGTATTTTTTACTGTAATCGACCAGCCCGATTTCTCCTTGGTAGGCGATTTCATCGATAATCAGCCATTTGAAGCCGAGTTCTTTGATAATTTTTGCCGTTTTCCGGCTGTAAGCCATTTCCGGTAAAAAAAAGCCGGTCGGCTGGTAGAGGTCGCCGAACGCCTGTCTTAAAATTTCGTCGTTGAGCTGAATCTGCCTTTTGATTTCACCCGCCGGCAGCAGCGGCAAGATCGGATGGTACTTGGCTGAGCCGACTAGCTCAATTTGTCCGGCGGCGGCTAATTTTTTGAATTCATCAATTAGATTTTGTTCGCCGATATTATAGAGATGTTCCAAAAGACAGTCGGAAAAATTGAGGGTTAATTTGGTTTGGGGTTGGTGATTTAAAATTTTGGCCAGCGGCCAGTAGCTTTCCTGGCAGATTTTTTTTACCACTTCGGCTTCCTGATACGGCGGCTGGTAAATATGTAAAAAATTAACCCATTTGATCATAGCTATTTTCCGTTATGATTTAGGCTTTTTTGGCGCTGCTTTATGGCCTTGTGGTACAAAATTAGATATTTTTTGGCCGGAATTTCCCAGGAGAATGACTGCTGCATGCCTTTTTTTACCAATTCATTCCAGGTTTCGGTGTACTGATAATTTTCCACGGCTCGGACAATAGCGATTAGCAATGAACGATGGTTGTAATTGGCAAAAACAAAGCCATTGCCTTTTTTGTGCCGGGGATTGAAATCGGTAATCGTGTCGGCTAAACCGCCCACTCCCCGGACAATAGGAACCGAACCGTAGCGCAAGCTGATCAGCTGGCCCAAGCCGCAAGGCTCAAACCGCGATGGCATTAAAAACATATCCGTGCCGGCATAAACAAAAGTGGCTTTTTTGGCGTTGAACATCAGGTGGAGGCCGACTTTTTTCGGGTATTTTTTCTGGATTTTTTTGAAGAAACTTTCGTAAGTTTTTTCGCCGGCGCCCATGATGACGAATTGCAAATCAAGTTTTAAGATGTCATCGGCAATTTTCATGAATAAATCAAAACCTTTTTGTTCGGCGATTCTGGTTACCATGCCGATAATAGGCACGGTTGGTTTAGCTGGAAGCTTGAAATAGCGCTGGAGCGATTTTTTGTTTTCCAATTTTTTATTTAAAGAATTAAAATCGTAGTTGGCGTAAAGTCCGGCATCGGTTTTGGGATTATAATCTTTGTAGTCAATGCCGTTAACGATGCCAAACAGCCGGTTTTGCCGTTTTTTTAAAATTCGGTGCAAATCCTGGCCAAAATCCTTGGTTAAAATTTCCTGGGCGTATTTTTCGGAGACGGCATTGATTAAATCAGCATTGATAATCGCCCGTTTGGCGAAATTAATTTTTTCAATTTTTGGCCCGTGTTCGAACTTCGGCAAACTGGAGTAGCCGTCGTCGCGCTTGTCGATTTTAATTTTCCACCAGTCGTGGCCGAATTGGAACAAAAGATTGTGAATCGTAAATAAAGTTGCCGTTGATTTGAAAAAATCATCTTTTTGCAGCCGGCGTTTTAGAAAATGGGGGATTAGGCCGGCGTGCCAATCGTGGCAATGGATGACGTCAGGCTGGAATTTAATTACTTTCAGCAGCTTTAAAGCGGCCAGATCAAAAAAGAAAAAGCGGGCATTTTCATTCTCGGAGCCGTAAAGATTTTTGCGTTTGCCGAAGTATTTGTTGTTTTCAATGAAATAAACCGGCAGTCCTTTGGTTAATTCGCCTTGCCAGAAATTAGCCTTTGAATTGACGCCTTCGCTCAGCTCAATGGCAACTTCCGAAGCAATCAGTTTCAAATTGTGTTTTTTTGACTCTACCGCTTCGGCATAAAACGGAGTAATAATAATAACTTTATGGCCGAGCTGTTTAATCGCTTTCGGCAGCGAGCTGACGACATCGGCCAAGCCGCCGGTTTTTGAATAGGGTTCGACTTCGGAAGCGACGTGGACAATTTTTAATTTAGTCTGGTTCATTATTTTAATTTTCCTAAATAGTAAGAAGCGATGACAAACATAGCATGCGACCAAACCAGCGGTTTGATGCCTTGGCGGAAATCGCCAAAAATCTGTTCCGGAATAAAACAGTCAGTTTCAATTTTATCAATTACCCAGTCGTAGTATTTTTTTGCCTTTTTGATATCGCCGGCTAAAACAAAATAAATCGCCAGCCAGAAATTTAGGATCGGCCAAGCGCCGCCGCCTTCTTGAGCCGAACCTTCGCCGTCGTAGTAATCAAACTGGTAGCGATGGACGCCGCCGTCAAAAACGATTTTTTCTTCAATTTGTCTGACGGTATTAACTATTCTTTCATCGGTTGGTTTGATGATGGCAAACGGCCAGACTAAGCCTAAAAGCGAGGCGTCGATATTCAAATCATCGATTTTGCCGTGGTTTCTGACAAAAGTTTTTTGTGGCGCTAGATAAGCCTCCTCAATTTGTTTGATCATTTCGTTGGCGTTTTCTTTCCATTTTTCGCCCTTGATCATCTGGTCGGCGCATAGTAAGCCCCGGGCGCAGGCCGCCAAGGAGTAAGTATGGTTATTTTCGACTTTGGTGGAAGTTTGGCGGTTGCCTTCTTCCCATAAATCGACGGTGTTAGTGAAAAAATATTGGCCTTTCCAATCGTCAGCCAAACCGTCAGCTAGGCGCCGGATTAAAACTTCCTGATTTTGGGCTTCCGCCAAGCCATCTTTATAAAATTCGTGGATTGACCAAAGCACGGTGCCGGCCTGGTCGGGCTGAAATTGCTTAATTTTCATCGGGCCGTTGACGGCGTAGTTGGCAAAAAGCTTGCCTTGTTTTTTGAAGTCCTGCGGTCGGCTCTCGAGCCAGGCATAAAATGGTTTTTGGATATTTTTGATGCCCAAAAGCTGCGCCGCATAACAAATGTAAGCGGCGTCGCGGGGCCAAACGTAATGATAATCTTTGGCTTGCCGGGGATAGTAAGGCTTATCCGCGTTGGCCGCGACAATGGCGCCGTTTTCCAAAACGCTGTCCAAAATTACTTCTTTGCTTTTGGCGATTATTTTTTTAATTTTTTCAGTCATAAAAGATGTAATACCCATTTTTTATTTTAATCATGTCTAGGGTTAAGTCGGCTTTAAATTTACTAATCTATCTAGAATTTCTGCTAATTCACTATAGTTTGAGTCCAGAATCTAACGCAACATATTTGGCGCTAAGCGCCAATAATGATACGCTAGATTTCTATGACAAATTATTTAAGATTAAGCGATTTGGAGCGAGAAGAAATCAGTCGGTTG
>JBAYLH010000011.1:0-47473 GCA_041664165.1 Candidatus Buchananbacteria bacterium | reverse complement strand
CGGCGCATAACCGTAATAGCCTCGGCCAACCGCGGTTTTTACTAATTCGCCGGTTTTAATGTCTTTAATCCTTTTTTCACCTTGTTTAGTTTGAATTAAAGCTTCGGCTGGCAGACATTGGTCGTCGTCGCCGACCACGGTGATATTATTTTGCGGCGCGGCCAAAAGCTTGACTAATTCATACTGGGCATAGTTAGTATCCTGAAACTCATCAACCAAAATATATTTGAATTGCTTGCGGTATTTGGCCAAAATTGCCGGCCGCTCTTTGAAAAGCTTCAGGCAATAATTAATTAAGTCGCCGAAATCCAAAGTGTTATTTGCCAAAAGCAGCTGCTGGTAAGTATGAAACGCTTCGGCCACTTCCTTGGTTTTTTTGATTTCCTGGGAGACCAATTCCTTTTTTTCTTTTTTAGACAGGGTTTTGATTTCTTCGGGATCCAAATAATCTTTGATAAAATCAGCCGAATCGGAATTCAGCTCCAAATCTTTGGCGTAATTTAAATAATCCTGAGGCGTGATGACTTCGTCTTTGGCTCGGGAAAAAAGTTTAATCAAAGCGTGGATAAACTTAGTCGGATTGCCCATCGGCCGATAAAAATCCAAATTAAATTTTTCCAAATTTTGCCGGATCATTAGCCACTGGCTGGTTTGGTTGAGCAGTTTGAAATCATTGGGAATGCCGATTTCCAAAGCGTTTTCTTTTAAAATCTTTTCGGCAAAGGCATGAAAAGTCATCACCCATAAATCCAAATAGCCGTAAGGCAAGACCTTGTCAACCCGCTCTTCCATTTCTCCGGCGGCTTTATCGGTAAAAGTCAGGGCTAAAATTTCATTGCCCTTGGCTTTGTTTTGCTCGATTAGCCAGCCGATTTTTTGGGCAATGACCGTGGTTTTGCCGGTGCCGGCGCCGGCCACGATTAAAAGCGGGCCGCCATCATGAACCACCGCTTTTTCCTGTTCCGGGTTTAGACTTTTTAAACTAATTTCCATAACAGCATTTTAACACAGAATTACTTCAAACTAAAGGAGTAAACCCCGCCCTAAATTCCGCGACCAGGGGAACCTAATTTCATTTTTTAGTGCCGCGCGAAACCGCCCGCCTACCATTACCTAATGACTCGAGCCGTTGGCGGACAAGTCGGCTTATTTAATTTTAAAAAAATAATGAACAATTTGAATTAGGGCGGGGCAAAGAAAAAACCGCCGGCCAAACTCAGTTTTTGAATTTGACAAGCGGTTGAAATATCAGCAAGCTTGGATCGCGATTAGATCACGATGCGTGCATCTTGAGGGATGGCATTGGCGAGGCCAACACCGATCGGGACGAAATCCCAGCCATGAATACCGGCGATTGCCGCCAGTAACGACATAACGTCATAAGGTACACTCTGCAGATGGTTGCAGTCGACGCCGTAAACGAGCTCCCACGGACAATTGGTCGCGGCCAAACCCAGCGGCCAATTCTGATCAAGCGCCTTCAGGGTTGGTTCTCTCAACCGCTGGTTAGCAGTTACAGACATAATGTCGAAATTGCCCGCCACTAGCTTGTAGTTTTTGACCATGCCGCATTCGCCGACGGGAATCAGTCTGGCCCAGGTGCCCATTCTCGGACCTTCATGCGCCGGGTACCTTTTGATCCGGCCGAGGTGAACCATCTCGCCTTCCGAGGCCGCACCACCGTGGGGGAAGTAGCCCGGATTTTGCGAAGTTGCCCGGACGCCCTTCATGGTGTCGTCACGACCCGTCAGATCCCGCAAGTTCAGCGCGCCGCTGTTCAGCAACACGATAAACCAGCGTTTGGTCGATTCTGACATATCCGATGACCTGATCGTCAGCTCGACGATGTGTCTCAGATCATGGAAACCGACGGAGTCGCCATCAATCTGATAACGAACCTGAACACAGAGCTGCAGCAGGCGCATCGTTATGGCGGCGTAGAAGTCGCGCTCCGTGGCGCCGACGATGGCTTTGCCGTTTGACTCCGGCCGGCAGCGCGAATTGAGCAATGCCAACGCCATGTCTTCGGCTGTTTCGTACTTGGTCATATCGAACTGACCTTGATAACCGAGGAAATCCAGCGAGTATTCGGCAATCAGGTTGTGCATCGCCAGTAGCAGTTGCATTTGCCTGACGAAAACTGATTCCGGCACGTTAATCTTTAGGCCGCTGTCAACACAGAACTGCATGGTGGCTTGGGCGCGATGCAATGCAATCGCGTCGGTTTCAGCTCTCATCTCATAGGCACCGATGTCCTGTAAGCAGATGCCGAGTTGCGCCATTAGCAACCGGTCTTCACCAGCTTGATCCATCAGCATACTGCGCCCGCCGATGCTACCGTAGATGTTGCCGTCTATCAGCCGCAGAACTTCTTTGGCCGCTTCGATATCAGCCGAAGTCGTAGTGACCATACCGGTCGGACCATCGCCATAATCCTTCCGGAGATCACGACTGATGGTACCTTTTTCCCGCAGCTCAATCAGCCGCTCAACGTGCCTTAGGTCATTCCAGTCCAAGACGATATCACGAGTGAACGGGTAACCCATGGAACTGCAGACATGGGCTTGGGCTGACGCCAGGACGAAGCCGGGATACTCCGGCAACAAATTGCTGTGCAGATGGACGCCAAGTGTACCACCCCAGATTAGGTGCCGGACGCGCTTAAGCGCAGCATCGGCAATGCCCGGCAGACCCCAACCAGTAGATAAACAAACCAAAACGTCGCCTTTCTGTGCCTGCAAAACCGGCTCCATGATGAGAGTTGCATCTCTCATTGATTGCACCAAAGGACGGTGCAAGATGTATGGCTCGTAACCGGCGGCTTCAAACTGCGCCGCGGTCTTGGCCAAACCAGCGAGATGATGCGGTGTTACCCAGGACTCTGGGATCTTTCGGGTATCCCCATGTCCCCAAATGCAAGCTCTCGGTTTTCTCATATCCTGTTCTCCTTCTTTTCTACGCCCGATCTCTCAGGCACCCTGCAACAAAATCAGGAAGGAACACCCCTCCAACGTTCAAAACTGTTTACTTACCGCCGTTCCGGGAAATAGTGCGCCTCGATCAAGGCACAAATCGTGTGGTAAATCACTATGTGCGCCTCCTGGATAACCTTAGTGGAGTCGCCCGGAGCTCTTATGACAATATTAGCCTGCTCCGCCATTTCGCCACCGACTGGTCCGGTCAAGGCGACGGCAAAGCCTCCCAGCGCTTCCATAACCGACATCGCCATAATACAATCACTGGCATTCCCTGACGTCGAAATGGCGATTAGGACATCACCCGGCTTGGCTAAGGCAAGGGTTTCTTGCGCGAACGCAATGTCTCGCAACGAATTGTCGTTTCCAATCGCGGTTGTCAATGGCCCGCAAAGACCCAGCGCAATGGCCGGCAACCCGACTTCCAGATGCTGCGCTAACTCCGCACCAAATGGCAGCGATTTGAGGCGATCTGCCATCCGAGGATCAATCGGCCGCCGGCGTTCAAAGCTTTTGCAGAGCTCGCCGACGATATGGGTAGCGTCCGCATGGCTGCCGCCATTGCCGCAAACCAGCAGCTTCCCGCCTTTGTCATACGTCCCGACAAGCACTTCATGAAGGGCCAATATGCCTCGTACACAACCACCCAAGTCGGCCCGACGACGTAGCATGTCGTCAAGAATTTCTTGTTCTACTTGTGTTAGTTCATCCACGGTAGATCAACTCCTTTCCAAAAGTGAAACACTCTTAAAATGGGAAGGAACACCCCTCCAAAACTGGGCTTATCTTAGTAATTTTTGAGTTAAAAGTCAAGACTGCCGTCGCAGATGCCGTCGCAGAAAAAACCCTTTAATTTGTCATTCCGCACTGGTCTATCAATGACAGGCGATACGGAATCCAGAAAACCTTCTTCGCCATTAATGGCGACGTAAGCCGTTTTGATCCCCAGGCTAAGCTTCAAGACAAAACTAAAAAAGATTATCCCGCCAGCCCTAAAAGCAACTTGGCGCTTAATTTAATTTTATTTTTACTTAACTTCAGTAACAGCACTCACCGGCCGGTAAGCCCGAACCGCAATCGCAGGGTTCGGCCGCGCCGCAGCATTCGCCGTATGATTTGCCTGAGCCGCAGGGGCAATCGTCGCTTAGACGAGGCATAGAGCTACTTCAGGTTAAATAATTTAGTTGTATTTTCGACTGTTTGTTTTTCAATTTCACTATAATCAATTTGCCTAATTTCAGCAATTTTTTGAGCGACCAGCTTAACGTATGGCGGCAAATTCCGCTCACCGCGGTGCGGCATTGGTGCCAGATACGGGCAATCGGTTTCGACTAAAATCGCGTCCAGCGGCAGACTTTTTATCACTTCGGCAAGCTGACCGGTTTTATCAAAAGTAATGATGCCGGTGAAGCCAATGAAAAAGCCCAACTCTAAAAAAGCTAGGGCTTCTTTGACCGTTCCACCGAAACAATGGATGACACCTCTGATCTCTGCCTGCCCGCCGAAGCCCCTGCCTTGCCGGTAGGCAGGTTGACGGAGGCGGGTTTTCTGATCTCTGCCTGCCCGCCGAAGCCCCTGCCTTGCCGGTAGGCAGGTTGACGGAGGCGGGTTTTCTGATCTCTGTTCTCTGATCACTTTTATAATTTCTTCGTAAGCATTTTTTTTGCCGTCCTGGCTGTTTCTGGCATGCAAAATCACCGGCAAATCAAATGACTTGGCCAAATTAAGCTGGCCAATTAACACTTGCTTTTGATTGGCAAAGTTACTGGCGTCATGGTAAAAATCAATTCCAGTTTCGCCGATTGCGACGACTTTATCTGATGACTTGATTAAAGCTTCGTAGGCCGAAACCTCGAAATCTTCGGGGTGATAATCGCTGCCGACAACATGAATGGGATGCAGTCCGACTGAAGCATAAACTCCTTGGTCATATTGCCCGGCAATTTCAACCGCCCGTCGGCTCGTCTGGTATTGAGCTCCGACGTTATTGAGCCAGACATTTTCTTTCAGGCAGTTAGCAATAACTTCCTGCCAGTCGCTTTTGAAATCTTCAAAATTAACGTGAGCGTGACTGTCAACTAGCATAGTTATTCTCCCAATAACTTTTTTAAATTATGTTTTAAATTTTCTAGATGAAAAAAGAATCCTACACTAACACAGCTTTTCTCGCTACTCTTCAGGGGAGCAATATGCTGTTCTATTTTTTGTTTAATTATCTCTTTAGTCTTACCCATCTCCTCTCTTTTTGATTGAGCTACCTCTAACGCCAGATCATATAAAAAACTTTGGCCAACATCAAGCCAATAATTATTTATAAAAAAAACAATAAGCGAAGTCGTCGCAATCCTTTTATTGCCATTAATAAAAGGGTGGTTCTTGATTAAGGAATAATATAATATAATAGCTTTAGAAACTAAATCCGGATATAATTCCTTGCCATCGAAAGTTGCCTTCGGCAGATTAAGACAAGCATCTAAGGCAGATCTTTGGCAAGTGGAAAAAAGCGGAATCGGTTCATTAGTTTTATCTAAAAAAGTCACCGCTAAGGGGTGACACATTTTTTCCATTAAACCAATATCAAGATAATACAAAATACTCATTTAGGTATCTCCTAATTTGATTAACGCTTTTTTATACTTCTTAATCACCAAATTAGCACCCATAACAACCCTTTTTTCCAACTCCTCCCTATTAAGTTTACCGGAAAAAACCGCCGATTGGCATTTATCAGAATAAAATTTTTCTTTGGCGAATTTCATATACTTATACTACCATCTTGGAAGATAAAAGTCAACTCATCGCCTCCTGCTATATGGCTGATTTAAGCTGGCGCAAAAGCTCCGGCAAAAGCGGCGTTAAAATTCCCGCAATCTGAACTAACAGCATCGCGACTTTGGAGCTGGTAATGGCGGCCATAAACCAGTCGGAAGTGATAAACCGGGAAACAAAATATAAAATCAAGCCTAAAACTAAAGTGCCTTCCAACAAGCCAAAAATCGCGCCTAAAATCCGATTCAGACTTTTGGTAAACGGGATAATAGAAATCAGGTTGAAAACTTTATTGATAATCCAAAAAATCAAGCCGACTAGCCGGTTGATAATCGTAAAAACTAAAATGAAAGCAATAATTTTGGCCGCGGCCGGATGACCCAATAAAAACGGTTCTAGCCACGAGCTGAAAGGTGCGTACCACATACCCGCTAACCAAGCGCCTAAAACGACGCCGACTAAAGCTCCAATCGTCTGGACTAACCCCAGCGTAAAACCAAAAGCGATAAATAAAAAAAGAGCCAGAATTAAAATGAGATCGAGAATAGTGAGAAACATAGTTTTTCGGTCAAGATAAAGTGGGTAAGTCCAGATGAAGTCAAGATAAAGAATTCTTTATCTTGGCTTACTCACTTTATCTCGGCTTTATCTTGGCTAGTTTAGCCTCGGAAAGAGCGGTTCGCCTTTTTTAATATTTTCAGCCTGAAAGATTTTTTGGATTTTTTCGGCAGTCTCGGGTAAAAATGGGATTAATAATTCGCTGATTTCAATAATACCATTGGCGGCTTCGTTTAAAATTTTATTCAATTCTTTGGTTTTACCCTGCTTGGCCAATTCCCAGGGTTTAGTTTCGGCAATCAGGCCGTCAAGTTTAGAAATTTTATCCCAGATATATTTTAACGCCTGATCAAACAAAAATCCCTCAACTAATTTGGCAAAAACCTTATCTTGCTTATCTTGCTTATCTTGCTTAATCTTAACCGAATTCTGTTCAACTAAACCAGCGACACGACTAACTAAATTACCTAATCCATTGGCTAAATCGGCGGTATAGGCGTGCTCAAATTGTTCAGTCGAAAAATCACTGTCATTGAAAGGATTAATATGGCGCAAAAGATAATAGCGCACCGGTTCAAGGCCGTATTTTTCAATCAAAGCAAACGGATCAACAACATTGCCTAAAGATTTGGACATTTTTTCGCCGGCAATATTGATATAACCATGGACAAATAAACCTTTGGGCAATTTCAGTCCGGCCGACAGCAGCATCGCCGGCCAGTAAACCGCGTGAAACCGGATAATCCCCTTGCCGACCACGTGAAAATCAGCAGGCCAATACTTTTTGAATTTACTGCCGTTTTTATCATAGTCCAAAGCGGTAATGTAATTACTCAAAGCGTCATACCAAACGTACATCACCTGCGATTCGTCGCCGGGGACAGGCACGCCCCAGTTTTTCGCCCGCTTTTGCGAGCGGGAAATGGAAAAATCTTCCAATCCCATTTTGATAAAACTTAAAACTTCATTTTTTCTGGTCTCGGGAATAATTCTATATTCGTCGCTAGCGATTAATTTTTCCAGCTGCTTTTGATAATTAGAAAGTTTAAAAAAATAATTTTCTTCTTCAATGACTTCCGGCTTGGTATGATGTTCGGGACAACAGCCGTCGACTAATTCTTTTTCCGTATAAAATTGTTCGCAGCCGACGCAATAAAGACCCCTGTATTTCTTTTTATAAATATCCGATTTTTTACAAGCGCGCCAAAGTTTTTGGCAGCCGGAAAAATGTTTTTTTGAAGTCGTCCGGATAAAATCAGAATTAGAAATATTAAGCGCTTTCGTCAGGTCAATAAATTTGGCCGTGTTCTTTTCCACCAAATCTTTGGTACTTAAACCTTCTTTTTCCGCCGCCTGGACATTTTTCAAACTGTTTTCATCCGCCCCGGTCAAAAAGAAAACGTCATCACCTTTTTGGCGGCGGTAACGAGCCAAAGCGTCAGTTTGCAGCAATTCCAAAGCAAAGCCAATGTGCGGACTGGCATTAACATACGGTATGGCCGTTGTAATATAGAATTTTCTCTGGCTTTTATTCATAGTTATAAATATCCTCATCTCGCCCCGCCTCAAGCCTCTTGTTAAAAACTAATTGCTAAAATTCAGTAAGCCGACCTGCCCGCCTTGCTTCGCAAGGCGAAAAGGGCGGGTGGCAGGTGGGAGGCGTTTCCGAGAAAAATGTTTTGAAAAATTGAATAAAAAAATTCGGGCTTGGGGCGGGGGCATTAACATACGGTATAGCCGTGGTGATGTAGAATTTTCTCTGATTTTTTCCCATATTTAACAAACAAGATAAGCGAGATAAGTAAACAGCGAGATAAGTAAATTTGCTACTTATCTTGCTTATCTTGCTGAAAACTTATCTGGCTGTAACTATTACTACAAATTCGCCTTTGACTTCATCTTGCTGCAACTTTTCTAAAACTTCCTCAACGCAGCCGCGGTAAACGGTTTCAAATTTCTTAGTCAATTCCCGACAAACTACGATTTCTTTTTTTAAACCAAACTTAGCCAGTTGTTCCAGCGTCTTCAAAATCCGGTGGACTGATTCGTAAAAAACAATCGTCTGCTCGGCGGCGATAATTTCTTTAATGATTGTCTCCCGGCCTTTTTTGTGCGGCAAAAATCCTAAAAACAAAAATCGATCCGAAGGCAAACCGGAAATTGACAAGGCCGCAGCCACGGCACTGGGTCCGGGAACTGATTCGATTTTAATCCCCTCACTGACTGCCGCTTTGACCAACAGGCCGCCCGGATCGGAAATCCCCGGCGTGCCGGCATCCGAGACTAAGGCTAAACTTTTTCCGGCCTTTAGCTGGCTGATTAAAAAATCAATTTTGCCGACGTGGCTGTGCTGATGATAGCTGACCGTCGGCGTTTTGATTTCATAATGATCCAAAAGCCGCTTGGTCAGGCGCGTATCTTCGCAGGCGATTAAATCGACTGACTTTAAAATTCGCACTGCCCGATAGGTAATATCTTCCAAATTGCCGATTGGCGTAGCCACTATAAATAGGGTTGACATATTTTAAAAATAACACAAATTATCGTTTTCTTCAATATTGCCGTCAGGTTGAATTAACTGATTTTTTTTGCTAAAATTTAGTTATAAGCAATGCCTAAAATCTTATGAAAATAAAGTATTCTATTTTAATTGCCATTGTTGCCGCCGCGGCGATTTTTTTATACTTAAACCGATCTTACGCTTATATCTATGACCGCCTTAAAATTATTAATTTAACCAGCCCCGCTATGTCGCCGACTTACCTGGTAAAAAGTCCAAGCCAAAATCCTGATCTAAAATCAATAAAATATGCCGCCTTGGGCGACAGCTTAACGGCCGGCGTCGGGACTGGTGATTTCCAAGAAACCCTGCCATATTTAATCGCCGCGCAGTTAGCGAAAAAAAACGACGTTAGCTTGGCTAATTTGGGCATGCCCGGCGCCAAGACCGAAGATGTCATTAATTATCAAATCAACCAGGCAATCGCTTTGGCTCCGGATTATATTACGTTATTCATCGGCATTAATGATATTCATGGCTTAGTCTCGGCAAAATCTTTTGAAACTAATCTGCAAAAAATTATCAACCGATTGGCTAGCGAAACGAAAGCCAAAATTATTATTATCAATGTTCCCTATCTTGGCGCGGCTAATTTAATTTTACCGCCTTGGAATTTTTATTTTAACCAAAAAACCAAGCATTTCAATGAAATCATCAAAAAATTATCAAGTGAAAAATCCCTCTGCTATATTGATCTATACCAGCCGACTAAAAATCAGCTGCAAAACGACCAAAAATTTTATTCGCCGGATCTTTTTCATCCGTCCGCTTACGGCTACCAGCTTTGGTCGGCAATAATTTATGCCAATTCAGATTGCTTTTCCAATTGAACAGACCATAATTTTTAGCCTGATATTTTTTTCGGCGATTTTTATTTTTGTTAAAATTAATAATAAAACTGATATTTTTCCGGTTTCCACTACCAACCAGCTGAAAGGTTTGGCGATTTTAGCCGTGGTCTTCGGCCACCTGGGTTATTTTTTATCAAGCGACACCCGATTTTTATACCCGCTTTCAACCATCTCCGGAGTAGGAGTCGATATTTTCCTTTTTTTATCCGGCTACGGCCTCGCCAGGTCAGCCGCCAAAAAAGAGTTAAGTGTGATCAAGTTTTACCGCCAGCGGCTGGCTAAACTTTTTATCCCGCTTTGGCTGGCAGTTACGGCTTTTTTTGCCTTGGATTTTTTAGTCCTGAAAAAAATTTATCCGGCCGCTGAAATAGCCGGCAGCTATCTGGGTTTTTTCCCGCAGGCCGATATTTATGGCAACTTAGATTCGCCGCTTTGGTACTTTACCCTGATTCTTTTTTATTATTTGATTTTCCCCTGGCTTTTTTCGCGGCAGCGGCCGATAATCTCCGCCCTGCTTTTGCTAGCGGCCAGTTTTTTAGTTTTAAAAATCAACCTGCCGGTTGACATCGACGTTTACCATTTATACCAGCTTCATTATCTGGCATTTCCGCTGGGAGTATTATTCGCGGCCGGCTTTGCTAAAATTTCTTTCTTTAAAAAATTTTTTCCGACCGAACTGGAAAAAATATTATCTCAATTCAAACGCCTCAAAACTTTAGCGCGCTGGGCAGCCTTAGCGGGCTTAATCGCTCTAACCGCTTATTTAGGAATTCATTCCGGCGTCGGCGAGAATACCTTGGCGGTTCAGGCTACCAGTTTAATTATGGTTTTAGGCTTGGTTTTGATTTTTATCATCAAAAAACTGGAATTCAAAATTTTAAATTTGTTCGGCCTTTACTCTTACGAAATTTATCTGCTTCATTGGCCGATCATGTACCGCTACGACTTATTTTACAAATTCCTGCCGGCCGCTTTGGCGACGGTTTTATATCTTGGCCTCTTTGTCGCCCTAGGCTGGCTGCTCAAAAAAGCCAATTCGTTTTTAATCAAAAAAATTAATTTTCTCCGATAAGAAAAAAGGAGTTACCACGCTTTGGCGCAATAACTCCGCGAAACTTAGTCCTCCCCCTAGTACTCGACGTTGTTAGTCGCCGAACGCGCCGCTGACAAGCAACGCCTGCTCGGTCGGCATCAAGGCTGAATAACGGCGGTACATCGCCTCATATATTTCAACCTCAGCCGGATCGGGCCGGTATTCTTTGCCGGTTTCTTGACCAAGCATCTTTTGGAGAAACTCCGCATAGGTCAAATCCGGATTGGCCTGACGCTGCCAGGCAAAAATCGCCAATAGTCCGGCGCCATAGGCCGTACCCTCGTTGGCCGCCCGGCGCACGCAGACTGGGGTGGCGGTCACGCCGGCAATCAACTTGGCAATATAGGCCTCGTCTTTAGTCGCTCCACCGGTAACCACAATCTGACTCGGCCTGATCCCTTGCTGACCCAAAACGTCGAGGCCATTTTTCAGACCGAACACAGACAGAGTAAAACACAGATGAATCAGATTGCCGACGGTGAAGTTGTCGCCGGTCATTCCCAGCAACGCCGGAACACCGTTTACCGTCAAGCCTATACCCGGCTCAATTCCCATAAAGGGCAGACCCAGCAGCCCACCGGCATCTTTTCTGGCTTTGGCTGCTAACGGCATTAAGGCCGCGAAGGTATCACCGATTTTTTCGTCACCCCGAGCTTGGCGAAACAATTCCATTATCAGGTTGACGAAGGTCGTCCCACTCCTGGTCCAGATCATCCGGACATACTGGCCGATTGGGTCAAGGAAATAATCAATCGGCTGATAGACGCCGACAAACGGCGTAGCTGACAGCAAGTTGCCGCAGGTGGAAGTGCCGAATGAGTATGCGAGTGAACCCGGCTCGCCGATAAATGAGCCAGCTAAAGCCGCTGGCTGATCACCTTCGGCCGGTGCGACGGGCGTGCCGATCGGCAGACCAGTCAATCTCGCACCGGACTTGTTAAGCTCGCCACCACAATAGCTACCACCACAGCAGATCCGAGGCAACAGTTCTTCGATGGGTTTGACGCCGCAATCGGCCGTCAGAGTATTGAACTTCGCCACCAGTTCCGGCTGATACTGGCCGGTTCGAGGATCAACCGGGAACATCCCAGAGGCCTCACCGATACCCAAACACCGCTGGCCAGTCAACTGACGAAACAACCAGCCAATGGGCGTAGTCAAGGCCGTGCAGGCTTTGGCCTTCTCCGGTTGATAGCGGCAGGTCCAGAGCCAACGAGCCACTGTCATGCGCGCCGGCACTTTCGTACCGAATAGCTTGGTCAATTCCTGACCTTCCTCGGCATTGCGGTCATCGCACCATAACCGAGCCGTTGGCCAAACCTGGCCGGCTTCGTCGGTACCGACTTCACCGTGCATCTGACCGGCTAAACCGATACAGACAACGTTGCGACCCAGCTCAAACTGCTGATGCAAACTATTCATTACCGTCCTGAACGCATTGACCCAATCGGATGGCCGTTGCTCTTTATGGTCACCGGGCAGACCTTCAACCATGTCATAACCGGCCGTGGCTTCGCCAAGGACTTTACCGTCCCGGCAGCGGATAACCAAACCGGTTAAACCGCCCATCTTCTTACCGCCGGTACCGAGGTCAAAAGCAATGACCACACTACCATGAATTGCCTTCTTTTCAGCCATACAACTAACCTCCTTTTCCGAATTTATCCTCGATTCTGTTCTGCCAAAAAACCAATTAACTTGTGAATAGTACTTCTCAGCTGATCGCTGAAATTACCTTATCTTAAACATTTTTTGTAAAAATAGTCAACAGCTTCGGCCTTGACGAAAATCAAAATTTAATCTAGGCTAAAATATCTTTTCCGGAGTCGGCAGTTTTGTCTGCTTGGCGGCCGGCCGGTTGAAGAGATAAAGCTAGGCTAATAAAAAGCCTGCTCAAACGTTCAATCCTAAATGAGCAGACATTCCACAAGACCCCAAGCTAGGGGCAATTTTATCACTCGTTGGAGTGAGTAACTGAGATTTGTGCCTCAAGGTACGGCTCAGGGATCGGCGGAGGCTTTGGTGTGCCTTGGCCTCAAATTAATGGCGCTCGGCCAAATTTCAAAAACCGCTGTGAAGCAGGCTTGAGAAATTTGGCTCTTTTTTTACTTTGTTATCCTCGCCCCCGTACCGGAGCACGGGATAAACTCCAGTGGGAATCCAGAAGTATTAGTAAGCTACTGGATCCCGCATCAGATATGCCGGTACAGACCCGGTGCGGGATGACAAAACTGAGAAGTGATAATATCCGGCTAATGAAAATTTCGTTTTTGGCGCAACAGCCGCTGATAGCCAATCGCAAAACGATGAGCCTGATCCCGAATCCGCTGCAAGAGTTTCAAGCTGGCGGAATTTTTCGGCCAGCGGAGCGGATACTGGTTATTCATCGTATAAATTTCCTCTTCTTTTTTAGCCAAACCGATGACGGGAATCTGCAAACCCAGCTCGCGTAAAGAAACCAAAGCCGCGGAAAGCTGCGGCCGGCCGCCATCAACCATAATCAAATCCGGCAGAACTGATTTTTCTTTGGTAATCCGATAGTAACGCCGGTAAATAATTTCTTTCATCGCCTCGAAATCAGACTGGCCGGAGAAAGTTTTAATTTTAAACCGGCGGTAATTGTCTTTATTTGGCAAACCGTCGAAAAACTGCACCATCGAACCGACCACGTCCGTCGAGCCTAAATTAGAAACATCAAAACATTCAATTGTCCTGGGCAGCGTCGGCAGGCTGAGCTTATTTTGCAATTCCAATAAACCGCTTTCGCCGGTTTTCAAGCCGACGGCAATATTTTTTTTGACTAGCTCCAGCAATTTAAGCTTGTCGCCTTTTTGCGGGATGGTGATGGTAATTTTGTTTTTGCTTATTTCAGACAAATATTTTTCCAGCAAAGCCTGGCCGGAAAGTTTTTCGGGAATGATAATTTCGGCCGGAATATCTTCGGTGTAATAATACTGCCGGATGAATTCCGAAATATTTTCAGCCGCCGGCCGGTTGAACATTGTAGCAACTTTGAATTCGCGCCGGCCCGAGACGATGCCTTTATTGATATTAAACAGCTGGACAATTAATTTGTTCGGGGTTGGCAGATAGTTAATTACATCCTGGTTATACTTTTTAATCAGCTGGATTTTCTGCCGCTCGGAAATATTTTGCAGGGCAAAAATCTGATCCCGGCGCAACTTAGCTAACTCATAATTAAGCTTGGTCGAAAAAACCTGCATCTCCTCAGTTAGCTTCTTAATCAATTCCTTAGTCTGGCCTTTTAAAAGCATGACTGCCTGGCCGATATTTTTCCGATAATCAGCCTCGCTGATTTTGCCGATGCAGGGCGCCGAACATAGATTAATGTGCCAAAGCAGACAGGCGCGCTTGGGTAATTTTTTGCAGATTCGTAATTTAAAAATACTATTAGCCAGCCGGATGACTCGCTGCCTGGCTTCGCCGGAAGTATAGGGGCCAAAAATCTGATCACCCTTTTTAATTTGCCGAGTGCTTTCTAATTTGGAAAATTTATCGTTAGTTACTCGGATGTAAGCATAACGGATTCCCGATTTCAGCTGGATATTATACTTCGGCTGATTTTTTTTAATTAATTCCGATTCTAAAAGCAGGGCTTCAACTTCATTATCGGTAATAAAAAAATTAACATCGGCGATTTCCCTGATTAAGTTTTTAGTCTTACTGTCCTGATTTTCTTTTTGGAAATACCAACTAACCCGCTTTTTTAAGTCTTTAGCTTTGCCGACATAAATAATACTACCGGCCTGATTTTTAAATAAATAACAACCCGGAGTTTTCGGCGCTTGAGCGATTTTTTCCGCTAATTGATTCATAAAAATATGTTACCACGGCTTTCTCCCCCTTAAAATAAGGGGGAGTTAGAGGGGGTTATTGCCTTATACCCAGTCCCAACCTCCTACTTCAGCACCGCTTTCAAATATTTCCCCGTATAACTCCACTTGGCGCATTTGGCGATTTTTTCCGGCGTCCCTTCGGCGACAATCCGGCCACCCTTATCGCCGCCTTCCGGTCCCAAATCAATAATCCAGTCAGCCGACTTAATCACGTCCAAATTGTGTTCAATTACCAAAACCGAATTGCCTTTATCTACCAAACGGTTTAAAACGCTTAATAATTTATTAACATCGTCAAAATGCAAACCAGTGGTCGGCTCGTCTAGAATATACAAGGCATTGCCGCCCCGGCGCGATAATTCCGAGGTTAATTTAATCCGCTGGGCTTCCCCGCCCGAAAGCGTCGTGGCTGGCTGGCCCAAGGTAATATAACCTAAACCGACATCATAAAGCGTCTGCAGTTTATGATTAATGGCCGGAATATTTTTGAAAAATTCCAGAGCCTCTTCCACGGTCATTTTTAAAACTTCGGCAATATTTTTGCCTTTATATTTAATCGCCAAAGTTTCCTGGTTATAGCGCAGGCCTTTGCATTTTTCGCACTCAACGTAAACATCGGGTAAAAAATGCATTTCAATTTGTTTAACGCCGTCGCCCTCGCATTCTTCGCAGCGGCCGCCGGAAACATTAAAGGAAAACCGGCCGGTTTTATAGCCCCGAGCCTTAGCTTCGGGTACCAAAGCAAATAATTCCCGAATTGGGGTAAAAACGCCGATGTAAGTCGCCGGGTTGCTTCGAGGCGTCCGGCCGATCGGCGACTGGTCAACCAAAATCGCTTTATCAAGCCGGCCATAGCCTTTCAAACTTTTATGCTTGCCCGGCTTTTCCGAGCTGGCCCAAAATATTTTATAAAGCGCTTTATACAAAATATCATTAATCAAAGTGCTTTTGCCCGAACCCGAAACGCCGGTCACGCAGGTAATTACTTTGAGCGGAATTTTAACGTCAATATTTTTTAAATTATGTTCCGTCGCGCCAAAAATTTCCAGATAGTCAAAAGCTTTCCGGCGCTTGGCGGGAACGGCAATTTCCTTTTTGCCGGATAAATACTGGCCGGTTAACGAATCCGGACATTTCTTAATTTGTTCCGGCGTGCCGGAGCAGACAACTTTGCCGCCGTGAATCCCGGCGCCGGGGCCTAAATCCAAAACATAATCAGCCGCTAGCATGGTTTCCGTGTCATGTTCAACGACAATCACGGTATTGCCTAAATCGCGCAGCCGCTTTAAAGTGCTGATTAATCTTTCGTTGTCGCGCTGGTGCAAGCCAATCGACGGCTCGTCTAAAATATATAGCACCCCGCGCAATTCGGAACCAATCTGCGTCGCCAGCCTGATTCTCTGAGCTTCGCCGCCGGATAAGCTTTGAGCCGGCCGGGCAATGGTCAAATAATCCAAGCCAACATTAATCAAAAATTTAAGCCGATTTTCCACTTCCTTCAAAATTAACCGGGCGATTTCCGTTTCTTCTTTACTCAATTTTAGATTAACAAAAAAATCCAAAGCCTGACTGATCGAAAATTCCGAAACTTGCCAGATATTTTTACCGCCGACCGTGACGGCTAGAACCTCGGGCTTTAATCTTTTACCCTGGCATTTCGGACAATCGCCGATCCGCATATATTTTTCCATTTCTTCCCGGCGCCAGGCTGATTCCGTCTGTTTATACAATCTTTCAATCTGCGGAATTATCCCTTCAAAGCCGCCGGTCCAGCTATGGCTCATGCCGCCTTCCCAGGATTTGACCGCAAATTTAATTTCCTCTTTGGTGCCATATAAAATTATATCTTGAATTTTTTTTGGCAAATTCTTCCAGGGAGTCCATAAATCAAAATGAAAATACTTGGCCAAACCGTCTAGCTGCTGGTTGCGCCAGCCTTCGCCGTGGGTTTTCCAAGGCTTGATTGCGCCGTCAGCTAAGGATAAATTAATGTCGGGCACCACCAAATCCGGATCAACCTGCTGCAGATAGCCTAACCCGTGGCATGCCGGGCAGGCGCCAAACGGCGAATTAAAGGAAAACATCCGCGGCTGCAATTCTTCAACGGAAATCCCGCAATCTAAACAAGCGCTATGCTGAGAAAATAAGCGCTCTTTTTTGCCGATTAGAGCCAGCATTAAACCGTCGGCTTCAGCTAAAGCCGTTTCAATTGCCTCGGCAATCCGGGTTTGAATTCCTTTTTTAATTACCAATCGGTCAATAATTAGTTCAAGGTTATGTTTGATCTGTTTGTTGAGTTTAAAACTTTCCCAGTCAGCTAAGTCTTTGGTTTCACCATCCAGCCTGATTTTGGTAAAGCCCCGTTGGTTTAAATCCTGAAACAATTTTTCATAAGTCCCTTTTTTGCTCCGAATGACTGGTGCCAAAATTTCCACTTTCGTCCCGGGTTTTTCCGCCATTAAAATTTCCGCCATTGATTCAACCGACTGCGACATAATCCGCTCACCGCAGTTGGGGCAATGTGGAATGCCGATGCGAGCGAATAAAAGCCGCAGATAATCGTTAATTTCGGTAATCGTACCAACGGTTGACCGCGGGTTTTTCGAAATTGATTTTTGTTCAATCGAAATCGCCGGCGAAAGCCCGGTGATTTTATCCACGTCAGGCTTATTCATTAAACCCAAAAACTGCCGGGCATAAGCGGATAATGACTCAACATACCGCCGCTGGCCTTCAGCATACAAAGTATCAAAAGCCAGCGTTGATTTACCCGAACCGGATAAACCGGTAACCACCGTCAGCTTATCAATCGGGATATCAAAGTTGATATTTTTTAAATTATGTTCTCTGGCACCGCGAATTTCGATAAATTGTTCAGACATATTCTCCTTCTTGTCATTCTGAAGGAGTCCCGACTTTACGTCGGGACGACTGGAGAATCCCTGCCTGCCAGCAGACAGGTCGGAGATTCTTCGGCCTACGGCCTCAGAATGACAATAAAATTACTTATTATTTCTCATATTTTAACCGAAAATTTTCAATTTTCCCTTGACAAATATACCAACAATATACTACCATTATACATTGTTCTTTGCACAAAGTAGGTTTAATCCGAAGCAGCGAAGAAGATGCTAAAAAAAATAGTTTCCTCTTTGTTGCTGCGGATTGGCCGTAGTGACAGATTACGTTCAGTAAGGAACTCCGTCCTTACTTAACTTATCGACTCTTGACGAGCCACAAAAGGAGTATACCATGGGAACAGTCTTTAATTTCACAATCAGTGTCCAGGTGGCTATCCGCTTTGTTGATCAACTAAAGAGGGGCGAAATTCC
Organism: Candidatus Buchananbacteria bacterium; assembly: GCA_041664165.1. Lineage (GTDB taxonomy): Bacteria > Patescibacteriota > Patescibacteriia > Buchananbacterales > UBA6539 > JBAYLH01. The sequence goes on along the minus strand of JBAYLH010000011.1, from coordinate 29,478 downwards.
CAATTTACCGCCACCTTGCTGGGATCAATTCATCTTCTTTGAACGAGTGATAGCGACAACAATCGTTCAAGAAGACGGCGATCCTTCCCGAGTGGTTCAATTCTTCTACCACGGCCATACCTCCCCGATAGCAACCGTGGTTCTTGAGAGAAAGACAACTGGAAAACTTTATACCGAAGAGCTCAAGACTGATCACTGGAGAATAATGTCAGTGAACTATGTCTGCTTTTCCAATCTTCCATCCCAACGCTTACCGCGTCTTAGACAGGAAAGGGTGTCGGTAACAAATACCGAACTCGGTTTCATGGTAGTCACACAATAGAGACCTGCCATCGATACTTCCAAACCCCTGTGATAAGCAAAGACTTGCTTGCTCAGGGGTCTTTTTTTATATCACAAATTTTCAAATACCAAATTCCCTTCTCGGCAAGGGCGCCTCGAGTCAGGATAAAGGGACGAAGCGTCTCGCCGAGCTTAGTGGCACACGAATTAACACGGATTAAAATCCAAGCCAATCCGTTCCATCCGTGTTTATCCGTGTCCTATTTTTTACTAAATTGCGACCCCACTTTAGTGGGCTTTTAAAGCTGCCTTAATTTTTAATTTCAAATTTTTAATGAATTTTTAATAATAAATATCTAATTTTTAATACCTCCGAGTCTAGGGGCGAGGCGTCTCGCCAAGCTTAATGGCACGCGAAGTACACGGATTTAATCCAGGCCAATCCGCTCCATCCGTGTTTATCCGTGTCCTATTAATTTCTTTTTCAACTTCTCAACCTGCTCGCGAAGTTCTATCGCTTTCTCAAAGTTAAGGGCTTAACGAATTAACACGGATTTAATCAAGGCCAATCCGTTCCATCCGTGTTTATCCGTGTCCTATTAATTTCTTTTTCAACTTCTCAACCTGCTCGCGAAGTTCTATCGCTTTCTCAAAGTTAAGGGCTTCGGCCGCGGCCTTCATCTGTCCCTCCAAATCAATAATCAGTTTATCTAATTCTAATTCCTGGCCTTTTTCTTTTGGCTCAATCACCACTTGTTCCTCGGCAATCGCTTTGATAATGCTTTTCGGCGTAATGCCGTGCTGCTGGTTATAAGCGGTTTGAATCTGCCGCCGCCGGTCAGTTTCTCGGATCGCCTCTTTGATTGACCCCGTCATCACATCGGCATACATAATCACTTTTGAATCCAAATTACGGGCCGCCCGGCCGATGGTCTGAATTAAACTCCGGGCATTGCGTAAAAAGCCTTCTTTGTCCGCATCTAAAATCGCCACCAAAGCCACTTCCGGCAAATCCAAACCTTCCCGCAGCAAATTAATCCCAACCAAAACATCAAACTTGCCAATCCGTAAATCGCGGATAATTTTTATTCTTTCCAGGGTATCAATTTCGGAATGAAGATAAACGGCTTTGATTCCCTGATCCACTAAATAAGTCGATAAATCTTCGGCCATTCTTTTAGTCAGCGTGGTTACTAAAATCCGATAACCCTGATTAACTACCTTTTTAATTTCCGCCACCAAATCATCGACCTGGCCTTCAATCGGTTTAACGATGATCGGCGGATCAACCAAGCCGGTCGGCCGGATAATTTGTTCCACTATCTGGCCGCTGCTTTTAATTTCATAATCAGCCGGCGTCGCCGAGGTATAGATTACATGCTTTAAATATTTTTCAAACTCGGCAATCTTCAACGGCCGATTATCAAAAGCCGAAGGCAGGCGAAAACCATAATCAATCAGATTTTTTTTACGGGCATAATCGCCAAAATACATACCGCCAACTTGAGGAATGACTTGATGGCTCTCGTCAATAATAAACAGCCAATCTTTGGCCGCATAATTAAAAAAATCCAAAAGGGTGAAGGGCGGCGTGCCCGGCTTTCGGCCGTCAAAATGGCGGGAATAATTTTCAATGCCTTTACAATAACCCAGCTGCTCAATCATTTCCAAGTCATAATTCGTCCGCTGATTTAAGCGGTAAGCTTCAATCGTGCCTAACTGGGGCAAACGTTCTTTGAGCTCCTGCCGGATTGACTCCAAAGCTTTCGGGATTTGGTCGGGCGGCACGACAAAGGGCTTAGCCGGATAAATCCAGACTTCCGCTAAGTCATTAATTTTTTTGCCGGAAATCCGGTGGACATCGGCAATCTTTTCAATCTGATCGTCAAAAAGCTGGATTCTGACAACGTTACTATTAGCTGAGCCTTGAAACACATCAATAGTTTCGCCGCGCACCCGAAACCGGCCGGGCTGCAATTCTAAGTCATTTCTTTCGTATTGAATTTCAATCAAACGTTTAAGCAATTCCTGCCGATCAATTTTTTGGCCGATTTTTAAATTAAAACTTTCACCTTTAAAATTTTCCGGCTGGCCGAAGCCATAAATGCAGGAAACCGAAGCGACAATAATCGTATCCGGCCGGGAAAGCAAGGCGGTTGCCGCTTCCATCCGCAATCGCTCAATTTGCTCATTAATCATAACATCTTTTTCAATATACAAATCCGTCTGCGGCAGATAGCTTTCCGGCTGGTAATAATCATAATAAGAAACAAAAAAACAAACTTTATTCTTTGGAAAAAAGCTTTGGAATTCCTGATAAAGCTGGCTGGCCAAAGTTTTATTATGAGACAGGATTAAAGTCGGCTGCTGAATTTGGGCAATCACATTAGCCATCGTAAAAGTCTTACCCGAGCCAGTCACCCCTAAAAGGGTTTGCTGCGGATATTTTTTATAGCCAGCCACCAGCTGCTTAATCGCCTTAATCTGATCGCCACGTGGTTTAAAATTAGATTGTAGCTCAAATTTAGACATTAGCTTCTACTTCCCCTCTCCCTTGGGGAGAGGGCTAGGGTGAGGGGATAATTAATTTTTAAGTACTTCAATAATTTTTTCCAAAACTCCATCTAAATTATCGTCTATCTCATTATTCCAAATTCGGAAAATTCTATAACCCTGCTCTTTTAAATACTTATCTCTAATTTTATCGTCTTTAATTTTCTTATCTTCGTTATGGCCTCCTCCATCTAATTCAATAATAAACTTTTCTTCAAAGCAACAAAAATCAACAACATATCTTCCAATTGGATGTTGTCGTCGGAATTTAAATCCCTCAAACCTATTTCCTCGAAGACAATACCAAAGTATTGCCTCTTGGGGTGTCTGGTTTTTTCTTAATTGTCTTGCAATTTTAATCAACTTATTTTGCATACTTCTACCCCTCATCCGGTCGCCTAATAAACTACAACAAACTAGCGACCACCTTCTCCCCCAGGGAGAAGGGAAACTATTTATATATAATCTCTTTAACTGACTGGTTAATTTAAACGCCAAATCAAGGGGTTTTATCAATAAACCCCTTTTGGTTAAATAATTAGCTTAATTTAGTTGTTACCCCATTATAGCAATCAAAAAGCCCTAGGTCAATAATCCAATTACTCCAACTCTTTGTCCAAGGCTTCCTTGTCAAAACCGACAATAATCTTGCCATTAATCTCAATCACCGGCACACCCATTTGGCCGGATTTATCAATCATTTCTTTGGCCTTGGTTTCGTCGTCAGCAACATCATAATCAGTATATTCAATTTTTCTTTCATTCAAATAAGCTTTTAATCGGAGACAATAAGGGCAAGTGGGCAAAGAATAAATTGTTATTTTTTTCATACGTTTGACAAAAAAAATTTAATCCACTAACCTAACTACTGTTAGTCGTAATGAGGCGACTAAACTACCGAGGAAACACAGGAGATCGGCGCTATGAACACATCATGAACCAGGCAAGACGAGAAAAACTCCGGGCCGAAGTAATTCCCATCATCGCGGAATTCACCGGCATACCGGAAGCGGAAATCAATGAGACAACGCGATTCCAGTTATCCCCCTGCATTTGGTTGCAACTTTTGAACCAAATTGTTCTCAAGACCGGAGTGGCTATCTTCCTAGATAAGCCAGAAGAACAGACCTTGGAAAATATCCTGAGGTCAATGGATGATAGGTGAGGGTGAATTATAGAGCTTAATGAGCAAGTGGCACCTTCGGGCGCCACTCTTTTTTTTATTTTAAAAATCAATTCCTATTCTTCCAAAAGATAAGCAATTTTTTCACCAAATTCCCGAGCGGCGCTGGGACCGCTGGCCGTAACAATTTTGCCGTCAACTTCAATATCCATGCCGGTGTAATCAGCCCCTTTATTCCGCAGATTTTCCTCTTCGCCGGCGAAAGCCGTGACCGTCTTGCTGATTAAAGCGCCAGCATTGGCCAAAATTGAAGGGGCGATGCAGATCGCCGCCAAAATCTTGCCCGCCAGCCGGAAATTATTAACCAGGCTAAAAACCTCTTGATCGCTAAAATACTCGCGAGCACCGGCTCCGCCGACAAAAATAATGGCATCAAAATCCTTGGGCTCAATTTCCCGAATGGCTAAATCCGGATTAATTTCCGTGCCTAATTTGCCGACGGCTTTATGCCGAGTCCGAGCGGCAATTTTAGTAATTATCCCCCGGCTGGCTAAAACTTTTTTTGGTTCCAAAAGCTCCTCATCGCGAAAATTAGCCTGAGCCACGATAAAAACCGCTTTTTTTGACATATCACTAATATTTATTGATAATCCGGATGATTTCTTTAACCAAAGCAAGGTGCTTTACCTCATCATCGCGGATATATCTAATCGTATCTTGAGTTGCTTTATCGTCAAAAAAACTCATAATTTCTTCGCAGCTGCCCCGCGCTTTATCTTCAAACTCCAAACCGTTATTTAAATTTTCCAAAATTGATTCTTTGGTCATACCCGGTAGTGATCCCCCACTTAATAATTGAGGGGGATTATTATATAATAAGAGTTAAAAGATAATTGATAAAATATTTATCCTTCAGTTTTAATAAAATAAGTGGGGGACTACTACCGGGTCATAAACCATTAATAATTTCCTGCATGGTAGTTTTATGCCGCTCGGTGTCGCGCAATAAGCTGGTAATAATTTCCGAAACTAAATTTTTGTCATCAACTGAAAGATTATTCAAAAATTCATCAGTTTTCAGTAAACCGGAATAAAGCGCCAGCATATCATCTTCGAGCTGAATTTCTTTTTGAATAATTCCCTTGATTTTTCCCTGATTTTGGTCAGTCATAAAGCTTATTTATATTATACCACAAGTTAAAGGGTAAAAAAAATTAGTCCCGTCATTCACGAACGACGGGACTAACTAGTATTTTCATATTAGCTTAGCGAGAAACGCTGATTGCCGGAGTCGAACCGCCGACTAATTCCGGATTGCAGGCGCCAACCGTAATCCGGCCACTGGTATTTTTAGAGATATAGTAATAAGTCTTAGCGCCGTCAGCGCCAGTCATTGACGGATCAATCGGAATTGATGCCAGATAAGTTCCTTCTAAATTCGGCTTCAAATTGGTAATATTAGTCGTGGCATGGCCAACGCAATTTTCGTAATTACTGCCGCTACCAATCATATAATAAACGTCCGCTGTCAAATCAACTGGCTCGGCGCCGCGGTTATCAACTGTATACTTTAAGTAAGCATTTAAAATTGAATTAACTTCGCTCCAGCGCTCGGCGTTTCTGGCTTCTCGCAGCCGACGAACCGGATCAACTGCCACGTAAATAATCGCCGCTAAAATGGCAATAATCGCAATGACGATTAAAAGTTCAATCAGGGTAAAACCTCTTATTTTTTTCATACGTTAAATCTCCTTTTTTTAATTAACCTTTATAAAAACCACGATTATATTATACCACTAAAACCAAAAAGTTAACACGACTAAACTCCGATTCAAGCTAGGCTAAATTATAATAGCTGAAATTCTAGCGGCTGACTTTAACCGTCGGCGTCGTACCGGCAACAACTTCGGGATTGCAAGCGCCAACCGTAATCCGGCCGGCGGCTGACCGGTAAACATAATATTGGCTGTCAGCGGCAGCGCCCGTTGAAGGGTCAACCGGCAATGACGTAATATAATTTGGGGCTAAAACACTAGTTAAATCAACACAAGGACTAGCTCCAGTCGTAGTAGTAGCGGTACAAGTTGAACAAGTCGCTCCGGTGCCTAAAACATAAGTACCGGTATCAACGGCGGTTAAATTGGCCGGCATTGTGCCGCGATTATCAACCGTATATTGCAAAACTGAATTTAAAATCGCATTAACTTCGCTCCATCTTTGGGCGTTTCTGGCTTCAGCTAAGCGCCGAGCCGGGTCAACCGCCACATAAATAACCGCTGCCAAAATTGAAATGATGGCAATGACGATTAAAAGTTCGATTAAGGTAAAACCTTTTTGGTTTTTCATAAATTTTCCACCGCTTTAAAAATTAAATTAATATTTAAATTAAATTAATGCTTATGGTTGCTGAATTTTTTCGGCAAAAGCGCTGGCCACCCAGCCCGTAATCTTTTCATCAACTTGAATTTGATACCAGCCGTCTTGTTCGCTGATTAACTTGTACTCATTGCCGGAATTAACCTGGCCGGTTTTTTTATAAGTTTCTCCCGACCCTTCCCGAAAATTTAAAAATCCCAAAGTGGTCGGCTTAATTTTAAGTTTAACTTCGGGTTGAGCCGCTGCCGTGGTTGTCGGCGCTAGCATGTACTGCCTTAATTCTTCCAAAGCCGCCGGGTCAACTCCGGAGTCAAGCTGTGAATCATACTTTGGTATCGGAAAAAACTTTTGGTACAAATCGTTGCCCTGTTGGCGCCAAATAAAAAGACCAGCCAAAATTACAGCAAAAACCAATAAAACCGCCAAGCGAACATAAATTAATTTCCAGCCTCGCTTATCACTTCGGTCAGGAACAAAACTAAACCGTTTTGGTTTTAAGGGCAATAAATTAATGTCGCTGGTTTCCGGTCCCTTGCCGACGCCGCGCAAAGCCAAGCCGATGACATTAGTGAATAAAACCGACTTATTTTTAAATTTAACCAGTTCTTTGGGATCAGTAATTTTAGCCAGCGGATTGCCGACCACCGCCTCAATTAACAAATTATCCGCCAGATACTGATCAGCACTGGGCAAAAGCGCCGAACCGCCGAGCAAAATTACCTGATCAATTTTTCTCTGGGTCTGAGTCTGGTAATATTCAACTGCTTTTTTCGCTTCGGCAACGATCCGCTTGAATTCGCTCTGTAAAATCAAAGCCACCCGGCCTTTTTCCAATTTCGGGTCAAACCCGTTTTTGACTTTCAATTCTTCGGCTTGCTTTTCAGTAATCTTGAGTTTAGCCGCCACGACTTTAGTAAACCGGTCGCCGGCGATTTTTATCGTCAGGCTCTGCCGGATACCATTGCGGTCAAAAATATTTAAATTGGTAGTCCGGGCGCCGATGTCCAATAAAATCTTGGCATTGCTGGATTTATCCAACGTTTCCGTCAAGGCCCGGGCCGAGCTGATTGACTCCAAATCAAAAGCAATTGGCTTTAAGCCAATGCTGGTTAAAACTTTAACATAGCTATCAACAATTTCACTCGGCGCGGCGACATAAAAAACTTCCTGGGTATCGCCTTGCTGGGCAATCGGCTTAAAATCAAAATAAATTTCCGAAGACTTAAACGGAATTACTTCTTCGGCTTTATAAGGAATCGTATTTTTTATCTCCTTATACTTCAAGCCGGCAGGCAATTTAAAAACGGCGGTAAAAATCTGCGATTCCGGCAAGGACAAAATACAGTCCGGAGTGCGAATTGGTTTTGGCTTGGCCGACGCCAGCAATTTAATGATATTCTCGGCCAATTTTTCCGGTTTTTTAATCACTCCGTTTTTTACCACTTCCCCGCGCAAAAGCATCCGGGCGTAGGCGGTTACCTTGGGAACGCCAAAAAATGGTTTTTCTAAAATCAAAGCTTCAATTGAATGGTCGGAAATATCCAGACCGAAAATTTGTTTTTTAAACATTTTGTTTTTTTACCCCGTTAGAAACTAAAATAATTTCTATTTTAAAGAGGGTATAACTATTCCCGTCAAAATAATTTAGTAGCTCAAAAGCTAATTTATTTCTAACGGGGCTTATTCCTCCTTCCAAGAAATAACCGTTAAATTATTATCAACTTGGATTTCTATTTTTTGATTATAAATATCCGCCTTACCGGTTGCCGTTAATGTCGCACCGCTGCCGCTAGTTACTGTATTTAGTATACAAGAACTGCCGTCAATTGACAACGACGAAGAATAATTAGCCCAATTATTACGCAATCTTTCCAAACCTTCTTCAAGGCAAGTATTGGCCAAGGCTTTGGCTTCGGCCGCCCGGCTTTGACCGTAACTAAGCTGGACTTGTTCAATTCCGCCCAAGCTGACGGCAATGCCAATCGTCAAACCGGCGGCGGCAACTATGAGCAGCGCCGTTAGGGCAATATAACCTTTTTGCTTTTGTAATTTAATCATGATTTTCAAAACTTAGCGCCGGCCTCTTAGCTCAACGGTGAAACTGGCGGTCGTCGTTGAATTATAATTTGGCAAATTATCAGGATTTTTATAACTAATTACCAAACTGACGCCGACATTAGCGGATCGGGTTAAATAGGAAAAATTCGAAAAGCCGCCACTGACGTCAATTAAATTGCTGCTGACATCAACGGCCAAATTGCCGCCTAACTGCCGAGTTAATTTCTGATTAACCCCGTCAAAATTATAAGTGACGGTATTACTGGGTATAGCTAAAACTAAAGTACTGGCCGTTAAACTATTGATCGCCGAGGCTGACTTAATATCTTTAATTAAATTATCACTAATGAAAGCTAAATTTTGATTAACTTCGTCGGCCGCGTAATTTCTCGTCTGGCCGGCCAAAATGTCAATAATCAAATAAGAAATGCTGACTAAAATAATACTACAAATGGCCAGATAAATAATCATTTCAATTATAGTAAAGCCACCCCGCCGGCGGAAATTCGAATTTCTAATTTCTAAATTAGAAACAAATCCCAATGACCAAAATCTAAAATTAAAAAAATGTTTCAAATATTGAAATTTGGATTTTTGAATTTGTTTCGAATTTAGGATTTCTGATTTAGGATTTAAATTTTTCATGGGGTGTAATTTATTTTTAGATCCTGTAAAACCGGCGTGTCCAATCCGTCGCCGCTTAAAAACGCTTTGTATTTTACCCACTGAGCATTATTATGGCCATTAGCCAAAGGAATTAAAATTTCATTGCCGCTGGGATAAAAACTGCTCGCACCCGTCGGACCAAGCCAGGCCGACCAAGTCCCCGGCGAACCGCCAGAATCCGGCGCGGTTGCCAACTGAACTAAAATGTCATCAGCCGATGAAGGAATCGTTTCCGTCCAAGATAAAAAATTAAACGCACTGGCTCCCCCGGTATTGAAAGCTGATGATTCCAACCAGCCGCTAGTGGCATAGCCCCCGGCGCCAGTTTGTTCCCCCCAGCCGATTTGCACATTATTGAGCTGGACTTGCTGGCTGCCGTTACTTGATAAAAAAGCTTTAAACCTAATTGGATTAGTAGTGGTCGGCAATGACATCAGATTAGAGTTAATAACTGAGGCGGGATTCCATTCGTTAGTAATATCTTCCCCGGTCGCTACCCAACCGCCATTATACCAATACCAACCGGAGCCATTATAAAATTTGTAATAAATTTCACCGCCATTTTTAGTCGCCGTTTCAATAAAAGACGACAAAACGTCAAGATTAACGATTGACTGGCCTAAAGTCGGTTTGACCGCGGGTTTATCGGTTGGGTAAACCGCGCTACTCGACCACAAACAGCCGCCCTGCGCGGCGCAAGCTGGCGAAGTTACAAAAGTATTGCAAGCGGTTGGCGTACCGGAACAAGAATTGGATTTAGACCAATTTAAAGAGACATTGTCCCAGCCAACCGTGTTATTCGTATTCGGCGGATTGCCAGCAGTTTTAATCCGCCGCGCGACTAGTTTAATATAATAGGTGCCCGCCGCGGTTAATTTAGCAGCGACATTTAAATTGGAAACCGTGGCCCAACCAGTCGTACCGGTAACCGTTTGCGACCAGACTTGATTGCCGATGGTTGGCGGCCCGGCAAAATTATCCACAAAAACATAAATAATATAGCTGGTTAAAAATGTCCCGTTGTAACTTTTGATGCTCCAGTCAAAACTAATCGTGGCCGTATTAGGATTGGCCGTCGTCGTCACAAAACTTTGTTGCCAATAGCCAGAGGCAGTTTGAGCTGAATTATTACGGGTAATGGCAATATCTTTATAATTAGTCGGGTTGCCGCCGGTAGTGGGGCTAGATCCGCTCACGTTGCCGCCATTCTCCCAGTCGGCATAAGTCCCCCAGGTCGTAGACCAGACTGGTGAAGAACCGGAAGTACCACCGCTCCACGCGCAGCCAGCTTGAGCTAAACAGAGCGGTTGAGTACCAAAAGTGCTGCAAACCGAAGCCGTGCCGGAACAAACCCCGCCGCCGCCTTGATCAACTAATTGCGCCACCCCGCCGGTAACGGCAATTTTGCTAACATCACTGACCGTATAATCAGCGGCATTAGTAAAAGGCCAATCATAATATTGGGCACAGCCGATTTTAACTTCGTCGAGCTGGACTTGCTGACTGCCATTACCGGCTAAAAATGCCTTAAACTTTATTTTTTGGCTAGTCGTTGTAAAAGTATTGATATTAGTGTTAATCGTACTGGCGGTATTGTGATTGCCCGCGCCGGCATTAACCCAAGCACTGCCATTCCAATATTGCCAAGTTAAACCGTCATCATCGGAAAGCTGATAATAAATTTCACCGCCATTTTTAGTCGCCGTTTCCGTGAAAGAAGTCCAGCTGTCAATATTAGTCGCATTATAAGAAACAACCGGATTAACCCAGGGGGAATTACTGGGATAGCTGACGCTCCAATTGCATACCGCCTGAGTTTGACAAGAAGTTTGATTGCTAAAACTGGCACAAGAAGCAGCGGTGCCATTACAAATTCCAACCGGCACCCAGCTGCATTGGCCGCAGGTGGCGCAATTAGTTGAGTTAGTATAAGCTGAACAATTCAAAGCACCATTACAATTAGAGCCGCTCCGGCTGCAGCCAGCGACGCTGCAATTATTACATTGTCCTGGCGGCTCAGCCGCGCAGCTGCCATTATTTTGACAAACGCTGCTGCCAGTTGGATTCCAGGTACAACCGGCTTGAGCTTGGCAAACGGTTTGATTGGCAAAACTGCCGCAAGCCGTCGCCGTGCCGTTACAAGCACCGCTTGCCTTTAATTGAGCAAAACCGCCGGCAACTTCAATCTCATTGGAATTACTCACTGAATAATCACCAGCTGAATCAAAACTCCAAATCTTGATGCCGCAGCCAGCCGCACCCAGACTTTTCAACTTAATTTCGCCGGCCATACCATACTCAATATTGCCGTCATCATTATCATATTTAGCGGCATCAAACCAAAGGGCTTGTCCCGACCCGCCCGACCAGTCGGTTTGCCGCCAATTTTTTGACTGCCAAGTGGTTAAATAAGCGGCTAAATTAATTTCATTATTCACGCCGGTTATCGCCGTGTAGGTAACTTTAGAAGTTGCTTTTTTGGTATGTAAATCAACGGTAGCACCGGGAGCGGTACAATCAACTAAATTGCTGCTGCCGTCACGGCAAGCATCGACAATGGTTATGACCCGGGTATATTTATTATCGTCTAAGTAATCAGCCGAACCGGCAAATTGCCAATACCCGGCCGTTGAATTAACGCCGTAATCGCCATTAACCAATAAATTCCAAGCCTGCCGCCGGATTGACCAAACCGCGTCTAAACCCTGCTGAGCGTAAAGCGTGGCCACTTGTTTTTCTTCGGCTTGGTAATTACTGCCATAAGAATTCATCAATAAGCCGATCAAAGCGATGGAAAATAAGCCGAATAAAGCCACGGCTAAAATTATTTCAACCAAACTAAAACCTAATTTTTTTCGGAGGACAAATTTCATTTTGAAAGTTAATTGATTTGGATTAATCCAAAGCTGTCAATTGAAATATTTTTACTTTCGTTATTTTGACTGGTAATCGTCGCCATTCCGTTGACTGACGGTTTGCCAGTGTAAATCGCAAAATTAATTTCTGACCCGAAATTAGTCGCTAAACTGAAGTCTGGCTGGTAGTCGATCGATTGATCGTATTCTTGATCCCGGCCGGCGTAGCTGGCGCCTTTAAATAGAAGAATATTTTTTCCGGCCGAATTAAAATAAACCCCCCAGGCCGAATTATTCTGGCCGATAATAGCCTGCTGCTGCACCCGGCGGAGGGCTTGGACAATCGTATTGGCTTCGGTGTTTAAATCAGAAGAAATTTGAAACGATTGGAAAAACGGCATGCTAAAAGCCGCAATTAGAGTCATCACCAAAATAACCAGAATTAATTCAATTAAGGTAAACCCTTTCATTGGAGATTAGGGAGTTAGAGATTAGGGGTTAGAAATTAGAAGGTGCAGGATAGAAATTTATGATTCCCAAATCTAGTGATTAAACTTAGCCGTAACCTGGTAAATCGGCGAAATCACCGAAATCGCGATGAAACCGACAATCAAACCGACCACAACCAATAAAATCGGCTCTAAAACGGTCGTTAAATTTTTTGTCGTTTGATCAACTTCCCGTTCAAAATATTCAGCCAAGTAAGCCAAGGACTCATCGAGCCGGCCGCTTTGTTCGCCGACACCGACCATTTTAACCACTAAAAATGGAAATAAAGTTCTTCGTTTTCCCTGTTTAATTCCGGCCAGGCTGTCGGCTAGCCGCTTGCCTCTTTGGACTTGCGGCAAAATTTCTTTCAGTCTTTTTTGATAAACAACGTTGCTGGTGGTGTCAGTGGTGATGCTAATAGCATGATCAATTGTCAGACCGCTTTTGAGCAAAATGCTTAAAGTCCGGGTAACCATGGCCAAATTGTAATTAGTAACAATCCCGCCGACAATCGGCATTTTAATGATTAGCCAGTGCCAGGCCGGTTTGGCAAATTTTTGCAAGGTCAAAAGCCGCAGCAGGAATAAACCGATAATAAACCCAAAGATAATAAAAGGTCCATATTTATCCATAACATCAGCCACCCAAAGCAAAATTTTCGTTGATAGTGGCAGATCAAAATTCAAACTTTTAAACAACTTGGTAATTTTAGGTAAAACAAAATAGGCTAAAATCAAGCCCAAACCAAAAGTCATGGTTAAAACGATGGCCGGATAAAAAGAAGCCGTTTGAATATTCCGCCGCAGTTCGACCCGGTCTTCCAATTCGCTGGCCAAATAATCCAAATTGCTTTCCAGTGTTCCGCTTTCCTCGCCGATCCGGATAATATTAATGAATAAAGGATCAAAGATTTTAGGAAATTTTGACAGGGAATCGCCTAAGGTTTGGCCGGTTTTAACTTTACTCAAAATTTCGTCTAAAATATTTTTAAATTTTTTTGAAGTGGTTTGGTCGGCGATGGCTTCTAGCGCTTCGTTTAGGCTGATGCCTGATTTGATCATCGTGCCCAAATGTTTGACGAATAAAGTTTTTTCAACCAGCGACACCCGGCCGAGACTGAAGTCTTTGCCGATCAATCTCAAATGGCCTTTGGGCACAATCTTTTTAATATACCAGCCCTGGGAAAGCAAAAGCTTGGTGGCTTCTTTTAAATTTGCCGCCTCTAAAACGCCTTTTTTGGTTTTGGTCCGGCCGTCAAAGGCAATGTAATTGAATTTCATATAAAGTTATTCCCGGGTTACTCTAATTACTTCTTCCAAAGTCGTAATTCCGGCCAAAACTTTTCTGATTCCGTCTTCAATCATGGTCTGCATCCCTTCGGTGATAGCCAAGGCCCTGACTTGGTCGGCATTCGCTCGTTTCATAATTAAATCTCGGATCATTTCGGTAACGACTAAAACTTCAAAAATTCCGACCCGGCCGGCATACCCGGTATCGCTGCAGGTTTTACAGCCTTTACCGTGATAAATTCTGATTTCTTTTTTCTCCGCGCCAAAATATCTGTCAATCAACGCCGGCGGAAATTTCTTCTTCAAGTCTTCGGCCGTGATTGATTCGCTGATGATGCACTGGCTGCAGATTTTTCTCACCAGCCGCTGGGCAATAATGATATTGACGGTCGAAGCGACTAAAAACGGCTCGATACCCATTTCCAAAAAGCGTGGCAAGGCCGTCGGCGCATCGTTAGTATGCAGAGTCGATAAAACCAAATGGCCGGTCATGGCCGAATTAATCGCGATTTCCGCGGTTTCTTCGTCTCGAATTTCGCCGACCATGATAATATTTGGATCCTGCCGCAAAATCGAGCGCAGCCCGGCGGCAAAAGTTAAATTGGTTTTGGGATTAACCTGAATCTGATTTACCCCTTCAATATCGTATTCCACCGGATCTTCGATGGTTGAAATATTGACTTCCCGCCGGTTTAAAATTTTTAAAATTCCGTAAAGCGTGGTGGTCTTGCCCGAACCCGTCGGGCCGGTGGCTAAAATCATGCCGTAAGGCTTGGCGTATTCTTTTTTTAATTTGACTAAATCGTCGCTGGCAAAACCTAAATCTTCCAAACCAACCTGGTGAACTCTTTCCGACAGCAGCCGCATCACAATTTTTTCACCTTCAATTACCGGCACAATGGAAATTCTGATATCGAGTTTTTTATCGCCCATATCGGCCCGAATTTTTCCGTCCTGAGCGCTGCGATGTTCGTCCGTCCGTAATTTTGACAAAATTTTAATCCGGGTAGCTACTAGCTCGTGAATATTTTTTGGCAAATCAATGATATCGTGCAAAATTCCGTCAATTCGAAACCGGACTAAAGTTTTTTCTAGTAACGGCTCAATATGAATATCGGAAGCCCGGTTTTCATAGGCATACTCGATTAAAGTATCAACAATTTTAATAATCGGCAGATCTTCGGCTTTGACGCCGCTTTTGGCCTGGCTGATATTTTCGGCGATAATTTCGTTGAACTCTTTTTGAATTTCTTTTTGGTAAAAAACCAGGGCGTTATTGATATTCTCGGCGGTCGTGTAATAAATATTGACCGGTTGGCCGGTCTTTTTCTCGATTAAACTAATCACGGTTAAATTTCCCGGATTAGCCATGGCTAATTTAATGCCTTCTTTATTGCGGTCAAAAGCAATCACCTTCTGCTTTTCAGCCATGACTTTCGGCACTAATTCCAAAATACTTTTATCAATAATCATTTTCGACAAATCAACAAAAGTATAACCGAGCTCATCGGCGATGATTTGGCCAACGTGAGTATCGGAGATTAAATCATCCGCCACTAAAACTTCCGCCAGCGGCTTTTTGTTTTTCTCGGCGAATTGAAACGCCGTCTCCAGCCGCTCTTTTGGAATTAAGTCCAAGGCTTCAACCAAAAATTTTAGCTTCTCATTGGTAATTTTCATATTTAGATCAGATAATTTTTGACTTTTTTGACTACCTCGTCAAGCGCCAGATCGCTTTTAACCAAATAATCGCTAGCGCCCATTTTTTTGGCCTGAGCCATATCTTCGGCCTGGCCCAAATTAGACATAATAATGACCGGAATGCTTTTGGTGGCTTCATTACTTTTAATCGTCTGCAATAAATCAAAGCCGTCCAAATCCGGCAGCATTAAATCAAGCAGAATCAAGCTGATCCCGCCAGCCGACGATTTAATCAGACCCTCTTTGCCGTTGCTGGCCAAAATCACTTCATAGCCTTCGCCTTCCATTGCCTTGCTCATCATTTTCGCCAAAAATTTATCATCTTCAACAATGAGAATCTTTTTAGAAGCATTATCCATAATTTTTAATAAAAAACTATTAACTCCTCGTCTCGCCCCGCCTCAAATCAATAATTTGCCTAACACCCTAATTACCTAAAAACCTACCACCTAAAACCTAATTACCTACCCCATATTATACCACATTTTAGTTAAGTCCACCAAATCCAACCCTTGACTTTTTTTGGCCAGTCGTGTTATGATACTCCGATATTGTGTCACACCGACGCAATACAAAAGAGGAAGCCCTTTAGGGCTCAAATGGAGGAGAATCGTCAATGTTAGATACAATGGCGAGAGCAAGAGCAAGAAGAAGGATGGAAATGGGAATGAATCTGGTGTTTTCTGCAATGGGTATCAACGCTATCGACGGGATACCCGACATGACGACGATCGTCTATATCGAGGAAGGCGGCCAGGTCATGACCAGGCGCGAGGGCTTCCAACACGTGTCCACCATCAATCTGGAGGAGTTTCTACCGCCGCAGCTCATCGCCGATGCAAAGGCGGTTAAGGCGGAAATAAAGGAACTCCGGCGCATGGCAACCGAAGCCGAGACCTTGCAAGCCGAAGTCGCTGAGCTTGAGACTTCGACTGCGCACGACAAAGTCCGCCTGCGTTTCGAGGTATGGGGACTGTTCCCGCAATACTTCGGGGTCGACAATCTCGACTTGACCAACGATGGCGGCGTCATTCGTCTGATCAACCAGTGTGGGGAACACCTCCAGGTAGTCGAGGGTGAAACCGGAACCGCCATAGCGACCCGCTGGCAGCGAATCGAAGACAATGAGGAACTCATCCGCACCAAGAAGCGCGGCATCGAGTTGCTCAAACTCAAAGTCAGTCGGCTGCCAGAATTGATCGAGGTCAAGCGCGACGAAGTCAACGATCAAATTAACCGCGCCATCCAGGAAGGCAACCCCCAACTCTGGGACATGCTCTGCCGGGGCGAGGTGTTCATCGACACCGACGAACAGGGCGTACCTCTGGTCTACAGTGAATTCGTAGAGGTGATATATGGGATGGATCCTCTGACGAAAGATCTCGTGACAATGTACGCCAGGCATGACGCCCTGTCCGCGACCGCACGCCAGTTGCTCGGCCTCAACGCCATAAACGCCGCCGAATCGGCCGCCAGCGAACCGGCGCCGGAAGACAATAAACCGGCCGACGAATGAAACCTGCACCCTGAACCTACGGGCACTAGCTATCGCAAAATTGCGACCAAGCTAGTGCCCGATTTTTTTTATTACTCTAAAAACAAAAAATACCGCCGCGGTTTTTTCGCGCCGGTTTTTTATTAGTGTCATTGCGAGTAGCGAGTCGCACGAGCGACGAAGCAATCTCAATGTTTGATAAAAAGCGTTAGCATTAGCCATAGCGGAGACCAACACTTGTGTTGATTGCCAGCCCGCCGAGGCGTGGAAGCCTCGGCTAAGTTTTTACGCTGGCGTCGGTTTCTGCGACAAAATAGAAACTTGATAAATGGCAATAAACAAAATCAAAACTCCCAGCCACTGCGACCAAGTCAAAGCCCGGCCACGTAAAATGAATTCAAATAAAATGGCTGATAAAGGAAAAGCTAATTCGCAAATGGCGGAAACCGACGCCGTCACGCGCTTTAAGCCGTAATAATAAAGCAGCATGGCCGAGCCGCCGGAAGTAAAAACAATAATCAAAAAAACTATTGCCTGTTTCAAAGTAACTTGGGAAACCGCGCCGAAATTAGCCGTCAAAGCCACCAAAAAAAACATAATCAAGGCAGTCAAACCAAAGCGCAGATAAGTCCCCATTTGGTAACTGACTTGCTTTAACGCCCGCTTGGAAAAAACCGTTGACGAACCCCAGGCAAAAGCCGCGCCTAAGGAAAACAAAGCCGCGGCGATAATTTTTCCGCCCGCGGCCAAGTTGGGCAAAAAATTTTCAAAGGTGATGAAGTAAGTGGCGATAATTGCCGCCGCCGACCAGAACCAAAACTTTTTCGGCAATTTTTCTTTTAAAACTAAACTGGCCAAAGACAAAGCAAAAACCGGCTGCAGTTTTTGGATTAAAACGACCACTGACAAATTGACAAAATTAACGTAAAACAAAGCCTTAGTAATAAACATCGTGCCAATGGCCCCGCCAAAAACCGCCACCCAAAAAAATGCTCCCCAGTCCGCCCGCTTTAAATTTTTTAATTCTGACCGAGCCTTGATAAAAAATGGCAGCATCAACAAAAAAGCCAGCCCGTGTTCGATAAAAACTACCAAAGTTACCGGCAAAGTATAAAGGTTTGGCGTCAAAACGATGCCATCCAGCGCCCAAAGAATGGCGGCAAAGATGATTAATAACGGTCCGATTAAATTCATAAATCAAAAAACTTTTTAGCCGCCTTGACATCAAAGCGCAACTGTTTGATTAAGGCCGCCTGACTCGAAAATTTTTTAATACCTCTGGTTTTCTGAAGTAAAATTTTTGTTACCGAGGTGCCATATAAATTTTTCCTCAAGGTTAGCAGATGAGTTTCGCAAGTTGCCAGCTTGGCGCCAAAAGTCTTGGGCAAACCCAGATGGGTAATGCCGGGATAAAAATTTTGGCCGATTTTAACCAGAGAAAAATAAATCCCCCAGTGTTTTTTGGTTAAGGCTGGAGGTACGCTGATATTAATCGTCGGAAAACCCAATTTTTTGCCCCGCTTTTTCCCGAGCTTGACAATGCCTTTTAGGGTAACCGGTGGCATAGCTATTTTACCGCCGTGGTCGCGCCGATGCTGACAATTAACAATTCAAAGATGGCCGATAAAACCGACATTAAAAGCAGGCCTAAAAAGCTGACCGCCAAAAGTTCATTGCTAAAACCGTTGGTTAACCCGACCAAAGCGGAAAAAACTAGCAGCAAAACCAAAAGCGGCAAAATCGAAATTAAAACCACCAGCGAAGTGTTTAAAACCTTTTTAGTCTTGAACCGCGTCCCTAAAATCTGGCCATAGCGATACCAAACAATGGCGCTGGAACCGGCGAATAAAAAAATTACCACCAGCGGAACAAAAGCGGCGGCTAACCCGGCAATACCAATCAGTGATGCCAAAATGGCTAAAAAATTAAAGCCAAAAAAGAAAGCTAAAATTAAGGCAAAATTGAAGCCCAACAAGATCAAACCCTGCTTCAAAATTTCTTCTTTAGCTTTTTCTTCCCTTCTCTTTTTGATTTGTTTAATTAAGCCCATAAAATTTTGGGTTATTTTTAAAGTAAGAATTTTTTCTTTGATTTTAAGCAGCCGCCAATGAACCTGGGGAGTAATCCGGCCGTAATTATTTTTTATTAATAAAGAATAAATCGCCGCTCCCAAACCGATGAAAAACAGCCCTGGCATAATTGGCAAAAATATTCCCAAAACTCCGACCAAAACCACGATTAAAATAAAAATTAAAACAATGATTTCAACGACCAGCGCGATTATTAAAGAAAAAGGTTTAAACATTTTGTTTGTATTTTACAACAGTTAAATTATACCACAAACCGCCGAAAACAAGAAAAACAATATGGATTATTATACCACAATTAAGCCAAAATTAAAAAAGAGGAAATACCTCTTTTCCAATTATTGCCCCTTCGATTAAATTTCCCGCAGATAGCCCCAGTTATGGAGCTTGTCGCTGTCTTCAAACCAGCGGTTGCCGATATCGGTCCGATAATACATGTCGGGAATCAAAATATTTTTAATCCGCTGATAGACTTGATGCTGAGCCTGCTTCATCGTCTGGCCGGTGCCGACCACGATTAACGACACCCCGGAGGTGCCGGTCAAAACCCATTCGCCATCGACTAATTTAACATCTTCAATATGAACGCCTTCCAGCCCCGGCTTTTTGAAAATCACCACGGCCTGCCGGTAATGCTGGTCTAAAATTTTTATATCCGAGCCGTAAGGAAAAGGCGGAGCGACAATTCTCACGCCGATCTGAAAACCGCTTCTAGTTCTAAATTTACTCAAGGTACCCCCGGCTAAGCCCAAGAAAAACTCGCCAATCGGCATCAAGATTCCTTCCTGCTGAATACTGATAGTCGGGTAGCCGAACCGGGCGGTGAATTCCAAAGGATAAATGCCGTTATTATTGACGATGCAATTCAAATCAATGTAGCCAACATAGCCTTCTTCGGCTAATTTCGGCTCCATCTTTTTTAAAGTCGAATTAAAAATCCGGTTCGGCATGCTCCAAAACATCGTCGTTCCCATTTCGCCGGTTGACGGGCCGATATTGCCCGGAAAAAGTTTTTTGTGCTCAAAATTGACGTTGATCGGATAAGCGAATTCTTTACCGTTAAAAAACGCGCCCACGGCCACTTCCACGCCGCTGACTCTTTTCTGCAGCTGAAAAACTTTAATCTGTTTGGAAGCGATTTTTTTATAAGCTTCCAATACCTGAATCACATCCTTGCCGTCGTCTTCCTCACCGACGAATAAAAACATTTTAATATTTTGAGCTTCGCCGCTGGGTTTAATCACGTATCGGCCGGGATTTTTTTTGACGAATTCAATCCCCTCGTCAAAAGAAGTAAAATTCTCATAAGGAATAATCGGGATGCCGGCTTTTTTAAGCTCTTCCTGACCGAAAGACCGATCGTCTTCCAGCATATCCGTGTAAGGCGTGCCGCCAATGACTAATTTGCCGGCTTTGCGGGCTTTTTGCGCCCATTTGCCCATCCCTAAAACATCGTCAAAAATAACAATATCGGACCACTCCAACTCCTTTTCCCAGTCATCGGTTTTTTCGACAAAACCGTCGGC
The DNA here is from genome assembly GCA_041664165.1 of Candidatus Buchananbacteria bacterium. Taxonomy (GTDB): domain Bacteria; phylum Patescibacteriota; class Patescibacteriia; order Buchananbacterales; family UBA6539; genus JBAYLH01. Next base: position 8,978 of record JBAYLH010000011.1, on the reverse strand, counting down.
AATGCTTTGCTCCAATTTATTTTCAATAAAATACTTCGCGCTATGACCTTCCTTGATTACTTGCCAGGCGATATCGCTGATTAAAGCGTCATAAGAAACGAATAAAAAATTTTTCTTTTCCGGATTTTTCGGTAAAGAGTTGCTATCATTAATAGTAATATTGCTCATAAATTTAAACCAAAAAAATAAAAATTAAGTTTACTTTCTAAGTATAGTCCTTTCAAAAAAATTTGCAAGAAAAAAAGCCTAAGTTATCCACTTTTTTTAAAAAACCAGAAAATAAAAATATAAATTAACTTTTGCTTTGATTTTGCTTTTCCATTGCTTCGCGAATTTTGGTGGCGCTGATTTCTTCCGTTTGGGCGTCAAGCCTGATTTCTCTTATCCCCCAGCCGACGCCGCGGCCGTAGCAGACATCTTCGACATCGGGAATCGGAATAATTTTTACTTTATCGCCGAACGCTTTTTTGAACATTTCAATTCTGTCCTGAATTGAATAAGGATTTTCCTGATTGATCGGCGTCTGCCTCAAAGCAACGCAGACTTTTTTGCCTTCCGCTAAAACCTGGCTGATTAACTTAATATGGCCGTCATGCAGCGGCTGGTAGCGGCCGATAAAAACCGAGTATTTCTCCGGTTTAAAATAATTATCTAAAATCAAGCCGACGCAATCGGCCAGATCCAATTTATCGGTTTCGACGACCAAAGCGTCGGTTGGTTCTTCGTAAGGATCGCTAACTCCCGTGAAATGTTTGATTTCGCCGGCCATGGCTTTTCGGTATAATCCTTTAACGTCGCGGCGGATGCATTCGGCCAGACTGCATTTGACAAAAACTTCAACCAAGTTCGGATATTTGGCTTTTATTTCTTCTCGAACTGACTTAATCGGACTGACTAAGGCCACAATGACATTGGCATATTGGCTGAACCGGTAAGCCATTTCCGCTACCATTAATATATGTCTGCGTCGGCCGGCCAAGGAAAAATCTTGATTATCACTAATCTGCCGGATTTCATCGCCGTCTAATATCTCCGCGTTGAGGTGGCGGCTTAAGTCGCTAGCAATCGTCGTTTTGCCGCTGCCAGGCAGCCCGGTCAGCCAGATAATTTTATTCATACTTCAACGATTAATTAATTAACCCACTATCTATTTTATAATATTTTTAAAATATTAAAAACCCCTGCCAGGGGACAGGATTCAAGCTTTTTCCTAGACTAAAAAAGAATTTATTCCGGCCGGATTGTCGAAAAAGATTTCAGCGCCAGGCGGCAAAGCCGCAATTGGTCATAAGAATACCGGCTGCCCAGTTTTTCAAAAACCGGTGAGAGCCGTTCAAAGCCCAGCTTGGTAAAAGCTTCGGCAATTTCCGGCAAAGCTTTTACCAAGCTGGGCGAAAGCAAGCCGGCTAAATCGCTTTGGCTTATTTTATTTTTGGCTGCCAATTTTTCCAAATGGCCGATAATCGTGCCCTCGGTTAGGCCGCGTTTTTTAGCAATAACCGCCAAGCTTTTGTCCTGCTGCCAAAGAGCTAAAGTTTGCAGGTAAGTATCAATTTTAATTTTATTTTTGGCGGTAAAACCGGATTTTTCAAGTTTGCCGCCGCAAGCTAAAATAAAATCACGCTGCCGATTTTTCGCTTCACCGGCCGAAGCTTTGGCTAAATCAGTTTCAACTGCCGAAGAACCGGCGCGAAATTCTTGGTCTTTGGTCAAAACCTGCCGGTCAACTTCAAAAGCGCGCTTGTTATAACCCAGTAAATGAAGCCCCAAAAGCCGGCGCACCCGCGACAGCGCCACGTACCCCTGGCCGAACTCAAAAACTTCGGACAAATCCATTACCGCCTCGTCCAAACTCATGCCCTGGCTTTTATGAATCGTAATCGCCCAGGCCAAGCGCAAAGGCAGCTGGTTAATTTTCGCCCGAACGCTGCCGTTTTCCTCCAAAGTCCAGTCTGACGGCTCGACTAAAATTTCTTTCCCGGCCTTGGTGGCCACTACCGGATAGCCGCTCAACTCATCAAAATCTAAAACCGTACCCAGGGTGCCGTTGACAAACCGGCCTTGATGGTCGTTTTTAGTAAACATCACCGCCGCCTTAATCTTCAAACCAAGAGTCCGGGGTGAAAGGCAGCCTTTTTGCAAAACCGCCACCAGCGGCCCTGGCCCGTAGCCGGACATCATAAAATTTTTCAGCCGGCCGGGCAGCTGAACTAATTTATCATTATTAATTCGGTCAACATCGGCATTGTGAGAAAAAAGCTTGGGGGCGTTATCCGGTGATTGGGAAAAATCAATCAGCCGCGACTTGATTAAAGCCAAATGGATTTCGGCAAAATCATTTTTTCTAATCGCCGAAAGCAAATCGGTAAAATCACTGTCTAGCTGCCGGTATTGTTCAGTCAAATAGCAAACTGTCAAACCCGCCTTTTGCCAGACCGGTGTTTGAAAAGCAAACCGCCAAGCCGGCAAATCGAGCAAGGCAGCGGGCTTGGGCGTTTCAGTTTTTACTACCGGCGGCAGCTGGAAAAAATCGCCGACTAAAATTATCTGCAAGCCGCCGAACGGCGCTGAATTTTTTTTTATTTTTTGGCAAACCGCGTCAACCAAAGCCAAAACTTCCGGTGGCAGCATTGAAACTTCGTCAATAATCAAAATTTTAGCGGCGGAAATCCGTTTAGCAACGCGCCGATTAGCGGCAATCGCGGCCAAATCCGATCGGCTCAATTCTTTTTTTATGCCTAAACCAGCCCAGGCATGGATAGTTAGCCCGCCAATATGGGTGGCGGCGATGCCGGTGGAAGCGGTAATGGCCGGATCAATGCCGTGCGAGCGCAGATAAGCGACGTACTGATTAACCACGTAGGTTTTGCCTGAGCCGGGTTCGCCGGTCAAAAAAACGTTAACGCCGGATTTCATGATGTCTAATGCCTGTGACTGGCGCATAAAATTTAATTAAAACTAAAATAATTTTTCCAGTACTCGTATAATTTTTTGGTGGCAACTAAATCGCCGGTATTATACCTGGCAATATCAACGAATTTCTTTTCTTTGAACAGCCGGCTGACATCGTCGCCGGTAATACCGCCGGCTTTCGGGCTGGCAATACCAAAGGCTCGGCTCCACAAATGCAAATTGCCTTTTTTCCGCACCGCACCGTAAAAATTCAGTTCATCAAGCAAATCAATATGCTTCGCGCCGGCTTTTTGGCTGGTCAGGTAGCGGTTGGACATTAAATTCTTGGTCGGTTTGACCGCGTTAACCGCTGAGCGGACGAATAAAAACGGGATGTCAAAACTTTTACCATTAAAAGTAACAAACTCCGTATACTGCAAAGCCGCCTGCCAAAATTTTTCCAACATGGCTTTTTCGCTCAGCGCTTCAAATTTAAAATTCCCTTCCTCAAACGGGGCTAAATCTTGCCCCGGGGCGGCAAAATAAACCGCGCCCTGATTTTTCTCAGCATCCAAAATGCCAATGGCCACGATTTTTCCGGTCAGCGGCGAAAAGCCCAAACCTTCTTTAAGGGTGCTCAAATCGGCTTGGTATTCGGCTTCGCTGCCGGCTTCCTTTTTAATCCACCAGCTTAATGAATCTTGAGTGGCTCCGTCTAAGGAGTCAAAATCCTCGCCGATGGTTTCAATGTCGATAATAAGAGTGGACATAATTTTAACTTAATTTATTAATGTAATTATACCGCAAAGTTAAAAGGTCTCAAAAGTCCAAACAAAAAACGCCTAAAAATGGCGCGCTATGTTTACCTCGCCGTAGCCCCGAGCTTGTCGAGGGGCGAAGGCGGGTTTACCTCGCCGTAGCCCCGAGCTTGTCGAGGGGCGAAGGCGGGTTAATTCCAATATTTTTCACAAGTACCTAATAAGCAAACGGTTCCATTGAATAAATTCGCTTGACATCGCTACGGCCAGTTTTATCGGCTAAAGTATTAACCGCCTTTAAAACCTCATCGGTTGTTGCGCGGCGCCGAAGGATTGATTGTTTACGGTTTTGGCCATAACAATCTTGATTAAATAATTAGCTCAGTTATTATACCGCCAGCCTAAACCGCCGTCAACTGTCGGCTATCCGTGAAAAATCAGCTTTAAAATACCCTTGACTAACATTAAAAATTCCAATAACATAAGGATACTTTCGGGAAATATTAACGTTTCACAACCAAACACCTAGGAGGAAATTACATGCCGCCAGATGATCAGCCAATCTACGTTATGATTAACGGACAGCCAGGGAAAATGGCTCGGGAAATTGCCAAACTTCTCAAGTCTGATGAGCGGTTTGGAATCGTTCCTTATAGCCTCACCGGGCCGGAAGTGTCAGATGCACGGCACGATGATATTACCCTGTACCACAGCAACCAATTGTCGATAGGCTTTTGGCAGCGGCTTAAAGCGGAATATCCGGGTTTCATCATCGTTGACTTCACTCATCCCAGTGCGGTTAATGCAAACGCCGAGCTATACCATAGTCTTGGTTTGAATTTCGTCATGGGCACGACCGGCGGAGACAGAGAAGCATTGGCTCGTCTTTTCGGAAATAACGACGACGTTAGCTGTGCCGTCATCGCGCCCAACATGGCCAAACAAGTCGTTTTGTTCCAGGCTATGCTGAAATTCGCGGCCGACAATTTCCCGGAGGCTTTCGAGGGCTACCAACTGGAAATCCGCGAATCGCATCAGCAGGGAAAAGCCGATACGAGCGCGACCGCCAAAGCCATGGTGGCACACTTCAACGCCCTTGGCATTCCTTTCCGGGCTGAGCAGATAATCATGGTCCGCGACCGGGAGACCCAGCTGTCTATGGGAGTTCCCGAAACCGCACTCACCGGCCATGGCTTTCACACCTACACCCTGCGGTCCGGCGATGGTAATGTCGTGTTCCAGTTCACCCACAATGTGAGCGGACGGATAGTCTACGCCGAAGGAACGCGCGACGCCATTCTGTTCCTGCACAAGAAAGTGATTGAAGGAGCGAAAGGACGGGTCTATTCTATGATCGACGTCTTGAAGGGAAAATGACCCCGTATCCTGCACGTCGAATTGCCAAGCTCTCCAGCGTAAAAAGTTGGAGAGCATTTTTTTTATTTTTAGTTTCAAAGTACAAAAAAATAACCAAAGAATGCTGGCTATTTTTATTCTATTGAAATAAATTACGGCTTATTTCAGATTAAGTATCTATTTGAGTTTTTTAAAATGCTTAATAAATTCACTCTGCATCTGCTGCAATTTTTTTACCGAAACTTCTTTAGCTCTTAACGGATTAAGTTCATTTCCTTTATTAACTGGCACTAGGTGAATATGAACATGAGACACACCAAAGCCTTCAACCGCCAAGCCGATTCGTTTGGCGGAAGTTAATTTTTTTAAAACTAAACTAATCTTTTTGGCGGTCTGAAATGTCTTACTATATAACGGCTCTGGAATTGAAAAGATATAATTAGCATGCTTTTTGGGAATAAGAATAACGTGGCCTGGATTAATCGGCTTAGGTACAAGCAGCAAGATAAAATCACGATTTTCCCAAACTTTAGAGGATTTTTTCTGGCCTTTGATTATGCTGCAAAATAGACATTTCATATATATTCATTTTAGCAGAAATTTAATATAAAAAAAGGTCAAATACTAAAAAAAATATTCCTGCCATTTTATTACGTTTGATTATTGCCGTGGGTTATAAAAATAACTCTAACAACCCGCCCAACGACTCAATGGTATAATCAACAACACCTGCCGGTACATCTTTATTTTCCAATTTAAACCAAACTGCTAACATACCTATTTTTTTAGCTGGAATTAATCCCCTTTCGATATTGTCATCAATAATGGCGGACTTTTCCGGATCGGCGCCAGTCGCCTTAAAGATGGCCTTGAAGAATTCGGGGTCAGGTTTTCTTAATTTAAAATTTTCGGAGACGTCTTTAAGCTTAAAATATTTTAAGACACCGGCTTTTTCCAATTTTTCTTTAGTGGAAACTGGTTGATTGGCTAAAAGCCCGAGGTTATATTTTTCAGCTAACTTCTCAACAATCTCCTCGGCGTCAGGCCGGACAAAGGCATAGCCGCACTGGTCAGCGGTCTTGCCGATAATTTTAATATTTCTAATGGCCGATTCTTGCTGAATTTTATCAGGTAAAAGCAGCTTAATTATATTTGTCGTTAAACCACCTAACGTCGCACTCGCCTTAGGTCGTACGACAAAAATATCATTTTCAGTAATTTCAGACTTATACTCCTGAACTACTTTTAAAATCAGGTTTATTCTTTGCTCTTCGTGTTTAGATTCGTCCAATAAAACTCCACCAGCATCAAAGAATAGCCAATTGATTTGCTTGGTTAATTTCATTAATTTTTTAGGTTGTTTAACAAAAACTCCTAAACTCCGCACTGCGGTCTGGAACCAATTATTAGCAAGGTTTCAGGGGTCTTTTGAGAATGGGTTTTGCCGGGGATCGGTCAGCTGAATGAGATGAATGCAAGAGTATAAAAAGAAAGAATGAGACAAACGAGACACTAATAACGGGTTTTTGGAAGTGTCATATTTTATCTATATTTTATCATATTCATCAATTAAATCAAGGTTCTTTGAAATGAGACACAAAAAATGGCGTGTCCCATTTGACTAAAGTGGATTATTATAGCGTGTTATGGAAATAATTCCAATAGTCCACCTAACGACTCCACTGTGTAATCAACAATACCAGCCGGTACATCCCTATCTTCTAATTTAAACCAAATCGTGGTCATACCTAATTTTTTAGCCGGAATTAATCCTCTTTCGATGTTATCATCAATAATGACTGACTTCTTCGAATCGGCGCCAGTGGCTTTAAAAATTGCTTTAAAAAATTCAGGATCAGGCTTTCTTAATTTAAAATCTTCGGAGACTTCTTGAAACTTGAAATATTTTAAGACACCGGCTCTTTCTAATTTTTCTTTGGTGTTGACTGGTTGATTTGCTAAAAGCCCAAGATTATATTTTTCAGATAACCTCTCAACAATCTTTTCTGCCTCAGGCCTAACAAAGGCATAACTACATTGGTCAGCTCGCAGACCAATAGTTTTTATTTTCTTAATAGCGGACTCTTGCTGGATTTTATCGGGTAAAAGTAGTTTAACTATGTTTATTGTTAAACCACCTAGCATTGCACTGGCCTTAGGTCGTTCTACTGAAATATCATCCTTGGTAATTTTAGGCTTATATTCTTGAATTACTTTTAAAATTAAGCTCATTCTTTGCTCTTCATGTTTGGTTTCATTTAATAATACGCCACCGGCGTCAAAGAATATCCAATCAATTTGTTGAGTTAGTTTCATTAATTTAGACCATTTATATATTCAATGACTTTTTCGTCCAAGGTATTACAAAATTCGCCTTGGTCTATCTTATCTTGTAGCTCATTTACCGAAAGCCATATTGCCGACTCAATCTCATTTTTGTCAAACTGCAAGTCACTAATATCACCATCCCAGCTTAAAATATACACTTGGGAAAAATGTTTAACTCTTTCACTTTTACGGATATGCAAAGAAATTAACTGATCCGACGTAATGTTTAAACCCAACTCCTCTTTTATCTCTTGGATTGCCGAGTTCTGATAATCCTGGCCAGCTTGAAGATGACCACCAAAAAATGATTGCCATTTGCCCGGATTAGCATCTACACTTAGCGAACGCAAATGGACCAAAATCTTTTTGTTTGAATTTATAATCCAAATATGGACGGCTCGGTGCCAATATTGCAAAGTTTTGTGAACTTCTTTTCTAGGCTTAGTAAAACTGAGCGGTTGGTTATTTTCATTAATAATATCGAATAATTCTTCAGGCATTTTTTTGAATAAAGAAGCTTAAATTTTCCTTTCCATTGTTACAACATTAGCTGTTATTTTAAAGCCGGTTTTTTTATAAAGATTGATGGCTGGTTTATTGTCTAAAAAGACTTCCAGTCTTAATCTTTTCATGCCTAACTTTTTAGCTTCCCTTCTGATTAAGGCCATGGCTTGCTTACCAAAACCTTGGTCTTGGTGTGGATGGTCAATAATTATTCCTATGGTTGCTTCTTTGCTGTCGGATAAACGAATATTAAACCAGCCAACTGGTTTATCTTTAACTAACAAAATATAATAACGTTTATTCTCACTACAATTTTGTTTAACCTGCTTGGTGGTTTGACTCTTCGGCCAAATGTATTGATTATTTTTAGGGTTAAATAAAGAAGCAACATATGCAAAATCTACATTGGTTTTAGCTGGACGGATTTTCATCATAGAATTAGTTTTTTATACTTCTTCTAAGAAGATATCATAAAATAATCAGTTTGTTGTTATTTCTGTAACAAAGCCATTCATATTTAATAAATTACTTACCAATTACAATAAGGATGCTTACCCAAATTCGTATTGAAATACTTAGGATTATGAGTAATTTCTTTTGAAATATTTATCCAATCTGGAAAATCAATTGGATAATCAATATATGGCAATTCCACATCAGCAGTAATTAATCCTTTATTATCGGCTTGATATTCATCAATTTCCCAAATTAAATCTTTATGTTTTATATTATATCTTATTTTCTCAATTGGCTTTTCGATACAAAGATTTAAAAGACTTTTTATTTCTTCTTTGTTTAACTTTTTTTCAAATTCCCACTCATTTCTACTTTTTCCATCTTTAATAATATTTTTTATTCCAATAATAACTTTGTTTCCAATAATCCTTACTCTAAAATGCGGTTCAATAGATAAATATCCTTGAATAAATAAAGTGCCATTTTTTAGTATTGGCAATTTATCTTTATAAACTAAATATTTACGTTCTATTTCTTCGGACATATTTCAAATTAATTAACTAAGTTTGAGTCCAGAATCTAACGCAACATATTTGGCGCTAAGCGCCAATAATGATACGCTAGATTTCTATGACAAATTATTTAAGATTAAGCGATTTGGAGCGAGAAGAAATCAGTCGGTTG
>JBAYLH010000010.1:0-47813 GCA_041664165.1 Candidatus Buchananbacteria bacterium | reverse complement strand
TAAAAAAGCACAAGACTTGCTTAATGGACGACCTAGACAGGCTCTCAACTTTCAAAAACCTTATGAAGTATTCGATCAACTAATTAACAATACTGTTGCGCTAGATTCTAGAAACTAAGATATCATAAAATTTAATATTTGTCAACACGCGCGAAATTTTTTGCCGTTAATCCAAGATAAAACTTTTTAACTTGTCATTCCGCACTGGCCTGTAATAGATAGACTTGATGCGGAATCTAGGATTTGCTCCGTTCGCGTTTTAATTAATATCCAAAAAAATACCCTGAAAATGCGGGTATTTTTGTTTAAAAATCGTTAATTTTAAAACCAGTTTAAAGCCAGCCTTTTTTCTTGAGAATTGTCAGCATGCTGACTAAAATCAAAGCCATGATGCCGATGATGTACCAAAAACCATTCGGGCTCTGGGCAAAAGGCATCGCTGAAATGGCGTTCATGCCAAAAATCGCCGCAATCAGAGTCAAGGGAAAAGTGATGACGGAAATAATCGTTAAAATCCTCATCGTGTCGGAAAGTTTGAAAGAGATCTGCGACTCATTGGTTTTTTGCAGGGCTTCGATTCTTTCTTTCAAATTTTCCAGGTTATCCCAGATTTCTTTGGTGTAATCAACTAAGCTTTCGAAATAAACGTCGTCTTTTTTCAGGGCGAAAATCGGGTTGGCTTTGAGGCTGGCAATTATTTTTTTCAAGACATTTTTGTGAACCTGCATGACTTTTCGGACATCGGTAATATTGCGCCGGATGATTAAAATTTCGGAAACCATCTGCCTTTCCTGGCCGGAAAAAATCGCTTTGGTGATGTTGTCGCAATCGGCGCTTAAATGGTCGATAATCGGAAAGCAGTACAAAAAAAGCTTGTTTAAAATTTCGTAAAGCAGCCGCTCCGGCGATTTATCCTGGTAATTTTGGCGCAAATCGGCGCTGAGCTGAAACAAATTGAAAAAATCGGTAAAAACTTTCAAGTCATTATGGTGAAGGCTGATTAGAAAGTTTTTGCCGATAAAAAAATTGACTTCGGCGGCCAGAATTTCCCGGGTTTTTCGGTTGAAAATCGGGACCAAAAAGGTTAAAAAAGTATATTTGGGATAGGCGTCGGCTTTGCTGCGCTGTGACGGCTTCAAACAGTCTGCCAAATCCAAGGGATGAAAATTATATTTTTGGCCAATCGCTCGAATATCGGCTTCGGTGGGGTTATCGATGTTAATCCAGCTAAAATTAGGAAACTCCACTTTTTGAATGCTCGCCATAAAATTTATTTTAGTCTTTATGGATTTATTAAATCAAATTTATTAAATCATACCATAAACCGTGAAAGTTAAAAAGGCGTGTTTGTTTTTCCAGCCGGTTTATATTATAATTAAGGCGTATGAATTCCAAAAATTCCCCCAAAGCTTTAGAGCTGAATAAAAACCAGGAACTGCCATTAGCGCCTGACCGTTTTCCCGCGGCCAAAAAAACCCCGGAAATTCAGGAAGGATTGAGCCAGGAAGAAAAGGAAGGCTTGAGAGCGGAGGTTTTAAAAGAGCTGACCGAAGCGGAAAAGCCCAAACCAAAGCCGGTGCCACTCGGCGCCGTGAAACCGACAGAAATCGATTCGGCCGGTAAAACCCAGGTTTTGCTTGAAATCGAAAACATTTTGGAAGAAGACTTGGCGGATTTATATTTCCAGCTGGATCCAAAAACGCAGGAAAAATTCAAATCAGAAGGCGAATTGGCCGCGGCCAAAATCGAAAAAGTCCTGGGCGAAACCAAGGTTAAAGTAAAAATGATTTTTAGAATTATTTTTGAGTGGCTGAAAGTTATTCCCGGCGTCAATAAGTTTTTTTTGAGGCAGGAAGCCAAAATAAAAACCGATAAAATAATGAAATTAAAGTCATGAGCTTAGTAATCAGTCAATTCGGCGCCTTGCCGCAGCCTGGCTTTTCTGCCGGAAACTTGGAATTTACAATCAGCCAGCCAATTATTGTCACCGCCGCAATCATTTTTGGCTTGGTGATTTTTTTATTAATCCTGGCCTTTTTAGTCAGAGCCCTGCTTCGGTCGCAGAATTTTTTGCCCTTGGATTTTCATAAAGATATTTTATTGATTACCGTTCCCAAGGAATCGTCGGAAACGGCGGACAACCAGCAGACCATCGAACAAATTAGAAGCCATATTGCCCTGGCGGAAAGCTGGCTGGCTACCCTTGGCGGTCTAAAGGCTCAGCGCGGATTTAGAGCCTGGCTTTTCGGCCGAACCGATCATTTTGCCTTGGAAATTGTGGCTCATGCCGGCTTAGTTTCTTTTTACGTGGCCGTGCCTCGATATTTGCGCCGCTACATGGAACAGCAGATTTTAGCCCAGTATCCCGAAGCCAATATCAGCGAAGCGGAAGATTATAATATTTTTACGCCCAAAGGGGTAATTTTAAACGGCTATCTGAAATTTACCCGCAGCTTTATTTTTCCGATTAAAACTTACCAGACTCTGAATTCCGACCCGCTTAACGCCGTTGCCAATTCTTTGAGCAGCGTGGCCAAAGAAGACGGCGTAGCGATTCAAATTGTTGCCCGATCAGCCAAAAAAGCCTGGCACGCCAAAGGCTCAAAAGTCGCCACCGAAATGCAGAAAGGCAAAACTCTCAATCAGGCGCTGTCGGTAACGAATAAATTCAATATTTTTGATTTTGCCGGAATTTTTCAGACTAAAACCAAAGAGCAAATTGAACAGGAAAGACTCAGGCAGCCAAAAACGCTTTCGCCCATGGAGCAGGAATTAATCAAAGGGCTTGAGGAAAAAACTTCAAGGGCGGGGCTGGATTGCAATGTCCGGATTATTGTTTCGGCCGGCGATGAATCCAAAGCCAAGGGGTATTTGAACGGCGTGGTTGATTCGTTTTCCCAGTTTAATTATTACCAGTACGGCAACAGCTTTAAATTAATCAAAGAATCGCCGAAACATTTGGTCAATGATTTTATCGACCGTAATTTCCGGCCGGACCAAAAAATAATTTTAAACACTGAAGAATTGGCCAGCCTCTACCATTTACCAACCCCGTTTTTGGAAACGCCGAATATCCGCTGGCTTTTGGCCAAAAGGCTGTCGCCGCCGGCAAATTTGCCGCAAGACGGTTTGCTTTTAGGCGAAAATTTCTACCGCGGCGTAAAAAATAATGTTTATCTGAGGCCGGACGACCGGCGCCGGCATCTTTACACGATTGGTATGACCGGCACGGGCAAATCGGTTTTAATGGCAAATTTGGCAATTCAGGACATCCGGGCGGGGCGGGGCGTTTGTGTCATTGATCCGCACGGCAGCTTAGTGGAAAGCATCTTGCCTAATATTCCCAAAGAAAGGCTGGAAGAAGTGATTTATTTCAATCCATCGGACACCGAGCGGCCGATCGGGTTGAATATGCTGGAAGCGGAGCGGCCGGAACAGGAAGATTTCGTGATTCAGGAAATGATTGCGATTTTTTATAAATTAGTGACGGATCCGTCGATGATCGGGCCGATGTTTGAGCATAACATGAGAAACGGCATGCTGACTTTGATGGCGGATAAAGTTCATCCCGGCACGATTGCTGAAATTCCCAGGATTTTTACCGACCGGGAATTTCAAAAGTACAAGCTGACCAAGGTAACCGATCCGATTGTCCGGTCATTTTGGGAACAGGAAATGGCCAAGACTTCCGATTTTCATAAGTCGGAAATGCTGGGGTATTTAATTTCCAAAGTCGGGCGGTTTATTGAAAATGCCATGATTCGTAATATCATCGGCCAGACGAAATCGGGCTTTAATTTCCGCGAAGTCATGGATAAAGAAAAGATTTTATTGGTAAATTTGGCCAAAGGCACGACCGGCGAAGTCAACAGTAATTTGCTGGGTTTGATTATCGTGGCGAAACTTCAGATGGCGGCGCTGTCGCGAACCGATATGCCCGAAGAACAGCGGCGGGATTTTTACCTTTATATCGATGAATTCCAGAATTTCATTACCGACAGCATTGCTACGATTTTAGCCGAAGCCAGAAAGTATAAACTGAATTTAATTTTGGCTCATCAGTATTTGGGCCAGCTGACAGAAGCTTCCGGCATGGAAGGCAAAAGCTACGGCAATAAAATCAAAGATGCGATTTTCGGCAATGTCGGTACCCTGGTTTCTTTTCGGATCGGCGTTGAAGACACGGAAGTTGTCGCCAAACAGATGTCGCCCGCAGTCGATGAATATGATTTGATGAATATTGAACGATACAATGCCTACCTTCGCTTGTTAATCGACAACCAGCCTCAGCGGGCGTTTAATATCCATACGTTTCCGCCGGTGATCGGCGACGCCAGCATTACTTCGGATATTATCGAATTTTCCCGCTGGAAATACGGCGTTGATCGCCGCAAAGTCGAAGCGGGCATTTTAGAACGCAGCCAGCTGGGCTCAAGGCCGGCGGTTGCTAATCCGCCGATTGAAAGGAGCTTATGACCTTGTTTGTTATTTTTTGGTTGTTATTTTTTGTCTTTTTGCTAGCCATTCTTGGCACTTTTGCTTTGGGCGGTTATTTGGCCGCGCCCTGGGTGCCGCTATGGAAAAAGGACATCCGGCGGATGCTGAAATTAGCCGGGGTTAAACCGGGTGAAATTGTTTACGACTTAGGCGCCGGCGACGGCCGGATTATTATTATCGCCGCCGAAGAATTTGGCGCCAAAGCCACGGGTTTTGAAATTGCTTTCTTGCCATATTTTCTGGGGTGTATTAAAATAAGGTTAAAGGGTTTGGCCGGCCGGGCCAGCCTCAAATATCGCAATTTTTTCAATTATGACTTCGGGCAAGCCGATGTAATTTGTACTTTTCTGACTCCCGAAGCAATGAAAAAATTGAAGCCGAAACTAAAAAAAGAAACCAAGCCCGGCTGCCGGATCGTTTCTTACGCTTTCAGTATTCCGGATTGGGCGCCGGCAGCGCTTGACAAACCGGATAAGAAAACAACGACGGTTTATCTCTATCGGAATTAAGCTAAAAAAACCAAAACTAAAAATAGCTGGGTAAAAATAAAGATATTAATAAATAAAAATCAAAAATTGGGCGGGGTAAAAATGCTGGGTAAAAATAAAAAAAAGAAAAAAGAGGAAGAGCTTGAAAATCAAGACTTAAAACCGGAAGACATTTCGCGGCATTTGGAATTGCTCAAAGAAGTTTTGGAAAATACCCAGGCTAATATCAAAAAAACCTTGAGCTTAATGAAGGAAAAAGATGTCAGTGCCGGGACTTTATTGGAAAGCCTGCAAAAAGCCAAAGAAATGAGCGCCGGCTTTGTTTCAATCGACAACGGCAACGAGCGGATTATTGAAGGAGTTTTTAACGGCGAAAAAATGGTGGCTGGCGACGGGGTTGAATATAATATTGCAGCCAATTACGCTTCCAAATCAAAATTAGTCGAAGGCGATATCTTGAAATTAACCATTGCGGGCAATGGTTCTTTTATTTATAAGCAAATCGGCCCGGTGGCGCGAAAACAGCTCGTCGCTCTTTTGACTTTTAACGATTCAATCAGCGAGTGGTTTGCCGTGGTTGACGGCCAGCGCTGGAAATTATTGACCGCTTCGGTAACTTATTTCCACGGTTCGGCCGGCGATGAAGTCGTGATTTTGGTGCCCAAAGACGGCATCAGCAAATGGGCGGCAGTGGAAAATATAATCAAAAGCGGCAGCAATTTAGAATAGTTATTGCTTAATTATCAAGATTCGATTTAGCCCGGCTAAATCTTTTTTTATTTCCAGTTGGCCGGCCGGCAAATATTTTTTTGCCAGTTTTGCCAAAGCTTTTTTCTGCCTTGGGTCAAATTCAATTAAGATTAATTTGGGTTTTAATTTCATCTCGGCGATTTGCCCAAAAAGCCGGCGGTAAAGGTAAAGCCCGCCTTCTTTGGCAAAAAGGGATTTTTTCGGTTCGAATTTCAAGCCGGCCGTTTCAGCTGACGATTTGGCCAGCCACTGCGGCCAGCCATAAGGCAAATTGGCTAAAATAACGTCAATTTTTTTATTTTTTAACGGCTCAAGCAAGCTGCCTTGGCAAAACTTGATTTTGACTTGGTGTTTTCTGGCATTTTTTTTCGCTACTTGCAGCGCTGATTTTGAAATGTCTGTGCCATAGCAGCTGATCTCTGATTTCTTATCTCTGATTTCTGACCAAGTTTTCACCAAAGCAATGATGGCGCAGCCAGATCCGGTACCGATGTCGGCGATAGAAATAGCTTTTAGCCCTGCCTGCCGGCCGGCAGGTTGATAGCTTATAGCTTTTAGCAGCTTAGCAGCTTCTTCGACCAGCAATTCGGTTTCCGGGCGGGGGATTAGCACTCTTTTGTCAACATAAAAATTCAAGCCGTAAAATTCTTTTTGGTTTTTTAAATAAGCGACTGGCTCGCCCTTGGTTCTTTTTTTGATTATTGCCTGTAATTTATGAAACTGGCTTTTGGTTAATTTTTTTTGCGGATAAGTATATAAAAATTCTTTGGGCTGATTCAAAATAAAAGCCAATAATACTTCGCTATCCAAAAAAGCGGTTTTAATTTTTGCCCGCTTGAAGTTTTGAGCCGCTAAATTCAATGCTTGGTTGATAGTAATCATTATCCCGATTGGTTGACAATAATCAGTTTTTTTGCTTAAATAGTAACAACGGAATTGGAAAAGAAAAAAAACGAGGAGAATCTCTCATGTTATTTTCTAGAAAAGTAAGAAAGTGTTGTGTCTGTGGAGTTGTTCATTGGTTTTGGCTGTTTTGGCCCCTTCGGCTGACTAGCCTGAGAAGTATGTATAACCTTTCTGGTGATCCGGTCATGGTTCACTGGGGGAGATGCCGTTTTTTGCACGAAAAGTCAGCGCTGGCACTCGACGGCACTGAGGCGACGGAGCTACAGATATTGTTTGAAGACCAAAAATGCTGCGCTTGCGGCAGGGGTCAGGGTCTCTTCCGACGCCATCATGTTCATTCTACTACCTTGTCTAGCGAGGAGTATAATCCTGGCGGTAATCTGGTATATGTCCATAATGGATCTTGCAATGACCTTTTTATGGCGGCATGCCGCGAATGGTCTAAAGATCGGGAGAACACCGTCCGCAAAAGAGAAATGGACATGGCAGGGGTTGGAAACTTCAGACCATCTGCGGAGTCGCGTCATGTATTTGAGAGGTGGATTGCTGGACGTGATCTGACAGGGGTTGGAAAATCAGCCGCCGGTTGAGTACTTTGAGGAGACATTTGTCTTCCTCTTTTTTTATCGGTCAGCTTCTTGGATTTTGTCGATAATTGGCTGAAGACCGCCGTCCATGATTGAAGAAATATTATGCCAGCTTTCTTTGATCCGGTGGTCAGTTACCCGGTCTTGAGGAAAATTGTAAGTCCTGATTTTTTCCGATCGGTCGCCGCTGCCGACTTGCGATTTTCGAGTTTCCCGCTGGGCTTTTTCCTTTTTTTCCTGTTCGGCCGCGAGCAGCCTTGAGCGCAGAATCTGCATCGCTTTGGCTTTATTTTGCTGCTGGGAGCGTTCGTCTTGGCAGCCGACGACAATGCCGGTCGGCAAATGGGTAATTCGAACCGCCGAGTTGGTCGTATTAACGCTTTGGCCGCCATGGCCGCCGGCGCGGAAAACATCAATTTTCAAATCTTCAGTTTTAATTGAGACATCAACTTCTTCGGCTTCGGGCAAGACCGCCACGGTCGCGGCGGAAGTGTGAACCCGGCCGTTTTTTTCGGTTTCCGGAACCCGTTGAACGCGGTGGACGCCGCTTTCATATTTCAAATTTTGATAGACGTTATGGCCAATGATTTCAAAAGTAATTTCCTTGAAGCCGCCGATGCCGATGCGGTTAGAATCCAAAATTTTGGTTTTCCAGTTTTTTATTTCGGCGTAGCGGGAATAAAGCCGGAATAATTCCGCGGCAAACAACGCCGCTTCGTCGCCGCCGGTGCCGGCCCGAATTTCCATGATGATATTTTTTTGGTCCATTGGGTCTTTCAGCCGCAAGCCTTCTTCCAAGTCTTTTTTTAAAGTTTCGGTCAGCTCCGTCAAGTCGGTGATTTCCTCTTGGGCAATTGCTAATAATTCATCATCATAATCTTGGGCCAAAGCGGCTTGAGCCTGCAAAAGCTGTCTTTCCGCTTTTTCCAGTTCATCAGTCAGTTTCGCCAGCGGTTCCAGCCGGCTGAATTCCTGGGAAGCGGTTTTTAGATTTTCCTGGCTGCTTAAAAAATCCGGATTGCTCAAATCCGCTTTGATTTTTTCAAATTGGTTTTTTAAGTCGTGATATTTTTGGTCCATAAATTTTTATTTTTAAGTAAGACTTAGTTTTGAGATAACAAAAACTCCCTTTTCGGGGAGCCTTTGTTTATTTGAGCTATTCTTCAGCTTTGATTTTTTTTGGCGTTTTTTTGCGGACAGCGGCTTTGGCTTTTTTGGCTTTTTTGCCTTTTCGGCCGGCGGCAGCCGTTGCTTTTTTCGCCAATCTTTCTTTGAATTTTTCGACTCGGCCGGCGGCGTCAAGCAATTTTTGCTTGCCGGTGTAAAACGGATGGCACATGGAACAAATTTCAACGTGGAGTTCCGGCGACGTCGAGCCGACATTAAAAGTATTGCCGCAGGCGCAGACAACCTTGGCTTGAGGATAGTATTTCGGGTGAATGTCTTTTTTCATAAGATAAGTATAATACTAAATTTATGCGAATAATTGATAATTCTTTTTGGTTTAAAGCTAATCTGGGTTTTCAGGAGTTTTTATGATAAGTCAGGATATTGCTTTTCTACTTGCGTATATTAGCATTATATTCTGCTTTTGACAAGGGGTTCGTCTTCCTTGTGGTGATAAAGCGATTTTGAGTGCTGGGTGATGGCAAAAGCGGCGACAATACTGGTATAAACGACGGCGAAATCTTGGGGGATTTTAAATTGCCCGCCGGAAAAAGTCGCTATAATAACGAACATTATCATCATTGCCGACCAAAAGCCGACAAAGCCTTCGCCTAAAAAGCGGGAAATGAAGCGTTTATGTTCCCAGCGGGTATATTCTTTTTCCGTGATATAAACCCCCAAAATCCCCAAATAAATTATGCCAATCGCGGTTGATTGGGTATCGAATCTGTTGCCGGAAAAAAAATCAGCCATAAATAAAACAATGGTAATAATCGTCCAAAGATTCAGGATGAGTTTTAGAAATCGGCGGCCGGTCAGGTAGTTTTTTAGTTTTTGAAATTTCGCCGGTTTCGGCGTGGGGGTTTGGTTTTCCATACGAAGTCATTTTAGCAGGATTTTTGAACTTGACACAAGGGGGTTAATTTATTAACGTAAAACGTTAGGAGGGCAATAACGCTGTTTAACAATTTGGGAACGTCTGGGTCTTGGGTTTTTGGAGAGGTTGACTGGCTATTGCCGGCTGCAAGAGAAGGAGATAGAGCGATGAAGGCATATCAAGAGGTTGAAGTTTTGAGGGTACGGCTGGTCTTGTTGGATGACGGCCGGGTTTTTTACGGTGATGACGCCTCGTCAGTTTTTCTGCTGGCCAAACCAGGTGATAAGATTTGGGCTGATTTTTTGGGCCACCTGAAAAGAGCAGCGGAGAGTGGCCAAGATAAAGAGATTCGGGTAGCGGCTAAATCGCCTTTGCTGCCACATTTGTTTGGCAATCGGATTTTGACGCCAAGTCTTTTGGCTACGGCAGTATCGGCAGAGTTAGGCCGACAAAAGGCGCTTTACTTTGGCGCCGTAATTTTCCATGAAATCGGGAGTTTTCCGGTTACTGTCGCTGCCGGCGAAGCGGTGTATGATGTCGGTTCTTACGGCCACCCTTACTGGTGGCTGATTATAGAAGATTGATTTCAACGCAAAGAAAGGTGGGAGGATTGAATATGGAAAAGGTCAGGTATGCAATCATCGGCGGTGGTGGAATCGGAAAATTCCACGCACAAGCGTTAGCAAAAATTCCTGGGGCGAAACTTGTCGCCATCGCTGACCATGATGAAGCGAAAGCGAGAGAGTTGGCCGCCAGCTACAATGCCAAGGCTTACGGGCAATATCGGCAGATGCTGGAGTGTTGTCAGGTTGACGCGGTCTGCATTTGCGTACCAAGTGGAATGCATGAGATAGTTGCCATCGCCTGCATCGAGGCAGGTAAGCATGTACTGGTTGAAAAACCACTTGAGATCAGAACCGACCGGTGCGACCGTATGATAGCGGCGGCAGCAAGAAAGGGTGTCTTGCTGGGCTGTGTTTTTCAAAGCCGCTTTAGCGACGCGGCCAGCTGGCTAAAACAAGCAGTTGATGGAGGCCGTTTTGGTAAGTCGGTCTTAGGTAACGCTCATATCAAGTGGCATCGCTCAAGTGAATATTATGACAATAGCGACTGGCACGGTAAGAAGAAGCTGGATGGCGGCGGGGCGCTGATAAATCAAGGGATCCACCAAGTCGACCTGCTTCGGTGGTTAATGGGTCCAGTCAGGACAGTTTCGGCAATGACTAAGTGTATAGCCCATAACGGGCTGGAAGTTGAAGACTTGGCCGTCGCTATACTTGAGTTTGAAAACGGGGCATTGGGCACAATCGAAGCGACAACTGCGGTTTGGCCAGGCGGTCCAGCCAGGCTGGAAATTCACGGGACAACCGGCAGCGCCGTTATTGAGGATGGCCGACTGGTCTTGTGGCAGTTCAGAAAGCGTTTGCCGATTGACGCCAAGATTGAAAAAGCGATTGAGGCTAACCAGGCTTCAGGGCTTGGTTCGGCGGCGGCAGATCCATTTGCTTCACTCGACACTGAAGGCCATAGGCGTCAGCTCAAAGATTTCACTAAGGCCATTCAAACTGGTGGTCAGCCATTCGTTGACGGCCATGAGGGTCGCAAGGCAGTTGAGCTGATTAAGGCGATTTATGAATCGGCGGCTCACCAGGGTAAACTGGTTAGCTTGGTATAGTGGGGAACGCTTTGGAGGGTATATTTAGTCAGCACTCTTTTGAAAACCAATTGGTTTTTGACGGGGTGCTTTTTTTAAAAAAAAGTTCTTGACCCCGCACCAAAGCTCAAAAAAATTAAAAGTAAATTTGGCTGATTGGCGCGTGGATTCCGCCTTCGGCTGTTTTTAATTAAATTTAAGTTAAATTATTAGCTTGGTGCGGGGCACGCAGTCTCTAGGTCGGCTAAGAGGAGACTAACTATTGACAGTTTTTTAAAGTGCCTTTATAATGAAATTAGCACTCTAAAGTAACGAGTGCCAATCGAAAAAACCCAAAAAATGAACGAAAGAAAGCAAAATTTGCTCAAGATTATCACGGCTCACTATATTAAAACCGCTCAGCCGGTCAGTTCCAAACTGATTGCCGAAGCGGGGGATTTTGATTTGAGTTCGGCGACTATCAGAAGCGAAATGGTCGAGCTCGAAGAAGAAGGCTATATTTATCACCCCCATACTTCCGCCGGGCGGGTGCCGACGGAAAAAGGCTACCAATTTTTTGTGGATAATTTTTTGCCAGGCTTAAAATTGGCTAAAAAGCAGCAGGAATTAATTGACAAGACTTTCAAGAATTTTAAAAATTTTGAACCCAAGAATTTGAAAGACTTAGCCAAGAATTTAGCCGAGCTTTCGGACAATGCCGTTTTTGTCGCTTTTGCCGCTAATGATTTCTATTACACCGGCCTTTCCAATTTATTCGATCAGCCGGAGTTTTCCCAGCAGCAAGTGGTTTATAATTTAAGCCGGGTCATTGACCATTTTGATCAGGCGATTAGTAAAATTTTTAATAAGATTGATTCGGAAGTGGCAGTGGCAATCGGCAGCAAAAATCCTTTTGGCGCCGATTGCAGCTCGGTTTTGGCCAAGTATCAGTTAAAAGACAGCCAGGGGATTTTAGGGATTTTAGGCCCGGTGCGGATGGATTACCAGACTAATTTTAATTTAGTTAAATACAGCCAGCAAGTAATTAATAAGTTAGGTCAGTAGAAAAGTAGATTGGTAGGTAGTGCCTACCGTTCTACCAATCTACTTTCCTACATACATACATTTATGCAAGACAAAACTCAACAACAAGACAATGATGTCAATATTGACGAACTAAAATCAGAACTTGAATTAGCCCAAAAGAAATCGGACGAACACCTCGAGGGCTGGCAGCGGGCCAAAGCCGATTATTTGAATTTAAAAAAAGATACCGAGAAAAGACAGGTTGAATTGATTCAGTTCGCCAACGCCGCTTTAATCGCCGAGCTATTGCCGATTTTTGATCATTTCAAGCTGGCCTTAAAACATGTGCCGGACGACCAAAAAGATTCTGACTGGGTTATTGGTTTTTTCCATATTAAAAAGCAGTTTGATGATTTTTTAAAGAATTTAGGGATTGAAGAAATCAAAACCGTGGGCGAAAAATTTGATCCGGAATTTCATGAAGCCGTTGTCCACGAAGAAAACCAAGATTTTGAAACGGATGTAATTTTTGAAGAAGTTAAATCAGGCTACACTTTACACGGCAAAGTAATAATGCCGGCTAAAGTCAAAGTGGCCAAATAACAATTAATATTGTCATTCTGAGTCCCGCGCAGCGGGACGAAGAATCTCTGAGATTCTTCAGTCGGTCGCCTAAGGCGACCTCCCTCAGAATGACAAAAGGAGAATAAAACTATGGCTATCATAAAATGGACCCCACTTCTTGAACCGTTTGAAGAGATGGAAAAATTTATGGAGGATAAGGGTTTTACTCCGGCGATTGATGTTTATGAAACCAAAGATGATGTCGTGGTGGAAACGCCTTTGGCCGGGATTGATCCCAAAGATGTCGATATTTCAATTGAAAACGACGTTTTGATGATTAAAGGCGAAGCGAAAAAGGAATCGGAAGTCGAAGAAAAAAATTATTACCGCAAAGAAGTCCGCTCCGGCAGCTTTTTCCGCACGGTGGCTTTACCCAGCCGAGTCGTCACTGACCAGGCCAAAGCCGATTATGAAAAAGGGATTTTGAAAATCACGATCCCAAAATCGCCGGAAACCAAAGCCAAGTCCATTCCAATTTCGATCAGCAGCAAATAATTATTAGTGTCATTGCGAGCGATGGAAAGTCGGAGGGCAGGGAGCGAAGCAATCCCTTTGAAAATCAGATCCTTCGGCCGCTGAAAGCTGCTTTCAGGATGACGCTTCGCGTCAGATTGCTTCGTCGCACGGAGCTTTATTAAGTGCTCCTCGCAATGACAAAAGTAGGGCAGAGGTGTTAAAAATTAGCTTAGCCGCCTGGGTAAAGAAGTTATTCAAAAAAAGACGGCGGCCAAAGTTAGCACGCCGTTGGTGGGGATGAATCCGCGATATGTTACTCGTACAGATCAACGAGTTTATCGCGAAGTCGACTTAGGGTTTTTTCGGCCTCGGGATGGCTCTGCTGGAAGTCGCTATCAACCAGTTGCTGGGCAAAATCCAGCATAAAAGGGACTGGTAGACCCTCGACTTCTTTCTGGGTTTGACCGCCAGGGAATGTTCCTCCTGCATGTTTGCAAAGTTCCCCTAGCAGGTTTCCAACTGCCTCAGCGTCGTCCACGCTGTAAGACCATACCATAATGCTCGTACCCTCCTTTGTTGCTACTAAGTTGTCGACATGACAACTGTAGAAGTTAGCATATCTATTGGATCATGTCAATAGTTTATAAAGAATATAATTAATAATAAAAGAAATACTATGAGCAAAATTTTAGGAATCGATTTGGGAACCACGAATTCCTGCATGGCCATTATTGAAGGCGGCGAGCCGAAAGTTTTGGAAAATGCCGAAGGCGCGCGGACGACGCCGTCGGTGGTGGCAATTAGTAAAACCGGCGAGCGGCTGGCTGGCCAAATCGCCAAGCGGCAAGCCGTGACTAATCCGGAAAATACTTTGTTTTCCATCAAGCGGTTAATCGGCCGTCGCTGGGAAGAAGAGGAAGTCCAGCGCGACGTCAAATTAATGCCGTTTAAAATGATCAAGGCCGGCGATGGCATCAAAATTGTGATGTCGGGCAAAGAATACACGCCGCAAGAAGTTTCCGCCATGATTTTAGGCAAACTCAAAGCGGATGCCGAGGCTCGGCTGGGCGAAAAAATTACCGAGGCGATTATTACCGTGCCGGCTTATTTCAACGATTCTCAGCGCCGGGCGACTAAGGATGCCGGGGAAATTGCCGGACTTAACGTTAAATTGATTATCAACGAACCGACGGCCGCGGCTTTGGCTTATGGCTTTGAAAAAAAGAAAGGCCAAAAAATCGCGGTTTACGACTTGGGCGGCGGGACTTTTGATATTTCCATTTTGGATATTTCTCAAGACACGGTTGAAGTCAAGTCAACTAACGGCGATACTCATTTAGGCGGCGATGATTTTGACCAGCGCTTGATTGAATGGGTGATTGCCGAATTCAAAAAGGATCAGGGCATCGACCTGTCAAAAGATGTTTTGGCCTTGCAACGGATCAAGGAATCAGCGGAAAAGGCCAAAATTGAGCTTTCCACGGCTCAAGAAACCGAGATTAACCAGCCGTTTATCACCACCGACGCTTCCGGCCCCAAACACTTAGTGATGAAATTGACTCGGGCGAAATTGGAAGAATTAGTCGGCGACTTAGTCGAAAAGACTTTGGAGCCTTGCCGCAAAGCTTTAAAAGATGCCAATATTGAAACCAAAGATATTGAAGAAGTCGTGATGGTCGGCGGTATGACCAGAATGCCATTGGTTCAAAAGACGGTGGAAAAATTCTTTAACCGCAAGCCGAATATTTCGGTTAATCCCGACGAAGTCGTCGCCGTCGGTGCGGCCGTTCAAGCCGGGGTCATTCAAGGCGATGTTAAAGATGTTTTATTGCTTGACGTTAGTCCGCTGACTTTGGGTATTGAAACTTTAGGCAGCGTGGCGACGCCGTTAATTGAAAGAAACACCACGATTCCGACCACCAAGTCGCAGGTGTTTTCCACGGCCGCGGATAACCAGCCGTCAGTGGAAATTCATATTCTTCAGGGCGAACGGCCAATGGCTCACGATAATAAAACTTTAGGCCGCTTTATCTTAGACGGCATTCCGCCAGCGCCTCGGGGCTTGCCGCAGATTGAAGTAACTTTTGATATTGACGCCAACGGCATTTTGAATGTCAGCGCCAAAGACAAAGGCACCGGTCGGGAACAAAAAATCACCATTACGGCATCGTCCGGACTTTCCAAAGATGAAATTGAAAAGATGAAGCGCGAAGCGGAAACTCATGCCACCGAAGACGCCAAGAAAAAAGAATTGATTGAAGCTAAAAACCTGGCTGATACTTTGATTTACTCAACGGAAAAAGCCTTGCGCGATGCCGGCGACAAAGTGCCGGAAGCCGATAAAAAAGACATTGAAGCCAAAATTGAAGAATTAAAGAAGATTAAAGACGGTGAAGATTTGGAAGCGATTAAGCGCCACAGCCAGGAATTAAGCACGGCTGCTCAAAAAATCGGCCAAGCGATGTATCAGCAGCAACAGCAGCAGGCAAGCCAGCCGGCTGACCAGCAAGCAAGTGGGCAAGCCGAGCCGCAAGAAGGCGCCGAACCAAACAAGCAAGCGGAAGAAGTGGTGGAAGGCGAAGTCCAAGACAATAAAGATAGCAAAAAATAAAAAATAAGAGCTAAGAGGTGGGGCTTTTACGCCCCACCTTGATAAATTTATGGATAAACAACCCCAGGAAAATCAAATTCAAATTCGAGACAACTTTGCCGGCGGCGAATATGCCAACGCGATGACGGTCGGCCACACCAAAGAAGAATTCTTGCTGAGTTTTCTCAACATCGTGGCGCCGGCTGGCCGGGTAGTCGGTAAAATTATTACGAGCCCCGGGCATTTGAAACGGATTATCCGAGCCTTGGAAGAAAACTTGAAAAAGTATGAAACGGCTTTCGGCAAGGTGGAAGAAGCCGAAGCGCCGAAAAATGAAATTGGCTTTAAAGCAGAATAATTTAGTGACAAGTAACATGTTTCATGTAACATGTTTCATGCCACTCGTAACTAAACTATGGCAAAAGACTATTATCAAACTTTAGGCGTTTCCAAAAACTCCAGCCCGGAAGAAATTAAAAAGGCTTACTATAAAATGGCTCATCAACACCACCCGCACAAGGGGGGTGATGAGACCAAGATGAAAGAAATTAATGAAGCTTACGGCGTTTTAGGCAATCCGGAAAAGAAATCGCAATACGACCAATACGGCCAGACTTTTGAGCAAGCCAAATCACAAGGCGGTTTTCGCGATTATTCCGATTTTGCCCAAGGGTTTGGCCAACAAGGCGGCGGCGCTAACGGCTTTTCTTTTGAGTTTGGCGACATGGGCGATATTTTCGGCGATTTATTTGGTTTTGGCGGCAGCCGAGGCAAGTCAAAAGCAGCCAAGCGCAACCGCGGCGCTGATATTCAAGTTGAATTAACCATTGATTTTTTAGCCGCGGTTTTTGGCGTGGAAAAAACTATTAATTTGGATATAAATTCAACCTGCCAAAAATGCAGCGGCAGCGGGGCTGATCCCAGTTCCAAAGTTACCACCTGCCAGCATTGCGGCGGCACCGGCCAGGTAGTCCGCAATATCGGTTTTGGCATCGGTATTCCTTCGGTTTGCCAGTATTGCAGCGGCGAAGGCAAAAAGGCGGAAAAAGAATGCAGCCAATGCCGCGGCAAAGGCACGGTCAAAGACCAGGCAACTCTGACGGTAAAAATTCCCGCTGGCATTGATAATGGCCAGACAATTCGCCTTGCCGGCAAAGGCAGCGGGGGAATCAAAGGCGCCGAAGCCGGAGATTTATATTTAAAAATCAAAGTCATAGCCGATCCTCGGTTTAGGCGCGAGGGTTTCAATATCAAAACTAAGGCGGAAATTTCCATTGCTTTGGCGGCTTTAGGCGGCCAGGTGGAAATTGAAACGTTGGACGGCAAGACCCGGCTAAAAATTCCGGAAGGAATTCAAAGCGGCAAAGTTATTGTTTTAAAAGGCAAGGGCGTGCCTTATTTACAGAACCGCGGCCGAGGCGATCAGCTAGTTGAAGTAATTGTCAAAACCCCGGTTCGGCTTTCCCATCGGCAAAAGGAACTTTTGAAACAACTGGAAAATGAGTTATAATGTAACTAATTCTTAATCCTTGTGTAATTAAAAGTAAGTCGCCTTTGGCGACCTAAAACCTAAATCCTAATACCTAACCTATGATTACTACCGCCACAACGACTTTAATGGATTTAGCTAATGTCTTTAATACGCCGGGGCCGATGGATGTCGCTAATCAGGCCGCGGATTCCGGCAAAGAACTTTGGTTTAGTTTTTTAGGGATTAATTGGACAACGCCGACTTGGGATGTCGTGATTTTATTGTTTATTATCATCAGTGTTTTGATTTACAGTTTTACTTTGGGTCGCGACCGGATTGTGGCGATTTTAATCAGTACCTATCTGGCTTTGGCGGTAACGACCAACTTGCCGTTCATGGATAATTTAGATACCTTAATTAATAAGCCCGGCGTTTTTGGTTTTCAAGTGTCGGCCTTTTTAATTGTATTTGCACTGCTGTTTATTTTTTTATCCCGCAGTTCGCTGACCCAGAACTTGAGCAGTCTCTCCGGCGGTTGGTGGCAGGTGATATTATTTTCGCTTTTGCAGGTTGGACTTTTAGCCAGCATTATTTTATCCTTTTTGCCGGAAGTGGCAACTAACTATTTATCGCCATTTACCAAGACAATATTTTTAAGCGATTTAGGTAAATTTTGCTGGATTGTTTTGCCGATTTTAGCCCTGGTCTTTTTCAAGGGCCGTGGCGGATCAAAGTTTGACTTTCGGTAAAGTTTTCCTCCCCTTTAGAAGGGGAGGCCAGGAGGGGTTTAAGAATAATCAACATAGCGCATAACTTACAAAGTTATGCAACAGACAAAAATATTTAATCGATTGTCAGTCAAAGCCAAAAGAAAAAAGTTAAGAAACCAGGCGACCAAAGCGGAAAAAATTCTTTGGTATTATTTACGAGGTAAAAATTTGGCCGGTTATAAGTTCCGGCGCCAGCAAAGCATCGGTCCTTATATTGTTGATTTTTATTGTCCCCGGCTGAAATTAGTGATAGAAGTTGACGGTGATTCGCATTTTTTAGATGAGGCAATTGAATATGATCGAAAACGGCAGAAATACATTGAATCGTTTGGGACAAAGTTTTTACGCTTTACTAACCTTGAAATTTATGAGAATATTGATGAAGTGTTGGAAGAGATTTTGAGGTATATTCACAAACCACCCATAACCCCTTCTTAAAAAGGAGGGGAAGCTAAACCAAGTATTCCTCCCCTTATTAAGGGGAGGTTAGGAGGGGTGTGCATTCCTCACCTTCGCAAAGGGCAGGCTAAGAGGGGTTACTCACATGGCCCGTTCGTCTAGTGGCTAGGACGCATGGTTCTCATCCATGTAACGGGAGTCCGATTCTCCCACGGGCTAAATACCGAAAATTAATAAAGTATAAATGTTGAGAGATTCTGATTTTAGATTCGGCATCGGGAAACGTCGGGAGACGCCAGGTTCTTGCGCCAGAGCCTGCCTACCGGCTCGCTACGCCGAAGTGTCAGCGAGGCGAGCAGGCAGGGCGCATCCGCCTCCGGCGGACATCCTGGTAACCGGGGTTTCCCGACGTACATAAATATTTTTTATAAAATAAGGAAGTCGGGATCCCGATCTTGAATCGGGACAATTCCCCGTGGCGGTAAAAATGGGATGAAATTGCGTATTAAAAAATCGCCAATTAGGCGGTTTTTTGCCTGCCCACCTTCTTGGCTCGCCAGCTGGCGACTGGTGGGGTATAATAAGTATATGAAAAAAATAATTTTAGCGATTAGCATCTGTACCATATTGTTGCCGTTACAAACAGGTGCTGAAGAAATCCGGCAGATTGTTTTTCCAATACAGGGAGTATATAGTACTTTTTCTGATACTTTCGGCGATCCGCGGTCAGGCGGTCGGACGCATGAAGGTACTGACATATTTGCCAAAAAAATGACGCCTCTAATTTCAGCCGTTGATGGCCAAATTACTTCTTTGCCCCAGGAAGAACCATCATGGGGCTATGCCATTTATATTAAAGATAGCGACGGCTACTCATACCGCTACTACCATATTAACAATGACACTCCCGGTACCGATGACGGCCTGGGTGGCACTGTCTATGCTTACGCTCCGACAATAACACGCCGGTCGACGATCCAGGCCGGACAGTTGATCGGCTGGGTGGGTGACAGCGGTAATGCCGAGAATGTAGGAGCACATTTGCACTTTGAAATTCACACTCCGGACGGTGCCGCTATTGATTCTTACCCTAGTTTGCTCGCCGCGGCACACCCGGGTTCGTTTAACCCTGAGTCCGCCAAATTGAGTGCACAAACAATTAATGAGGATAAAAGTTTGATCAGCACTATCGAGGCAACGTGCACCTCCAATACGCTGATTAAAGGCTCATCGACTGCTGTCTATTATTGCGGTGCTAACGGTAAGCGCTATGTATTTCCGAATCAAAAAATTTACGCCAGTTGGTATGCTGACTTTAAAAATGTGATTACCGTTACCGATGAACAACTGGCTGGGGTTGCTTTGGGTGGCAACGTGACATATCGTCCCGGCGTGCGGATGGTTAAAATCCAAACTGATCCGCGGGTATATGCAGTTGATAAAGGCGGGGTTTTAAGGTACGTTACTACGCCAGAAATCGGCCAGAGCATGTACGGGATCAAATGGTCAACCTATATTGATGATTTATCGGATGCTTTTTTTGTGAATTATACGGTAGGTGAACCAATCACAGCAGCACTTGCTATCTAGAAAGTTGCATAAAAGAAATGTGTAGGCTATACTGAGTTATTCTGATAAGCTCTATCAGGATCAATTTTTAAAATAAGCATATTACGCAATAACGTTTAACGTTTTTTTTGTTTAATTTAAAACCAATGCCCGAAGAAGTCATCTTGCGTTTCAACGAAGTTACCTTTGAATATTCTGAAAGAAAGCCCCTGCTTGACGAGGCGAGTTTTAGCGTGCGTACTGGTTCAAAAATTACCTTAATGGGGCAAAACGGCGCCGGTAAATCCACGCTGTTTGCTTTGATTCGCGGCGAGCTCAAGCCCAAAAGCGGCCAAGTTTCGCTGACTAATAACGCCACTATCGGCGCCGCACTGCAGGCTGTCCCGCGGTCTGATTTTGATTTAACCGTGGAACAGTTTTTTGCCAAAGTTTTTGAAATTGTCCCGCCGGGTCTGAAAAGCGACATCAGCAAAGTTTTGAAAGCGGTTAATTTGGCAATTCCTATCGAGCGGCGAGTGGGCGATTTGTCCGGCGGCCAGCAGGCGCGCTTGTTATTGGCGGCGGCTTTGATTTCCAATCCGGATATTTTGCTGCTTGACGAACCGACTAATAATTTGGATCAGGCCGGTATTGACCACTTAATCCAGTTTTTAATCATGTATCCCAAAACGGTTATCGTAATTTCGCATGACGCCAACTTTTTAAATTGTTTTACCGATGGGGTTATTTATTTGGACAGCTTCACGAAAAAATTGGAAACTTACGTCGGCGATTATTATTCGGTCGTTGAAGAAATCAGCGCCCGAATTGATCGGGAAATCAAAAAAAACGCCCAGCTGGAAAAACAAATCAGAGACCGCAAAGAAAAGGTCAACTTTTTTGCCAACAAAGGCGGTAAAATGCGAAAATTGGCGAAAAAATTGCACGATGAAACCGAAGAAATGGAAGAAAACAAAGTGGAGGTTCGGCGCGAAGATAAAACCATCCGCGATTTTGTAATCCCGAACCAAGACATTTTCGGTAATATTGTCACGCTTGCCTCGGTCAAAATTATTAAAAATCACGAGCCGGTGGTTAAAGAAGTCAATAAAATTTTAAACAAACGGACGCGCTTATTAATTTCCGGGCCGAATGGCATCGGTAAAAGCACCCTGTTGCGCTCGCTAGTCGGCGGCACAAGCGAAGGCGAGAAGATATTAGAAGGCGTCCGCGTGGGCTATTACAGCCAGGATTTTGCCACGCTGGATTTTGACGACACGGTTTTTAATGCCCTGCAATCGGTCGCCGTTGACGGCACGACCGAACAGCAGCTGCGCTCAGTCGCGGCCGGATTTTTAATCGGCGGCGAATTAATGCAGCACAAGGTTTCGTATTTATCCGAAGGCCAGAAAGGCTTGTTGTGCTTTGCGCGCCTAGTCTTGATGGAGCCGGGTTTATTGGTTTTAGACGAACCGACCAACCACATTAATTTTCGTCACTTGCCCGTGATTGCCAAAGCCATTAATGCCTATGGCGGCGCCATGATTTTGATCAGCCACATGCCCGATTTTGTCGCCGAAGTGCGAATGGATGATTATCTGGATTTGGGCCGGCTGTAATTTCTAGCGAATAATCCTTTACTTTTAGCCAAATTTTGCTATATTTAATTTGGGTTACTTAGAAGAACAATTAGCCGGTTATGATGAGAAAAAAGTAAAAGAAATAATAAATGAAGTAATCTGGCACGAAGTCGGCCATCATCTAGGTTTTGGCGAAAAAGAAATCCGGGTGCTGGAAATAAAAAGAAGAAACTATAATATAGGAGTAGGTTAGGTTCTTATCATGCTTGCCCGTCGGCTGGTAGGCTCTAGTGGGGATTCCTTATGGGGTTACCAATTTGGTTTAATATTAATAAT
Organism: Candidatus Buchananbacteria bacterium; assembly: GCA_041664165.1. Classification (GTDB taxonomy): domain Bacteria; phylum Patescibacteriota; class Patescibacteriia; order Buchananbacterales; family UBA6539; genus JBAYLH01. The sequence continues at coordinate 26,108 of JBAYLH010000010.1, read as the reverse complement.
AAAATTTATGGATGAAAGTGTAAAACAAATAATCTGTCAGGGAATATTGGTTACCGTGGTTGCATATTCAGTAAGTCCTGTAGTGTGTGATAAGTGTGGACATGAGCACATGTCGCATGTTTTCGAGAGATCACCAATGGCACGTACCCAGTCTACAACAGATGTCATAAGTACGTTTACCACCTCGGCTAGTGGAATGACTATTACAACCACTACTTTGCCGCCGCCTATTATTTATAAGTAAATGGAAAAGAATATCAAGAAACAAGATCGTGATAAAGAGAAGTTGAAAGTCCAAAAGGTTGGCCTATTTATTAGTAAAAAGAATTTGTTAATACTCTTGTGGTTTATTTTACCTCCCATTATTATTGTATTTTTGCATATTAAGGCAATAACTATAAATGATTCAGCGGTCATCCCACCCGGTATGTCAATGGCAAAGAGTAGTGGTGCAAATTTGCCTCAAAACAATCCACAGGATATTGACAAAACAGAATTTGAAACCAGGGATAATACCAGCAGATTAATACCCAGGTTAAATAATATCTCGCGATATTCATTCTTATTAGACTTGCAGCCCAATATTATTAGACATACTTTAATTCTAGATCATGATTTATCCGTAGAATTTGAATATGCCGATAATCCAAATGGGAAAGATGTTAAGCGTAAAATTTTTCAATTTATATTATCTTGTGTTGGTAATAAGGTTGATAACGAACCACTTAGATTAGATGGTTTAAGATTGAATGATGAAAATAACGACGATAGACAATTGGTTGAAAATGTCATTAAAGATTGTTTATATTTTCCTTTCGGGGGGTTTAGTAATAATGGTGATCAAACTTTATACCTATATAATATTGATAAGCATCTATTTAAAGGTCAAATAAATTTAACCATAAGGCCTGATCTTGTAAGCAAAATTATTATTTTAATTGGTTGGTATATTTTTTGGATTAGTTTTATACTACTTTTACGAGAAGGGCCTGGTAAATACTTAAAGAAAAGTTAGTATAGATTGGATTATTTGAGAAAATATAAAACCTGGCTTGCGCATTGATACTATTCAAATAAATTAATTTTTTGTAGTAAGCTTTAAATAAAAAATCTCCATAATGTGCATGGCGATTTTTTATTTAGGCTCTAATTAACTTTTTTAACCAACGACTTCGAAACCCATTGCTGTGACTGGTCAATTCTGACAAAGCCGGTTTTTTCTTCGTAAACTATGACATTGGTGCCTTTGGCTAATCTGGCAAGGCTTTTGTATTTTGCGCCCGGACCGTTGCGTAGGTTAACGCCGTCATTAATGATTGTGCCGCGGTAGAGAAAGGGGAAAGCCGCCATTAAATGCGGCAGCATCCGGCCGGGTTCGACGAAGTATTGGCCGGGCAGGTTGTAAGCGCAAGTCGCGCTGGCGCCGCCGTCGGCTTGCATTTGGTTTTCTGGCGACACGCCGGCGGCTAGTAACGCATTGCTGGCGTCACTAAGATAAGCCCCGCGGCTGCAATAAATTACCAATTCTTTGCCCTCGGCGCGGACGCCGACAAAAAGTCTGGCACTGCTGTCGCCGTAGCCGTTGATAATCACCGATGGTGCAAAGCCTTCGACTGCCACGTCGCCGCTGGCCAGAAAAGTAGTTTCATTAAAATCAGCGATTTTGGCGGTCATTTTTTGGTTATCAATAATCAGCATCCGGCGGCTTTGGCTCATATCAAAATCCGGCCGGCTGCCGCTGGTGATGTATTTATTGGCCGGCCAAGTCGATTTTAAAGCCAGGCTTAAGTCGGTCGTGGTGCTGGTAATATTAAAGAAAGGCATATTCCAGATAAACTGAGCATCGGGATTTTGGTTTTTAGTTTTTTCCGTCGCCATTTTAGTAAAGACCCAGTTGCTGGCATTTTCGGCCGTGAACGGCGCTTTGACTTCGCCCCAGGTGGTCTGTGGCGTAGTTGAGGCAATTAATCTCAGCTGATTATAAGGCAGATAGATAATCGTCAAATAGTCAATATAGCCATTGCTTTCCTGTGGTTTGAAAAAGCTGGCAATACCGCGAGCTTTGGCCCAGGTGATCGGCAAAAAACCTTTTGGCGCCGCGGCTGACCAGACTTTTGGCGCGGCTTTTTTGGCCGTGGCGGCTTTAATTTGGCCGGGTAAAATTGTCAGCGCCAGCACGATTAGCAAAAAGGAGTAAACAATTTTTTTCATATTTTTTATAATTTATGATTAATAATTTTTAATTAATTATAGTATACCATAAAATTGTTTTTTTTAATTATTGATGCTAAGATAAGCATAATAATTCAATAAAAAGTTTAATATGCCCGGAACCATTCGAGAAAATATCAAACCCGGTTTGCACGTTGAAATAGTGCAAAAGCAAGATCAAGCTACAGACAAATTAACCCCAGGTATTGTGGCGGATATTTTAACTAATTCGTCCCAACACCCGCGTGGAATAAAAGTTCGCTTAGCTACCGGCGAAGTCGGCCGGGTGAAAAATATTATTGCTTAACCGATGCCAGCCTATTATCTTTATATTCTCCAATGCGCTGACAAGACTTTATATACCGGCATTACGGTAAATTTAAAGCGGCGAGCTATAGAACATAATTCATCTAAACTTGGAGCCAAATATACCAAGCCGCGTCGGCCGGTTAAAGTCGTTTATTCAAAAAAGTTTCCCACTCGGTCAATTGCGGCTAAGGCTGAATTTAAAATTAAAGCTTTGCCGCGAAAAGAAAAGCTTTTGCTGCTAAAAAATTATCAAAAAACCAAATGAGAGTGCCAATTAGAAAACCCGGTAAATATACCCATTTAAAACCCGATCCTTGTTTGACCGAGGAAAAGTTTAACGAACTCAAAGACCAGCTGGCAAAATTAAAAGCCAGCCAGCCAGCCGCGGCCGATGAGGTCAGGCGAACGGCCGAGATGGGGGATTTGTCCGAAAATGCCGCTTACCAAATCGCTAAAGGCCGGTTGCGCGGGATAAACCAGCGGATTTTGGATTTGCAAGACCATTTAAACCGGGTAGTGATAATCAAACCCGCTAAAAATGCCGAGGCAGTGGAACTGGGTCGGCGAGTGACGATTGAAATCAATGGCCAGCAAATAACTTATTTAATTTTAGGGTCGGAGGAAACCGATCCGGCTCAAGGGATTATTTCGCATCATTCGCCGATTGGTTCGGCTTTGATGGGCAAAAAAACCGGCGACGCCGTAAAGATAAATCAGAAAAATAAAGTTATCGAGTGCCGGATTATTAAAGTGGAATAAATATAATGGCGATGAAAGTATTTATTGAACAAACTACCGAACCAAATAAAAAGAATATTTTCGACAAAAAAACAGGAGTGCTTTTGGATACCGCGACAAGCCCGTTAACTTATCCTTATCCGTACGGCTATATTTTGGATACCAAGGCGGCTGATGGCGAGAACTTGGATTGTTACGTTATTACGGACAAAAAGTTGGTAACAAGTAGCATCGTAGAATGTGAGCCAATCGGCATGACTGAGTGGTTTGAAAATGGACAGGCTGACCATAAAATTTTGGCCAGACTGACTGATGAGCAAAGGGAAGTTGATAGCACGGTTATATGTAAAATTGATGATTTTGCGGCGCAATTTATGGCTATTCGGCAGGAAAAGCATTATCAGTCAGGCGGATACTATGATCAAGGCAAAGCTGAAGCGTTAATAGCTGCTAGTCGGGACAGCAAGTAATTTTAATTTATATGAAGAACAAGGAATCATTTACTTATCGAAGATATCGCGACAATAAAGATAAAATTTGGCTGGTTCGTGGCGGGTTAATCATCGCCACTTTTTTGGCGGTGTATTTTATTATTACTAATTTAAACAGCCCGTGGTCTTTAGGCATAAGCGCGCTTTCTATTATTATTCTCGCCATTATCAGTCGGGCTGACAAATTGTTGGAAAAACTAAGTTGGCGAAATTGCCGGACTTGGGGCAAAGGGGCCGGGGCGGAATTAGCGGTTGGCAACAGTTTGGAAAAATTAGGTTCAGATTATCAGCTGATTCATAATTTAGACATGGGTCATGGCGATATTGATAATTTATGTATTGGTCCGACGGGTATCTTTGTTGTTGAAACCAAAGCGAATTCGGGGACTATTTCGTATTCCGATAAGCTTTTAATCAACGGGCGAGAGTCAAAGGACAAAGACTTTATCGGGCAGGTCTGGCATGAAATTGATTACACTCGCAAAACGCTTAAACAAAAATTCGGCCGGCATTATTTTGTCAACGGCATTTTGGAATTTCCCAACGCCAAAGTCGATCAGTCGGTCAATTCACCCAAGCAGGGAATTTGGATTGGCGGCGCCGGCTTTGCCAATTATATGATTAAACGCAGCCAACCCTGCCTTTCGCCGGAAGAGATAAAAAATATCAGTGATTTTTTTAAAAATAACAAAAAATAACGGAGAAAAAATCAGTAAGTTTTTTGGCGCTTAATATCCGGTTGCCTTGACAATTTTTACGATGCCAGCTAAAATTAAGTTAAACTTAAGATTAACTTAAACATTATGAAAAACTCCAGCCATTCATTAGTCGGCTTAAAAGAGCTGCGGGAAAATATTGATACATATATTGATGCCGTAGAAAAAGGGCGGTCTTTTATCGTAGTCAGGAAATCAAAACCAGTGTTTAGAATCTCTTCATTGGAAGAAGCCGATGAGCTTTGGGAGCCAGTAGTTGATTTTACCAGGATAAAAAAAGGCGGCGTGGCTTTAAACCAAATTCTTTCCCGGCTTTAAAAATATGGATAAAATCGCTAAAGCCTTGAGAAAGCTGACCCAAAAAGAGCAAGAATCAGTTAAAGTTATATTGGTTAAATTAAAAAATAAGCAATTAGAAAATTTAGACTGCAAAAAACTAAAAGGCCGAGATGACGTATTCAGAATCCGCAAAGGGCAGCTCAGAATCATTTATCGCCAAGACCTCAAAGGCAGCATTTTTGTTTTGGCGATTGAAAAAAGAAGTGATACGACTTACAATTTTTTAAAAAATTAATTTACAATCCAAATCAACTGCCCCTATTACTTAATTTTTTGGCAAAAGGCAGTATTTTGTTTTAAGGATTTTTTTTGTTATAATAAAAATAGATTTATAAATTATTAATTTTAGACAACATGAAAAAAATTATCGTTTTATTCGTTTTTACTATCGCTTTGGCCGGGTGCCAAAAAAATGCCACTGATGATAACGTCTCGCCAAATAATTTAAATCAAGCTGCCGGTAATACCAATCCCGCAGTTAATCAAGACCAAGCTATGCCAATTGAACAAACTAATGGTGCATCGGCGGTAAATCCGGAAACCGCGAGCCAGGCAATCATTAAAACCAGCCTCGGCAATATTACGGTTAAACTTTACAACCAAGACGCTCCCCAAACCGTAGCTAATTTTGTGAAACTGGCCAAAGCCGGCTTTTACGACGGCACCAAATTTCACCGGGTGATTAAAGATTTCATGATTCAAGGCGGCGATCCGCTTAGTAAAAATGACAGCTCAAAAGCCAGCTGGGGCACCGGCGGGCCGGGCTACCAATTTGCCGATGAAATTAACAGCCACCAATTAGTCAAAGGTTCGCTAGCAATGGCCAATTCCGGACCCAATACCAATGGCAGCCAATTTTTCATTGTTACGGCGGAAGCCACGCCCTGGCTTGACGGCAAACACACTAATTTCGGCGAAGTTACCGCCGGATTGGATGTCGTTTCAAAAATTCAAAACGTTAAAACCGAGGCGGCCGACCGACCGGTTACTGACGTTACTATTGAAAGTATCGAATTAAAATAAGCGAAAGTTAAGCGAGATTTGACTTTTAACTAAAAAGGTGTTACCATACCTTGATGACGCCAAAGAATTACGGCATTACGTAATTCTTTTAATTTTTTCATTCTAAAAGCTTTCTAATTTGTCATCCCGCACTCGTCTGCTAACTGTCCGGTCAGATGCGGGATCCAGGGTCAATTCGTATGGCCAATGGATTCCCACCTGCCTATCGGCAAGGCAGGCTTTTACGGGAATGACAAAGCGTAAACTATGGAAATTAGAAACATTGCAATTATCGCGCACGTTGACCACGGCAAAACCACTTTGACCGATGCTTTGATGCGCCAAACCGGGATGTCGGACGGCACGGTCAGTATGGACAGCAATGACTTGGAAAAAGAGCGGGGGATTACGATTTATTCAAAAAATACTTCGGTTTTTTATAAAGACACCAAAATTAACATTGTTGACACTCCCGGCCACGCCGATTTCAGCTCGGAAGTGGAGCGGATTTTGCGCTCCATTGACCGCGTTTTGCTTTTGGTTGACGCCCAGGAAGGCCCGATGCCCCAGACTAAATTCGTTTTGAAAAAGTCTTTGGAATTGGGGCTTCGGCCGATTGTGGTGATTAATAAAATCGATAAGCCGACGGCGCAGCCCAAACACGTGGTTGATTTGGTTTATGAATTATTTTTCGACCTCGGCGCCAGCGACGAGCAATTGAATTTTTCGACCATTTATACTTCTTCCAAACAAGGCATTGCCAAATTGCATTTGGAAGACGAGTCAAAAGATTTAACGCCCTTACTTGATTTGATTTTGGAAAAAGTCAAGCCGGTCACTAGTAGCGCGGCTGATTTGCCTTTGGCCGCTCAGCCGTTCAATCTGGCTTATGATAATTTTTTAGGCCGCTGCGCGATTTGCCGGGTTTACCAGGGGAAAATCAAAACGGCGCAGGAAGTGGCGGTTATAAATTCAGTCGGCGAAATCCGCAAAGGCAAAATTACCAAATTATTTACTTTTAAAGGGCTGCAGCGGGAAGAAATCATCGAAGCTTTTGCCGGCGATATTATCATGGTGGCCGGTCTGCCAGATATTGACATCGGCGAAACCATTGCTAAAGATGCCAAGCAGGATCCGTTGCCGGCGATTAAAATCGACGAGCCGACGATTTCTTTGAATTTTTTAGTTAATAATTCGCCGTTTGCCGGCCGGGAAGGCAAGTTTGTGACCAGCCGCCAAATCAAAGAACGGCTGGAAAAAGAATTGGAAGTCAATGTCGGCTTGAAAATTGATTTTACCGATCCGGCTTTTTACCAAGTCTGCGGCCGGGGCGAACTTCACATTGCGATTTTATTGGAAAATTTGCGCCGGGAAGGCTACGAATTGCAAGTGTCTCAGCCGCACGTAATTATCAAAGAAATCGACGGGAAAAAACTTGAGCCGTTCGAAGAAGTCGTGGTTGATTTGCCGGAAAAAATGTCCGGCATCGTGATTGAAAAAATCGCCAAGCGCAAGGGTATTTTGCAGGATTTAAAAAATCATCACGGCCAGGCGAAATTGACCTTTGAAATTCCGACGCGGGGCATTCTCGGCTATCACAATGAATTTATGGTTGACACCCGCGGCGAAGGGATATTGTGTTCGCACTTTTTGGAATTCCGGCCGCATACCGGTAAAATTGAAAAAAGCGAAGTCGGTTCGATGATTTCCATGGCTACGGGCAAAGCCTTGGGTTATTCTTTGTATAATCTGCAAAATCGCGGAGTTTTGTATATCCAGCCCAATACCGATGTTTATGAAGGCATGGTGATTGGCAATGTCGCCAAAGGTTTAGACATCAGCGTCAATCCGATTAAGGGAAAACAATTGACTAATATGCGTTCTAAGGCCTCCGACGAAGCGATTACTTTGACGCCGCCGGTAGAATTAACCCTGGAATTAGCCTTAAGCATTATGAATGATGATGAATTTTTAGAAATAACTCCCAAAAATATTCGCTTACGCAAACAAAATCTCACTGACATCGAGCGCACTCGCGCCAAGCGGAAGAAAAGCTAAAAATTAAAAAATTGGCTGCCCGGCTTTAGCCGGCTATAATTGGATACCGGTAGCCCACTAAAGTGGGGTAGCCGTTTTTTATTATAAAAAAACTGAACGCGAGGGTTCGGTATTTTTTTTGCGATTTACAGCTTGCCTGAATGTAGGTGTTGCACTTACTCATTGAACTTAGGGCGGGCTACCTTGACAAAAGTCAATTTTTATTGTAAGTTTGTGAGAAGAATCTTCTTAAATGCGAGTCCTTAAGTCCTATGGTAGCAAATGTGAAAATTTCATTAATTAACCCTCCCTCAAATTGTGTTGAGAATGATCGGGTTGAACCGCCCTTAGGCCTTTTGTATCTCGCTTCTGTACTGCGAGAAGAAGGACATGAACTCATTCAAATTCACGATCTTACTGGCTGTAAAAATAAGGCAGAGATTGAATTAAAAATTAATCAGCTTCCTCAAGCTGATATTTATGGCATTAGCTGTTTTAGTACTAATTACAATTATTTAAAAAAAATAATTAATCATCTTAAGGCTAAGTATCCGTCAGCCTATATTATCACGGGTGGGCCTCATCCTTCCGCCCTGCCAAAAGAAACTCTTCTAGACACCAGGGCTGATGTCGTGGTTGTAGGAGAAGGAGAAGAAGTAATAAATTCGTTAGTATCTTCATGCGAGAATGGCTCACCGTTTAAGGGAGTCATTTTTGGTATCAGCCGAAAAAATATTGACAATTATCCTTTCCCAGCCAGGGATTTGATTAATTACGGCAATTATTCACGAAGTCTTTTGGGCAAAGCCGCCGTTTCCCTAATCAGCTCCCGTGGCTGCGTCCATCATTGCATCCATTGTAACAGTATTGTAATGGGGGGAGGAAATAAAAATGTAAGGTATAGAAGTACTCAAAATATTATTGCTGAAATGAAAATATTGGCGGATCAATTTAATTATTTCCGCTTTAATGATGATAATTTTTGCGGCAATCCGAAGTTAAAGGAACTTTTAAATGAAATAAAAAAACTCAATATTAAATTTAGAATTTTTGCCCGGGTTGATGATTTAGATGATGAAACCTGTCGTCTTCTCGCCGCCGCCGGATGTATTCATGTTTGTGTGGGCTTAGAGTCAATGAATCCTGAAAATTTAAAAATTATCGGTAAGGGGCGACAAATTGGTAAGGAAAAAAATGTTAAAATCGCGAAAAAATACGGTTTAATCATCAGAGCGTCTTTTATGGTTGGTTTGCCTTTTGATGATAAAAATAATTTTGAAAAATTTTTTTCTCGGGTGATGGATTTAGGCTTGAACGAATTCGCGGTTTACCCATTGCTGCCTTATCCGGGAACAATGATTTGGCATTATCCCGAGCGCTTTGGCTACCAGATCACGAATTATGATTTTTCTCGTTATGTTCAAATGGGCAAGAACGGCCGGACCTGTTACGCCTTGAAACATAAGAATTTTACGGCGCAAGATATAAAGCTTTGGCATAATCAAGCCGAAAAAATTCTAATAAGTTCCGGCGCGAAACATATGAGCGAAAGTAAAGTTGCTAACTAAATGATTATATAATATTTATGTCGGATGTGGATTTTCATTCATTGGGATTTGAGACAAAGGAAATGTTTGATTTTCCCGCCATTGTTAATGTTGAAGTTCTACGGGGAGAATGTCCTTGCCGTTGCCGCCATTGCCCCTTAGGCATAAAAGACGCCGAATCAAGAAAAAATTTTTTTGGTAATAAAAAAATAAATTTAAAACTTTTTGAAAAAATTGTGGCGGAGCTAGCCCGGCATCAAAATTTTTCATTGAGAATTCATGCCGTCGGCGAACCCTTGCTTTGGGCCGATCTGCCAAAAGCCGTTGTTTTGTCTAAAAAAAAATCTGTCCATTCATGGATTTTTACCTGCGCCGTGACTAATGACCGCGAACTTCTTAAGCATTTATGCGCTAACGTGGATATCATTGAAGTTTCAATTAACAGCATTGATGAGGCGGATTATTTAAAAACGAAAGGCATTAATTCTTTTGGCGCGGTTAAAGCCAATATCGCCGCCATGAGCGAATATATCAAAAACCAGGGATTAAAGACGCGTCTAATTGTCAGTCGCGTGCAATCGTTAGATCAAATAGTCGATCAGGCGTTTACTGAATTTTGGAAATCAAGCGGTTTGGTCAGCGACGCTTTTGTTCGTAGCTTCCATAATTATAATAATATTATTTCAAACACCTTATCCTTGACTGGCACGGGTCAGGCGTCTCATGAGTCTTGTTTGGTTCATTGGGCCAGGTTTAACATCAGCGTGGACGGCCAGGCGATTGTTTGTTTTAATGAATTATTTAGGGATAAAATCGAGCCGACTTTGATTTTAGGCGATCTTAAGACGCAGACAATCGCGGAAATTTGGCAGGGCCAAAAACTTAATGCCATACGGCGGGCGGAATTAGCCAATAATTATTCAACCTTGGGCTTGGCCGACGCTTTGCCTTGTAAAAATTGCACTTTTTGTCAGCCGCTCAAATCCGGCCGCCAAACCAGTGAGCATCAAATTGACGAACTAAAAAAATCTAAATATGAAAAAGATTTCTAAAAAGAATTCAGGCGCGATTATATACGATGATCAAAACCGGGTGCTTTTGCAATTGCGCGATAATAAACCGGGTATATTGTTTCCCGATCATTACTCTTTTTTCGGCGGCGTTATTGAAGCCGGAGAAACTTCAATTCAAGCGCTTAAAAGGGAGATAAAAGAAGAGCTTGGGGTTGAACTTGAGCCATACAATTTTTTTAAAACTTTTTATTATGAGTTTAATAATGATGTCCACGAAATTAATATTTTTATCTGCCATCTAAATATTAATCCCGAACAAATCAGACTCGGTGAGGGAGCGGGGTGGAATTTTTTTTCTAAAGATGAATTGGAAAAAGTGAATTTAGGTTTTAACACCAGGGAAGTGTTGGCTGAATTTTTTGCCAGTCGGAATGACAAGATGATTAATTATAAAATCAGGCAGGAAAAAGAGGGCGGGTATTTATTTGAGAGAAAAACCGGTTTGGCCAAAAAAATAAGCCAGGATTTATGGCCAAATTTTATGGAAGCGGTTGTCGCTAAGAATATGTCTGAAATTAAAAACTTTGAGGAAGCCTTAGCCGGCATTAATCAGGAAGAATTAGGCTCTGATATTATCGCGGAAAAAATAAAAATATTCAGAAAAGATGTAAATTTATTGCCACCTGATTGCTTGTCGGCGCCGGCTAGAGTTTATTTTGAACTGACGCGTTGCTGTACTTTAAAATGCAAAACTTGTTTTAATGAAAGTGAAAAAGAATTGGCGTCAGAAATGACGACGACTGAAATTAAAAAAATTATTGACGAGCTTGAGTTATTAGGCACCTTTGAAATTCGGTTTACCGGCGGCGAACCGACAACCCGGCCTGATTTTTTGGAGATAATCTCTTATGCTAAGAGTAAAGGTTTTTATATAAGTTTGGGAACTAACGGCGTGTATTCGGACGATAAATTAAAAACAATCGCGCACAGCGGCGTTGATTGGTTTATCGTTAGCTTAGAAGGTTCAGAAACAATCAATAATGACATTCGCGGTTTAGGGACTTACAAGATTATTACTCAGACTCTTGATTATTTATCAAAAGCGAAAAAGAGAGTAAGGCTAAATTGTGTGGTGGCAAAATATAATCTGTCCGCCATTCCTTTTTTGGCCAAACTGTGCGATACCTTAAAGATTGAATCATTAAATTTAATTCCTTTGCGTCCTTATGGCCGTTTTAGTATTTTTCTCGCCGATCAAATGCTTTCAAATTACGAATTTTATCAGATGATTAAATTAATAAATCGCCTTAAGGAAAAGCATCGGGTTAAATTTGTGACGACGATAAATTTATTGGCTAAAGATAATTTAAAGAATCAGGATAGAATCATCCGAAAAGAAAAAGCTTGCGCTGCCGGTATCGAAGCCGCCGTGATTTCGCCCGATGGCCAAATGTACGGTTGCAGTTACAGTCCGGCCAGTAAGGCGAACAATGAAGACGATCCGGGCAAGGATATTTTTGTTGCCGGTAATTTGCGGAAAACATCGTTGGCCGATATTTGGCTTGATAGCCGTCGGTGGGAGGTTTTTCGCAATACCAAAAAAAATAAAAATAATAAATGCCAAAGTTGCGATTATTATGGCAAGGAATGCGTCGGCAGCTGTCCGATCATGGCGTATTATGAAACAAAAAAACTCAACACGATGGATCCGTACTGCTTTGTTAATTATCTGTTTCCAAAAAAATAATGAATAGGTATATTTTAAGAAAAGAAAACTTTGGCGGATTGCTATACGACCGCCAAACGCATAAAATTGAAGCCTTAAATCGGGCGGAGTTTGATTTAAGGCGAAAAACTTTGACGGCAACAGATTTGTTTTTGAATGATAATAAAAATTATTCAACCTTAAGCGCCCCGATTAGAGTTTTTTTGGTTTTAACTAGAAAGTGTAATTTATCCTGCAAGCATTGTTCAAATAATTCCGGCCCGATAAGAAAAGAGAAACTTAGCTATCGACAGGTAGAAAGTATTATCAGTCAATTGAAAAGCCTGGGTGTCTTTGAAATCGCGATTAATGGCGGCGAACCTTTGTGCCATCCGGATTTTTTCGAAATCGTTAAGCTAATCAAGCGATTCGGTTTTCCTATTTATTTAAATACCAACGGCGTTTGCCAAGGAGAAAATCTAGAAAAATTAGCCAAAGCGGGGATTGAAAAAATTAAAGTCAGCCTGGACGGTTTGGAAAAACATCACGATTATATAAGGGGAAAAGGAGTTTTTAAAATCGCTATTCAGACAATTAGGCGGCTCAAAGAGACAGGTAATAATGTTAGAATAAATTTTACCATAAATCGGGATAATTTGAATGATTGTCTGTTTTTAATTAAGCTAAGCGATGATCTGCGTTGCGATCTTAAAATCGCGCCGATGGTAAATGTCGGCCGAGCGAAAGACCTTAACCAGCCGGCCTTCACCCCAAAGGAAACTGACTTGATGTCTCGGCAAGTAACTAATTTTTGCCGGATGAATAATATCCAAATTAATGTTGAGTTTGTAATCCCCAGTCAGCCAACTGATTGTCAAGAAATTTCCTTAAAGTGGAATTATCAATTTACCGAGTGTGGCGTTAGACATAATTTTTGTAGCATTGAAAGCAATGGCGACTTTATCAATACAAGTTTGCAGACGGAATTTGAAAAATATACTCCGGTTGGGAACATCAACCAGAAACAAATTGCCGATCTTTGGGAAAAAATCAAAAAAGAAAATGAGAGCTTAAGGCAGGGTATTGATAAATGCAAGAATTGCGATGTTAATAATTTCATCATAAAATCATTTAATGATTTATCGGGAAAAATATGGTGGGGAAAAATATAAATTTAGTATTTCGTCAAGAATATTTCGGCGGTTTACTTTATGATTTAAAAAATTGGCAGTTACGTTATCTGGATAAAAATCAAGCAAACGATTTTTTGGATAATCCTCCGGGCGATATGATTATTCATAAAACTCCTATCCAGGATTATCTTAGCGCCCCCTTAAAAGTATTTTTTGGAATTTATTCTGGCTGTAACCTTCATTGCCGCCATTGCATGATTGGCAATATAAAAAAACCGCAGAAGGAGCTCAATCGTGAAACCATAGAAAAAGGGCTTAGAGACCTAAGCGCCATGGGTGTTTTAGAAGTTCGTTTTAGCGGTGGTGAAGTCGCCCAACGGCCGGATTTTTTTGAAATTGCGGAAGTTGCCAAAAACAGCAATTTGTCGGTTTCCATAAATTCAAACGGCTGTTGGTCCGAGGCAATAGAAAGTAAATACGCAAAAAGCGGGATCGACCGGGTTCATTTCAGTTTGGACGGAATGGAAAAAAATCATGATTACATTCGAGGCCGAGGGGTTTTTAATCAATGCCTGAAAACCATTGAATATTTAAGAAGTTATGATAAATATGTGAGAATTGTCGTTTGTCTGCGTCGGGACAATTTAATTGATATCGATAATTTGATAAGTTTAGCCGAGAAGTATAAATGTGACATCAAATTTTCACCCGTCGCCAATAAGGGCAGCGCCGAATCGTTATCAGGATTGCTTAGTGTTCAAGAGTCAATAAAAATTAAGGAGTATTTTGATACCGTTAAGTCAAAGGTTAGAGTATTTTTTAACTACGGAACCATAATACCCGAATTCAGCGAATATTGTGATTTGGCTGATTTTGACAGTTCTGTCTGCGGCAGCGGGCGCACTCAGCTAAGAATTGAAACCGACGGTGTCGTCTATCTGGGCGGATGTGGCAACGTCAGTCAGGAGCAGTCAATCATCGGCAAAGTTGATGATCCCTTATTAGAGCTTTGGAAAATATCACAGGAAAAAATAATTGAGAGTCGGCGACTCAAGGGCGATAAATGCTTGGCTTGCTCCTTGGAAAAAATATTTAAGAAATGGTTGAGCCAGCCTTCGCCTTCATTTAATTATAAGAATTAATTTATATGAATAAAATAATTTATCGAAAGGAACGATTTGGCGGTATTTTTTTTGAGCCGCAAACCGGAAAAATAAGCTATAAATGGCAGAAGGAAATTCCGGATTTTCTCCGCCAATTATCGGCCGAAGTAATAACGATTGATAATCCTTTGGTTGAAAATTGTTATTTAAGCGCGCCGGAAACCGTCGGGCTTGATATCACGCAAAAATGCAATTTAGCGTGCAAACATTGCTACAAAGATTCAGGTAAAACCGCGGCCGAGGAATTGACGACGAATGAAATTTTTTCCCTGATTGATCATTGCCGTGATATTGGAGTTTGTTTTTTCTTTATCGCCGGCGGCGAACCGACGATGAGAGCCGATTTATTTAAAATTATCAAGTACGCGAAAAACAATGATATCAGGGTGATTTTGGTATCCAATGGCGTTTACGGCCAAGATATTTTAGATCGTATTTTAGAAACTCAGCCTTTGCAGGTGAGAATCAGTCTGGAAGGGCCGGAAAAAATAAACGATTTTATTCGGGGCAAGGGCAGTTATCAGACGGCCGTCAATTCGCTGAAATATTTAAAAGAAAATGGGATTGACGCGAGAATCAGCACCCATCTTTGTCAATTAAACAAGGATTGCGGCGAAGAAATCATTAAGCTAGCCAATGATTTAAATGTAATTTTAAAATTTTCCACTGTTCGGCCAATAGGGCGGGCTATGAATTTCGATGAATTAGGCCTGCTCTCGGCCGAGGATTTTTATTCAACCGTTAAAAAAATATTAGCTTTAAAAAATAAATATCCGGCTGTAGAAATTATTTCTGATTTTGACTGTGTGATCGGTCAAAAGCCGCTCAAAATGAATCCCGGCGATAAAAATTCCCATTGTTTTGCCGCGCAAAAAGAGGTCACCGTTAATTGCCAAGGTGAAATTTATGCCTGCAGTTTTTTTTCGCCCTATAAGGAATTCGTAGCGGGTAATTTGAAAACGCGTAAGCTAATTGACGTCTGGTCAAATTCGCCTGTTTTAAAGATGATGAGAGAAAAAAAACCAAGCGCCAAATGCCAGGCTTGTAAATATTATAAAATAAATTGTTTAGGCGGTTGTCCGGCCTTGGCGTATTCCTTGGCCGGAAATATTAGGGCTTTAGATCCGCTTTGCCCTAAATTGCGGATTGACTCCGATAAAATAACAAAATGACAGCCGGTATAATAAAAAAAAATGAACTTTTGCGCCGTTGGCAGAAAGATGTCGGCGATAATTATTGTAATCTGATTAAAACCAGGTATCTGCCATTTGATAAAAATATAAAATTCAAAATTTTTTTCAATCCGCGGCGGGCCGGCAGCTCTAATTATGGAAAGGGAAGGAAATGCCTTTTTTGCTATTTAAAAAGAAAAAAAATCAGTTTCGGCGAATATTTTGTGATTGCCAATATTTATCCCTTTACCCGAAACCACCGATTAATCGTTTCTCGTAAACACTATTCCCAGCCGAAATTACGCGATCTGGAAATGGCGGTTGAAATTTCGCGGCTTCTTAATCGCACCATGATTTTGAGCCTTAAAGATTCAGGTGCGGGCATTCCGGGACATTTGCATTTCCATATCTATCGCGAGAAGATGCCGGTTTTTAAGGCGCCAGAAAAATTTATTGCCGCCAATAAGGAAATCAGCGTCTCCAGAATAATTTTTCCCTCTTATGGCATTGTTGTCGCTGGCGATAATCTTGCCCGGTGGCTTTATAAAATTACGGCGAAAATGATTTATCCTTACAATTTAGTTTTTTATGACCGCAAAATTTTGATTTACCCCAGAACAAAAATTTTTCCCGTTAAAAATACTAGCTGGAAATTCGGAGCCACGGAACTAAGCGGTTTATTTGTCGTAAAGACCGAAAAGCTGTTTAATCAATTGACCAAAAAAGAACTTTGCCGATGTATGAAAACAGCGACCTTAAATAAAAGCCGTGAAATTAGCCAATTTGAAAAAATGATTAAGCAAATTGTCGCTTAGAATAAGAGTATGTCCGACCGGCCGGCAGGTGCTGGTATTTAACTAATAAAAAAAGCTGAACATTGGGTGTTCAGTATCTTCGTTGGGGGTTTTTGGTCATGCCCTGGAGTGGGGCTTAAACATGAAATATTACCCAATTTGTTGCTTTGACAAGAATGCCAAAAAATGAGAAAATTAAGGCAATAAACAACTAAATCAACATGGCGCAATGAAATTATTAATTCCAAAAAAGAAAATGCCTCCTTATTTTATAAAAGGTGACTTTGCGCTATATAATGCCAACTGCCTTGATGTTTTGGCGAGATTGCCAGAAAATTCGGTTGACATGGTTTTTGCCGATCCGCCTTATCTTTTATCAAATGGTGGCTTCACTTGTCAAAATGGTAAAATGGTCAGCGTTGATAAAGGACAATGGGACGTTAGTAATGGTTTAAAAAAAGATTTTGAATTTCATTTATCTTGGATTAAAGCCTGTCATAGAGTTTTAAAGCCTGGTGGCACTATTTGGATTAGCGGAACTTACCACTCAATTTATCAGTGTGGCTTTGCTTTGCAGGTAGCTAAATTTCACATATTAAATGACATTTCTTGGTTTAAGCCAAATGCCTCACCAAATTTAAGTTGTCGGTTTTTTACCGCTAGCCATGAAACTTTGATTTGGGCAAGAAAAGATAAAAATGCCAAACATAAATTCAATTATGATTTGATGAAGAATGGCGATTGGCCGGAGGACTTTATAAAAAAGCCGGGACTCCAAATGAGAAGTGTTTGGTCAATTAATCCGCCGAAGCCGTTAGAAAAAAAATTTGGCAAACATCCCACACAAAAACCCATTGATTTACTTGTCAGGATAGTTATGGCTAGCACTGATAAGGGTGACTTGGTTTTAGATCCATTCACCGGCTCATCAACCACCGGACTAGCCGCTAATTTAAACGAGAGAAAATTTATTGGAATTGATATGGAGAAAAAATATCTGGATTTATCTAAAAAACGGTTTGAAGACTTAGAAAAAAATGCAAAAAAATAAAATGCCAACCTATGTCGTAGATTGGACTGATAAATATTTTCACCAGTCAGCTTTTGATATTCCGTTAAAATTCCCATCTAAAAAAGTAATCAATTTTTTGATAAAATTTAGAAAAGAAGAAAAAATTAAGCTTTATAGGGGTATAAACAGGTATAACAAAAATAACTATACAGGTATTAAAAGTTGGACATATGTCAAAAAAATTGCTTCTCTGTATGCTAAAGAAATCAATGGTAGGGTAGTAGAAAAAGTATTTCAACCGAAGAATATCTTATTAGACACTACATTATTAGACGAACAGTCGAAATTATTATTAGGGTACGATCATAAATTTAATGATAAAGAAGTTTTAACAATAATTTAAAAAATATGGCCAATAGTCAATCTTGGAAAAAAATTTTTGATGATTATAAAATTTTAGATCACAATTTCAACAAGTCGCCATTCTTGCTATCAGCAACACAGATAAAAAGAGCGTGCCAAAAATTTAAAAAAACCGGCGAAAAAGAAGTTCGCATTTTGTGTAAGCAAGACAGTCGAAAAGATCGACCAACTGTTTTTATTAAGAATAATCTTTTCTTGCTTCCGGTAAAAAACGGTTATTACAATATTATTAAGGGTGAAGGATATATTGATATTCCAGAGATTAAAAAAGAGATTATAATGTATTCTTCAAAGCTTGATTTTCAATTAGATACAGCAAAAATAGGCAATTCAGAAATGCAGCACCTTGATTATGCTTACGCTGCGAGCTTAATTCGTACTTTTATGAGCGACCCATCGCTCGTCCTTACTATTCGAGGCAGAAAGTATACTCCTGATTTTGATTTTAGAGTTGGCAAGCAAGTCATTAAAGTTTCAAGTGTGCAGACAGAGGTTGACGCTGGTTATGAGGGTAAAAATCAAGTCGTGCTTATTGAAGCAAAAAATTTTAGCGCGACAAATGTAATTATTCGACAGCTTTATTATCCATTTAGACAATGGCAAGAACGGACGAAGAAAAAAGTCATTACATTATTTTTTGACAAAACGAGTGGCCAAGATGTTTATTCAATTTGGCAGCTTGAATTTAAGGATATTAAAAATTATAATAGTATAAAACTAGTAAGATCGGGACGATTTAGGATTAAATAAAATTAAATTTTAATGTAGTACCTCAAAGGTGCATTTGAGGTTTAAAGATAAAATAAAGGAGGCTGATAAATTAACCATGAAAAAGATATATATTTGCTCGCCGTTGAGAGGTAATACAAAACAGAATATTAAAGATGCTAAAAAATATTGCCGATATGTGATTAAGAGGGGTTTCATGCCAATTGCTCCCCACATATATTTTACGCAATTTTTGGCTGATGACATAAAAAAAGAAAGAAATTTAGGATTAAAAATGGGAATGGAATTAATGGAACTGTGTGATGAATTATGGGTATTTGGTGATCAGATAACCGATGGAATGAATAAAGAAATAAATTATTGTAAAAAAATAAATAAAGCTTGCAAGAAAGTCAAAGCTTAATAAATTAACTGCAAACATTAACCGAGCATAAAATAAGCTCCAACTTTGTCCCGCAGTGATTGCCAAAATATAAAATATTAGTAACTAATATTTCAATTCAATTCTATTGTCAATATGAAAAATCGTTTTTTACAAGCTTTAGTTAGAGTGGTTCTGTTTTCCGCCACAGTGCATCTTTTTTTGCTGGTCGTTTTTTCTGTTATCAAAAAAGACATTGTAACTTTGAATTATTTTAAAATTATCGGTTTGGATTTGTTTTTTCCGAATATTGCCAGCGGCGTCGGCAGCCAGATTTTATCGATGATTACCATGCTGGTTTTGTACTCATTATTTTTTATTTTCTTTGCCAAAAAAAACCATAAGTTATGAAAAAAATCAATTTGAGATATGATATCTTGGTTGTATCTTTTTTATTGCTTAGCTTAACCGCTTGCCAAAAACCGGCGCCAAAATCTGAAGCCAGTCCGGTGACTGGGAAAACTATTAATTCCAATATCTCCGTTTCCGCTACAACCAGTGATGCTTTGCCAAAAGATACTGAAACGGTTAAAGAACCGATTAAAGATGCTTCAAGCCGGGTAACCAAAAAGCCGTTTGGCCTCAAAGTCTCGCCAAGCAATTCCCCGGTTCAACCCGAACGTTTTTCCGGCTATCACACCGGCGTGGATTTCGAAACTTTTTCCGGCGAAGCAGATTCAGTTGTGGCAATTAAAGCAGCTTGCAGCGGGACAGTCATTTATAAACAGCGGGTCAGCGGCTACGGCGGGGTTTTTATCCAAAGCTGTGAATTGGAGACCAAGCCGGTTACCGTGCTTTACGGCCATTTGGCAATATCAAGCATCAGTTTGAAAATTGGCGACAAAGTTGCCGCCGGCGAGCTGATTGGAAATTTAGGCCAGGGTTTCAGCGCGGAAACCGACGGTGAAAGAAAACATCTGCATTTGGGCATTCATCAAGGTAAAAATATTGATTTGCGCGGCTATGTCCAAAAACCGGAGGAATTAAGCCAATGGCTGGATATCACTAAGTTATTGCTAAATTCATAAATTTAGTTGAAATCAAAAAGCACGGTATATTCCCGTGTTTTTTGATTTGTTAATTCGACCCTTGGTTAATGAAGAGTATCGACTCCAGAGCAAGCTCTAGAGTCACAAAGATGCTCGCTTCGTTCGGCAATAAGTTTCCAAAAAGTTATTTCGTTGGCGGGGGTGTTTGGGCCGGGGGAGTCTGGCCTGACGGTTGCTGATCGGCTGGCCGAATTTGAATCTGGGTCGCCGTCACGCTGCCATCGCTGTTAGTTGTACCGCTGGCAGTAACGGTCTGGCCAATTGCCAGATCAGCGGCCGCTCCATTTTCAAATTTGCCGACGCTGGTTGAATCAGAAAAAAGGATTATTTTCGAGCCGCCAGCCGGTAATTTGATGGTAATGCTTTTGTCGTCTTTATTGATAATTTCGCCGGCAGCAAAGCCGCCGCCTTGGCCGTTGCCGCGCCGAGCCATCGCGCTGTTCCCTTGCTGTAATCCTTGCATTCTTGCCTGGCGCTGTTCCGGCGTTAAATTTTGAAATTGGCCGCCAAAGCCATTGCCGGCTTGGTTTTTACCGTAAATCATTCCGCCGTAAAATGAGCCGGCCATCACTACCAAAAAGGCAATAATAAGGCCGATAATCAGGTTTTGATTTTTCATAATTTTTTAAATTATTAGTTAATTCTTCATTAATCATAGCGTAAAGCCTCAATCGGATTAAGCCGGGCGGCTCGGCGAGCCGGATAATAACCAAAAATTATGCCGATTCCGGCGGAAACGCCAAAGGCTAAAATAACTGACCAGCTGGTAATAGTAGTCGTGGTACCGCTGAATTGCGTTATCAAAAGCGAAGAAGCCCAGCCAAGCAGGATGCCGATAATGCCGCCGATAAAAGTAAAAGCGACTGATTCGGCCAAAAATTGAATATTAATATCATTATTTTTCGCGCCTAATGATTTTCTCAAACCAATTTCCCGGGTTCGCTCGGTAACCGTGGTTAGCATCATATTCATAATGCCAATCCCGCCGACGAGCAAAGAAATTCCGGCAATGGCGCCTAAAAGTAAAGTCAAGGTATTACTGACTGACGACATAGCGCTTAATATATCAGCCTGATTAATAATGCTAAAATCAGCGCTGGCAGAATCGGAAATATTATGCCTGGCTAAAAGTAAGCTGGTAACTTGTTCTTGAACCGTGGTCATTAAATTTTCTTTGGCTACCTGAATATTGATATTACTGACTTTGTCATTGCCTGTTAAATATTGCTGGGCGGTTGAAATTGGAATATAAATCAAATCATCGGCGCTGCCAAAACCGGTACCGCCCTTGCTTTTGGTAATACCGATAATGGTAAATTCCAAGCTCCCAACGCGGATTTTCTGCCCGACCGGGTTGCTATCGGCACCGAATAAATCGTCGCGGGTGGTCGGGCCCAAGACGGCAACTTTTGATGTGGCTTTGACATGTTCGCTGGTAATAAAACTGCCGGTTTCAACTTCAATACTTTTAATTACTTGGTAATTAAGATCAATGCCATAAATGCTGGTGTTTGTGTTGGTACCTTTGGTAGTTTTGACTTGCTTGCGGCTGCTAACGGTTGGCGCCAAGGCTTGAATATTTTGGATTTGAGACCCAATCGCCTGGGCATCTTCCAAAGTCAAAGTGGTGGCTGAGCCCATGCCGCCTCGGACCATTGAACCGACGCCGCCCTGCGAACCGGGAGTAACCACTAACAAATTGGTGCCCAGGGATTGAATATTTTTTTCAATATTGGCGGCTGCTCCTTGGCCAATGGAAATCATGGCAATAACCGAGCCGATGCCGATAACAATGCCCAAAATCGTCAAAAATGAGCGGGATTTATTGGCTGAAATGGCAAAATAAGTTTCTTGGAATAAATCCGATAAAAGCATATTATTTATCTTTTAATAAATTAGCGCTCGGCCGGTCGGTAAAAATGACCCCGTCTTTTATTTCGATCACCCGGTCGGCATGTTCGGCCACGTATTTTTCGTGGGTGATTAAGACAATCGTATGGCCTTTTTCCCGGTTTAATTTTTGAAAAGTTTCCAAGACGATATCGCCGGTTTTTGAATCTAAATTGCCGGTCGGTTCATCGGCTAAAATTAAATCCGGTTCATTAACCAATGCCCGGGCAATCGCGACTCGCTGCATCTGCCCGCCGGAGAGTTGGTTGGAAAGGTGATGCCAGCGGTCTTTTTCCAGTCCGGCGGCAGTTAAAGCGGCTTCAGCTTTTTTTTGCCGGTCTTCTTTGGGAACTTTTTTATCATAAATCAAAGGCACAATGACATTTCTTAAAACCGTAGCTCGGGACAGCAAATTAAATGACTGGAAAACAAAACCAATTTTTTGGGATCGAATTTCCGCCAATTCATCGTCGGATAGTTTAAGCATGTCTTTGCCGTTTAAAAAGTAGCTGCCGCTAGTCGGCCTGTCCAGGGCGCCCAAGATATGCATCAGCGTTGATTTGCCCGAACCGGAAGGCCCGACAATGGCCAAAAATTCACCTTTTTTGATTTCAAAAGAAACCTCTTTAAGTACTTTAAGCTTGATGTCGCCAGTCTGATAAACTTTGGTTATTTTTTCACATTTAATCATATTTTAACGGGACGGGCCGCCGGCCTCGCCGCCAAGCTGCATTAAGCCTCTAAACGAGCTATTATTGCTTCGGTTAGTATTTGTCTGGCTCGAAGCACTGTTAGTTTTAGCACTAGCGCCGCTGATAGTTTGAGTGATAATTTGATCGCCTTCGGCTAAACCGCTAGTAATTTCAATCATCGTGTCGTTACTTAAGCCAGTCGTGACAGTTTTTTGTTCGGGTTGATTATTAATTAAAACTTGGACATAGCTGCTGCTGTCGCCGCCGGTCTTAACGGCGCTAAGCGGGACGACTAAAATATCTTGTTTGGAATCAGTGATAATATTGGCGCTTAAGCTCATGCCGGGCTTTACTCGGTCGTCTTGAACATCAAAAGTAATTTTAACGTTATAGCTGACGACGCCGGAAGAGACGGTGCCTAAAGTATCAACGGCGGCGACTTGGCCGGTAATTTTCAAATCAGCGACAGCGTCAAAAGTCAAAATAACTTTTTGGCCAGTTTTTACTTTGGCGGCATCAACTTCATTAAGCGAAATCTCGGCAATTTTTTGCTTAGTAACTAGGGTGACAATAGCGGTTCCGGAGCTGGCTGAATCAGATTTTTCCACGTTAACCGCGGCAACAACCCCGTCAAACGGCGCCCGAATAGTGTAATCGGCGAGCTTGGTTTGAGCGTCAGCCAAAGCAATTTGTTTTTGTCTGACTGATAATTCGGCCGATTGAAGATCCAGCGGATCGGTTCCGGCCCGAAGGTCGGCCAATGACTGGGTTTTTTCCTTAATCGTAAAGTCACTGTTACTGATGGTATCTTTGTCGCTTTTTATCGCATTAACATTACTGAGCAAATCTGATAGATTGGAGTTGGCATTGCCAGTATAGGTTGATAAGCTAGATTGGTGGGCGGCTAATTGTGATGGCAAAGGCTGGTTTTTTTCTTGCAGCTGGTCTTTGACAAAGCCTAAAAAATTATCCATGCTTTTGATGGCTTGAGAAATTGATTTAGTCGTGGTGTAGGTTTGATTAAGCAATGATTCAATGGTGGCTGAATCAGAATAGCGGCTAATCGTTTGGTAGTCTGAAAAATTCTTATCATAAGCCGAGCGGGCGGCCAAATAATTATCAATGGCCTTTTGCCGATAAGTAAAAACATTCTCATCATAATTTTTCAGCAAGTCGGCATAATAATAAATATTTTCCTGATCGGATTTATAGTCATTACCGTAAATAACATCATGAAGTCCGGTAATAACAGTTGGCAAATCCAAGAAAGCGTTAGAAATTGAGGTAAAGGCGTTATCATAAGCCTTGACTAAGCTGTCTTCGGCATTTTGTTTAGTCTGTTCAGCCTGGGTAATGGCATTCTCGGCTTGAAGCAGGGAAAGAGCATCGGTCGGTTTTTTAAGTTTTTCTAAAGAAATTTTTGTGCTTTCTAGGCTGATTTTGGCGTCACGAACGGTTTTTTGGGCTTCGGCGGCATTAATTTGGGCGATAATATCGCCGGATTTTATTTCCTGCCCGGCAGTAACTTTAACTGACGTAATATCGCCGGATACCTTGGGAGTGATATCGATTTGGTTTGACGAGGAAACTTGGCCAGTGCCGGAAATCGAAGTAACAATCGTTCCTTTGGCAACCGCCGCCGTGACGTAGCTGGTTTGGGGTGTGCTGGGTTTAATTACCTTATAGCCGAAATAGCCAGCCACTAAAATAACGATTGCAATAAGCAGCAGAATAATTTTTTTCTTTAAAAGTTTTTTGATAAAATTCATAGGGATAATTAAAATCTTGGTAAGTTAATTAGATTAGGTGATGGCGGCGGTAAACGTTTTTGGGTCGGATCAAAAATTCTGATTAGCCTGGCTTCAATGGTACCGTCATCTTTCGGCGAGCCGATGATAACCACCGGATTATCAAGTTTAATGTCAGCGGTTTTTATTATTTCCCGACCCTGGCGGATTGTGGTTTGGCCGCTTAAGGAAATGGTTTTTTCAAGGCCTTCGGGGCTTTTAATAATCAATAAATTGCCGTCAATTTTAATGACCGTGCCGACGGTGCCGTGGCCGGCAATGAAATCTTGATTGGAAAATTCCTGGAAAAATCCTTGCGGCGGGCCGCCAAACATTCGATGATAATTTTCGCCCCAGCGGTAAGAAAAATCAGCTTTGCGCATGCCGACAAAAACTCCGATTTGAAAAATCAGCAGGATTAAAATTAACAGTCCGATTATGCCGGTAATTAGTCTGAATTGTTTTGATTGGAAAAATGAGTTGATGTCCATGTTTTTAATGATTAGGTGATAATTTTATCAACATTTGAGTGTAGCGGCTGATTGAGCGGATTAAAGCTAAAATCGTTAAAATTATTAATAGGCTGGCGGCCAAGCTGATTGCCGGCAGAGTTTCCAAAAGCGATAGGCTGTAATCCTGCCAATAGGTCAACGTGGTTTTAAAATCATAAAATATCAAAATTAAATATTGGCCAAAACCGGAATTAATAATCTCATTTTTCAAACTGACAATCGCCGGGAAAAAGGCAACCGTGGCGATTACTAAAAAAATGCTCAAATAGGCAAGTCTTTTTTTGATTAAGACAATTTTTTGTTCTTGGGAGAGGCGAACCATGACAAGATCAAAAAGTTCAGCCGGCGGCTGTTCAACTAGCATTTTTTGCAATAATTTATTGGATTTTAGAGTCATAGAATATTAGTACTATATTAGATATACGAAAAAAAGATGCCTTTTGGTGCATCCTTTGAATTGATGGCAACTTTTAGCGACTGAGTGATTTTTTAAGCAAATTTAAAGCGCGGCGGTAGCGGCTTTTAACGGTATTGATTGGTTGCTGAGTTGATTCGGCAATTTCCTGAAAAGTCATTTCATCCTGGCTGTGCATAATCACCACTTCCTGGTAATTTGGTGATAGCCGGGAGATTGCTCCGCGCAGAATTAAGGCTAAACTTGATTGATCAATAAATTCATCGGGGGAGGGGGAGAAATCAGTAATAATTTTGTCTAAATAATTTTTATCATTTTCAGTTTCAAAATGAGAAAATGGCACGGCTTTTTTCTTTTTTAGCCAATCTAGGGCGGTATTTTTGGCGATTTCATAAGCCCAAGCGGTAAAACTTTTTTCCGGTTGGAATTTTTTTAAATTCTTCCAGATTTTAATAAAAGCTTCTTGGGTTAAATCTCGGGCGTCATCAGCGTCGTTTGCGTAATGCCTGGCGACATTGTAAACCAAGCCTAAATGGCGCTTTACCAGTTCAGCCAAAGCGGTTTGATCATTTTTTAAAGCCTTAATTACTAATTGTCGGTCAGAGACCGGCTGATTGTCATTTTGGCTTTCAGAATTTTTTACCAGGCGGTTAAACATATTAGTCAAATTATATAGGAATAGTTGATAGTTTGAGTCCAGAATCTAACGCAACATATTTGGCGCTAAGCGCCAATAATGATACGCTAGATTTCTATGACAAATTATTTAAGATTAAGCGATTTGGAGCGAGAAGAAATCAGTCGGTTG
>JBAYLH010000009.1:0-47833 GCA_041664165.1 Candidatus Buchananbacteria bacterium | reverse complement strand
ATTGCTTTCTTTAAAATTGCTTTTAGCTATGTTGGGTTATCGCTTATTTCACTGAAAGGGGTTTCGAGGTTATTATTAGTTCAATTACCAAAATCAAGGATTTATGGGATGGCTGAGCTCAAAAAGCATTTTTTTAAAACCACCATCTATTCAGTGGTGATAGTAGAGATAGTAATTGTGCCCATGCTTTTGCTGGCAAAATGGTTGGTAGAATTATTTTACGGATCTGATTATTCATCTAGCGTTACCCTTATTTATATTATTTGGCCTTACGTTTTGATTTCCGCGGCGGGGGTAGGTCTTGGCCCTTTATTTAGAGCCTTGGATAAGGTCAAAGTGGCGGTAGCTATCAATATAATTTCATTGGTCGTCACGGTTCCCATATTTTATCTAATGATTAAAAATTATTATTTGTTGGGAATGGCAATTACAGTAATTTTTTCCATTCTTATTCCAATTTTGCTAGCGCACCTTTATTTTTTAAGGTATTTTAAAAAATTAAGCCAGTAAAGGAAATATGATATGTATATTTTTCAGCCGGAAAGATATTTATTAAGAGAGCAGATTAGAAAATATGCCAGTAGGATTACCGGCGTGGCATTAGATGCCGGCTGCGGTGAATATGACAGATACGGAAGTTTGGTTAAATGTGAAAAAATGATTAAGCTTGATATTAACCCAAAAAATAATCCGGATATTGTCGCCAGTGTTGAAGCCATCCCTTTGGAGGAAGGATCAGTAAATTCGATTATCTGCAATCAGGTTTTGGGCGACGTGAAAGACTTCGGCAAAGCGATTTCGGAGTTTAACCGAATTTTAACAAAAGATGGCAGTATTTTGCTCACGGAATCTTTTATCTGCGAATTGCATGATGAACCAAATGATTTTTGGCGCTTTACCAGCTTTGGCTTGAAACAATTATTTGAGATACATGGTTTTGAGGTTTTAGCGCTTGACCAAAGAGGCGGTTTTTTTTCAACTATTGCCCAAATGAACATAAGATACCTGATTGATAGGTTCAATCTTTACCACCGAAAAGTTTCATACCTAATCAAGCCTTTTATTAAGTGTTATGGTAAATTTATGATCTGGTTGGATACCTTGGACAAAAACAAGGCCAATAATAAATTTTCATTAGGCTGGCTTATTTTAGCCAGAAAAAAATAAAATGAAGATATTTTTAACTAATCCAATCGGCTACTCGGATTATAAAATAGTCCTGCCGCCAAGTGGAATATTAGCAGTTGCCAGCACTCTGGTAGAAAAAGGCTATCAGGTGATGCTTTATGATTCGTATTTGAAACGTTGCACGGCAGCAGAGTTTCAAAAGGTTTTGTTGGATTACAATCCTGATATAATCGGAATTGGTTTTAATGTTGAAGACAGATTCGCGGCTTTTGAAACCGCCAAACTGGCGAAATCAACCATGCCGGCGGCAAAGATAATCGGCGGCGGGCCTTTTCCCAATCTTTTGCATCGGGAGATACTTCAGGAGCATCCTTATTTTGATGTAATTGTCAGGGGCGAAGGCGATTTGACGATCCTGGAGCTAGTTAAGGCTTTGGCCGGACAAATTTCATTGGCCGATGTCAAGGGAATAACTTATAGGTATGGAGGCGAAGTCATGGTTAATGAAGCCAGAGAAATGGTAAGCGATTTGAATCAGCTTCCTTTTCCGGCGTTTCAACTGCTTGACTTAGATGAGTATAAATCTTTCATCCCTGATGATAGCCACATGAAAGGCAATAAAGGCATTTTTTGGAAGGAAGGATCCGGACAAATGAATATGGCTGGCTTGATTTTCAGCCGGGGGTGCCCCTTCAATTGTATTTTTTGTTCGACCGATGCTTTGTGGGGAAGGAAAGTTAGGTCTTTGTCAGCGGAGAATGCTTTTTTGCAAGTAAAATATTTTTACGATCGGGGGTTTAGGCATTTTGCTTTTCAGGACGATCATTTGGTTACTAATAAATTGTGGTTTTTTAGATTTTGCGATCTTTTGGAAACTTTGCCCGAGCCAATCCGATATTTTTTTAATTCCAGGATTGATTCTATAAACAAGGAAGTTATTGACCGCGCCTACAAGACCGGGGCGCGGATAATCGGTTTAGGCATCGAAAATCTAAGTGATAATTCCCTGAAACTAATGAATAAAAGAATTACTTCACAGCAAATTTGGGATTCGCTCAGTTTGCTGGATGAATATAATATTCAGGTCAGGGGCGGTATTTTAATTAATACTCCAGGCGAAGCTCTGAGCGATATCGGCTTAAATATTAAGCAACATCGCCGGTTAAGAAAGTACCTGTTTCAAAGCGGAGTGGTTAATCCGCTTAGAATATATCCCGGCAGTCCACTAGAAGCTGAGGCGCTCAAAAGGGGGCAAATGAACAATTTCAGCTGGGTAAAGGAATATTACAATGAATCTAACTATATTTTATCCGCTCCGCCGCACATTCCGCTGTTTGTTAATCTGCCATTTTATAAAATATTGTTGAATTTGATTGAATTTTCGATTCAGTATAATGACACTTGGCTGGTCAGAACTCTTATTAGGCAGCATTTTGTCAGGCTGGCTGATTCTAAGAGCAGACATTTTCTGGCTAAACAGCAAGAGAGAGGAGTGGTTTTATTGGGCGTGATCTTTGGTTTGTTTAAAGGCGGAATAACTAGTTTTTGGCAAAGATTAATTTGTCTTTATAAAGCAATTGGATAATTATGTTTAATATTACTACCAGCTGGGATGATGGAAATAAATTGGATTTGAAATTATTAGAATTGCTCAATACTTATGCGTTGAAGGGGACATTTTATATTCCAAAAAAGTTTGATTTAAAGTCATTGACCGACAGCGAAGTGATTAGGTTTAGCAATGAGCAGGAAGTCGGGGGTCATACGATAAATCACGTCAAGCTGACTGATGTGGAAAATAAAATCGCTGCTTCGGAAGTAAGGGAATCAAAAATTTATTTAGAGAACATGTTGGGGAAGAATATAAAAATGTTTTGTTATCCCGTCGGAAAATATAATTCCGATATCAAAGAAATGGTCAAAAATGCCGGTTTTTTGGGAGCCAGGACGGCAAAACAATTTTCTTTTGGGGTCAATGATTCATTTGAGTTCAACCCAACTATTCAAGTTTATCCCTTCCCCATGAGGAAAAAAGACAAAGATAGCTTCCATTTATCCAGGTTTTTGTTCGATCCCGTAAAAAATAGCGCTAATGATATTCTAAGACTAAAACTACCGATGGCTACTTTTTTGAGCTGGCCCAATCTGGGTAAAAATTTATTTGATTATTTCTTGAAACATGGCGGAGTTTTTCATATCTGGGGGCATTCCTGGGAAATTGAAAGGTATGGGATGTGGAGCGAGCTTGAAGAATTGTTTAAATATGTCAGCAACCGCCCTAATTGTACTTATTTAACTAATAGTCAAATTTTAGAAAATAAATCAAGTGAATATTATGAAGGTTTTAATAGTTAATGACGAATTTTATCCGGAGAAGGTATTTGGACCATCGGTAATTGCTTATAACATCGCCAAAGACTTGCAAAAAAGAGGTAATGAAGTGATGGTTTTTTCGTCAATTTTAACGCCGGACGCGCCAAAGGAAATTATTTTTGACGGCCTAAAAATATACCGGATAATTTCTACTTATAATCGACGTTACCGGAATTATTACAATGTTTTCAATCGGCCAGTGGTTAAAGAGTTTAGAAGAGTTCTTGATCAGTTTAGACCGGACGTAGTTCATTTTCATAATACCCACGATGGTCTATGTTATTGTCTATTTAAAACGGCAAAAAAATTCGGGGCTAAAACTTTTTTAACCGCCCATGATGTGATGTTATTTGTTCCCGGCAAATTGATTGAATTTATCGATAAAAATGATTATTCAGTCAAAAATGAATATAATTACCGGGTAACTTTATGGCAGCAATTAAAAAGATTTAAAAAACGATTTAATCCGTTCCGCAATTTATTAATCCGCTACTATTTAGGATATGTTGATAAAATTTTTGCCGTTAGCAACGAGCTGGCCGACGCTTTGAAGCAGAATAAAATTAGCAACGTCGCGGTTATCCATAACGGAATTGATCTGACCGGCTGGCAAATTGATTCGGGACTTATCGCCGGTTTTAAAGAAAAGTACCGACTCGCCGGAAAACCAGTTGTTCTCTACGCCGGTCGGCTAAGTCCGCTAAAAGGAGGAAGGGTGATTATCGAAGTAATGAAAAAAGTTAGAGAACAGATAACGGATGCAGCTTTACTTATTGTTGGAAAAAGTGAGGAATATTTTGGTCTTACTAAAAGTGAAAAAGACAAAAATTGGTTAATTTGCACCGATTGGATCAGCGGGCAAGAACTGAGGCTAGCGTATTTAAGCAGTGATTTGGTAGTCGTACCGTCGGTTTGCTTTGACTGCTTCCCAACGGTAAATTTGGAAGCTATGGCCGCTGCCAAGCCGGTTATCGCCACTTGCTTTGGCGGTTCAGGCGAAGCCGTAGTTGATAATGTAACCGGCTTTATTATCAATCCGCTTGATATTAAAACAACGGCAGAAAAAGTAGTCAGCTTATTGGAAGATAAAAATTTAGCGGCTAAGTTCGGCCAGGCGGGTTTTGAACGGGTGAAAGAAAAATTTTCTTTAGCTAGGCAGGTAGAAACAATATTAAAATATTATCAATCATAATCATTATGAAAAAAATTAAATTAATCTTTGCCTCGGCTGTATTTTTTTTCCTGGCAGTAGCAGTCTGGTATTCGCCAGTACTCTTCAAGGGTTATAACTCAGAAACAACTGCCAGCCATTCGTTAGTGAGAGCCAAAAATTTTGCCTTGACAGGTAAATATTCTACCGAAAATAAACTGAATGTGATTTTGGCGCCAGAGCTGATTCCTGCCGATGGTAGTAAATCTTTTTATGGCAATAAATTAGGAACTATTTTATATTCTTATGTAATAAAATTTTTTAAAATTTCCCAAAATAATTCCGCAGTTTTTGCCAACTGTGTTATTTTGGCCTTAGCTCTGGTCTTTTTTAGTATCGCTGTCAATTATTTGTTTGGTTTTGAGATGGCCATAATTTTTTCTCTGGTCTACATTTTTTTACCGTCTAATTGGTTGAACCCGCAAATGCTAGTAGGCTATGAATTTGCTTTATTATTTCTTTCTTTATTTATTTTATTTTTTTCTTTGGGAAGCAGAGGGTTTACGAAAGAAGCGGAAGAGATAAAAAAATATACTTGGATTAATAAATTTTATCTCGTTATCTCCGGAATTTTTTTAATTCTATCTTGTTTGAGTCGGGAGGCCTTTCTTCTAATCCTGCCGATTTTATTTATATTTTTATTATTTTCAAAATTACGTAAAATCGTATTTTACATTTTTATTCCGGCGGTTGTAATTCTTTGCCTTTTTTGGCTGCCAAGTTTTATTTCGGGTGAAAATACCTATTTATTATTTTTTACCAATCAAGCCGATGAGAAATTAAAATCATCTGACTTTAGTTATTATGCCCATTTATTTCCCGATCCTTACACTTATCATTTTGACCAAGAATCTTATCTCAAAGAACAGAATATCGGTATCCAGGATTTAGATTTGATGGGACAAATTGGAATGAATAAGGTATTGACTAATATGGGGGTTGAAACTAGCGGTTTGATTGATCATATTAAAATTGGAACGCCTTTATTTGTCAGGCATTTATTTAGGTTTTTTTCAATTACCGAAATCGGCGGGCCATTGATTTTTTTGCTGGTTTTACTGGGGATGATAATATTGAAAAAACAGGAAAATTATTGGTTTAGTTATTATTTATCTTGGCTTTTAGGCAGTTTATTTATAATGTCTTATGTTGACTTGGCTGGCCGCAACCATTTGATGGATTTTGGTTTTGCTATCGCTGTTTGCGCCGCTTTGGGCCTGGTTGTCTTGG
Source organism: Candidatus Buchananbacteria bacterium (assembly GCA_041664165.1). Taxonomy (GTDB): domain Bacteria; phylum Patescibacteriota; class Patescibacteriia; order Buchananbacterales; family UBA6539; genus JBAYLH01. The sequence continues at coordinate 41,892 of JBAYLH010000009.1, read as the reverse complement.
CCGATTCTCTGAGTAAAAATTTGTACGGAGGAAAATATAAACGAATTTTTACAATAATGATGGCGGGTTTAGTCATTTACAGTTTAGTATTGGCTGACCATGTAATGTGGGGCAAAGAATATGACAACAGTACCGTCCCTTTAGTTTTAAATTATGCAGATAGGGTAAAAGAAAAAAATATCAGCAGTCAAGATGTTGTTGCGTTGCCGTTGACGGCAAATGATGCTTATAACCTCAATTTTAATACCGAAAAATCTTTTGTGGTTTTTGGCAAAGATACGGTTAGCAAACTTTTATTACAGAATAAGCTGAAGGAAGCTTTTGATAAATTCGGAGTAAAATATATTTTAGGGTATAGTCCGGAACTTTCAGCTCAAATCGCCAGTAGCACTGGGGCAGTAATTATTGCCGATAGTATGATTCAAACAGATAATCAAGATTTAGAAATGAATAATAAAATGTGGTTTTTAAATTTGGTAAAATAATAACAATAGAGTTAAAATCAGCTAGCGATGGAATTTTACTGAATTTATTATTAAAGTAGCTGTTATTTTTAAGCCGCTAATAAATAAGATAACAAAAAAATATGACTAAATCAAAACTTTTTTCTTTAATTCAAAGAAAATTAAACTCGCGGGTGCTTACCCGGAGATTAGTTTTAGCGGCAGCGATTTTGGCCGGGTTTTTTATTTTTTCCGGGTGCTTATTTTGGTATGAATATACCGGCCGGTTTGAAAATTTTATTAATACCCATCCCAATTTTAAATTTGCCGAGAGATTGCCGAAGATCTTGGATATTTATTATCTTCCGCTTTCCTTGCATCCTTCATCGCTTCCCGAATATCGTTTAGAAATAGATAAAAAATATCTCGCTGATTTGGAAAAAGCCTTACCAACGGGCGCGGGGGTATGTTGTAATTGCTTGCCGACAGTCGCTCAAAACGACGTTAAGGGTAAATTTTATTCCCAAGGCGAAGAGTTTAATGTAAAAACCAGGGTGAGAGGCAGCTGTTCAAACCATTGGTCTTCATTGAAAAAATCTTGGCGGGTTACGTTTTCCAAAGGCACTTACTTTAACGGTCTGTCTCAAGTCGATTTTGTCATACCGTCTGATCGGGAATATATCATGGAATATTTGAATAATTACCGGGCCAAAAAATTAGGATTAGTGGTTCCTGAAATGAAATTGGTTCAATTGGTTATTAACGGAAAATATTTTGGCCCATACCTCCAACAAGAGATAGTTAGCAGCGACGTTCTCGAAAAAAATCGTCAAGCGCCGGATGTTAATATTTATAATGAAGATAGGATTACCGATCGTTTATTCTTAGACATCACTGAGTGGAAGAAGCTTAACTCTGATAAAATTTCTGGTATTAATAACTATGCTGAGCTAAATTTGCTTTTAGATTTAATAAATAAAAGCAGTGATGAGGAATTTTTCGCCAAAATTTCGCAAATAGTGGATATGGACAATTTGTATAAATGGAGCGTCTCAAGCATGTTGGCTGGCAACTACCATCAAGATTTTGCCCATAACATGAAAATTTATTTTGATAATAGCCTTGGTAAATTTAAGTTTATTCCCGATGATGTTGGTTTTTCTGATTCTCCGACGGTTGATATAGTTTATAATCCTTTGATGACTCGCATCGTTAAAAATCCGATTTTTGTTTATGAAAGAAATAAAATTCTTTGGGATTACGTCAAAAATAATGATAATCTAGACGATGACTTGAAGTTTTTCGATAATGCCTACCAGCAGATACGTTGGGCGGAATATAAAGACCATAAAACAGTTTATAGCAGTATTTATTTTGATAAAAAATTAAAATTGCGGCGGCAGCATTTGGTTGATCTTTACCAGCAAGCCCAAGAGACTTTAAATCAAGGTGAGGTATCGGTAAAAATTGACTATTCGCAAAATCAGCCAAAAAGCGCAGCCGCGCTTTACCCAATCGTGCGGGTAGAATTTTCAGTCGATAGTTTTAGCGGCGCTAAACTAAAAAATATCCATTTAGTAACAAAGCCAAAGACCTCGGTTAATGGCAAGCTGTCGCTTTATTACGATTCAAATAATAATGGTATTTTTGATATTGAAGATACGGCAGTTGGAAAATTTGAGGTTAAAAATGACGAGTTGGTCGCTTCGGCTGTCGATGGGTTGATATTGGCAGAACGGAATATCCCTGAAAATATTGATTATAATAGCGAAGACTTTGACGCCGGCATCGGCCCGCTAATGAAACCGATACGCCTCAAGGTAACTTCGCGCAGTTACTTTATTGTAGCTGATCAGCCGCAAAGTACGGCAGCCTTAGATTTGCTAAGCAAGGTTAAGTTTGATATTGAAAATGCGGCGACGGGTAAACCAATAAATTACAATTCAGTTGATATTGATGAAACGACGTTTAGTTATTTAAATGATGTCTTAGTTAGTGTTGACGAATTTGTCAGGCGCCATCCGGAATTTCAGCGGCAAGGTAACGTCTTAAAGTTGCCGGCTGGCAGCCACTCATTTCAGGGGAAAGTCATTATTCCCAGCCAAGCCGAAAAGCTGGTGATTGAGCCCGGTGCAACTCTGAATATGGCGCCTGGAGCATCAATTATCAGTTATGCGCCGGTTATGGCTAAAGGAGCTAAAGATTTGCCAATTGTTATTCAGCGGTCGCAGCCAGACAAGCCTTGGGGAGTTTTCGCGGTGGTCGGCCAGCGGGAAAAATTAAATGAGTTTGATTTCTTGAAAATTTCCGGCGGCAGCCCCGATTATGTAAATGGCATTTTTTTCTCCGGTCAATTGGCAATTTATTGGTCTAATGTAAAAATTAGTAATTCAGAGTTTTCTCAATCATCGGGTGATGATAATCTCAATGTTAAATACGGTTTGGCGGAAATAAGGGATAACTATTTTCACAATAGCGGTTTTGACGCCATTGACTTTGACTACGTTCTGGCCGGCAGCGTGGTGGCTAATAATACTTTTTTTCGGAACGGAAATGATGGTATTGATATTTCCGGTTCGCCGGTGCAGATCTTAAATAACAAAATTATTGAATCAGGCGACAAAGGCATCAGTGTCGGTGAGCGGTCAAAACCGTTAATTCAGAATAATTTAATAAACGGCTGCAATATCGGGATAGCTGTCAAAGATTCTTCCGATGCTAAAATAATTAGTAATACCATAGTTAACAGTAAATCAGAAGGGATTGGTTTGTATCAAAAAAAGCTTATTTACACTGATATAAACAAAGCTGAAGTTAAAAGTAGTATTGTTTGGAATAATAAAGAACAAATCACCGTTGACCAGAATTCATCAATTGAAGTCAAAGATAGCGATGTACAGAACGGCTATCAGGGCTATAACATCTCGGCCGTGGAACCGAAATTTGATTCATCGATGATTGCGGAAAATCTAGGAATTGGATTCGGCAAACAAGTTAAGTAAATTTTTTAGCTTTAGCTAAGAAAAATAAGGAAAAGTTAGCCGGAAAAAAGGAGGGATAATAAATTAGTTTCTCTATTTTAAGTTGTTTTTTAATTTCTTCCATAATTTTTTTATCGTCGGATTGATGAAGTTTTGAATGGCTCTTAAATTTTATTATGTTATTATAAATAAAATTAGTTAGCGGGTTGACTATTGGCGCGCCGATTATTATTGTTCCATCTGTTTTGCAAACTCGTTTTATTTCAGCAATAGCTTGATTAATATCACTGATGAACTCTAAGACGCTTAAGCATAAAATCCCGTCGAAATAGTTGTCAGGAAAGGGAAGCTTGAAAATATCGGCCTCTATAATCTGAGCCGGTATTTTTTTTACCCTTATTATTTCTTTGACCAATTTAATTTCAGGGTGGATGTCGATGCCGTAAAAATTGTTTGTTCTTTTTGCTAAATCAGGAATAAAAATGCCGCTACCGACTCCGATGTCCAAAAAATTATTAAATTTTTCTCTTCCCATTATCCGGACTGCCATTTTAAACCTGGCTAAATAAGGGATTTTTTGAAAGAGTGTAAAATACCTTTTTAAAGTGTAGTCCCGCTGGTCTGGCCGGGCGATAAGCAGCGGCTCCAAGTCTTTTTTTGTGAGCAAATCTAGTTTCATTTTTTTTGCCAGTCAAAGAATAAATCGGAGTAAATATTCCAAACGTCGCAATCGCCGCAAATTGGCATTTGATTATATTTACCTTGAAGATGTAATTTTCTATAATGGCTGATTTTTTGGCCATTCCAGATTTCATAAAGCGGCTGATTTTTAATGTTACCCAGTAATGCTTTTCTGGCATAATCATCGCAGCAAATTGAGACATCGCCGTTCCAATGAATAGCCGGTGAAAGCCAAAGATGGTAGCAAGGGTATCTTTTCTTTTGGTTTTTTATATTTGATTCTTTAATATTGCCGCCATAATTATGCATTTCTCGCAATTCGGCGATCACTTTTTTATTTTTCCATTTTTTTATGAAATCTTTTGTCTGGTCTGAGGTATCTTTAGCTACGATCATTCGTAAAAAGATTAGCGGGTTGTTTGATTTGTTTTCCTCTTTAACCATAATAAGGTTATTGATATTTTTTTCTACTATCGCTAATTTATCAACTCCGGTTTTTTCAAAATAAGTTTTTGGGTCAGGACTGGTAAAACTAATGGCAATTTTGTCAACTTGGTATTTTACCAGCGCCCTGGCCTTTTCCCCAGTCAATAAGGTGGCATTAGTGGTCAAAAGAATAGTGTTATTCAAGTTTGCTGCCTTGATATATTTGATCATTTCAATCAGGTTTGGCGCTAACAGCGGCTCACCGAATAAATGGAGACAAAAGCTTCTTGGGCCGTAATTTTTTGCCTCATCAATTATTTTTTTAAAAATTTCAAAATCCATATTACCAATTAGGGTATTGCCTTCGGTTCGGGGGCACATTTTGCAGCTCAAATTGCAGGCGCTGGTTGATTCAATAAATAAATGGGTAGGGAAGTCGTAGTCAATCGTTTTTTGAATTAGTAATTTATAAATTATCCTAATTAGAGGCATATTGGAAACAATCCTGTCGATTTTACCGACGTTGAATTTTGACATCAGCCAGGCAACTAGTTTTTTGTTAACCTTCATTTTTTAATACGTTAATTGGTAAAGGCTTAATTCGCCAGCAAATTACCCCGATGAAAGCCGACACCACATTGGCTAGAAGAATCAATTGGGATAAAATTACTAATTTTGAGAAATCGTTAGTGAAAGACCCTAGCATTATTATTAAAACCGCCTCCCTGGTTCCGATTCCCAGAATTGATAGGGGCAACAGGGCTATGAGTATAGATACTGTTGCAGCAATGGCCAAGGGAAAAAATGGTATATTGAGGTTGATGCTTTGAGCAAACAGATTCACTTGAAAATAATAAAGTAACCAGGTAGAAATTGTAAATAGAGAACCTATCAGATAACTTTTAAATTTAATTAATTTTAAATCGCTCCAAAAATCGGAAAAGTTAGTCCGCCATTTAAGTTGGTATTTTTCCGGTATTATTAAGTAAAAAGTTTTTTTTAAAAGTAATTTGTATAAACCGCTTCTTGTTGCAATGGCTAAAATTATTATTAATATTATTGCTATCAGGTAAATATAATTTATTTTTTCTTGCAGTTCTCGTAGGCTTATAATAATGCCAATATAGCCGAAGATTAGCAGATAAATAATATCAAAAAATCTATCCATAAAAATACTAACCATTAATTTTCCAGTAGAAAAATTTTCTTTTTTTAAGTAAAAAATCTTTGTTATTTCTCCGATTTTTCCCGGGGTAATTATTCCAATTAGAAAGCCGATATTATAAATAATGAAAGAATCCACTAATTTATATTTAATACCCTGGACGTTTTTCAGATAGTTCCAGCGCCAAGATTTTATAAATAATAATGGTATGACAAGCAGGGTTGCCATTAGGGCTAAAACGTAGTTTGCGTTTTTAAGTGATTCAAAAATCGTCGAAAAATCCATTTTCCAAGCTATCAATGCCAAAATTATAAACCCAATAATAAATGAGTATTTTGTTAAAATTTTAGTCATTACTTATTTTTGATAAATTGCTTTTGATTATCAGAGATATTAATCTTACCCCGGCTTTGAAATTATTTTTTAAATTATCCCAGCTTCTCATCTCCCGTATTCTTTTTAGAATGTATTTTGGGTTAAGATAGTATGATTGGTAGGTGGTAATTAGCAGTTTAAATAGTTCATCGCGCGTAAAATTTTCTTCCCAGCATGGGGGCTTGAAGCCCGGTTTTGGATTTTTGGAAAAATCGCGCCAATAATCAGTTTTAATAATTCTTTCACTTAAGCCTTTGTAATAAAGGTCAGTGGCGGGGAAAGGGGTAAGGACCGTAAAATGGACATAGTCTGGAAATAATTCTTTGGCAAGTTTTATTGTTTCCCTGATGTCAGTAATTGTCTCAGTGGGGGAGCCGATCATAAAATAACCAGCCGCTTCAATCCCAGCTTTTTTGGTCAGTCTAAAGGCTTCTTTAACCATCGGAATGGTTATTCCTTTGCGCAAAACTTTTAAGATTTTTTCAGTGCCGGCTTCCACGCCGTAATGGATTCTCTCACAGCCAGCTTTTTTCATTAACATTAGCAATTCTTCATCGACCGTATTAACTCTGGCTCTGATATCCCAATTAATGTCAATTTTTTTTTCAATAATTTTATGGCAAATATCAATTACCCGCTGCCGGTCGATAGTGAAGGTGTCGTCATAGATAAAGACTTCTTTGATTCCCAATTTTTTAATTTCTTCCAATTCGGCTATGACATTATCGGCGCTTCTCGCTCGAAACATTTTTCCCAAATGAGGCCGATCGCAAAAAAGGCAATTGTAGGGGCAGCCGCGCGAAGTAAACATGGTTGTGGTTGGATTTTTTTGGGCAATAATGGAAAAATATTGCTGGTATTTCGTAAGTTCTCTCGCCGGGAAGGGCAGTTGATCCAGGTCGGCGATGAAAGCGCGGCGACCCGTATTGATAATATTTGTTCCGTCTCGAAACACCAAGCCGCCGACTGATTTTAGTTTCTCCGTGTTTCCGATATTTTCCAATAAATCTACAAAGGGTTGTTCGCCTTCGCCCAAAACGATATAATCAATTTCTTCGTTTGCCATGGTTTCTTCGGGGTAGATATTGACATGCGGCCCGCCTAAAATGATTTTAATATTTGGATTTATGGATTTAATTTTTTTTGCTACCTTGATTACGTCAATTAGGGTAAAAGTCATCGCTGTTATGCCCACAAGGTCAGGGTTTATTTGTCTGATTTTATCATTTAAATTGTCATAACTGGTTTTCTCCAAAGGGCAGTCCAAAATAGTAATTTCATTTTTTGTGTGTTTTGAAGCATAGCTGGCGATATACATTAGACCCAAGGGTGGCAAAAAATCCATGCCCGATTCAAGTTCCTTGGGCATGTCGCTTTCAATTATATTTTCGATTGGCGGGTTAATTAGTAGGATTTTCATAAATATGTTTAATGCTCACGGTCTTAAAATCATTAAGCAATCTTTCAAATTTTTTAAAACTTTTTTTTACTCCCCAATATTTGACGGTTTTAAGCAGCCAGGGAATTTTTAAGTCTGGAATAAAATTTGTTAGGTCGGCTGGATGAAAATAAAGAACCGGAATAATTCCCCGGCCAATTAATCTTTTTAACAAAAAAGAAAATATAGGGTAAGGGATAAGCCTAAAATAAATGCCGCCGCCTAAGGGAAAATTAAAACCAAATATTTTATAGGTTGCAATTGGGTATTCTTTTAGGTCAAAATTTTTCAGTGGGTGATAGGGCTTAATTTTTGTTTTACCCCATTTATTTGCCACAAAAGAAAAAAAACTTGAATCGTACTTAAAATCATTTTCTGCTAAAACAGACAGTGCCCAAGTTTCTTTTTCAGTGATTGAAAAATTAGGTGCGCGATAACCGATTGGCGATTGACCTGTAATATCAGTGAGTATTTTTTTGGCTCGTTTTGTTTTATCGTCGAATTCCCCAGGTTTTAAACTTGAAACCAACTCATGATTAAGGCTATGCAAAGCAATTTCATGACCCTGGCGATAAATTTTTTGTATCAAAACAGGATTTTTTTCTGCCAGTTCGCCTAGAACAAAAAAAGTCGCTTGGGCCTGGTATTGGCTAAGTAAATTTAATATTTTTTCGGTCGCTTCAGGGTAAATTTTTGCCAGTTTGCTTTTATCCGAAGGCAAATATTTGGCCAGGTAAATGCCGCAGTACCAGTATTCCAAATCAAAGCTTAATGCTATTTTATTGTGGCTTTTTTCCGACATAAAACTGCCTAATACCCAGTTCTTTAACTGGTGTTTTTTGAAATATTTTTATAATTATCTCGCCGAATTCTTTTAATAATTTCGGACCAACCGGAATTAGCAATGTTCCTTTGTGAATAACAATTTCAAAACCCGCTTGCTTCATTATTTGTTTTACGATTTTCGAAGGCAGAAATTGATGCGGCCCCTCGCCATGGTTTGTAAAAAAAGTTTCGTAAATTTTCAGGGGTAATTCGGCTGTTTTTGGCGGCAAGCTCATTACCAATTTTTTTTGCGGTTTGAGAATCCGAAAGAATTCATCGATTAAAATTTGGGGATTTGGGGCGTGTTCCAAAGTTTCCAAAGACAGAATCGCATCAAAAAAATTATTAGGGAAAGGCAATGATTTTAGATTGGTAAGTTGAAAATTTTGATCAGGAAATTTTGCCTTGGCAATCTGAACCATCTTTGGCGAAACTTCAAGGTTATAAATTGTGATGCCCTGAATTTCTTTTAGGTAAGGAATGGCATTACCGGTTCTTGACCAGATGTTCAGAATTTTATCTCCAGGCTTCGCCTCGAGATGTTTTAGACTTTCCGTGAATCTCTGGAAGTGAGTTGAGCCGATTTTTTTATTAGTTTGGTCATATATTTCGGCTACTTTATCCCAAAAGTCAGCTACCGCTTCAATTGTAAAATTATTTCTAAGCATCAGTTGTCAAATTTTTTTACGAATTTTTTATCCAAAAGATTGTTAAATAATATTTTTTTTATAAAGCGAGGTGTTAGGTAATAAATTTTTACCAGTATCCTTTTGACCAGCAAAATTATTGGATTTATTTTTTCTTTCGGCCAATCGTCAGAAAATCGATTATAACTCATGATTTGTTTCAGGTCGTATTTGCGAGGCACTGTTTTTGTTCCTGTTTCCGGATAGCCAAGCATAATAAAAGCTATGGGTTGATAATAAGCCGGAATTTTAAAAATTTTTCTTAATTTTTTTGGTGTTGGCAAATGACAAAGCCAGCAGCTGCCCAGACCTAAGTCGGCGGCGCCAAGCGATAGATTTTGGATTGCTGCCGATCCGCTTTGGATATGATCCTGATAGATTAGGTTTTTTGTTCTTTTGTCGTAAATGACTAAAATTCCGACGGGTGCATTTTTTATCAGAATTGAACCGCCATTGTCAACTATTTGATCTTTTAGTTCCTGCTTGTCGACTACAATGAATTTCCAACCCTGAACATTGCAGGCCGAAGGAGCATAATTAGCCAAGTCGGTTAATTTTTCGATAAGCTCTCTTCCGACTGGTTGATTTTTGAATTTTCTAACGCTTCTTCTGGTCTTTATCGCTAGCTCTAGTTCCATATTGTTAGTTGTTAATTTCTCGCCTAATGGCGGCTACCTGATCGGCAATAATTCCAAAAAAGAAAGTGATTAGCGAGGAAATAATCAAAATTATAGTTGAGTCATTGATATTGCCTTTAAATATTTCAGGCAAGGCATCAATAGCCGCTAGACCTAGTAACATCAAGGTAGCTGGCAAAAAGACTCGGAGCGGCGAAAATAAGGTGATAATTCGTAAAATTAGCATGAAAGTTTTTACGGCATCACTCGCCTTAACCGTGCTTTTTCCGCCTTGTCTTTTATTGATTTCTATCGGCATGTAATTTACATTCAGGCTTTCCTTGAAAAAGGTTAAGGTAATGGTCGTGGTCCAGGAAAAAGCGTTCGGCAGCAAATGCTTATATTTCAAAAAGTATTCTTTTTTAATAAGCCTTAGCCCGGAATTCAAATCAGGAATTTTTTTTTCAACCAAATATTCGGCGATCCAATGCAGGATTTTTTTTGCCGGCTGCCTAATGGCCGGTCCCTTGTAGCCGGTTCTGGCGCCGACTACCATGTCAAAGCCGTCTTGAGCCGCGAGTAATTTGCCGATATCTTCTACCCGATGCTGGCCGTCAGAATCAAAGGTCAAAACCCAGTCGAAGTCAGATTCCTTAACGCCAGCCTTAACCGTGGCGCCGTAGCCTTTATTATAAGGGTGATTAACGATTTTTATTCCGTCAACTGTGCTTAAAACTTCTTTTGTTTGATCAGTAGAGCCGTCATTAACCGCTATAATTTCATAACGCCCACTGAAATTTTGTTCTAGATAATTTTTAAGATTAGTTAAGACTTCTTTAATGACATCTTGCTCGTTGTAAATAGGCAAAATAACCGAGAATTTTAGATCATTCATAAAGTTATTTCAGTTTAAGTTTCTTTAGCTTATTATGAATTTGAATGTTTCTTTGAAATCGGTTGCAGGTTTTGCAGACCGGGAAAAGGATGTGGCCTTTTTTAAACTCAGCCCTTATTTGTTGCATTTTTTTCCCATTCCAGACACTTTTAAAACTTTCCTCAAACATATTGCCGATGTCATATTTTTTGCTATAAAATTCGCAGCAAAGTCTAACTCCTCCATAATATTGAATATATAGTTCATACCAAGGTGAAAAACAGGGGAGGTCAGTTTGCGGCCGATAATAGGTTGAAAAATTTTTAATTAAGTGGCTTAAGTTGTGACGGATCTTAATTTTTTTGCTTTCTTCGTCGGCAACCTTAATCCGTTCTATTAATTTATTTCTCTCTACTAAAAGATCACGATCTGAGTATAGATCAAAGGTATCAATTGGTTTGAATCTGACCATGTCAACTCCCAATTCTTCAGCCAGCTTTAAAATTTTTATCAGTCCGTCAACATTCTTGTTCATAATGATTGAGTTAAACCAGATTGACGGTTTTTTGGATCCGGCTTCTTTTTTCGCCCTGATTACGTTTTTTATGCCCGTAATAGCATCTTCTAAATTGCCATTTCTAATCGAGTGATAAATTTCCGGATCGGTTGAGTCCATCGAGATTTTTAGCAGGTCGGGACCGGCGGCAACTAATTTTTTTGCTTTTTCGGAGGTAGCTAAAGCCAAATTAGACGTAACCGTAATATTTATATTTTTGCTTTTTGCGCACTTTATCATTTCAAATATATCGTTGTTTAGCAGCGGTTCCCCCAAGCCGTTAAGTTGAATATCGGTGAGCGTCGGGATTTGTTTTAGGATGCTTTTAAAATTTTCCAAAGTGAGATCGCCCAAAGGCACATCCATTTGATCGTTACGCGGACACATGATACATCTTTGGTTGCAGCGGTTGGTCGGTTCAATCTGGGCATATTTGGGATAAGAAAATATTTTTTTCCGGCCCAATGCCATTTCAATTTTGTTTAGAGAGTTATTAATTTTTTTTAGCATATCTTTTTTTAATTTATTTTTTAATTAACGCCTCGAAAAATTTTTCATATTTTACCATATTTTTTTGAGGGAGGTGATTTTCTAAAGCGTATAATCTGGCGCGCTGGCTCATTTCTTCGGTGGTTGATGGATTTTCAATGAGGAATCTCGTATCTTTGACTAATTGCTCATACGATCCGGAGTGGTAGCCGATTTTATGGTTTTTAATTATGTCGTCGGGATCAAAATCTAAGGTGATAGTCGGACATTCATTAAACCAGGCTTGGATAAAATTATTGCCGAAGCCTTCCGGCAGGCAGGTGTTGACAAAGATTTTTGATTTTGCCAATAGCTTATTGACTTCTTCGGCCGGCATGCCGCCCAAGTATTTGAAATTAGGATTGCTGGCCTGAGTCTGATTAATTAAATCCTGATAAAATTTAGTGTTGTTTTGCAAGTAGCCAATCATTAAAAATTTGTAGTTTGTATTTTTTAAATCATTGGCCAAATTAATAAACAGCTCAGGCTGCTTTCTGGCCTTAAGGTTTGCCGCCCAAATAACGATATTTTCTTTTATCGCCGGTTTATTTTGAGGATAACTATCGTCCATGCTGTTATATATCGGCGTTGCCGGGATTTTATATTTTTGCCCTAGAATTTTTGCCTGGGTTTGATTGATTGTTATCACGTTGACTGATTTTAGGGCCCTAAGGCTGAGATAATGGTACCAAGCATTCATCGCCGAACCTAAAGTATGTTTTAAATTTATGCTAAATTTTATTTTTTTAGGATAAGGCTGGCAGTTATCAATATGAGTCGTATTGTAAACGGCGGGAATTTTTAAAATTTTGCAGACAAAGCTAAGTATGAATAAGTATCTGAAATTACGGATAAAACAAAGATCGGGTGATTTCAGTTTGCAGATTTTATAAAAATTAATCGCGTGTTTTATCAAGCCTTTGTCCGACTTGCCTAAATAATCTACCTTAAAATTTTCCACCTGCTTTTCTTTGATATTCCCCCGGCCATCCCAGATTATGTAATTGACTTGATGATTTTTCGAAGCCAAATGTCTGGCCAATAAATAAGCTTGAATTTCCGCGCCGCCGATGTAGCTGTCTTCGGCAAAAAGATTGGTGAATACAAAAATTTTCATACTTAGTTGAAATATTTATTTAGCCAAAGCTCCAGGGTAATTATGCGCCAAAGCAGCCTTTCGTGGTTTTTTCCGGCTAAATGCTGCTCAAAGATTTTTTGGACATCGCTAGTGTTGAATAAGCCGTGCTCATTGAAAGTAGGGGAATAAAATAATTTTTTTAGCTGATTTTTGAGCTCATTTCTGAACCAGTGTTCGTTAGGCGTGGGGAAACCTTTTTTATCTTTGCGGTTGAAAATTTCCGGGGGTAAAATATCTTGAAAAGCGTCGCGAAGAATTGCTTTGTTTTTATAGCCGTTAATTTTGTAGGAGTAGGGCAGGCCGAAACAGAATTCTACGATTCGATAATCCATAAACGGCACCCTGGCTTCAAGAGAAAAAGCCATGCTGATTTTATCCTCATAATTCAAAAGATGCGGCAAGTTGGTGGTGGTAAAGGCTTCAAATAAGGCTTGATTGAGCGGGTCAAAAAATATTTTTGGCGTCGGCGGCAGTGGGGTTTTGGCGGCCAGAAATTTTTGGTTCAGAATCTGATCTTGCCATCGATTTTCTGGCTTGAATTGCCGTTTTAAATTCAGCAGACACTTCGGGGTTAAGATTTTTAAAACGTCTTTATCGTAGGTTTGGTTTAAATAGTTTTTCAGCTCTTTTCTGGTTTCCAAGTATTTGCTGATATTTTTTGTCCCCGCTTTAAAATGAGTTACTTCGTTTATTAAACTGGCCAGATAATCAGGGTAAAACCACCGGTAGCCGCCTAAAAGCTCGTCGGCGCCCTGGCCGTCCAAGGTAACGATTACTTCTCTGGCAGCGCACTCCATGACATGCCATTGGGAGTAGGTTCCCGGCATTCTGACCGGCTCATCGTGATGGCTTATCAGCTTATCGACAATATCAAAGAAATTATCGGCGTTAGGGTATATCAAATTAGCTTCGGTTTGGTAGTATTGATTGGCAATTTCGATAAACTGGCCTTCGCCGTAGTCTTTTTCGTTATAGATTGAGGAAAAGGTTTTGATTTTTTGGCCTAATATTTTGGTAATAATGCCCGTAATGGTCGTTGAATCAATGCCGCCGGAAAGACAGACGCCAACCGGCACGTCGCTTCTTAGCCTTAGTTTGGTGGCGTCAATAAGCAGCTGGCGAAAAGTTTTTTCCGGATTGCTGTAATCGTACTTCTTTTTAAATTCGTCCGGATTGATTTGCCAGTATCTTTTGATTTGCACCTGGCCGTTTTTAATAATTAAATTGTGGGCCGGCAGCAAAGTTTTAATATTTTCAAAAACGGTTTCGGCGCAGCCGTAAGGGATATGGCGGTCGATAAAATTATAGAGAAAGGGATAATTTATTTTTCGCGGCGTTAACGATACGGCTAAAATGGTTTTAATTTCAGAACCAAAAAGAAAATAATTCTGGTCAAGCTGGTAATAAAAAGGTTTGACGCCAAACCGATCTCTTGAGGCGAAAAGTTTTTTTTCTTTGAGATCCCAGATGACGAAAGCCCACATGCCATTAAATTTTTCCACGCAATTCTCGCCCCATTTCTGATAAGCCGCCAGGATTACCTCCGTGTCGGTGCCAGTGGAAAAATTGCAGCCGGAATGTTTCAGCTCTTCTTTGATTTCGAGATAATTGTATATTTCGCCGTTAAAAATTATTACTAGCGATTTATCGTCGCTAAACATCGGCTGATGGCCGGCCGAGCTTAAATCAATGATGCTTAATCGGCGATGGCCGAGGCCAACCAGGTTATCGGCAAAGACGCCTTTATCGTTTGGGCCGCGGTACTCAATTGTTTTGAGCATGGTTTCTAAATGACCAGAATTAAATTTATTCTGACCGTTTAGGTTTAGGTATCCGGTAATGCCGCACATAAAATTTTTTATTGTCCTTTGCTGCTTAAAACCGTTCGAATAGTCTTAAGTAAAATACTTAAATCTAAAGCTAGAGATCGATTTTTAATATAAAATAAGTCATACTGCAATTTTTCCAAACTCCCTTCCTTGGACCCGCCATAAGCCGGACCAAAAACTTGAGCCCAGCCGGTTAAGCCCGGTTTAACCAGTAATCTCTCTTTGTAGAAGGGGATTTGAGTTTGCAGCTGTTCGACAAATTCCGGTCTTTCGGGCCGGGGGCCGATCAAACTCATTTCGCCCCGTAAAACATTGAGTAATTGGGGGATCTCATCAATTCTGGTTTTTCTCATAATTTTTCCCAGCCTCGTTACCCGGGAATCATTTTTAGCGGCCCATTGGGGACCGTTAGCTTCGGCATCCTGAAACATGGTCCGGAATTTTACGGCCATAAATGGCTTGCCTTCCTTGCCGCTTCGTTGCTGTTTAAAAAATACCGGCCCTTTACTATCAAGCTTGATGGCTAGGGCGATAAAGGGGATAAATGGCAGTGAGATTAAAAACAAGACTAGCGAGAAAATAATGTCAAAAGCTCTTTTAAAAACTTCGTAG
Organism: Candidatus Buchananbacteria bacterium; assembly: GCA_041664165.1. Lineage (GTDB taxonomy): Bacteria > Patescibacteriota > Patescibacteriia > Buchananbacterales > UBA6539 > JBAYLH01. Next base: position 26,718 of record JBAYLH010000009.1, on the reverse strand, counting down.
AGTTTTTTGTCGCTTTCGGCTAAATTTTCTAAAAACCAAATTTGTTCAATTGTGGTTACCGGAATTTTGCCGATGATTTTTTCATAAAAACTGGCGACATCAAAAAAACTGACTTTTAGCGGCAAACAAGCAAAAAGACTTTTGGCTAAAACCGGGTTTTCCCGGGGATGGACGGTTGAAACAATGGTATTAATTTTATTATCCAGACAAACATTTTTTAAATCGTCAAAATGATTAAAATGGGCAATATTTTTGAATTTATCCGGAATTAATGTTTGCGGCTCAGCGATGATTATTTTTAGCTGAAAGCCTAATTGGGGTTTGTTAACTATTCGGTCAATAATTTCTTCGGTTAAATTATTAAAGCCGACAATCATCAAGCCGTTAGCAATCCTTGATAATTTGGTAATGGCGCCAAAAAAGAGGTGCCAGAGATAAATTAAAACACCGGCAATGGCGGCATTAATCAACAAAACGGTTTGGGGTCGGATGGTAAAGATTCGATTTTGTCCCAGGTAAAAGAAAATAATCGCGAAAACTAAGCCAATCGCAATACTTCTTAGAAGACGGCTCAAAATTCCGGCTTTCCCTTGGATATAATTCAATTCATATAAATCGTCAATAAAAAAGACAATCAGCCAAAAGCCAAATACAATGGTAAATGGCAGGAGATGCTGGTTCCACAAGGAATTGTTGTATTCGTTTTGATAACGGATCAAGAGAGTGATCCAAAGAGAAAAATAGAGGATGAATATATCCCCAATAAGTAGTAGATATTTTTTGCCGCTGGTCGTTAAACTGTTAGTCATTTTAGCCCTGAAGTTAGGATTATTTATAGTCTATATTATAGAATATCTGGGAGCTTTAGTCAACTTGGTTTTTAATTTGATAAATTTTGGTATTTTTGTTAAAATTAAATCACTTTTTCTTAGTTTATCGTGAAACGAAGAAGTGGAAATTATGATTTACCAGGTTATACAAGGGGAAAAAAATAGCCATTTATCCAAAAAAGTCTAGCCGTTAAAGTTTAGCTAATTGCACTATTAGTTAATATTTTTTTAGCTTATTATTTAAGATTATTAAAAATTAAGCGATCGATAGGCAATTAATTTTATGAATAGTCCAAAAAAAATTTCTGATATTTTGTTAAAAATTATTAAAATCGGCGCTTTCTCAATCTTACTTTTACCGCCGGTGATTAACAGCACCTTTTTCTTTCCGTTCATTGTTCCTAAAAATATTTTATTTCGGATTATCGCGGAAATTATTTTCATTCTGTATTTAATTTTAGCTCATATCAACCAGGCCTATCGGCCGAAATTTGATAAAATCAGCTGGTCGGTTTTTTCTTTTCTTGGCATTTCCACCTTGGCTACTTTCGCCGGCATCGGCGTTTATAATAGTTTTTGGGGAAATTACGAAAGAATGAGCGGACTTTTCCACCTAATTCACTTGGTGATGTATTTTTTTGTTTTGGCTAATGTTTTCAAAACAAAAAAGGACTGGTATTCATTTTTTACTTTTTCGGTTTTTGTCAGCGTTATCATGTGTTTCATCGGCTTTGCCCAGTGGCTGAAAGTTCCGTTTTTAATGAAGTCTTCCGGCGGAGACCGGATATCAGCTACCGTGGGCAACCCGACCTTTTTTGCCGCTTATTTGCTGTTTAATCTTTTCTTTCTTTTCTATTTTGCCGTCAGAGAAAAAAGGTTTAATCTGAAGCTTTTTTCCTGGTCATTTTTGGCGGTTGATGTTTATTTGATAGTCAGTTCATTATTTTATAAATTATTTTCCGCCAGTAACTGGCAGTTTTTTAATTTTTTAAAGGTGCCGATTTTGACGGAGACTTTTAGCTATACCTTCGACAAGTCAAATTATGTTGATAAATTTCCGCCGTTATTTTTGGGCTTTTTCATTCTTTTGCAGGTTTTGATTTTTTTGGTTTGGTATTTGCAGTCCCGCCGTTATTTTATTTTAGCTTTATTGACGGTAATTTTTCTTTTTGACTTTTTTATTTTTTTCAATACTCAGACGCGGGGAGCGATTGTCGGTTTGGCGCTAGGATTATGTTTTCTGGCTTTCGGCAGTTTGTTTTTGGCGGTTAATAAAAAAATAAAAATAATCAGCCTGGTTTGCCTGGTCATCATAGTTGTTTCGCCGTTTATTCTGTTTGCCTTGAAAAATAGTAGTTTTATCAAAACCAACGGAACGCTAAACCGCTTGGCCACTATTTCTTTGAATGATATTACCACGGAGTCCCGCTTAAATACCTGGCAAGCGAGCTGGAAAGGCTGGACGGAAACTCCTAAATCATTTCTAATCGGTTATGGCCCGGAAAATTATTATTATGCTTTTAACAAAAATTTTCCGGTTGAAATTTACAAAGACAACGGATCGCAGATTTGGTTTGACCGGGCTCATAATATAATTTTTGACGTTGGCGTCACTACCGGGATTTTAGGCTTAGCCGCCTATTTAGCGGTATTGATTTTAGCGATTATTGCCTTAATCCGGGTTTACCGAAATCAGCATGATATTAGCCAAAGCTGGCTTTTGATTGGTTTGTTAATTGCCTATTTTACTCAAAATTTGTTCGTTTTTGACACTTTAAGCACGGAAATTCTATTTTACCCGCTTTTGGCTTTTATTGTTTTTTTGGCCGGCTTAAATCCAAAAGACCGGCAAGGCAACGAAGAAAAAGAAAATTTGAGGTCAGACATTAATTATGTTTACGTTATTTCTTTGTTGTTAGTTTTGGCATTTGTCATTTCGGCGGTGAATGTTAGAACCGTTGAGGCTAATGCCGCTATTTTTAAAGGAATAACGGCGCCGCTTTGCAGCAGTCCTGACAATAAATGTTCCGCCGCTCAGATTAATAAAAATATTGATACTAAATTCGGTTATTTCAAACAGGCAATCGAGCAAGCCTTGCCCGGCCGTTTCGAAGCCCGCCAGCAGCTATCCAATTTTGCCGTCCAGCTGGCCCAAAACCAAAATATTGACCAGGCCAAATCTCGGTCAGTCTTGAATTATACGGTTACCGAACTGCAGAAGAGCGTTAACGAGGAGCCGCTTAATTTCCGCCATCGGCTATGGCTGGGTTCGGTTTATAATTCCGTTTTTATACTTGACCAAACCGCGCCGCAGAAAGCTTTGCAGGTGATGCAGGCGGGGATTGATTTAAGTCCGACCCGGCCGCAGCTTTATTTTGAAATGGGGCAATCTTACGGTTTGCTTGGTAATTTTGACCAGGCGATTGAATATTTTAAAAAGGGCGTTGCTCTTTCACCCGAAGTTTTAGATTCAAATTGGAATTTGCTGAGCATTTATATCGTTACTAGCCATTTCGATTTGGCCGACCAAGAGTACCAGACGATGTTAAAGCTTGGTTTAAAGCCGGGAGTCAATGAATATCAGCGGCTGATTTCTCTTTATAGCCGGGTTAAAAAATATGACAAGATGATTGAATTGTTCAATCAATTGATTAAAATTGACGAATCGTCGGATAATTATGCTCAATTAGCTTCGCTTTATGCCAAAATCGGCGAAAATCAAAAGGCAAAAGCAGCGACTGAGAAAGCCGTTTCGTTAAATCCGGCCTCTGCCGCCGAAGCTAAGGTATTTTTAGACCAGCTGCAAAAAGGAGAATTATTAGATAAAACTAAATAAATGAAAAATTATAAAATAAAAATTATTTTTTTCAGTTTTTTATTGTTAGTTTCGGCTTTGGGCGGGGTATTTTTTGGTTTTTCCGTTTTGGCCGCCCAGCCGGGCGCCAGCTATGTCGCGGGCGAGTTTTTAGTTAAATTTAAAAATGATCCGGAAATTTATAAGTTTCGAATTTCCGAAGGTTCAGATGTTTATTCGGTCATTAAAAAATACCAAGGTTCGGCCGAGATTGAATTTTTGGAGCCTAACTACAAAGTTAAAGCCGCCGCTTTTCCCAACGATCCTGACTATGGCCTGCAATGGTATCTCAAACCGATTAATGCCGCTGATTTTTGGTCGAAAGATTTACTAGTCCGAGAGCAGGGTCGAACGGTTAAACAAACTGTAATTGCCGTTTTGGATACCGGCGTTTATTTGGATCATCCTGATTTAAAAGACAAAATTTGGATTAATAAAGATGAGGTTAAGGGTAATAACAGCGATGATGATAAAAATAATTATATCGATGATTTTTCCGGCTGGAATTTTGTTGAAAATAATAATAATCCTAATCCGTCATTTTCCGGCGCCTACGATGTTGATGCCGCCAAACACGGTACGATCGTTAGCGGTATTGCCGCGGCAGCAACTAATAACCAAATGGGGATTGCTGGGGTCAGCTGGTTTGCTCAAATTATGCCTTTGCGAGTTTTGGATAGTACCGGTGCCGGTGATGTTTATTCGGTTGTCCAGGCGATTGATTACGCGGTTGATAATGGCGCCGATGTGATTAATATGAGTTTTGTCGGTAATGGCTTCAGTCAGAGTCTATTTAATGCCATTAAAAGAGCTTATGATAATAATATTATCGTGGTAGCAGCGGCTGGCAACACCAATCCGGCCCTTAACGGAGTTGATTTGGACGTGACTAAGTCTTACCCGGTTTGTTATGACGGTGCCGTGAATGAAAATATGGTAATTGGCGTGGCTTCCGTCGGCGCTGATTTCAAGAAGTCTAATTTTTCCAGCTACGGCGGCTGTGTTGATATTGTTGCTCCCGGCGAGAGTTTTTATTCAACGCAGGTTTATCGGCCCGGTGTTGCCGGGTTCGACAAGTATTATAATGGCTATTGGTCAGGAACTTCTTTATCGACGCCGCTAGTCAGCGGCGTTGCCGCCACGATTAAGGCCTTGCAGCCCGGCTTTTCCGCCGATAAGATAAGAAACTTTATTTTGGATTCCGCTAAGGATGTTTCCGGTTTTAATCCAAATTATAAAAATAAATTAGGCAAAGGCTTTCTTGACGCCGCCAAAGCTTTGGATTTGGCCTTGAGCCAAAAGTTGCCGGCCGACCGGGGCGGCGAAGGGAATTTAATCATTGCCGGCTTGGGCTTCAAGTCATTTCCCCAGCTTAAAGTTTTAAAAACTGACGGTTCGGTTTTCAAAGCCTTTTATCCTTATGATCCGAATTTCAGCGGCGGAATTAATGTTGCCGCCTGCGACGTTAACGGGGATAATAAGTCAGAGATTATTACCAGCCCGACTGGTAATGGCGGGCCGCATATCCGAATTTTTAATCTGGAAGGACAATTGGTTTCCCAATTTTTTGCTTATGATAAGAATTTTAGAGGCGGGGTCAATATTGCCTGCGGTGATATTAATAATGACGGCAAAGGGGAGATTATTGCCGGTCCGGGTAAAGGCGGCAAGCCGGAAGTTAAAGTCTTTGCTTATCAGGGAAAAATTATTTCTAAATTTTTCGCTTACGGTGAGAATTTTTTAGGCGGGGTCAAGGTGGCGGTTGGCGATATTGACGGCAACGGTTTAGCCGATATTATTACCGGCGCCGGTGCCGGCGGCGGGCCGCACGTTCGAGTTTTCCGCGCTGATGGCTTAATTATTTCGCAGTTTTTTGCCTTTAATCAAAATTTCAAGGGCGGGGTGAACGTTGCCGCCGGCGACCTTCAAGGCGATAATAATCCGGAAATTATCGTTAGTATTGAAAAAGAAGCGATGCCGGAAATTAGAATTTTTACCTATAATGGCGTTATGCTTAGCAGCTTTTTTGCCTTTGAACCGAATTTTTTAAAAGGAGTTTATGTCGCCACTGGTGATATCGACAATGATGGGCTTGATGAAATCGTCGCCGGTACTGGCATTGGCGAACAGCCGATGATAAAAGTTTTTAATAATGTCGGCAGACTTAAAGCGGAAATTAAAATCGACCAGCCTAATTATAAAGGCGGGGCAAGAGTTTCAGTAATGAAGTATTAGTATGATTAAAATCTTGCTGGATAAATATTTATTGAAATTTCCACTGCTAAAGCAATTTATCAAGTTTTGTATTGTTGGCGGTACGGCCGCCTTAATCAATTTTTCGATTTTATATTCTTTGACGGAATGGCTGAATATCTGGTATGTAATCTCTAATGTCTGCGGCGGAGTAGTCTCCGGAATTTTTAATTTTTTCAGCAATAAAAATTGGACTTTCCGCAATAAAGAAAAAGGCCGGCAGGCTTATTGGCAGATGATAAAGTTTATTATCGTTATCTCTTCGGGACTGGTGGTTCATACTTTAATCGTTTATAGTTTGACTGAGTTTATAGCGATTGATTATCGTTTATCCTGGGTAGCGGCTACGGGCATAATTACCCTTTGGAATTTTGTCTTTAATCGATTTTGGACTTTTCGTCAGCTTAAATTGCAATAAGCCTTGAATTTTCGGCGGTTTTAAGCTATAATATATTTAGTTTAATTAAGTTTTTATCCTTTATTTATGCCTACTAAAGCCATTTTTGAAAAGAAAAATATTTTGATTACCGGCGGAGCGGGTTTTATCGGTTCGCATCTTTGCGACGAGCTGGTTAAAACCAGTAAGGTTATTTGCATTGATAATTTTATTTCCGGCGATGAGGCTAATATTGACCATTTGCTGCAAAATTCCGATTTTCAATTTATTAAGCATGATATCAATGAGCCGATTGATTTAGAGTCATTAGCCGAACTGGAAAAATTCCGGATTAAATTTCAAGGGATCCAGGAAATATATCATTTAGCCTGCCCGACTTCGCCCAAAGATTTTGAGAGCACGAAAATTCAGACCGTTTTGACTAACTCCGTCGGGACAAAAAATATTTTAGATTTGGCGGCCAAGTATAAAGCTAAATTTATGCTAGCTTCTTCTTCAGTTGTTTATGGTCCGCGCGATTTGAATGATCCTTATTTTAAGGAAGACCATCAGGGAATAGTCGATCAGCTGAGTCCGCGGGCTTGCTACGATGAGGGCAAAAGGTTTGCCGAGACGATTACGACGACTTACGGCCAAGTTTACGGCTTAGACGCAAAAATTGTCAGAATTTTCAGAACTTACGGACCGAGAATGAAACTCAAAATCGGCCAGATGATTCCTGATTTTGTTTATAATGCGCTGGCAAATAAAGATTTAGTTATTTACGGCGATGAGAGTTTTTCCACCTCGCTTTGCCACGTTGCCGATGTCGTGCAAGGAATGGTCAAAGTAATGAAAAGCGGCGAAGCTGGGCCGTTTAATTTGGGCGGCGATTTAGATTACAAAGTGGTTGACGTGGCAAAAAAAGTTATCGAGATCACCGGTTCAAAATCAAAAATTGTTTTTGAAAAACCGCTGCTTTTTATGACGCCACTGGGCTTACCCGATATTACCTTGGCCAAAGAAAGACTGGGCTGGTTTCCGGTGGTTTTGCTCGAAGACGGCATTAAAGGAGCAATTGATTTTTTCCGCGCCCATCGATCAATTCTTTCTCCTTTGAGCCGCTTTAAAAAGTAAGCTTACAAAATTTAATTATGAAAACGATAGTCGTGATACCGGCTTATAATGAAGCTAAGGCCATCAGCCAAGTAGTCAAAAAAATAAAAGATAAAGCTTACGATGTTATAGTGGTTAACGACGGTTCAGCGGATAATACCGGTGAATTAGCCAAACAAGCCGGGGCGGCAGTGGTTAATCATTTCTTAAACCGAGGCCAGGGAGCAGCGCTTCAGACTGGCCTTGATTTTGCTTTAAGTTTGCAAGCTGATATTATTGTTACTTTTGATGCTGACGGCCAGCACGAAGCCAATGAAATTGATGATTTAGTAGAACCGTTGCTTTTGCAGAAGGCCGATGTAGTTTTAGGTTCTCGATTTTTAAGTGATAAAAATCAGATTCCTTTTTGGAAAAAGCAGGTTTTAAAACTAGCGACTTGGTTTACCCGGTTTTATACCGGTTTGCCGGTAACGGATGTTCATAACGGTTTTCGTGCTTTGAGCCGCCGAGCTGCCGAATTAATCGAAATCAGGCAAGACGGCATGGCTCATGCTTCGGAAATTATTGAGCAGATTAAAATTCACCAGTTGCGGTTTATCGAAGCGCCGGTAACGATTAGATATACTGAGTATTCTTTGCAAAAAGGGCAAAAACTATCCAATTCTTTCCGGATAATTTGGGATTTAATTATTGGCCGGATTTCAAAATGATTATCAAATTTATCATCATTATTTTCATCCTCTTTGTTTTGTGGCGGACGGTTTTAAGATTTAAAAAAGGGGACATTACCAGCCGCGAATTATTGATTTGGCTGGTATTTTGGGTTTTAGTCGCGGCGGCGGCGGTTAATCCAAAAGGGACTGATGTCATCGCTCAATGGCTGGGAGTTGAGCGGGGGGCTGATTTGCTGGTTTACCTTTCGATTATTGTTTTATTTTTTGTTGCCTTCCGCCTGATTGTCAAACAGGAAAAAATTGACCGCGATATTACCAAAATCGTCCGAAACACCGCTTTAAAAAATAAAGAAAATGGCCAGCAATAAAAAAGTTTTAATTGTAATTTCAGTTTATAACGGCGCCGACTATCTCGGCGACTGTTTGTCTAGCCTGGCTAAAATTACTTATCCCAAAGACAGTTTTGAAATTTTAGTGATTGACGATGCGTCAACGGACGGTTCGGCGGAGTATTTAAAAAATAATTGGGCTGAGATTAAATTAATCGTCAACGAAAAAAATATCGGTTTTGCCGCCGGCAATAATTTAGGCATGCAATACGCCATTAGCAATGGGTTTGATTATGCTTATTTGTTAAATCAGGACACCGCCGTTGAGCCTGATTTTTTGGAAAAGGCCGTGGCGGTCGGGGAGACTGACTCAAAAATTGGCGCAGTTCAGTCTAAACTCCTTTTGTATCAAGATAAAGGCAAGATTAATAGCATTGGCAACGAAATCCATTATCTCGGTTTTGCTTTTGCCGGCGGGCATCAATCGCCTGATGAAGAAATGGCTGTCAAAGAGATCACTTATCCGTCCGGCGCCAGTGTTTTGCTTAAAACCTCGGCTTTGAAGGCTGTCGGCTTGTTTAACGAGGAATTTTTTATGTATCACGAAGATACGGATTTAGGCTGGCGGCTATGGCTTGATGGCTATAAAATAACGCTGGCGCCGCAGTCAGTGGTTTATCATAAGTATGAATTTTCCCGCAGCATCAAAAAATATTATTTTATGGAAAGAAACCGCCGGCTGGTGATTTTCCAGAATTATAAATTTGCGACGATTTTATTGATTTCGCCGGCTTGCATTATAATGGATTTGGCGATGCTGTTTTATTCTTTTTTGACTGGTTGGTGGCGGGAGAATTTGAAAGTTTATTGGTATTTTTTTCAGCCTGGCAGCTGGCGAAAAATTATTAAGACCAGAATTATGGTTCAGAGTCAAAGAAAAATAAAAGATATTGATATTATTAAGCGCTTTGTCGGCAAAATTGATTTTCAAGACCTGCAAAATCCGTTGCTAAAATATATCGCCAATCCGCTGTTTGATTTTTATTGGCAGATTATTAAGCGAATAATTTGGTGGTAATAAAAAAATAAAAATAGCCGAGGCGTGGAAGCCTCGGCTATTTTTATTTGCTTTTTCGAAGTCAGGCTAAGTAACGGCGATGGTCTTATTTATAACTGCCAAAGCCCATGCAAATTGCAGTATTCCCGGGCAATTAAGTCATCGGCGTAGGCAACACAAAATTCGGCCTCTGGCGCGTCGCCAGGCTTAAGATATTTTCGATAAGCAGTATTGCCGTTAATGACTTGAATCCATTCAATATAATGCTCTGCTTCCATCGGGTGGGGGACGGAACCGACTTTGACTTTGATGCCATTTTCGGTTTTTTCAATCACCGGCACGTGTTTTTCGGTGCTCGCATCAACGGTATTTTCTACTAATAACTGCATCGGCTGGCCGCAGCAAACCAGTTCGCCAGCGCCGGGGTGTAATACCTGGATGATATTGCCGCAGACATTGCATTTATAGATTTGGTTAATTTTAGTCATAGGGGTTAGGGTATTAGGGATTAGGTTTTAGGGATTAGGTGATTAGGATTATTATTTTAATTTTTTTTGACAAACAAACCGCACCAGCAGCGGCTCTGGGTTTGCCAAATATCTTGAGTTTTAAAATTGCAGGGACAAATTATTTTTAGGTCTCTTTCCCTTGAGCCGTCGCGAAGTTGGCAGGGGCAAAGGCCCAAACCATGCTTTTGTTTATTGGCCAAAACCCCCTCGGCAACGTCGTCAACGTGGCCGGTATCCGGGTTTAAAATAAAATCTTGGTCTTGGGCAAATCTGGCCCAGACTTTTTTTAAGTCGTCTTTGGTCATAAAGTCATTATGGTTTTAGCTGCTTCAGCCTCGATTTCAACATAAGCATTTTTTGTCTGGCAGGTTGGGCAAATTTCCGGCCCGGCGGCGCCATGGTGGATGTCGTTACAGACATTGCAGCGAAAGAATTTTTTAGTCATAGTTTTTATTTAGTAATGTCTTAGTTATTCATTATAAAAGTCCGGCCGCCCTAAAAATTCCAACCAGTCCGACCGCTATCCAAAAAATATTCAGCAAAGAATAAGCTCGGTCCTTTTTTAAAACCGAGCACCAAGACAATATTATCGCGTCGGTTGTATTGAATATCCAGACGAACATAAAAGGGCTTTGCGGCCCAAGCCAGCTTACCAATGAAAAACTGAATATGCGCATCAAAACCCCGGCCATTTCAAAAGTTTTTAAGTTGCTTAAAATGAATTTGTTAAATATTGCCATTTAAGCTTTACTTAAATTTTTTAGCGGCTTGCCGCCGGCTATAATCTCGAGCGATAGAGTAAAAACCTTTTATCACAATTCCTACTAAACCGCCCAAGAAACTGACAAAACAAAAAACTAAAGAAAAAATCAGATATTCCTTTGGATTATAAAATGGCCAAAACGGGAAATCAGCGGAAAGAAGATACATCTTCGTATCTATCAATAATAGAGTGAAAAAACCAAAAAGCAGGGAGCCGATAAAAAGTTTATCAACAAATTTGCAGCTGCTTTTTTCTTTTTGAACAAACACCATAGCTAATCCCGCGAAAAGCGGAAAAGGCAGAAACAGCCAGTCCATTTCAAACAGCCAAAAGCTGGCAATTGTAGATATAATAGCCGAGATGATAACTGCCATTATGACTTTCAGCAGTTTTTTCAGACCCATAGTTTTTTGGTTGTGAAGTATAGATTTGACTAAACGAGGCAAATTTAATTTATTCTGCCGTTACCATTTCTTCTTCAATAATCCATTCAGATCCGGTTAGCTGTTTGAACGCTTCTCTTATTTCTTTTAGCGTTTTGCTGTTTCGGCATGTTCTGTATTTAGTTCGTCTTAGCTTTTCTAGCAGGCTGCTTATTTTTTCTAAAAATATTGCGTCGGCTGCTTTTTGGGTTATTTCTTCGCCTCTTTGTGCTTTGGCGGCAAGTTCGATTATTTCTCCATCTTGACAATCTATCACCGATAGAGCCGCTCTAATCTCCGGTGTTATTTTGACTCCAGTGAGTTCTAAAATAACAACGGCATCCTTGACTCCATTAATTGGAAGTTCCTTTAAGGCTTCCAATTCTTTACCTTCCGGGGCATCTGGCCCTTGGTATTTTGGTATTTCGCTCATAATTTTATATTTTAATCATTAGGTTTATTTTGAAGAAAAAAATCTTATAAACTTTTCAACAATAATTCCCATGATTTTTTTATATCCTGTTCACCTAAGATTTCTAAGCTAAGAAAATTTGAATAATTAATATTTTTGAGAGAATCCATGAAATTTTTCAATTTTAAGTCTCCCTTTTTATTAAAACCAAAATGAGCGGTTCCATTTTTTATTGCATTGTGCAGATGAATATTCTTTATGTATTTTTTATTTTTTAGTAAAAAATTAACAAATTTATCATTATTTTGGATACAATGGCCGACATCTAATGTAAAATTGATATTCGGAATTGAAGATTGTATATCTGACAATTCATTTAGTAAAACAGGATATGAAATTTGAGTATTTTTTTTAATGGAAGTATTCTCTATGGTTATTTCTATTTTATTATCCGCATAGTTTATTAATTGTTGAAAATTTATTACAAATATTCTTTTTACTGCAGGTTGTTTTAAAAATAATGGGAATGATCCTCCGTGCATAGTAATAATTTTAGCATTCAATTGCTCCCCAATATCTATACTTTTTTTGAGTATATTTATTGTTGCTTCGTTAATTGATTTCTGAATTGAAATCAATGAGAGATTTATGAAAGGGGCGTGAATTATTATTTCATAGGGGGAAAGCTTTTGCTTTAGCCACGCTATTTCATCGGTGTTTAAATCAATTTCCTCTATCCATATTTCAATAAAATCTAAAAATTGAAAATTGCTGAGATTTTCTATATCTTTTGCCCATTTGCTTTTGTTGCGGGATGTGATGTTTAAAAAGAGTCCTTTTTTGAATGGTATTTGCATATTTATTGCTGGTATTTTTTAAATAATTCTGGTGAAAAGATTCTATAACGAATGTGGGATTTTAGTAACTCAGCTCTCGGTTGTTCGCCCATCTCTTCTTGTAATCTTTTTTCCATCGTATCTTTGAATTTTGCTACTCTTTTCGAGGTATTGCCAGTGCGATCATAAGATATAGAAAAACAGGGAGAGATCAAATTTTGGTATATTCCGGGATAAAAATGTTGATTTTGGATTATATATGATGGCAGTTCTACTATAACGCCACCGTCAACCTGTCGCTGTGGAGGAACGCTATATTCATATTTTTCTCCTAAAAAATTTTGTTGGGCACAAACTTTATGTGGAAATTCTTTCGCCTTATAATCTCTTATCGTGGCTACTTTGTCTTTATTTGCAGAAAGATCACCTCCAAAGTCTCTATCAGTCATTTTGTCAAAGATTGAAGGAGCGAAGAAGTGGATGCTAACATCAAAATCAGTACCTTGGATGCTAAATTTTTGACTAAATACGTCCGCTTCTCCTTTTTTGAATAAATCCCGAAATTTTTTCATTCTTTCAAAAAAAATATCCTTTTCTCCCTCACTAATAATATCAGAATTTTGTAATTTGTTCCACAGAGAGGCGTCTAATTTATCTTCTTTTAGGATAATAATCAAATCAATGTCAGAGCTTCCTGTTTCATCTAGTGATTTTCGTATGTTAAAAAATGGACCATAGCTCATAGATCCTCCAACTATTATACCATCGGTCAAATCTTCCAGAATATCTTCTAGCTCTTCGATTTTATAAAATCTTTCCATGGTGCCATCAACACTTTCAATGAAGCTCGGTTTTCTCCTCTCGAGATCTATCCCTCCCGCTGTTTTGAGAAAAGCTGGGAGTTTTGGTGCAAATTCAGCTAAAATAATTTGTAACTGATTACCAAAAATTTGGATATCTATATTTTCTGTGATATAACTTTGGTAGACTTGTTCAAGAAATTTGGCCAGCCATGATTTAATAAGTATCTCGTGGTAATCTTGTATATAAGACTGATTGATTTTTTCTAGTAAGAGAATAATTTTTTCTTTCCAATTAGAAACTTCAACGTTATCAATAATTTTGTCGAAAAATATTTTAAAATTTTCAATTTCGATAAATTCGTCAACACTTTCCCCATTTCGGCGGACAAAAAAAGCATCGCTGTCATAAAATTTTCTTTCAAGTTCGCATAACTCATCAATATTTTTGGCCTCTGATGCTATTTTCAGTAAAGATAATGCTTCCTCTTGTTCCAAAAGTCTTTGAAAATATAAATCATGAATATCTATTTGCAAATCCTGTTTTAACTCATCTAAATTTTTTGATGATCCAGCCTCGTGATTATTCCTTTGCTTAAGCATAGAAGAAAAAAAAGTTTATAAAATTGTCCCGATTACTCCGCTACCGCAACGGTAGTAAGAATGTATTATATATTACCTAATGTTATGTTCGAGTGGCGCAGTATAATCGTGCGGCTTGCCCGCCGAAGCTCCAGCGTAGGCGGGAGCGCTATATTGCATAAATGAAAACGAAATTTGGGTGAGCAAGGTAAATTTAATATTTATTTTCTTAATTTATCGTATTCTTCTACGGTTAGCTGGATGTCATTGAGTATTTTTCTAAGCAATCCTTTGCTAATTTCTTGGCAATGAATCGGAACTACGGTAGTTCTGCCATCGGAATGTTTTAAAAATACGTGAGACCCTTCGGCATCACGCTTTGTAAAACCAAGCTCAAGCATAATTTTGACAAACCTTTTAGGTTTGATTGGCACAAGTTTAGGCATGAGTAACTTTTACGTTTTGAATTCCGACAAATCTGATTTTTTCCAAAACCTTGCTGTCAATGTTTCTAAGACATAATTTCAAAACATCCCGCAGGTTAACAAGCATTTCTTCTTGAGTTTTGCCCTGGGCATAGCAACTAGGTACAGAAGGGACTGAACCAATAAAGACGCCGTCCTCATCTTGTTCAATATAGACTGTAAATAAAGAGTTTTTCATAAGGTAGTTTTGTATTCTTAGCTATTGTAATATTAGATAAATTGAGAAAATAAGTCAAATTTAGTCAAATTTACCGAGCGAACCGGCTAGCCCGTGTTAGGTGTAGTAAATTTTAATTATGTAATCTTGCCAAATGTTTTGTTAGAATTTTTTCAGTTATTTCATCATCATCAAGAAATTTAAAATCCATTTTTTTCGAATCAACGCCAAACCTTACCATTACGTCATACTCCGATTCGCAGGAGTAGGCCCACGACCCTTGTGATTTAATAAGGTATGCTAGGGTTTTGAATGCTGGTATTACCTTTTGTAATAATTCTGGGTCATTTTTCTTATGAGCTCTTCGAATGCACTCTGATATGTACTGAGAAATTTTTTGGGAAATATTTTCATGGTTTGGTATCCTGTTACCCTGATGTATAAATCGCTTAAAGTGATTATATACTACGTTGGTCGTAATTTCTTGTTGAGGGATATTAAGTTCGACTAGTTTTGCGATTTCTTTCCAATTTTCGTCAAGGTCAAGGTCCTCTCTTGGTGGGATATTTTCAGCAATCAAATTTTGTCCGCGCAACATATTAAAGGCATCGCGTGGAAAACCAGCAACGAATGATCGATTATAGCTAGTAATAAATGTTTCATTTAAATTTGCCTGTTCTTCAGGACTTAATTCACCATTACTTATCCCTTTTTCTAAAACAGCTATATCGATGCCACTCTGGGGGGTTTCTTTAAAGCGTTGAATAGCCTCTGTTAATGAAGATGGTTGCCATGTTTCTTTAAAGTGTTGAATAGCCTCTGTTAATGGAAGATTCATATTAATAGGATTTAAATTTGGGTAAACCCAATCAATGTTTAGGTGATGTGCCATATTAAGGAAATTAAGCGCTGAAATTATACCCTTTCTTCAATATCTGCTATTTCCTTTTTTATTCTCTGCCATTCAGCATAAGCTGCGTCTGCTGATTCTCTTAATTCTGCATCCCTGGGGTTGAGTCCATAATTATGGGACAATCCATTATATCTTTCCAGGGCAGTTTGCTCTTGTGATTTTAGCAATTCAATTGGTGAAAGCTCCGGTGCTTGTTTTCGGTTCATATTTTAAATTATTAGCCGCCGCCAGTAAAACGGCGATGCTATTATTTCAGCTTGCATTCGAAAATTACTTTATTATAGTGTAGCACGCCTGACTTTTTATAAAAAATAGCTTTGTTCTCTTTTTGCATCCTCAGCAATTTATCAATTACCTCAAACTCTATAAACCCGAAAGGCGCACTGATCATTGCTATCTTTTTGAATGTAAATTTTTTTTGTAATTCTTTCTCAACGCGTTTAGGGTTTGAAATTTGACCCCATTGAAAATAAAATCGTCCATTTTTATTTAAATATATTGGCAGGTCTTTGATGACTTCTCTGACAAGGTCGGTTCCGTCATCACCGCCATAGTAACCTAGGAGTTTCGGCGGTGATTTAAGAATTTTTCCAGGCGTTTGGGGCAAATTAGCAATAACGACGTCAAATTTTAAATCCGTGAAGGGTTCAAGCAGGCTACCATGATAAATTGAGATTTTTTTACTAAGTTTGTTAAGTCCCGCATTTTTTTTAGCAATTTTACAATCATGCGGATTAATATCGGATGCATAAATTTTTTCAGCCCCAAGTTTTGCTGCCGTTATGGCTTGAATTCCGCAGCCAGTCCCAATATCGCAGGCTACCTCACCCTTTTTAATTTTGAAATTATTAGCCAAAAGTAAACTAGCCGGCGAGAGGGGAAAGCCAGCCTCGCTTATTGCAAGCTTTAACTTAAAATTTCGCACTGGAATGTTGTACGTTTTTGCCATATTCTATTTGAGAGTAAGCTCGACGAATTTTTTGTACAACCTTTTTTTATTTAAACACTATTTCATTGCCTTCAAACCGATAAGTTTTTCCGCCATTACGATCTACAAATTTTTGAAGAACTTCAGACGTTAAATCTTCGGCGCTTGATCCGGCAGGAAGAATACCAACTCCAATACAATCTCTCAGCGTAAAAATGTCAAGCATTTTTTGTGCAGTTTCCGGAGTTAAATCGTCAGTTGTTGCGCCTTCGCTTAAAATTCCTAGCCTGATTGCTTCTTTAAGTTGTTGCTCTCGACCATTGTCGGCTAGTGCCATGGTCTCGGCGTCCATTCTTTCGTTCATAATGATTTTTTATTTATTAATTAATACTCAGAATTTATATTAAATTACCAGAATTAGTTTAAAAAGTAAAGAGGTTTTTTATAGCGTACTCAACATTTCGCGAGCTGATTATCTTTAGTCGGGGGGGGGAGCCTTATAAATCTGTATTGTGGGATGTAAATTTTAAACTACTTCAAATCCAGCCGCTTTGAGTTTTGCAGTAATTTCCTGTCGTTGAGGGTTATCGGGTTTTTCAAAGCCATTAGTGAACCAAACTATAAAACCACTATTTTCTCTATTGCGGCTTACCCTTATGCCATCTAATCCATCTGAAACAATTGGGAAGGCGGTATTACGCATCCATTCAGTTTTTATCATATCAGGATCACTGACATAGGTTCTGACATTGAGTCCCGTTTCAGCTAATATGGTGGCAATTTCTTGCAATTGATGGAAAGCATTATCAAAACTAGCTTCTAGCTGTCGCTGTTTTTGTTCTTGCCTTGATAAACCTTCATTCATAGTCCATTCGTTGAAATTGAAATTTATATTTTACTCCGTATAATCTGTTTTTTTACATTCAAGTAATTTTCCCATAAAACAGTGTGGCTGTAATTGACCCCCGATAGGTGCTGGGTCATACGGAATTCCCATGCTACATTTGCAAGTTAAGCAGATTGGGTCGGCCGTGCTGCCACATTTGGTTACGGATTTTGGAACGAAGAAATAACCGATAAAGATAAGGAAAATTGCGGCCAATAGAATTAAAAGTATTTTTTTTAATTTACTCATAAAATTTTAATTATTTCCGACAACGTATGCGTATATCTGATGTTTTGCGGAGCGAAGGCAAATTTTGGCAAAAAATTTTTTACTGCTTATTATTGTTAAATCTAATTTATTATAATTAGTCAATCTTTTGCAGAAAATTATTTTGAAATATACATTCCTCTCCAATATTTTCGTGTCTGTTAATTTTAAAGAATGCAAATAATTTGTTATTTCGAACAGATTTAAAACAATCCGAATTATAATAAATGTAAGTTTTTTCTGCAATATTTTCTATTTCCACATTTATCATATGTCTTTCTCCCTCAAAATAATTTTTATATGTAACTTCTTTAACTTTTAATTTTGTGCCCTCATTCATTATAACATAGGGATTCATATAAAAATTATCAATAATGGTGCCATCACTATCAACTTGACCATGTTGTGAATTGTCAATTATAACATCAAAATTTTCATTGGCATTATTATTAATTTCTATCGTGTACGTTGCCGAGTCTATTTTGTGGGTTAAAGGTGCTAAGAAAAAGGTTTTATTCACTATATATGTATGTCCTTCTAATCCTGTTGAAACTTTATGTTCTCTAAATATCCCAAGAAATAAATAACCACCCACTATAACTAATATTAAAACTGATATTAAAACGATTATCTTTGGTTTATTGTAGTTCATAGTAGTTACATTATTTGTTTTAATATAAATATTTATCGATAAAAATATGGGGGGGGGTACTTTTAAGTTTAAGAATTAGGTGAGTGGGCAAAAATTTGGCCCGTTCGTTAATTTCTGAAGTCACTTTCTTTAAGCCCGGAAAGAAGCATAATTGACTGGAAGGTGCCATACGGTATTTCCTTTTTTCCCATTTTAACGATCACCGTGCGAGTTGGGTTGTTTTCTTTGCGAAATTTAGCATGCGAACCATTTTGGGATATAAAAACAAAGCCCTCGGCGACAAGGACTTTTAAGACTTGTTTTAGGGGAATTGGCCTAGGCATGCTTGAACTGACAATGGACTAAACCCGGTTGTTCTACTCTATTTATCTTGGAAATCGGTACATCTTCAAAATATAACTCCAAGGCTTCTCCCAGGCTGTTTAAAGCCTCTTTTCTAGTGTCACCAAAACTAGATACAGCTGTATTTAAATTCCAGGCAACATAACATTTGCCTTCTTTCCAAATTACATTTTTTAGGTTGATTTCTTTCATATATTTATTTATACCAAAAAAGAGAGAAGAAGTCAAATTTTTTAGTACGCGATTCTGCGTCGTCCCGTGTTTTTATTTTTTTTGATTATTTGTAAAACTCTTGACTTTTTCAATAGATTATGATAAGAATGCATTGTCGAAGATTGTCTTCGGCCTAACAACAAGTTTGTTAGCAACTTATGTAAAATAGGAGATTGGATGATGTTTTCCGCTCGAATTCGCCCCGGTCAAGAAGTACTGTTGTTTTCGGCCAGCAAGATCGTGGTGGGGCTGCTCATTGTCGTTGGGTTTCTGTACCCCCTCGGCAAGTGCTGGTACATCAGTGTCATCTTGGGTGCTCTGATCGTCGGATGGGGCTGGAAGGAATCGAAGGGTCTGACGCAGAAACGTCTCCCGGTTCCTAGCCACAAGATCGCGGGCCCGATTCTACTGGCCGCCATCATTGCCAACATCGTTAGGCTATTATGCTTCTAGTCATCGATGATCTGAACTCATTATTGCTCCACGGACGGCGTTAGTTCGTGGAGTTTTTTTCGATAGATTGTAAAAATGAAATCTCACTTATCGTACCTTAAGATGAGCGAACCACATAGCTGGTGTTAGGTGACGTAAATTTATTTTTCCTCTCTTTTGAATTGGATAACATTATCTCTATCACGGTCAGGATTTTTTCTTATTTGTTCAGACTTTAATGACCTTTCTATTATCCGTCTTAGTATTGGCATACAAAATTTAGCCGCTTGGTTTGTATCAATCCCTTTTTCAGATGTTAGCCAACTATTAAAACGATTATAGGTTTCAAGAAGCCGTTTATCCAAATTAGAAAATTTATCTTTATCTCCAACCGCTTTAAATAACTCAATCAGCTTTTCTCTTAATTCATCCCTTGTTATTTTGTTAATTCCGGATTCCAAGATGTAATCGATTTCATCTAAAAATATTTGAATTGCCTTCTCGTGTAAATTTGTTGTCTCCGATGGCACTACTGGTGTTTCCATAGTTTGTAGCGTTGTGCCTGGTGCGGCTTGTTCTGGGCTTGTAATTCTAGAATTAAGGCCACTAATAACATTGTTAGCTCTGATTAGCAGATCCATTGTTACGGAGTCACTAATTTTATCGCCATTAATCAGGTGGTTTTTTATAAGGTCCCCCAGGTTCAGTCCTTTTTCGTGAGCTTCCTTAAATAAGTCATAGATTTTTTCCCAATAGCCTGGGTACTCCTCTAAATTTATGCCAAATTGACTGGCAAAAAAATCTTGTGTCTGTACTCTTAGATCAATTGGCTGCTCTGGGCCGAATTCTTTTCCTGTTGGTTTCATAATATTGTTATTAAATTTTTAGTTATTTAAGTCGAGGGTGAGCCTTATAAACCGTGTTGTGAGATGTATGGCGCCGGACAAAAATGGTCAGTTAAAAAAGCTTGCCTACCCCTAACACATCCTTAATTAATGGAATGATTTCTTTTCTCATAATAATTCCATTTTTTTTAGCGACTCCATCTTTAAACTCAATTTTTAATGCTTGCTCAACTAATTTTTGCGTTTTTTCATCAATAACAACAATCTCGTTGAATGCTTTTTCTAAATCAATGACCGTAAGAAAAATAAAGTCTAATGACCTTTCTTTTTTTAGCTCTTTAAGAATTTTTTTAATTTCGGTCAGGTCTTTTCGTATAAACTTGTTGACATTTATTATTTCAAGTTGAGCAATCCCTAGATTATGATTGTTGAAATGAAAAGTTGCAAAGTCATCAAGGAATGTTTCTTTGAGCGATTTTTTGAATTGTGATTTATCTAAAAACATTTCATGAATATAATTTGGGGGAACGGAAAAATTAGTCTTTAACCAATCAGCCATTTTGTGGTCACGCTCAGTTGTTACGTTAGCTTGAAAATTTATTGTGTTCGAGATAATAGCTGAAAATAGAAGAGCGGCTGATTCTTGAGAGATGGCAGTTTTACTATTGAAGAATTTTTCAGCAATTAAAGTGGCTGCTGAACCGACCAGCTCAATTTGCGCTTTTGCGTTTGGAAACGTATACGCTTCATTGATTTTTCTGTGGTCAATAATTTCAATAACTTTTTCCGGCTTGATTTTGTCGGACAAGCCTCTCAAGTCACTAGCATCAACGATTATTATTTCATCCACTTCATTGATCACTGCTTCGGCATCAGCTAAAGCCGGAATATTGAATTTATTGAGGACAAATTGAGCCTCTCTATGTGGCGTTCCAAAAATTGCAGCCACTACGGCTTTATCATTTTTCTGAAAAAATTCAGCATAGGCAAAAGCACAAGCAGTCCCATCTAAATCAGGATTTTTGTAAGGAGTTACCAAGAGTTTTATTCTGTCGGCCATGGGGCAAGCTTTTTTAATAAATTATCGGTTATTTTTGAATAAGTTTTTGTCCAAGTCATATTTCACCTAACGTATCGGTGCTCATTTCTATCATTTAGAAATCTTTCGCTGTCTCTTTCTGTTTTTAATGTATCGCTCAATGGCTTCTTTTGAAGTCAGCCAATCACGGCCCTCTTTGTAGGCTTCTAATTTTCCTTGCCGAGCAAGTAAGTTTAGATATTTAGCAGAAAAGGGAGTGGTTTTAGCTATTTCAGCCAGCGATATGGATTTTTCCTGTTTTGTGGTTGCAGGAGTCAAAGTTTTTAGATAAATATCAAGAGAGCGTTCTATGGATTGAGCGACAAATTTTACTAATGGCTCATATTTACCGCTATCCGCTTTATCCAACACATCATAGTATTTTTTTCGATCATTTTTCATAATTACGACCAGAGGGTATCCTGCTTGCATTAGAAATAAGTTCATAGAAAGTCGCGCTGTTCTGCCGTTGCCGTCAAAAAAAGGATGAATGTTCACTAATTTATGATGTAGTAAAGCAGAGAGTTCAATAATATTTAATTTGTTTTTTTGTGAATTTAGCCAAGTAATTAAATCGTGTATTTTTTGCGGTACTTGCAGCGCGTCCGGAGGCGTGTGTTTCGCCCCGCCAATAATAACATTGGCGTTTCGGTATCGGCCGGCCCATTCTTTATCGGTTTCTTGTAAAATAATTTGATGTAAATTCTTTATGAGAGCTTCGGAAACAGTGTGTTTTTTATTTCTATCTATTAAGTCATATAAATATTCCAGTGCGGCATGGTGATCTTTTGCTTCTAGATGGTCTTTTAGAGGTTTGCCTTTTACAGTTATGCCTTCGTTAATGACTAAAAATGTCTCTTTTAAAGTTAAAGAATTGCCTTCAATCGCATTTGAATTGTAGGTCATTTCAATCTGAAATTTTTCTCTCAGTTTTTGTACCGCCGATTTTGGCAGGGGACGGAGTTTGTTTAGTTTAGCTAATTTTTCTTCTAGGCGAGTTTGTATGATTGGGGATAGGTAAGTCATAGGATAATGTTTAATATGGTTTAGTTAGTTATTTACAGTATACCATATTAAGGAATTGGGTCAAATTTAAATATTGATTCGTCGTTTTCGTAGCGGAGCGGAGAAAACACCTTATACCCCTCAATAATTAAAGAAAAAGAAATTTTAAAATTTTTTAAAACAATCCCGACTGCTGTCGGGAAAAAGAAAAGAAATATTTCAGCTAACGTGAGTGCGTATCTGAAGTTTTCTGTGAACTGAGGGGGTATAATTGCGCGGTAGCGCCACCCCCGAAGTGAACAGAAAATTTGGGTGAAGCTAAAAGAAATTTTACTTTGTTAAAGCAATATTTTTTCCATAGGTCACGCAATGTTCTAGATATAGTTGTGTTTCTGATAATTTTAATAAATCATTAACAAAATCAGAATCATCTTGATCTAACAGATCAATATTTTCCTTTATTAAAGATTGTTTCAACTCATTAGCTAATTCTAAATGTCCAAGTTTATTTATAATATAGGAGCCAATCATGATATCTTCTCCTATTTTCAATATAATCAAGCCATTGCCAGATGCCTCATCTTTTAAAAAGTCATAAAATTTATAATATGACTCGCTTGCCATACTATATTCATCATCAGCGTCAATTAAATCATTATCAATACAAAAAGATTGGCGCCGATCTTTGTAAGAAGTAAAGTGTGCTGGCATAGAACGATTACCTGACATTACTATGGTTATTACCTCGCTTGTTATATTAGTAGACATAAAATTTCTTTTAGCTGAACCAGATACGCTGTGTTAGGTGATGTATGACGAGCCACCTATGTTTAATTATTAAAAAAAGTTTTTATTTAAGGTCATTTAATATAAAATTATTGGATTTTCTATTGTTATATATTAATAAACTTTCCATTAATGAACGAAAATCAAAGTCGTGAATTTCCATTGTATAAAAATCGTAATTATTTTTAATATACAGACTTAATACTCGTTCTGCTTTAATATTTGGTTTTAATATTAGCAATTTTTTTCTAAAAATACTCTTATTTATTGTGCCGGAAGTATGGTTTCTAATACGACGATTTAAATTAGTTGCTTTACCTATATAGATTATTTTATTGCCTTTTTTGTTTTTGATCAAATATACTCCACCGGTATGGGGTACTTTTGAGTCACTAGTTATTTTGTCAGAATTTTCTATTTCTTTGTAAGCTTTTTTCAATTTATCCAATAATTTTTTGTTCATATTGTAAAGTTTTTTAAATAAGTGTGGCGAGGTATATTTCACCTAACGTTTCGGTTTGTAAGACGTTTCGTTTAAGCGTTGCGGTATAATCGCGCGGAGCGCTACCGCATAAGCGAGGACAAAAGTTAGGTGGAGCCCCGAGCGAGCGGTGTCCCGTTGAATTTCAGAGAGCGAGTCGAGGGGCGTAACCGTATAAAACGTGTTGGGTGATAGTCGTGCTAATTTTTATTCAAAAAATTCTTTTCCTTTAAGTGAATCGCACATGGTTTCCCAATATCTGCTATCACAAGTGATGATTATATCATCCAACAAACAATTAAACCGCTCGCTTTCTATTGCATTAAAACAACCCTGATTGTCATTATCTTTTTGGCAGATGCCTTCCTTTCCGAGTTGGCTTATTATATTAGTTACGCATTGACCTAAACATTGATCTGAACTTGTACATTTTTTCCCCGCATCTGAATATGGAATTATGCATTTTGAGCCATACTCAGACGAACCTGTTATCCAATTTCCCCCTTGTTTAGTACACTTGCTTTGTTCCGATGGCATGTTTAATCTTTGCCATACATAAATTCCTCCAATGATAACCACAGCGATTACAATGATGACAATCAGGGTTGTTTTTTTCATAGTTTTTAAGGCTTATTTTATTTGCTAAAAATTAGCACGATTTCACCTAACGTTACCGGGCTATCTGAAGTTTTTGTCATCTTCTCCGTGGTAAAATCGGTCGGAGACCACTGCGGAAAAGGGACAAAAATTTGGGTGAGCACGGAAAATAGGATTTATAATTTTTTATTGGGGGGGGGGTGGTGGTTGACGATTTTTATCTGGTATGATACGGTGTTTTCATAATTGATATGTGGGCCTGTAGTTCAGTTGGTAGAACATCTGCTCATCAGGCAGAAGGCGCCGGTGCTATATCTTTCTTGCTGAAACCTCGAGGATAGGCAAGTTTGGGAATCGGTGAATCCCAGGTTCGAGCCCTGGCGGGCCTACCAATAGACAGAAACGGTGAGAACCGTTAAAACAGGCTTTATTGAGACCGATATGCCATGAACTTACGAGTTCTAAACGGTCTCTTTCTTTTTGCAAAAATTATAAATCCTATTTTCTGTGCGAACTAGATATCCCGTGTTATCTGATGTTTTGTCTATTGTCATTTTAATATCACTAAGCCGCCCAACCAAACTCTCCATAGTGAATATTGTTTTTAATATTTTCAAGGGCAAGCTTTATTTCGGGAATTAAATTTTCCGGAAGATCGTCAATTTTGAACCACTTAAGCTCGTCGCATTTATCTTGTTCCATGTTTGTTATTTCGCCAGACCACTTTCCAGTACCAAGATAAATATCAAAATATTCTCTGGCAGGCCTATAACGATGCATAACATGAGTTACTTTAAGGTCTTCCGGAAAAACAGTAATTCCAGCCTCTTCTTTAGCTTCGCGAATTATACATTGTTTTGCTGTCTCTCCGCCATCAAAATGGCCAGACACTAGACCGTAATTTCCATCCTGATAACCAGTGTTGGCTCTTTTCATAAGCAAAACTTGCCCGTCTTTTATAAGCACGAGGTAGGCGGCGGCGTATGGTTTAAATCGTTCTTTCTCGGACATATTAACGTTGGATTATATGTTAGGCAGACAAAATTTCACCTAACGTTATCGGGCTATCTGAAGTTTTTGTCATCTTTTTTGTGGTATAATTGGCCGGATGGCCACCACGGAAAAATGACTTGAAATTTGGGTGAATCCGACCGATGTTTCAGTCTCGTTTCAGGAAGCGTCGGATGAACCACATAAACCGTGTTGTGTGCTGTAATAAAAAACCGTGCTACTTTTCTTTTAGTGATGCCCTTGCCTCAGTATCCTCAATAGCCAGTCTTAATTTTAAATCACTTGCTTCTTTGAGAAACTTGGCGAAGTCTATTTTTCCGCCGGCACCAGCACCGATATAAACCGTGTTAAGTGTAGGATTTTCCTCAGCCATTTCTTCCCACTTTCTAACTAATCTATCAACCATGTCAATCATTTCCGCAGCTGGGATTGACGAGGCTTTATTCCACTCTGCAGTTTCGAATCCTTTAAATTCTCCATTTTTTTCTTCCCAATCCCTTAATCTATGAGTACTCCACTCTTCATCTTCAAGTTCCTCAACTATTGCTTGCTCATCTTTATATTGCTTAATTTCAGCCTCCATGCGTTTTCGACTATCTCCTGTAAGATCATTCAGTCTTTCTGTTTTTAATATTACTGTATTTCGTAATTTATATCTTACCATTGTTGAAGTTCCAGGTAAGACTTCAGGCGGAATTTCCAACTTTTTTCTTCTAGCTTCCACTTTTTCTTTTTCAATCCTTTCTCTTCCCCGTTCAAAAGCCTCTTGTTCTTTTGGGGATAATCTTAAAACTGCAGCTTTTGAATAGTCAGGTATTCCCGCCTTATTTTTTGTAACCCCAGCAAGAAGATTGGAGTCTAATTTTGTTTCTTCATCGTCAGTACTAAATTTTATATCCTCAGGTGATGGGCCATGTTCTCTAGACATATTTTTGTGATTATTAGTTAAGGTTTTTATTATTGCGCACAACGGTCGTGTGTATGCGATGTCGCGCTAGCGATATAGGTGGAGTGAAACGGAACCGCATACACGCTGTTATGCGCTGTTTAAAAATATTTTCCATTTTATCAATTTGACTCTGAAATTGCTTCTTCGATCCATTTTCTTGCTTGAGGCCAATGTATCCGCCATGCGTTCCATGTTGACTTGGCCCATTCGGTTACAGCTGTAAAATACTGTTCAGGATCGGAAATTTCAATAACATGATTAAGCGTAATTCCACCTCTTGATAAAGGCAGAGGCGGCGCAATTCTGGTGTAGGTTCGTGCACCATCCACCCATTTTTTTATAGTGCTTGGCAAGTGTTGTGAATAACCATGTTCCATTGACCAACACATTCCCGTTAAATGCGCCGCAGCTGACTTGGTTGATTTCATATATTGTTCAGGATGTTGCAAGCTATAAGCGTCTATCGTTAATCGGTGCACTTTGAAAAAAGCAGGGGTTGTAAATTCTCTTTCTAAAATCTTCGTGAACCTTGCTTGACATGCTTCAATACTATCAACTCCGATTGCTCCGCATGATGGGCATTTTGTTGATTTAATATTCATTTTCATAGGAAAAATATTTTTTGAATTGCGTATAACGTATCGGGATATGAGAAGTTTCGCCGACCTCCTTACATTTTACCATAGAGGCGGCGAAATTTGGACGGAGAGAAATAAGCTTTGGTATTTTTTGCTTAATTTAGTTAGTATTTTTTCAAAGGGTACTAGAAAGCAAATGGAACGGACTTGAATGATATTTCAATGAATTTATTGGGCGATTCAAATATTTCCGGGTGGGAAAAACGATGGAAAAATTCAGACAATAATTCATCAATCTTT
>JBAYLH010000008.1:0-50347 GCA_041664165.1 Candidatus Buchananbacteria bacterium | reverse complement strand
GTCTGCAGACTTTAAAGCAGATTCCACAACTAAACTAATTTAAAACAAATAAACCAATTAATCTGGACAAAAATTTGTAGATCCCTTAAAGCTATTAACTTTTGCCCCACACTGAACCGGTCATGAAATTATGTCTTTTGGGCCAAACGGCCTTAAAGTTAGAAACTGATAAAACAGTAATTCACGGGTTTCAGTGTCGGGGTCTACAGACTTTTGGACAGATCATGTCTGTTCTTACTTCTGAATCGCTCGTCTCTTATGGGGCTAGCGATTCTTTAGTTTGCGACGGGCGGCGCGACCGGACTTTCAGCCGGAACCGTCGAATCGGTACTGGTGGCGGCTTTACCGACTAGCCAAACTTCCGGCCAGGGGATATAATGACTTCTAAATTCTTGCTCTTTGACTTCGCCGCTAAAATAAGTAACCGTGTATTTGAAATAAGTATTCGCTCCCTTGTGGGGTTTTTCTAGTTGCCTTTTTTCACCGGGCTTTAAATCATCGCTTTCAATATAGCGCGGCGCTCCCGGGCTGGAGATATTAAAAATGCTCGGCGGATCGGGACTGATCTCGATTTTTCGCCCGTCAGTGGTGCCGTAAAATTCAAAAGTTAAGGTATCACCGGAAATTTTGGTGGTAAATAAAATATTACCGGGCGTATCATTGATAAATTTCAAATCAGGCGCGGGGTCATAAATTGTCGCGTCCATGCCGGCCGGTTCGTAATAGACAACCCGATAGGAATGGTTTTGCCGGCTGGTAATCGGCAGCCCGGAACGCAGTGCCACCCGAAAAGTCGTCGTGCCGATCTGACAAAGCCCGCCGCCGTATTCGGGCACGGTTCGATTGCCTTTAATCACTAACTCTTGTTTATAGCCATGAGCGCCGTCAACCGGACCCAAAGCTTTCAATAAGGAAAATTCCTCGCCGGGCTTGATGATAATGCCGTTTAAGCTGGCCGCACCGACGGCAATGTTAATCCGCCGATTTTTCGGGCTGCCGGCAAAATTGGAAGTGCCGCGGCCGAGTAATTCTTTAATTCCTAAATTATTAATATTTTCGGTCGTCAGCTTGGCCGGCGTCAAGTCAACCGCTAATTCAATCTCGTCGGCCGAGCCCATAATAATTTGATTATTGATTTTTTGGTAACTTGATTCCAGGTTTAGCTCTTTGCCGTCCTGACTGGCCTGAAACTCCGTGACTTTGCCGTCAGCCATGCTGAATTTAGCGTCTTTAGCTTCAATTCTAATTTCGTCGGCAATTGGCTGCAAAAATTGCAAGACTTTTTCTTTGGTAAAACCGATCGCCACTTCGTTGTCAATCGGCTGAAATTCCAGCCAATTAATATATTCCGCTTTAATCAGTTCCCAGGATTTTTCGCCCGTCTTTAATTTTAAAGAGTTAATGGCTAAAATTTTATCCAAGCTATTGAGCGCCGAACCGGTATTTTCTTTTTTAATCTCCGGTTCTTTGAATTCCAAGCCTAAATTTATCGGCGGAAAATTCAACGACTCAATATTGGCGGCTAAATTGTCGGCGGCTTTTTGATAATCAAAAACATAGCCTGACTGTTCGCCCAAAACTTCCGCTTTGCCGTTTTTAATCTTTAGCCGCGCGTTGACCGGCGGCTTTTCAAATTTAGAAAAATTATCCTGCAAGGTCGCTAAAATTTCATTTCGATCCAAAACATAGCTGACCGGCACCGTTTGGCCGAAAGCTAACAGTTTAGCTTGCTGGATTAAATTGCCATACCAGCTACCGTCCCGGCCGAAAGCCAGGGCTTGGTCAATGGTTTTTGGCCAATCAAAACTTAGAATCGGCCGAGCCAAGTCCGGATCGGCCGAAGAAATCGTAATCGGATTGATAATAATCTCTTTATCCTGAGCCGTAAACTTTAAACCGTTTTGCTGAACTATTTTTTCAATATTTTTCAATTTTTCTAAAACCTGAGCCTTGGCCAAGCCGCCGGCATTCAACTGGCCGATTTTTACTCCCGGATAAAACTTTTGGCTGTAAGCCGCTTCAAACCAAAAAACCAAACCGGCACCGGCCAAGATAACCACAAAAAAAATGGCGGCCAAAACTAACCACCACTTTTTATTCATTTTTTTAAAAACGTCCTTGTCTTTAGCTTGTGTTTTAGCCGGCATCCTTTTGATTTGTATTTTTTAGCACTTGGTTTAAAATAGTTTTGGCGATTTTGTCTCTTTCTTGGCTGTCGCTGCCAGCCGAACTTAAAATAATCCTGACTTTTTCCCCTTTTTCGCAATCCGGCGGCAGATTAATTACCGGCCAAAGCAATTTTTGGCCGTCCGACATTATGATGACTGCCATTTTTTCTTCAAACCTCTCGATACTGCCTGCCAAAAAATACCGATCTTTGATTTGTTCCAAATTTTGTTCCATGT
Source organism: Candidatus Buchananbacteria bacterium (assembly GCA_041664165.1). Lineage (GTDB taxonomy): Bacteria > Patescibacteriota > Patescibacteriia > Buchananbacterales > UBA6539 > JBAYLH01. The sequence goes on along the minus strand of JBAYLH010000008.1, from coordinate 47,942 downwards.
TTTTATTGGCGACAAAGCCAAAAAAGATGTAATACCTTATAATTTACTGCCAACGATGCGCCAAGACTCGCTCGGCGGGCTAATATATTTTATTGACGCTGATTTCAATATTTCTTTTCCGCTGAATTTTGGGTAAAACTACCGTCAAAACGCCGTTTTTCAAAGTTGCTGAAATCTTATCACTTTTAACTTCGGCTGGCAAGATCAGAGACCTCGAAAAACTGCCCCAGTAGCATTCCTTGTAAAAATACTCCTTATCTTCCACTTCATCCTCGTGCTTTCGCGTCCCGCGGATGGTCAGCATGTCGTTATTGAGCGAAATTTGCAAATCCTCCGGTTTCACTCCGGCAATCGTTGATTTAATATAGATATTATCAATATCTTGAAAAACATCCAATAAAAGCTGGCCGTCATCGCCATCGGCCAGCCAACCGGCCTGAGACAAAAAATTATTTTCCGGGGTTTGAACGGAAACTTCTAATTTTTGTTTTTCTTTTTTCATGGCGATATTTTTTTAATTCAACACTCTTATTATAATCAATTTAGTCAATAAAAGCAAGCATTTTGTTTGAATAAAAGCATTAGCTATGCTATAAATAAACTATTGAAAGAAAATAAAATGGAAATTCAAAAAGACAACCGAGTAATATTTCGGGTAATCGACCCCGGTTTTGGCAAAACCAATATCTTCCGCTTTGTCGCCAGCCAAACCATCGCCCTTGGACCGGTGATGATTGCCACGATGGCGAAGCGATGGCTGGCTTGGCTTGACGCCGAAGTAGTCAGTGAAAATAACTGCCACCAAAAACGCGGCGCGCCGCTTGACCAAGCCGGTAGGCTAGACCATCTGGCTTTGCAGCAACTGCGTCCGGCAGCGATTATTGGCGTCTCGGCCAGTATTACCAATGCCGTTCCCCGGGCTTTAGAAATAATCAAAGCTTATGCCGCGATGCCCCAAGCCGTTAGACCTAAGGCAATTATTGTCGGCGGCTGGCACGCCGGCGATGACCCAAAACCGTTTTTGCGAGCCGGCGCCGATGCCGTTATTCACGGCGAAGGCGAACCAATCATTGCGCCGCTAATTGACGCGCTGGTCCACGGCCAAGGCCTGGAAAATATTTCCGGTATTTCTTATTGGTCTAATGGCCAAATCAAACGAAACGGCATTGCTGATTCAAGTTATGAAAATTGCGATCCGAATCAAAAAGGCTTTTTGGTCGTGCCGCAAGCTGAAATGGCCGCTTTGCCGGATCCGGATTTCGGCTTAGTCCGCTTTGCCAAAATCAAAGTGGCGCCGGTCTTTTGCGGCCGAGGCTGCAGCGGCCGCTGTAAATTCTGCCGCGTCAAAGGCGAGGCTCGCTACTTACCACCCAAGCGCGTGGTGGCTCAGATCCAAAATGTTTACAGCATCGGAATCAGGCGGATCTTTGTCGTCGATGACCGCTCCGAAGAAAAGCTGGATAATTTCAAAGCCTGGCTGCAGCTCTTGATTGACTGGGTTCAAGAATATAACATCCGAAATTTAGACATCAGCACTCAAAACCGGCTCTCGCTGGCGACTCACCCCGAAGTACTGGCTTTGATGCGGAAAGCTTGCATTAATACCGTCTGCATCGGTTTTGAATCGCCGATCAAAGAAGAACTCGGCGCCATGGCCAAACCGACTAAACCGGAGATGATGCGGGAATGGACCAAAATTTGGAAAAGTTACGGCTTTTTCGTTCACTGTATGATGTTTTTCGGCTACCCGATTGAACCGGGCAATCCCCAGCCCCTTAACGCCGCCGGTCAGCCGATGTCAGCGGCGGAACGCGCCGAAGTTTTCTGGGAGTTTATCAAGGCGGTTGGCCCAACTTATTTGCAATTACTGATTTTTTCGCCGATTATCGGCACTTACGATCACCAATGGCTGAAAAACGCCGGCCGGCTACTTGAAGGAATTCCCTTGGAACTTCATGACGGCCTGCACGTCCTGTTTGTACCGGACGCCGGCATCACCCCGGCAGAAATCCAGCAGGAAGCGGTAAATCTATCCCGAAAATTCTATGCCCGAAAAATTTGGCGATTTAGCTGGCTGGCTTTGATTTGGCACAGCCTAAGAGTCGGCACCATCACTATATCAATGCCGTTTGTCTGGGCGGCAATTCTGCCTTTTCAAAACTTTCGGCCGAAACTGGCTTGGCAGTGGCCCAAAAGGAACTTCCGAATTTCAATCCGCCACTGGGGCGCCCAGCTGATTATCCTTAAATTCCTTAAAAGCTTAGCTGATTTCAAAAAAATGCTCGGAACTCTCAGTAAAAAGGGGAAAGCCGTTTAGCTTTTTTGTCTCAATTTGACCCGTTAATAACGAGGTTTTGCCTCGATTAAACGGGCTTTTTTTATAATTTTGGTTGCACACCCTTAAATGCCCAAAAAAATCGATAGAATATTTCAATTTGTCATTCCGCACCGGTCTATTAATAAACGAACTTGATGCGGAATCCAGAAGTTTTACTATTGAACTTTGGTTATTAATAGCCAAGCCACCGCAAGCCGGACCTTAGTCCGGCGGCTCTTTAACTTAGTTACAAACCCGTCTTATAGCCCGCTAAAGCAGGGGTCGCCATAATTATTTATTTAATGGTAACCCGACTTTTCCGCCCGAGGCGGATGCGCCCTGCCTGCCGGCAGGCAGGCGGTAGGCAGGCTTTGGCGCAAGTCGGCTTAAACGTCAGATTAGGTGATTAATTTATCATACCCAGATTCAAAAAAGGTTGACAAAATAAAAAAGGTATGCTATAATAGATAATTAGTAAAAACCTAACCTATTTAGCCAATATTATGCAAAAAAAATCAATAAATTTAGCCAAAAAATTGCTATTTTCTCAGCTGATTATTTTCCTTTTAGCTGGTTTTTTTGTGCCTTTAACCGCCAGCCAAGCCGCTGAGCCATTGGTTATCTCAAACATTACTTATACCAAAACCGATAAAACCGGCACAATTTCCTGGAATACCAACCGGCCGGCTTTTGCCAAGCTCCAGTATGGTTCAGCTCCCGGCAGCTATCTTTGGACAATTAATACTAACCAAAAAGCCACCACCCAAGCCCTGAGCATTTTTGGCTTAGCCCCGGAAACCACCTATTATTTTCGAATTACGACTTACGATGAAACTTCGGAAGTGGTTTCTTTTGAACAAAATTTTAAAACTAACAAGCTAACCGATAACCAGGCGCCGACAATTTCTCAGGTATCAGTCGTCGATACTACCGGCAATACCGCCACAATTCAATGGCTGACCGACGAAGAAGCGACGAGCGAAGTCGAGTATGGCATGACCACAAGCTACGGCAATTACCGCTCGGACGGCCGGCTGGTTAAAATTCATGATTTTACTCTTACCGGTTTAACCGACGGCACCTATTATCATTTCCGAATTAAAGCCAAAGATAAAAATAACAACATTTCCGCTTGGTACGATATGACCTTTTCGACCAAGTTCGGCAATCAGCTCGATAAAACTTCGTTGATTATTTATAACGTCCAGCCGGCCGGCGAAAATAATTTGAATGTAACTCAAAATTCGGCCGTGATTACTTGGTGGACCAATAAATTAAGCGAAGGCTGGATCAAATACGGTACCAGCACCGCTTACGGTAAAACCGTCAATACCAATCCGCCGCGGGACTTTTCCAATTCAATCACCTTGACCGATTTGAAAGCCGGCACCACTTATTATTTCCAAATTCAAGCTAAAGACGCAACCGGTAAAATCACTTCTTCGGAAGGTTATTCTTTCACGACCAAATCATTAACTCCGGCCAGCACTCCCAATCCGGCGCCGCAAGTTTTGGGCAGCGCCACTTGCAATGTAAATTTCAAAACCGACTTGGGTTATTTCGGGCTTTATTATAATTTACCGGCTGGCCATCCCGATGTCGAAGACGTTGCCATCGGCAGCCGGGCGAAAGTTGCCGACCAAAACGACTGGTACAGCAGCCAATATTTCGTTTTCAGCCGCGTTGACGGCAAACTAAATTTCGGCAATAAATTTTTCCCCATTCCGCCCAGCACGCCGGGCTATTCGACTTATTTTGCTGTTTTATGGCGGGCGATTATCGACGTTCCGGCTGATGATTTTTATTCTTACACCATCAGCTCCGATGACGATTCCTGGGTTTTTGTCGATGGCAATTTAGTTTCCGATTTAGGCGGTATTCACGGCGCTCAATCCTCTAACAAACAGGTTCAATTAACCGCCGGCTACCATAAATTAGAAATTTACTATGCCAACCGGAAAAAAACCGAAGCCGTTTTTACTTTTGCACCTGATAACCGGTTAAAATTCTATCCGCTGCCGGAAGGCTGCGAGGTTTCGGATGTCTTGGACTATAACGACTTTTTAAGCCGCGGCGGCAATATCGGATTATCGCTAAATAGCCAGTCGACCAGCCAAACCGGCATCGTTTTAGGCGTTTCAACAACTGACATCGCAAATCAAAATCCGGCTGCCCCGGCTTATGTCTGTAACCCCAACTTGGGCTATACCAAAATTAAGGCTTTGTACAAAACTAAAAATAATCCTGACATTTGGGCAATTTTAGAAACCGGCCAAAAGCATTATATTACCAGCCCCGAGGCTTTCAATAAATATCAATGCGACTGGTCATTAGTTAAAACGGTTTCCCAAAAAACTTTAGACAGCTTCGCCAGCGCCGCTTTGGTTAAAAGCCTCAATAGTCCGACCGTTTACCACTTGTTCCAGCGGCCGGATCATAAATGGCTGAAAATCACCCTGCCCTCGCCGACGATTTTTGTCAGCTACGCGGGAAATTTTTGGGGCAACATCGCCAGAGTTGACGACTTGGATCTCAACGCTTATCCTGATACCAAATTGATCAAAGGCATTAATCAGCCGACCGTTTACCTAATCGACGGCAATTACAAAAAACCATTTGCTTCAATCGGCGTTTTCAAACGGCTGGGTTATAACTGGGCTGAGGTCGTTGAGCTTAACCGGATCCATTTGGATAATTACATCGACGGCTCGGTTATTGACTAAACCGCCGAATTGCCTTAAAATATAATTTGTTATATTAAAGTTAGTCCGCCCTGAGCGGAGGTCGCTAGAGGCGACCGGAGTCGAAGGGCGGATTTAGCTTACTAAGTTAAAATATACCATGCCGCCATCGTCCCCGCCTCGCCTCGACTTAATCCGAGGCCAACCATCGGCGAGTCGAGGCGGGTAGTGGTTAATAGATTATGTATTACATTTATTGGTTGATTAATGAATACAAAGATAAGACTTACGTCGGTTTTAGCGATAATATAGAGAGGAGATTAGCAGAGCATAAAAACAAAAAAGTTAAATCAACAATTGATTTCGGAGATTTCCACTACCATATTTTAGAAGAGATGGCTACCCAAAGAGAAGCAATAATAAGAGAAAAATATTGGAAATCGGCCGCGGGTAGAAGAAAATTAAAAGTCCTATTTGACAAATTCGTGAATAAAAAATAACCATGCCGCCATCGTCCCCGCCTCGCCTCGACTTCATTTGAGGCCAACCATCGGCGAGTCGAGGCGGGTAGTGGTTAGCCCCGATGTCCCAAATTTCACATTGGGAAATCGGGATCCCGACTGCCGCTTCACGGCACGTCGGGAGACACCAGGTTTTTCGCCCTTTCGGGCGACCACCCGCGAGGGTGGCATCCTACTTTGCATACTGACGAGATAACAAGAAAAGATTAATTTTAAAATAACAATATACCATGCCGCCATCGTCTAGTGGTTAGGACACCAGGTTTTCATCCTGGTAACCGGGGTCCGATTCCCCGTGGCGGTACCAATCAACAAGCGCAATTAATTATTAGCGCTTTTTGTTATGATTTTTTATTATGTGTATCTAATCAAAAGCCTTAAAGACGGTACCTATTATATCGGTTATACCAGTAAACTCAATCAACGATTGAAAGAACACAATCAAGGAAAAACTAAGTCAATTAAGCACAAAATACCTTTTAAGCTAATTTACTTTGAAGGTTACCCAAATAAGACAGCTGCCCGAAAAAGGGAAATTAGACTAAAAAAGAATAGTTTTGAAAAAGAAAAATTGTTACAAAGATTACAAAATATTTAGCCAGCCACCGGGTTTTTCGCCCTTTCGGGCGACCACCCTCCTGGTAACCGGGGTCTTTACCACTTTAATTAATCTAAAAAGCGGATCCGCCCTATCGACTCACCTCGCCAACGCTTCGGCGTAGCGGGCCGGTAGGCAGATTTTGGCCTTTCGGTGAAACTCAAGGCCACCTCGAGTTTACCGAGAGGTGGCGGAGATTCCCCGTGGCGGTACCAATCAAAATCGCCGAAGCAGGGTTTTTTGCCTGCCCGCCATTCTTGGCTCGCCAGCTGGCGACTGGTGGGGTATAATAAAGTTATATGACTTACGCCAAAAAAGTTTTACCAATCATCAAATCAGCCGGCCAGAAATTGCTAAAATATTACGGCAAAATTAAAATTTCCAGTCAAAAAGGAAAACTGGCTCACTCGGTTGTAACCAAGCTCGATTTAAAAACCGAGAAATACCTGGCCGCCAACCTCGGCAAAATTTATCCGACCATTGATTTTTTTGGCGAGGAATTCGGGGGCAAAAAAAATGCCAAGAGGTTCTGGCTGGTCGATCCAATCGACGGCACGGCGCATTTTATGCGCGGTATTCCTTTTTGTACCACCATGATTGCCTTAATTGATTCCGGCAAGGTGGTTTTTTCCGCCATTAATAATTTTGTGACCGGCGAAATTTTTCACGCCGAAGCTGGCTGCGGCGCTAAACTTAACAATAAACCAATTCAGGTCAGCAACCGCCGATTAGTTGACGGCTATTTGACCTACGAAATAAACTTTGATAAAAAAGAAAATCTTGATTTATTTCTTGATTTAAAGAAAAAAACCATGCTTTTTAAAACTGTAACCTGCGGCTATGAGATGGGCTTAATTGCTCAGGGTAAAATCGAAGGCCGCCTTGCTTTAGACCCGTATGGCGACGACTGGGATTATGCGGCCGGGTCATTATTGATAAGAGAAGCCGGCGGCGAGGCAACCAATATCGGCAAAAATTCTTACGATTATACCGATCATAGCTTCATCATGGGCAATTCAAGCATCTGCCGGGAGATAAAAAAACTTTACCATATTTAATCGTAATTTTTAGCTGCCCGCTTGTCCAACCAAGGCAAATTTTACCGTCACGGCCAAACACTGGACAAAATCCTTAAAGTATGCTAAGATACTCTCAAGAGCATTAGATGAGAATTTACTTGGTTCGCCGGGATTTCTTAATGCAAGAAGTCCTTTTAAAAACCAGTATAACCTCTGATGGTCTTAACAAGCATAGTTATCATAGAAATGAAGTCGAATTTCTACTAACTATCACAAACTAATTTACTTTATTTCTATCACACTTATGGAAGGTTCAATCAAGAAATTGACTGACAAAAACTTCGGTTTTATCAGCCCAAACGATGGCGCGAAAGATTTATTTTTCCACGCCAACGAACTCGACGGTGTTGATTTCAGCGAACTTCGAGAAGGCGACAAAGTCAGCTTTGAAGTTTCAGAAACACCAAAAGGCCCAGCTGCGGTAAAAGTCAAAAAGATCTAATACCCGGTCAAGCAAGCAAAAAACCGCTCTCGACAAAATTGAGGCGGTTTTTTGCTTGTCCGCCTTTTTGGCAGTCCCTCGCCATCCGGCGGCTGGTAGGGTATAATAATAAGGTATGAAAAAAATTCTTATTTTGTGCCTAATCTCAACTTTTACGCTTTGGGGTTGCGGCAAGGTTAAAACCGCGGCCAATGACAAAACCAGGGGGTTGAAGCTGAAAGAAAAAACTTTTTGTTCCGACGTCTGCCCGGAAAACACCAGAAAATTTCAGGTTTATGAAAACATTAAAACCCCCAAAGACTGCCAGGCAGTCGGCGGCCAAACTATCCGCGATGCGGCCTGGGGCGGTTTTATCGGCTGTGGCCCGAAAAAGGCCGGTGAAGCGGCTGAAGTTGAAGGCTGAAAATTAAATCACCGCCGGCAATCATATTTCGTTTAAAATAAAGCCGCGCTTGATTTAAGTTATGACAAAACTTTTAAAAAAAGTTCTACCCAGGAGTATCAGAAAAAAATTTAAAGACTTTTTGCATTGGTTTCATTGGTCAGCCGATTTGAAAACATCCCAACGCTATTCCCATATCGGTTCTTGTGGGCCGCTCATCACCGATATTTTCTGTAAAATTAAAGATATTCCCGGATCATTCAATATCGACGACTGCGCCCATTTTCATCTGATCTTATCCTTGCAGACCGTATTTGGCCTTAAAGGCGATTTATTTGAGATTGGCAGCTTTCACGGCCGTTCAACCGCTGTCATGGCCAGATATTTAGCCGATGGCGAATGTATCCATGTCTGCGATGCCTTTCAACTGGAGACGGAAGATTATTACGACGGCAAAACTTCGCCAGCCGAATTACTCAAAAATATTTTAGCGGTTAATCCGCACTTAACAAAGCAAAGAATCGTTGTTTACAAGTGTCTGAGCTCGAATCTTTTACTTGACGGGCGTCTCAAGTTTCGGTTTATTCATATCGATGGCGGGCACTCAAAAGAGCAGACATTATTTGATCTCAATTTGTGCCAAGAGCACGTCGTTGATAAAGGGATCATCATTATCGACGACTATCATCATAAAAATTGGCCCGGCGTCACTCCCGCCGTGGACTTATTCCTGAAAGAAAGCCAAAAATTTACCGTCATGGCCGATCTCAACCGCCACGGGGCGAAAGGCCGCAAAATTTACCTGATCAAAAAGGCCGGCGAGCCGGCTGAGATTAAAGGCTGAAAATAAATATCTAAGATCGCTTTAAGGCGGTCTTTTGCTAAATAAGTTTTTTCAAAAATGTTAGAAAAAATAGCCTTTTAGCTTAAACTATATAACTACGATAATTCCAGGCATCGAGATGAAACGACCATAATGTTTTTATGAGTAAAAAAAATAAGACAATTATTCTAGGTATTGAAAGCTCCTGCGACCCCGCCCTTTCCATTCAGTATTAATCTATTCTTCAGGCCTTAAATTAGTAGATCGGCTCCGCCTTATTTTGGTTATTTAAAATAATAATGATGCGCCGAAAGGGCGGGGCGAGATGAAGCAACTACCATATTTTTATGAGTAAAAAAAATAAAACAATTATTCTAGGCATTGAGAGTTCCTGTGACGAAACCGCGGCCGCCTTGGTAAAAGTCGAAGCGGACTCGCCTCGCTCGACGCGAGTCGTAGCGGGCCGATTTAAAATTTTAGCCGGCGTGGTGGCTTCACAAATAAAAATCCACCAAAAATTCGGCGGCGTCGTGCCGGAAGTAGCGGCCAGAAATCACGTCAAAAATATTTTGCCCGTCGTTAGCCAGGCTTTAGCTAAAGCTAAAATCAAACCGGCTAAAATCGACAAAATTGCCGTAACCACCGGCCCCGGTTTAATCACCTCGCTGATGGTTGGAACCGAAACGGCCAAAGTTTTGGCTTACGCTTGGAAAAAACCGATTTGCAGTATCAACCATTTAAAAGCTCATCTCTACGCCAACTGGCTGACCGGAGAAAAAATAAAATTTCCGGCAATTTGCCTGATTGTTTCCGGCGGCCATACTGATTTGATTTTAGTCAAAAACCAAACCACTTTTAAAAAAATCGGCCAGACAATCGATGATGCGGCCGGCGAAGCTTTCGACAAAGTGGCTCAGCTGCTGAAAATTGGCTACCCTGGCGGGCCGATTATTTCCCAGCTGGCAAAAAAAGGCAATCCCAAAGCCTTCAATTTCGCGCGGCCGATGATTAATAGCGATAATTTTAATTTCAGTTTCTCCGGACTTAAAACTTCGGTTCTTTACACCGTCCAAAAATTAAAAAAAATTGATCCCAAAATTACTGCCGATTTATGCGCCTCGTTTCAGCAGGCGGCAATTGACGTTTTAACCAGTAAAACCATGAAAGCCGCCATAAATTACCAGGCAAAAACCATTATGATTTCCGGCGGCGTGGCGGCCAATAAACTGCTGCGACAGACAATGGAGGCAAAGGCCAAAAAAGCCGGATTAAACTTTTTAATGCCTGACTCTGCCTTATGTACCGACAATGCCGCCATGATTGCCGTGGCTGGCTATTTCACTAAACCAACTGCGTGGCAAAAATTACGAGTTGATCCAAATTGGGAATTATGATTATTACTAAATCTGAAAAACAAACTTTTGAATTAGGAAAAAAGCTGGCCAAAAAACTGCGTGGCGGCGAAGTTTTAGCTTTGAGCGGCGAACTGGGTGCCGGTAAAACCATTTTGGTTAAGGGTATCGCCGCCGGCTTAGGCATCAAAAAAATCATCACCAGTCCGACTTTTGTCTTAATGAAGGTTTATCAACTAAGGGCTAGAACCTTAAAGCTGAAAGCTAACAAGCTAGTTCACATCGACTGCTACCGGCTGACTAATGCTCAAGCGATTATTGATATCGGCGCTAAAGAATATTTCAACCGGCCCGACGCCATCACCGTGATTGAATGGCCGGAAAAAATTAAAGAAGTTCTGCCTAGACAAAAAATGAATATTAAGCTAAGTTTAAGGCATAATTTTAATCAAAGAGAAATAACGCTCAAATAATATGGGATTTCGAAGACCAGATCAAGCCGCAATGTCTAGCGAAACCGGACCAGCGGTTAATGAAGAATATTACCATCCTTTAAATAAGGCCGAGGAAGAAGTCTATCGTCAGGCTTTAAGCGCGGAAAACCAAAGACCGAAAATCATAGATGATGACAAGGGTAATAATTCGGAGTTTGCTGAAGTTTTTTCAGCCGAAGTAAGAGCCCTTGATCAGGGAAAAGTTGAAAGGATTAAACGGCAGCAAGAAGGGTCAAGGACAATGCGGTCATCAATCCTAGAGTATATTATCCATCACCACGCCGAAGCTTCCGACTGGGTGGCTGGTAAATCCGGCGAATGCTATACCTCTCAAACCACCGAGTTTGACGATATTTTCAACCATACTGATATGGTTTTTGAATGGTCAAGAGACGGCAAAATTTACCGCCTAGCCGTTGACGTTACTAGCAGTGAAAAAGACGAAAGAATCCAAGAAAAAGAAGCTCAAATCAGAAAAGAAATCGAAGCCGGCACCTTAGGCTCAATCAAATATTTTAAATCCCAAATTGAACCGGAAAAAATTGGCAGAATTACCAACGTCCCGAAAGTCATTATCGCTTTTAGCCGAGAAATGATTCAGCGTCTTTGCGGGGACTTAGCTACTAAAAAACCAAAAGAACTGGCCAAAAGTCCGGAACAACTTTTGATTTTGGAAGAAATCAGCCAGCAAATGACTGACCAAATCGAATATGCTTTAGGTCTAATTTTGGAAGAAACAGAAAAAATCTTTCTCGAGCTTAACCAAAGAGAACAGCGCGAGCTAAAAGCCGTACTGAGAGAAACCGTGCTGCTGGCCCAAAATCCGGAAAACTTAGCAAAAGTTCTGGCCACTTTAGATCAACAAAGCAATCTTCTTGGCAAGCTCCAAAGCCATCCGACAATTAGAAAATATCTTAGCGGCATTAATCGGCAAAGGGAAATCCAAACTATCGTTAATGGCATAATTGAAGAAAAAGAAAAAAGCGGCGAAGTGCAAGCACCGGCCGCTTCATCACGGGAAAATAATATCGTCCTCAAACGAGTTAAGTCCCGTCTGACTAACTTTGGGATTCCTCCTGGTTTGGAGGACATCCTTCAAGCCGCTTAAGCAGCCTCTTAGCCGCTGCTACCGCTTTGGTTCGGCCTTTTCGGCCGAGCTTGGCGGTTACCCGCAATGGTTTTTTTGAGCGCTCCAATTTTGGGGCGCCATCTTTTTTTTCCCCGTCCATCGGCAGACACTCCTTGAGTTAAAGAGCACAAACTGTAAACAAAACCGTTTCCGCAGTTTACCAAAAAAAATTGGCCTTGTCAAGCCAAAATTCAATTTAATCAAAAAGCCCCGAATCAATCGGGGACTTATTTTTGCCCTAAGCTGCCTGCTATCTATTACCAGGCTAAAGCTTAGCCGTGATATCTTTGGCCACCCGGAAAACTTCCTCCACGGTGGTAATGCCGTCAACGGCTTTCAGCAACCCGTCCTGAATCATGGTGATCATGCCGTATTTAATGGCAATGGCCCGCATATCGTATTCGGAAACATTGCCGGTTAAAATCAAAGTTTCAACTTCCTTATTCATCGTCATAATTTCAAAAATCCCGACCCGGCCTTTATAGCCCAAGCCCTGGCATTGCTCGCAGCCGCCGCCTTTGTAAAATTTCAGTTGCTTTAAATCGGCCGCCGGGATTTTGAACCCGGACTCTTCAGGAATTTCCGCCAAAATTTCCATCACCCGCGAAAGGGTCCGGCTGTCCAATTCCGCTTCCTTTTTGCAATATTTGCAAACCTGCCGGATTAACCGCTGACCGATAATGGCGTTAATTGCCGGCGCCAGCAAAAACGGTTTAACCTGCATCGAAAGCAAGCGGGGGATCGTGCCGGCCGCGTCGTTGGTATGCAAAGTGGTAACGACCAAATGGCCGGTGAGCGCGGCGTTAATGGCAATTTCAGCCGTTTCTAAGTCCCGAATTTCACCCACCATAACAATGTCGGGATCCTGCCGCAGAATTGACCGCAAGCCATTGGCAAAAGTATAGCTTTTCGACGGGTCAACCTGGCTTTGGTTGATGCCGGCGATTTTATATTCAATCGGGTCTTCAATGGTAATAATTTTCGTTCCCGGATTATTCAGCTTATTCAACACCGCGTATAAAGTCGTGGTTTTACCAGACCCGGTCGGCCCGGTAGTAACAATCATGCCGTTTGGTTTTAAAATTTCCATTTTTAACGCCTCAAACGCCTTGCCGCGCAAACCCAGATTTTCAAAAGTTAAGCCAACGGCGGAAGACATCAAAAGCCGCATCACCACGCTTTCGCCGTAAGTCGTGGGCAGGCAGGAAACCCGGACATCAATTTTTTCCTTACTTAAATAAATAGTAAACCGGCCGTCCTGGGGCCGATCTTCGATATTGATTTTTAATTTCGCTACAAGCTTTACCCGAGCCACCACCTGCGGCCAGATTTTTGATTCCAAAATGGCGACATCATGCAAAATGCCGTCCACCCGAAACCTGATTTTAATGCCTTTCTCCTCGGTTTCAATATGAATATCGGAAGACCGCGCTTTGATGGCCGCGGCAATAATCAAAGTCAGCATGTCGGTAATTGAAACTTCCTGAAGCTTCTGGTTTAAATCCTGAAAAGTCTTAATTTCTTTTTCGTAGCGGTTAATCGCTTCTTCGGTAATTTCAACCCCGCTGACAAATTTCCTGATTTTCGGTAGGGTCTGATAAAGCCGATAAGCCATGTCAAAGCTGTATTGAGTAACCAAATAAATTTTTACGTCGGAATGAAAATCCTTAGCCAGCCGGGCAATTACCGAAACCAGCCGCGGGTCTTTGGGATCAACCGAGGCAAGCCGGATATCATTGGCTCCGCGGAAAAAACAAATCGTTTTCAGCTCCCGAGACTCATCTTCGCTCAAAACCACCAAAGTTTCCGGGCTAATAGGAAAACCTTTTAAATCAATATACTGAAACCCTAAACCGGCCGCTTTGGCCTGAGCTTCCCGCTCTTTGTCGGCAATACCGATACTGCGGATTTTATCGTCAAACCGACCAGAAACATCTTGCGACGCAATTTCCGGCAGTTTGCTGGCTAAAATATTTTTTATTAAATCATTATCAGCGGCCATAAATTCGGATTAAATCTATTTTATTATAACTTTTTTTGACTTAACTCACAAGCTAAAAGGATAAACTAAAAGACCCGCCTCAACGGGGCGGGTCTCAAGGAAAATAAAATTAACTAGCCATTTCTGCTAAAAATTGAAGCAATGCGGCTATTCAAAGCTCTTTTCGGAGCGGTAATTAAAATAAAAACCAAAGACCAGACAGCCCAGCTAAAAATGGTTAAAAGAATTTGAATCAAAAGAAAAACCGCGACAATGATGAAAAAAATTATTGCTAAACCAATAGCGAAGCCGGCATAGAGCCGAAGCGAATAAACCACGACTAAGGCCAGAAAAAAAGCCATCAAGGCGTTGGTAATAAAATAAATCAAAAACAAAATAATGGCAATTTCCAAACTCAAAAGCCAGTTGCGGGAAAAAAGCTGCCAGGCGGCTTTTAAGGCGCCGGAAAAATTCCAATCTTTCAAAATTACGCCGCAGATGGCATATTTGATAATAAACGAAAAGACTAAAATCAGAATCAGGAAAATATCAAAGCTGATTATATAAACAAAAATTGAGCCGGGAAATTTCAGTAAAGCAATCAACCCGGTAACCAAAAATAAAGACCACATCACAGCCCGCAAGATCACGTTTAATCCTAAAACCGGCCAAAGCTTGGACATCCCTAAAAACCAGCTTTGATTGAAATTCAGTTTGCGGTTTTTAGTAACAGCGACGACTTGGCTGACTAAGGCTCCCTGAGCCACGGTAATCAGCCAGACAACCAAAACGGAAACGCCTAAAATTGCCAGCATTACTAACAAAATAACGAATAGATAGACCGGACTGGCCGACATCATTTTTACTAATCCTTGAACCCCGGCTAAAGAAAACATACCACCCGCGGCTAAACCGGACCAAAAAGAAAATAAAATGCTATTGCCGGCTAAACCATAGCCGCTTAAAAGCATTTCCAGTTCGCCGGTACTGCCCAAAAGCAGCACCAAAAACCCAAAGAGCCAGAGACTTGGGTTTTGCCAGGCGATTTTTATGGCTTCTTTAAAAATCTGCCGATAGGTATACATATTTTTACAATAAATTATGAACTAAAAATGTTGCAGCTAAAGTTTAATTTTAGGCTTTGGTAAAAATCGCGTCAAACTCTTCTTTTTCCAAAGTTTCTTTCTTCAACAAGGCGGCAACAATGGCTTCCAGTTTGTCTTTTTTACGGCTAATGATTTCCGTGGCCGTTTTAATCGCCTCGCTGATAAATCGGGAAATCTCTTTATCAATTAATTCCGCGATTTTTTCGCTGTAATCGCGCTGCTCGGTAATTTCCCGGCCTAAAAATATCAGCTCTTCGCGCTTGCCAAAAGTCCGCGGGCCCAAAACCTCGCTCATGCCAAACTGCATAATCAGCTGCCGGGCGATTTTAGTCGCTTCTTTCAAATCATTGGAAGCGCCGGTAGTAACATCGCCAAAAATTTCTTTCTCGGTAACAAACCCGGCCAAAAGCACGGCCAATTCAGCCAAAAAGTAATTCTTCGTTTCCAAATATTTATCTTTAGTCGGCATTTTCAAAGTATAACCGGCCGCCCGACCGCGGGAAATAATGGAAACTTTCTGAACCGAATCAGAATCCGGCAATTCGTGGGCGACTAAAGCATGGCCGGCTTCGTGGTAAGCCGTAACTTTCTTTTCGGACTCAGACAACAAATGGCTTTTCCGCTCCGGCCCTAAAATTACTTTTTCAATGCTTTCCAAAATATCGGACATTTCCACTTTGGTTTGGTTTTTGCGGGCAGCCAAAATCGCCGCTTCATTCAAAAGATTGCCTAAATCAGCGCCGGTAAACCCTGGCGTCCGTTCGGCAACTCTTCTTAAATCGACTTCTTTGGCTAGCGGCTTTTTCCGGGCATGCACTTTCAAAATTTCCTCCCGGTCGGAAATGCTGGGAACGTCTAAAATAATCCGCCGATCAAACCGACCCGGCCGGAGCAACGCCACATCCAAAATATCCGGCCGGTTAGTCGCCGCCACCACGATAATATTGGTGCTGACGTCAAAACCGTCCATTTCAACTAAAATTTGATTTAAAGTCTGTTCCCGTTCGTCATTAGAACCGCCCAAACCCGCGCCTCGCTGCCGGCCGACCGCATCGAGCTCATCGATAAAAACAATGCAAGGCGAATTCCGCTTGGCTTTTTGGAATAAATCGCGAACCCGGGAAGCGCCGACGCCGACAAACATTTCCACAAATTCCGAACCGGAAATATTGAAAAATGGCACATTGGCTTCGCCGGCCACGGCCCGCGCTAAAAGCGTTTTGCCCGTACCCGGAGGACCAACCAATAAAACGCCTTTGGGAATTCGGGCGCCCAAATTAATGAATTTTTTCGGACTTTTCAAAAACTCGACGATTTCGGTTAATTCTTCTTTGGCTTCTTTGGCGCCGGCAACATCGCGGAAAGTTACTTTATTTTTCTGGTCTTGCGGCGCTGTTTGCCGAGCCCGGCTTTGGCCGAACATCAAAGCCTTACTGTTGGCTCCCTGGACTTGGCGCATCATCAGATAAATCAAACCGGCGACTAAAACAAACGGCAGTAAAAACGGCAAAATCGCTGTCAGCCAAAAATTCAAGCTGGAATCCTGAACCACTTGGATTTTTACCAGTTTAACTTTTTCCGGATCAGCTTTGTAGTCGCTAAACAGCTGACCTAACGATTCGGTCGGCTCTTTTTGGACTTCCTCCAAGCTGCCGTCGGCTAAAGTTAATTCGATTTTATTATCAATAATTTTAATGGCTGTAACCTGGCCTTGATTGATTTTTTCAACCATCGTCGTGATATCAATTGTCGCGGCTGGCTTTTGCGGACTGACATAAACGCTAAAAAGGCTGGCTAAAACCAAAAAAACTAAAAAAATTATGAGGAAATTTTTGGCTAAATTTTTCATACCCCGTAGTAGAAATTTGATTTATTAATCAAAATTAAGATTTAAGCTTATTATTTTTTTATCAGACTTTTTATTAGTCAACCCCCCCCCATTTTCTTTTGGCCTCCTATGGCGACCCTGTCAAATTTTCACTACGGGGTCATACCCCGTAGTAGAAATTCAAATTAATTATATTTTAATTTTTTAATGTAAGACACAAATAGGAAGACTGCTATCAAGTATCAAATTATTAAAAGCAAAAACGGGTTAACCTGATAATAGTATACCCGTTTTGTACTTTTCAATCAACCCGGTAGTAGTCCCTCACTACATATTATAACTAGAATAAAAAATAATATGAGATTAATAATTTTTGATTGTTATTCAGGACTAATTTCCCTACTATTTATAAGTGAGGGATCACTACCGGGTCAACCCCGCTTTAGTTCAAAGACGGGTTAAAAAATTAATTTTCTTTGGTAACTGGCTCAGTTTCTGATTCTGACTTAGCAGTCTCGGCTTCGGCCGGAGCGGAAGCGGCTTTCTTTTCCGGTTCGGCAACGATTTTTTGCTTCAAGGCCTTAACGCTTAAGCCTAAGCGATGATTAACCGGCTCAATCGACAAAATTTTGAAATCAATCGTTTCACCGGGTTTGGCAATTTCGGTCGGATCATTAATCGGTTTGTCAGACAATTCGGAAATATGGGCTAAACCATGAATTTCCGGATCAAGTTCAACAAACAAGCCGAAAGGATTGACCTTTAAAACCAGGCCTTTAACTACCTGGCCGACTTTGTATTTTTCGCCGACATTTTTCCAAGGGTCATCTTTAAGCTTTTTCATTGATAAAAATATCTTTGAACCTTCAACGTTGATAATTTCCGCTTTGATTTTATCGCCGACTTTGACTAAATCCGAAGGACTATCAATCCGCTGCCAGGCTAATTCCGAAATATGGACTAAGCCTTCAAGTTTATCATCGCCAAATTCAACAAAAACGCCAAAGTCAGTCACGGCTGTCACTTTGCCTTCTACCACGTCGCCGACTTTGTAGCTGGCAATAACGTCTTTTTGCTTTTCTTCCCAGCAGGCTTTTTCGGAAACGATTAATTTTTCTTCGCCTTCGTTGATATCAATGACTTTAACTTCAAATTCTTTACCGATATAACTCTTTAACCGTTCCAGAATTCGATTTTTATCGCCGCCGGGAACGCGGGGGTAATGTTCGGGCATTAGCTGGGAAACCGGCAAAAAGCCCTGAGTCCGGCCGATGCTGACCATTAAACCGCCCTTATTGGCATCGGTAATCACCGCTTTGATGATTTTACCTTCCGCCTGCAAAACCTTTAGGTTGTCCCAAGCCTTTTGGTGGCCGGCAAAACGGAAAGAAAGCTCCATTTCGCCATTTTCATTTTCCAATTCAATTACCGTCGCTTCAACTTCGTCGCCGACTTTCAAATCGGAATACTCGTTTGATTCGTCATAAAATTCTCGGCCGCGGACTACGCCGGTGGTTAAACCTTCGATGTCCAGTCTGATTTCGGACCGAGAAATATCGATTATTTTGCCTTTAACGATTTCGTTAATTTTTGGAATCTTAATAAAATCACCCCCAGCTAACATTTTTCTCAGCTGTGAGGCGGTTTCACTAATAGAGACCTCTTCTTCATCGTTAATCTTTAATTTGCCTCTAGTCATAAATTTTCGATTAACCCCCGAAGCTTTGCCCGGAAGCCCCCGCTTGAGGCAGGGTAAATTAATTAAAAAACTAGAAAAGTAAGCTTTAGTTTAGCATAATCATAGAAATTAATCAAGGGGCTTGGGCAACAGGGTCATTTATGCTAAAATGAAGGTAATTTAGGGTAAAATTTCAACCTTATGATTCAACCACCGGGTAAAATTTCCAGCCAAAACTTCAAGCAAATGCTGGCCAACGGCAAAAGCTATTTGCCGCAAAAAATCAGCAGAGAATTGGAAAAAGCCGGCCTGAAAAGCCTGCTGACAACAAGTCATATTAATAAAGATCAGGCTTTAAGGGCGATTAAATATCTTCAGGCTCAAGGATCGGTTTCTAAATTTAAAGCACCGAGCGAACTTTGGAAAAAAGGCTACCAACAGCAGCAAAAGCAAGACGAGGCGATAATGGCGGCTGAAAAGCATAAGCATATCGCGACTCATCTCCGGCTGGATCTTGACGAAGAATTAGCGGCTGAAGAAAGAGGGGAGCAGCCGATTAATTATGATCCCCGAAGCGCTTTAGGCAAAAATTTAATCGATGAAATTGAAACTGACAGCCGAGTGCGGCAAAAAAAAGTCAAGAAAGAAGCGGATAAAAGAGATAAATTTTACAATCCCAAGGCGGTTAAACCGGCCAAACCCCAGCTGATGAGTAGCAATGAATTAGAGGAGATGGATATTTAAAATCAGCTTAAACCATTCGAAATAACCCAAATAAACTATATATAATATGGCTAACGTAAATCGTTTTCAGGATAAATTGGGGACTGGAAAAATTGGTACTGGCAGTGCTTATCGGGCCGGGAGCTGGGCCTCAACAAAAAAAGCCGGCCTAGCCGGAGCCTTGCGGCAAGCCAAACTGGCGGGGAAACATTCCTTTGCTAAAAATCTTTCCGAAGAGGATTTAAAAACCTTCCAGAAATTGGTCGGCGAAGAATTAAAACAGCTGCCAAAATTTTCCGGCGGTTTATCCTACAAAGCCAGAGCGAGAATCATGACCAAGGCTCGGGGGCTGATGCTTAGCGGTAAAATATCCCAAGCCGATACTGATGATTTAAGAAATATCGTTAAATCTCTAGGGGTCGGTGCCGACAAGCCAAAAACTGCTCCGACTGAGTCAGCCGCCGAAAGTCCGACTCAAAGAGCGACAAAATTTGCAACCGATAATTCTGAGAATCCAAAAGGAAATCAAAGCCGCCCCGGTCAAGCCATAGAAAATCCGCATATCAAGGCGGCCATCAGCCTGGATATTGCCAGGGAAGCGAAAGCCGAGGAAACAAGCGGCCAAGATCCTTTGAACAAGTACTATCGGCCGGGCAGTATTTTGGCAAAAAATGCCGCTGGTAAAACCGCTAACCGGTCACCAAAAAACACCTTAACTATACCACTGACTAGACAGAATATCCCGACATCACCTAAGCCTATTGGTCTTAACGATATAGACTTTGATTAGCCTAAAAAAATGGCTAAATATAGCCAAAATTTTTGTTAATTTTTTCTTGCCAAAATCATCGGAATTTGCTAAAATACAAATGACAACTTAGCGTCATTTTTTAATTTTAATAACCTAATTGAGATTTTATGAATATTTACTGGTTCGGTCAAAATTGTTTTAAAATCGAGGGTGAAAAAAGTATTTTAGTCACCGATCCGTTTGATAATTCTTTGGGCCTAAAAGTCCCGAGACTAGCGGCCGATGTCATTACTTTAAGCCAGCCGGATAACGAAACTAACAATGAAAAATCAATCAAGGGAGTCGGGGAAAACCCTCCTTTCCTAATTGCCAGTGCCGGCGAATATGAAGTAAAAAACATCTTTATCTACGGCATTGCCGCCGATTCGAAAGAGACCGAAAAGAAAAAAGGTGCTACTCAAAATTTAATCTACCGATTTGAAATTGACGGCGTCAGCCTGGCTCATTTAGGCAATTTGGATCATATTTTGGAAAACGGCCAAATGGAAACCCTGGAAGGCGTCGATATTTTAATAATTCCCGTCGGCGGCAACTCGACGATTAATGCCAAGCAGGCCACCGAAGTCATCAGCCAGCTGGAACCCAGAATTGTCATCCCGATGGCCTATGATTTGCCCGGCTTGAAGCTAAAAGGCAAGCTGGACGGGATTAGCTCATTTTGCAAAGAAATCGGAGTTTGTCCCAAAGAAAATCTGAATAAATTTAAAATTAGCAAAAAAGACCTGCCGCAGCAGGATTTGCAGGTAGTAATTTTACAGCCATAAATTCCCAAAGTCATGGCCAAAAATGACCAGCCTAAAAAAAAATTCCAACTTGATGAATTGCCGGAAAGCACCAAAAAAAATATTTTAGTAATTTCCGTCACACTTTTAACCATTACCATTTTTTCTCTTTGGTTGTTCTCCCTGAAATTCACTTTGTTCCAGGCTATTAAAAAACCGGCTAACCCCCAGCTGGAAAAAGTAAAAAATGAGCTTAGCGATTTGCTTAATTCAGCCCAGAAAAATTTAGAAACCACCCAGACGAAAATTGACGATAAATTAACCACTCCGCCCCAAACCGAGCCGCCGACCGCTCCGCCGCAATTATCGCCCCGGGAAATTGAACAGCTCAAACAAAAAATCCTAGAAACCCAAGCTAAAAATTAATTATTGGCAATAATTCAAATACCGCGTATGCCCAGACTCAAAAAAACCATCAAGCAGCCAAAAAAGGACGACCAAAATAATCCCGCTAAAAAAAATTCGGCCGAACCGATTGCCGGGGAAGTCGTTGAAGCTAACTCCGGCGTCGGCAAACTAATCAGGAGATCGATTGTTGACGAAATGCAGCAGTCTTACCTTGATTACGCCATGTCCGTGATTGTTTCCCGGGCTTTGCCGGATGTCCGCGACGGACTGAAACCGGTCCACCGCCGGATTTTGTACGCCATGTGGAGTATCGGCTTGCGACCCAGCGCCAAATTCCGAAAATCAGCTACCGTCGTCGGCGAAGTGCTGGGCAAATACCATCCTCATGGCGATACGGCCGTTTATGATTCTTTGGTTAGAATGGCTCAGGATTTTTCTTTGCGCTATCCCTTGATTAAAGGCCAGGGAAACTTCGGTTCCATGGACGGCGACCGGGCCGCGGCGATGCGGTACACGGAAACCAAGCTCGCCGGAATTTCCGAAGAACTGTTGACTGACATTGAAAAAGAAACTGTCAGCTTCGTGCCCAATTACGATGGCAGCCACAAAGAACCAACCGTTTTGCCGGCCAAATTGCCCAACCTTTTAATCAATGGCACCATGGGTATTGCCGTTGGCATGGCGACTAATATCGCCCCGCACAATTTGACCGAAGTCATTGACGCGACGGTTTACTTAATCGATAATCCCGACGCCACCGTTGACGATTTAATCAAATTCGTCAAAGGCCCGGATTTTCCGACCGGCGGCATTATTTTCGACGTCAACGAAATCAAGCAGATTTATGCCACCGGCAAGGGCGGCGTTGTCGTGAGAGCTAAAACCGATATCGTTGAAGGCAAGGGCGACACTTTTAAAATTTTAGTTACCGAAGTCCCTTACCAGATTAATAAAGCCACGCTTTTGGAAAGAATCGCCGAGCTAGTCAAGGACAAAAAAATCGAGGGAATCAAAGACCTGCGCGACGAATCTTCCAAAGAAGGCGTCCGGGTCGTGATTGAATTAAAAAAAGATGCTTATCCGAAAAAGATTTTAAACAGCCTTTTCAAGCTGACTGATTTGCAGACGACTTTCCATTTCAACATGCTGGCCTTAATTGACGGCATTCAGCCCCGGATTTTGACTTTAAAAATGATTTTGGAAGAATACCTCAAGCACCGCCAAACCGTCATCCGCAAACGAACCGAATACGATTTGGCCAAGGCTAAAGACCGAGCCCATATTTTAGAGGGTTTAAAAATGGCCTTAGCTAAAATTGACGAGATTATTAAAACCATCAAACAATCCAAAGACAAAGACATCGCCAAAATTAATTTAATCAAAAGATTCAAGCTTTCCGACCGCCAAGCCGTGGCGATTTTGGAGATGAAATTGCAGCAGCTGGCTAATTTG
The DNA here is from genome assembly GCA_041664165.1 of Candidatus Buchananbacteria bacterium. Lineage (GTDB taxonomy): Bacteria > Patescibacteriota > Patescibacteriia > Buchananbacterales > UBA6539 > JBAYLH01. The sequence goes on along the minus strand of JBAYLH010000008.1, from coordinate 25,415 downwards.
GAAAGATTGAAGATTGAGCAGGAATTAAAAGAAAAACTGGATTTAATCAAAGAATTGGAATCGATTCTGAAATCGACTAAAAAGATTTTGGAGATGATCAAAAAGGAGCTTTTGGATCTAAAGGCTAAACACGGCGATGAAAGAAAAACGCAAATTATCGCCCATGGCGCCAAAAGTTTCGCTACCGAAGATTTGATTCCTAACGAAGATACGATTGTTACCATTACCAAAGACGGCTATATCAAACGGCTCCCGCCGGATACTTTCAAAACCCAAAGCCGCGGCGGCAAAGGTATCGTCGGCTTAACGACCAAAGAAGAAGACGTGGTTGAACTTTTCTTCATTACCACGACTCATTCCGATATTTTATTTTTCACCACCAACGGCCGGGTTTTCCAACTCAAGGCTTATGACATTCCCAAGGGCTCGCGCCAGGCGAAAGGCCAGGCGATTGTTAATTTCTTACAGCTGGCGCCGGATGAAAAAGTTTCCGCCTCATTGCCTTTAAGCGAATTAAGGGATTATAAATTTTTGGTCATGGTGACTAACCGCGGCAATATCAAAAAAGTCGACCTTTCCGATTTTGACAATATCCGCCGTTCCGGCTTAATCGCCATCCGGCTGAAAAAAAATGACAAATTGGAGTGGGTAAAACCTTCCGGCGGCAAAGACGAAATCTTTTTGGTCACGGCCGGCGGCCAGGCCATCAGATTTCGGGAATCCCAAGTCCGGCCGATGGGCCGATCGGCGTCGGGCGTTCGCGGCATCAGGCTGAAAGGCTCCGACCGGGTGGTCAGTATGGATATTGTTGATCCGACCTTGAGCAAAGTCGGCCAGCTGCTGACGGTGATGGCGCACGGCTATGGTAAACGAAGCAGCTTATCCAGCTATAAAATCCAAGGCCGCGGCGGTTCGGGGATAAAAACCGCAAAAGTTACCAGCAAAACCGGCGACATTGTTACTTCAACGGTCGTAAATTCCAAAGCGGTTGAAGAAGATATGATTATAATTTCTTCTCATGGCCAGGTAATCCGACTGGCGATGAAATCCGTCAGCGTTTTAGGCCGAGCCACCCAGGGAGTCAGGCTGATGAAATTCAAGGAAGCCGGAGACAAAGTCGCCTCGGTTACCTTTATCTAGCCGCAATAGATCGAAACGTCTCGCGTCTAACCTATCTCGTTGCTTAAAACCAATTTATTAGGTAAAATAATTCTAGCACCAGCTACTAATTACTATCTATTAATTACTACTATGCCAGTACCAGCCAAACGAAGAAGCAAATCAAAAGGTCGGCGCAATCGCGCCCACCTGGCTTTAGCTAAAATCAAAACTATTAAGTGCTCGAAATGCGGCAAACCGACTTCACCCCATCGGGTCTGTCCTTTCTGTGGCAGCTACAAGGGAAAAGAAATCGTTAAGTTAAAAGTCAAGAAGAAAAAGAAAGAAAAAAAATAATTTAGCTGTTAGCTTTTAGAAAAGTGCCGCTAAAAGCTAAAAGCTACAAGCTAACTTATGTCTAACCGCCACTTAGCCAGAACAATTGCCTTACAGACTCTTTATCAATGGGATTTTAACGGCCAAAGTAAAGATAATCTGTCAGCTATTACCAAGCGCAACTTGAAAGATTTTGCGCCCCAGTTCGATGACAACGGCTTTATTGACAAGCTGGTTTCCGGCGTGATTAAAAATCAAAAAGAAATCGACGGTTTGATCACCAAATACGCTCCGGAGTGGCCGCTGGAACAAATTACCATGGTTGACCGGAATGTTTTGAGAATCGGCATTCAGGAAATGAAATTTGATCCGGAAATTCCCGAGAAAGTCGCGATTAACGAAGCGATTGAGCTGGCCAAAACTTTCGGCGGCGAATCATCAGGCAAATTCGTCAACGGCGTTTTGGGCACAATTTACAAAGAAATCCTTAAAGAAAACCCCGAAGGCAAAAAAATCAGCCCGCCGAAAATCGACAGCTAAAAATTAAATCTTAAATTACTAACTCAGCTTGCAGGAAGTAGGCAGTAGTCTAAATCAGCTCACCTCAGGCTACCGCTTAATTCCTACCAGCTACTCACTAATACAATGAAAGATTTTTCGCGACTGGAAAAAAACCTCAAAACCAAATTCAACAACCAGGATCTGCTGCGGCAGGCTTTGGTTCATCGTTCTTATATCAATGAAAATCCGACCTTCAACTTGTCCCATAACGAGAGGCTGGAATTTTTAGGTGACGCCGTTTTGGAATTGATAGTTACTGAATATCTTTATAAAACTTATCCGAACCCCGAAGGCGAACTGACCAACTGGCGGGCCAGCCTGGTCAACAGCCAAATGCTGGCTAAACTTGCCAAAAAAGTCAATTTGGAAGAATACCTCTACTTAAGCAAAGGCGAATCTAAAGACGCCAATAGCAAGGCCAGAAATTATATCTTAGCCAATGCTTTTGAAGCCGTAATCGGCGCTATTTATTTGGATCATGATTATCAGGGGGCCAAAGATTTCATTGATTTCTACCTGCTGCCGGAACTGCCTTTAATCCTTTCCGAACAGCTTTATTTGGATCCGAAAAGCCGATTTCAGGAAGTCGCCCAGGAAAAAATGGGAATTACGCCATCTTACCGGGTTTTAAAAGAAACCGGCCCGGATCACGATAAAGAATTTCAAGTCGGAGTTTATTTAAACGAAGAGCTAGTTACTACCGGTTCCGGCTCCAGCAAACAGGAAGCCCAGGTCAAGGCGGCGGAAAAAGCTTTAAAAAAGAAAGGCTGGTAAGAGTAAAAGCTTTTAGCTTGCAGGCAAATAAGCTTGCTCCCTAAAAGCTATGAGCTACCAGCTAATAACCAAACTATATGAAAATGGATGATTTATTTAAAATAGCAGTGGATCAAAAAGCCTCTGATCTTCATATTATTGTCGGTATGCCGCCGGTTTTAAGAATTGACGGCAAGCTCGGCCCGATTAAAGACTCGTCAAAAATTACCAACAAAATCGCCGAGGAAATGATTTATCCGCTGCTGTCGGAAAAACAAAAAGAGATTTTTTTGACTATCAGAGAGCTGGATTTATCGCACGAGCTTAAAACCGGCCATCGCTTCCGGGTCAATTTGCACTGGGAAAAAGATAATATCGGCTTAGTCGCCAGGGTAATTTCTTCAAAAATTCCCACCATGGAAGATATTGAAATGCCGGAAATTGCCTATAAGCTTTTGGAATCCAGCCAGGGATTAATTTTAGTCACCGGCCCGACCGGCTGTGGCAAATCAACAACTTTGGCCGCCATGATTAATTACATCAATAATACCCGCTCGGCTAATATCATCACCTTGGAAGACCCGATTGAATTTTTATTCCAGCCCAATAAAAGCATTATTAAACAGCGGCAGCTTCATACCGACATGCTGACTTTTCAAAACGCTTTGATTCACGTCTTGCGCCAAGACCCCAACGTGATTATGGTCGGCGAGATGCGCGACTTGGAAACGATCGCCGCCACGGTAACTTTGGCCGAAACCGGCCATTTGGTTTTAGGCACTTTGCATACCCATAACGCCGCCCAGACCATTGACCGGATTATCGATATTTTTCCGTCGCACCAGCAGCAGCAAATCCGGCTTCAGGTTTCCATGACCCTTAAAGCCATTATTTCCCAGCAGCTAATTCCCCAAGACAAAGCCGGCCGGGTCGCCGCTCGGGAAATTCTTTTAAACACCCCCGCTGTTTCCAATTTAATCCGCGAAAATAAAATCACCCAGATTAAAACCGTCATCCAAACCAGCGCCCAAGAGGGGATGATTACCATGGATCAGGATTTAATCAACCTCTTTAACGCCGGCAAAATTTCCAAAGAAACCGCCCAGGCTCAGATGTCAAATCCGGAAATGATTGATTAAAACAAATAAAATTTGAATAACAAAAAAATCGTCGGCTAGACGATTTTTTTGGTGAATTTTTGTTATTTGTCAGGCAGTTTGGATGGCAAAGGGTAAAACCACCCCGCGCTTTAAAAGAAAAAAGCGACTTGGGTGAAGCCGCTTTTGATCTGCTGCCGATATATCAGCTACATCTGCAACAGGGTAAGTAGGAAAATCGTGGTCATCGTGCCCGCGGAAAACACGCAAAACGGGCACGAAATTCGAATGACACGAAACATCGTGTCCATCAGCTTGACGGAAACCGCGACGCCAATGCTGACAAAAAAGAGCACCAACCATACCGGCGCCCCCGCGATTGAAAGGCCGGTAATAGTAAGATAACCGCCGAGCCCGATAATCGCGATCGGGACTTCCAGTGCCACCTGCCGATAGTGAATCCAATATGGAGTTGGAATCTGGATAACCGTTAACCCAGTTAAGACAATCGCCTTGTGCCGAGCTCTCAGGCACTTCGGCACAAAATCACGCCGGTAACTGGTTAGCACCAGAAAAGCAGCGTTTGCTGTCCCAAGTAGGTCCAGCACCGTGGCTATGGTCACCTCCATCCCAACACCGACAGCGACGAAAAAGATCACTGTAAAAAACGAAAGCAGGCCGAAAATCTCCAGCTTTTGAGTTTTGGTGATCCCCTGATCCGCCGGCTGAGCGTCATTGTCCCTGACCGGGGAAAGACGCAGTGTTATATAATCATTCATCTGTTTTTCCCTCCGCGTTTAACAGATTTTCCTCGTCTAGCAGGAACTCCCCACTAGAACCAAAAATTCTAACATAACCAGACATTTCTGTCAACTATTTCGGAAAAACAAAAAAAGAAACCTTTTTTGGATTTCTCATAATAACCAAGAATAAATCGTAAATTCTTAGAAAACAGGGTAAACGAACCTCACCACAATACTCACTTGGCCGGTCAAAGGATGAAACCTTTTGCCTATACCGGGCGTGGAGATGACAAATTTATAATATTTACTTGCTGCTTATAACTTACAACTGAAAACTTAATATGGGCGCAGCAGGATTCCCAGCCAAAGGCTGGTCCGCCTCTGGCGGAGGACCTGCCTGCCAACAGACAGACCTGCGACCATCTCCTTAAGAGGGAGTTATTCCTCACTGAGTTATTTTACATTCTATTAATTTAATATGGGCGCAGCAGGATTCGGACCTGCGACCATCTCCTTAAGAGGGAGTTGCTCTACCAACTGAGCTATGCGCCCATAATCTTAAAATCTTTTACTTAAATCATCTGTATAACCAACGTACAATTTATTATTTTTTTACTCTTTAAAATGTGAGTATAATCATATTTAAGAGGCAACTGCTCCCCACCCGCAACGCCTCGCAATCAAAAGCTAATCATCGGCTTGCGTGGTGGGCGGGTACCAACTGAGCCTGCCCTGCCGGCAGGCAGGCTATGCGCCCTAAAACTATTAGTGCACCCGAAAGGATTTGAACCTTTAACCTACTGGTCCGAAGCCAGTCGCTCTATCCAGTTGAGCTACGGGTGCAAACAAAAATGTGAGGTATCCAGTTGAGCCTGCCTGCCGGCAGGCAGGCTATGGGGACTCCAGGACGGCGGGCAGATATCCAATTGCCCCGATGTAAAATCGGGATCCCGGATTAACGTCGGGAAGCTACAGGTGCTAGTCTAATCAAGATTCTGATATAAAATCGGAACAAAATAGTAATAACTCCCATACAATAGCATAAAACTTCTAAAAAATCAACACTCCTTCAACCGACTAAATACCGGTTTCTACCAAGCTAAAGCCGCTAAAAATATTTGACCGGCGGGGAAAAATTACAGAAAAAAACATAAAAAGAAAAATCCCACGTGACAGGATTTTTCTTTTTATATCTAACTAATTTTAACTTTTTAAAGATTCTTTCAAGTTCTTGCCGGCCTTAAACTTCGGAACGGTAACCGACGGGATGTTAATTTTTTCCGATGGGTTTCTGGGATTAACGCCGATTCTGCCCTTGCGGGTCCGGGCCGAAAATGCCCCAAAACCGGTTAAGGTTACTTCCTGGCCTTCTTTCAACTTGTTAGTGGTTATATCAATCATTGAATCAATCACGTTTTCAACTTCTTTTTTGGCAACACCAACTTTTTCACTAATCGCTTCAATTAACTCTGCTTTGTTCATTTGTCACCCCCTTTCTTAACCCCCGAACAGGCGGTTAAGTGATTAAAATTTATGAGTTTATCTTACTATACTTTAACTTTTCTGTCCACCCTGATAATACTTCTGGCTTGCTTGGTTTTCTCGTCAATATCAACCAAAACGCCGTTAACTTCAACTTCGCCCTCTTCCGGTATTTCAAGCGATATGGCCAGCTGATCTAAAAAATTTTTGATAATCGGCTCTTTTTTATCGCCGATGACCGAGTCAGTCGCGCCGACCATGCCGACATCGGAAATATACGCCGTACCCCCCGGTAAAATTTTAAAGTCGGCTGTCGGGACGTGGGTGTGGGTGCCTAAAACGGCCGAGGCCCGGCCGGCCACATACCAACCGAAGGCCACTTTTTCCGAAGTCGCTTCCGCGTGAAAATCAATAATGACTGCGGCCAAATCTTTTTTGGCGTGTCTTTGCAAAATTTCATCAATCGCCCGGAACGGACAGTCAAAATTTTCTTTCATAAAGACCCGGCCAAGCAAATTAACGACTAGAACCTGGCGGGAACCGACTTCAATCACCCGATAACCGACGCCCGAAACCTTCGGCGGATAATTGGCCGGCCGCAATAGGAGCGGATCTTTGACGGAAAGCAATTCATTCGCCTCGGGCTTGGAAAAGACGTGGTTACCCGAAGTAAAAAAATCAACCCCGGCCGAAATTAATTCCTCTAAAATCTTTTTGGTCACGCCAATACCATGAGCGGCATTTTCCGCATTAGCAATCACTAAATCGGGCTGATATTCCTTTTTCAACTCCGGCAAAACGGCTTTTAAACCGCGTCGGCCGATTTTACCAATAATGTCGCCGAAGAATAGTATTTTCATAAGTTACCAATCTAATTAACGCGCATACTCAATTATCCTGGTTTCTCTAATCACCGTAACTTTAATTTCACCCGGGTATTTGAGCTCGACTTCAATTTTTTTCGCAATTTCTTTGGCTAATTTTAATGAAGCCATATCATCAAGTTCTTCCGGAATGACAAAGACCCGAATTTCCCGGCCAGCCTGCACCGCGTATGATTTATCCACGCCGGCGAAGCTAGTCGCGACTTTTTCCAATTCTTCCAGCCGCTGGAGATACTGTTCGTAAGTATCCTTTCTGGCTCCCGGCCGGGCGCCGGAAATGGCATCGGCGACTTTAACGATAATCGCTTCCAAAGTCTTGGGAGTATCTTCATGGTGGCCGCGGGCAATGTAAGCAATTTCTTCCGGCAAGCCGAATTTCTTTAAAATGTCATAACCGATTTCCGGATGGCTGCCCTGGACTTCGTGATCCACGGCTTTACCGATGTCGTGTAATAAGCCGCCTTTTTTGGCAATGGTAACGTCGGCGCCTAATTCCTGGGCCAAAATTGCCGAAAGGTTAGCGATTTCAATTGAATGCTGTAAAATATTTTGGCCATAGCTGGTTCGATATTTCAACCGGCCGATGATTTGAACTAACTTTGGATCTAAACCGGTAATGCCAAGCTCGTAAACCGTGTTTTCGCCGGCTTCCTGAATCTCAATGGCCAATTCTTTTTTAGCGGTATTAATTGCTTCTTCAATTTTGGCAGGATGAATCCGGCCGTCCAAAACTAATTTGGCCAAAGCCTTTTTCGCCACTTGACGCCGGATTGGTGAAAATCCGGATACGGTAATGGCTTGCGGCGTATCGTCAACGATGATTTCCACGCCGGTCAGCCTTTCAATCGTTCTGATGTTTCTGCCTTCGCGGCCGATAATCCGGCCTTTCATTTCGTCGGACGGCAAATCAATCGTCGTAGTGGTCGCTTCGGTCGCATGGGAAACCGCGCAGCGCTGAATGGCGACGGTTAAAAGCTCTTTGGCTTTTTTGTCTAATTCCTGAGATGCCTGATTGTTTAATTTTTTAATCCGCACCAGCAAATCTTCTTTCATTGAATTTTCGGTATTGTCCAGTAAAATTTGCTTGGCTTCTTCTTTGGTTAATTTGGCGATTTTTTCCAATTTCTCCAACTGATCGGCTTTGACCTGGGCAATTTCCGCTTTGATTTTTTCAATTCTTTCGGCTTTGTCTAAAAGCTCCTGCTTTTTATTCTCGAGTTCCAAAAGCTTCTGGTCGAAAAGGCCCTCCCGGTTTTCCAACCGCTTCTGCGATCGGATCAAATCCTGCTGCCGGGCTCTTTCTTCGGTTTTGGCTTCCTCGATAATTTTCAAGGCCTTGTCGTTTGCTTCGAGTAAGATTTCTTTCTGTTTGGCCTTGGCTTCGTTGATTAAATTTTCAACTTTAATTTCCAGGGTATCTTTTCTCCGCACCGCCCAGATTTTTCGCAGCTGATAACCAAAAGCAACCCCGCCGACGATACCGCAAAACAGCGCGATTACCCAATAAATAGTTTGCATAAAATTTCTATCTCCCTAAAGATAGAGAATTTAAGCGATTAACCCCGTTAAAAATTAGAGATTAATAAACTCTAATTTCTAAAAAATTATAGATTTCTAACGGGGTAAAATTGTCGGAGATGGATTAGCTAAAAAACTAATCCCAAGATAGAAGCCTGGCGTTAAAAATTTAATGCCAGTGAAATAATCCAAGCTAATTTTCCAACTTGAGGAAGTGATATGATTTTCGTCTAAGAGTTAGAAAATTGATATTTAGCCATATTCCGGCCGGATTTCCAGTCAATCTTATAATCCCCGTATCGCCTAATTCTCTATTACATTAATAAATAAGTCTGTTTAGACAGTATCATATTTTTTGATTTTTGGCAAGCCCCGCCGGAAACTAATCCTAGCCAAAAAATATTTTAATTTGTCATTTCACGCTGGTCAATTAATAGACTAATCTGATGCGGAATCAAGGGGTTTTTCTTCGCCGTCCGTGGCGGCGTATAGCCCTGGCTTAAGCCTTAAAAGGCACCGGCTGGCAGAGACCAACACTTGTGTTGCACCCGTTAAATCAGAAAACCGGACTAAAGTCCTGCCCGCACAAAGATTAGAAAGCCGGACTAAAGTCCGGCCTGCAAAGGTTAGGCCGCAAGCCGGACTTTAGTCCGGCGGTTCAGACCCGGCACGACAAGCAACAAATTATTATCTAAAAAAAAGAGGGGAGCATGGATTGTTGCTCCCCACCGAGTATTATCAGCTTAGTCCTCAATCAAGGCCAGCGCTTCTTTGCGACCAAAACAGCCTGACCTTTGACTAATCTCAGCGACTTCGGACAAACTGGGCATCTGCCGTTGACTTCGACAAACCGCTTGTAGATAATCTCACCACAAGCCGGACACAATGCTTCGTTTTCTGCCAATACAAGCGTCTCTGCCATAACACACGCTCCTTTCTCGGGTCAGCAACTACGCCAACCCAGTAGGTTCCATTCCACTGACCAACTCTCCCGAAACGACTGTCAATAACCCATCACAAAAGGTACACTTGCCATGAACTATGACATTGACTAGGGATACAGTCCGACGACAATGCGGACACTGCGCTTGATCTCCATTAGACTCCGCCATTATTTCGCCCTCCAGTTTGCATAAGCCTAACCTCACAAAGAACCAAAAAAGCTGACCTTACTAAGGAAAGATCTGCTTTTTTGGGACTAAAAAAACTCTTCGACGAAGAGCTGTTTTAACCTAATTATCTTCCCCGTATTTATCACGCCGAAGTTCCAATTTATTGGAACGTAGGCGGAGTTAGCACACCATAGTTCCGAGCGAAAGCGAGGAGCGAAGGCGGCTGGGCTGAATTTAGCACTTACTCCGACGATAAGTCGGAGAGTTGCTGGCTACCATTGGGTCAGTTCCCTTTTTATCACGCCGAAGTTCCAATTTATTGGAACGTAGGCGGATTTATCACGCCGAAGCTCGCTGAAAGCGAGTGTAGGCGGATTTATCACGCCGAAGCTCGCTGAAAGCGAGTGTAGGCGGATTTATCACGCCGAAGCTCGCTGAAAGCGAGTGTAGGCGGAGTTATCACGCCGAAGCTCCGAGCAAAAGCGAGGAGCGGAGGCGGATAGTCCACCTTCGCCCTTTCGGGCTGCGGCGGGACACGGTAGCACTCTTGATAAACCTCAATTTTCAAGGATAATAGTATCTTAGCAGATCTAAAAAAAGCGTCAAGGGAAAAAAGAGGGGGTAGCAGAATTGCGCTACCCCGTTGTCAACACTGGGATTGGCTACCCATCCCGGGGTCGCGTTGACTGACCCCCACGTTAAAAACGTGTCTGCTGTTTTCCTTTGGCAAGCCAAAGGTGGCGGAGGTATATTTTCTGGGGGAACAGCAGCAATTCCAGAGCGCGGCGAGTCAGATTCCGCCTCTTTCTGTCTAGATTTTCTAGCAGACCAGAAAACACCTTTATGGCTCATGTTGAAAAGCGTGGAGATGCCGACTCAAGGTCGGTCCACGCTCTTGATTATCAAATTACTATAAAGTAGCAGAGTAGTCAATACAAAAAATCAATTTAAAAAACTGGGGTTAACCAGTTCTTTAATTCGCCTTACCGCAGTAAAACCTATCTGATAATCTTATCAATAATCCCGTAAGCTTTGGCTTCTTCGGAATTCATAAAATAATCGCGATCAATATCATTTTCAATTTTTTTAACTGATTGTCCGGTATGTTTGGCTAAAATCTGGTTTAGCCGGTCTTTAATTTTCAAAATATGTTCGGCTCGGATTTTGACGTCGGTGGCTTGGCCTTCGGCGCCGCCCATGACTTGATGGAGCATAATTTCCGAATTGGGCAAAGCGACTCTTTTACCTTTCGCTCCAGCGGCTAAAATGACCGCGCCCATCGAAGCGGCCATCCCGACGCAAATTGTGATAACGTCTGATTTAACGTATTGCATCGTGTCATAAATGGCTAAACCGGCCGTTACCGAACCGCCCGGCGTATTGATATAAATTTTAATGTCTTTTTTATTGTCTTCACTGTCTAAAAAAAGCAACTGGGCGATAATCGTATTGGCCACGGCGTCGTCAATGGGCGAACCTAAAAAAATAATTCTTTCTTTAAGCAGGCGGGAATAAATGTCATAAGCCCGCTCGCCAAAGCTAGATTTTTCAATTACGGTTGGAATTAAATACATATTTTATGAATTAGGAATTAAGAATTAAAAATTAGGCTTGCTCTCCTGATTCATAATTCACAATTCCTTATTCGTTTTAAACAATTTGCCAGCCGCTCTGGGTTTCCTGCAATCGGCCTTTAAGCTTGAAACCAGCGGCTTTTTTATGGCCTCCGCCTCCTAATAGTTTAGCTAATTTAGAAACATCAATCAAATCATCGTTGGTCCGCCAGCTGCCCTTAATCGTTTCGGCGTCTAATTGCTGCAAAATCAAAACTGCTTTGACGCCGGTCAGATTATTCAAAAAATTAGCCACCCCTTCGGTAATCTCGCTGTCTTTGGCATTGCCGATTACATCTTTTTCCGTGATCACGGCCGTGGCGATATCAAAAGCTGGGTTATAGTGCAACTTGGTTAAAATTTCTCCCCAGGATTTTAAAGTATCAATCGTCTTATTTTTTAAAATTGAGTCGCTGACTTTGGCAATTGACGCCCCGGCCAAAAGCAAATCGGACGCGGTTTCCAAAGACTGGTAGCTGGTGTTGGGATTAGTGAAATTATAAGTATCGTAAATAATTCCGGCTAATAAGGCACTCGCCATCTGGCCGGTTAATTTCACGCCCAAATTTTTGAAGAGATGGTAAACAATTTCGGTCGTCGAAACTGCCACCGGATTAACCAAATTGAGATCGCCGAAATGATTATTAGTCGCATGGTGGTCAATATTGATTATCACCGGCTTGTTGGTCAGGCCGGGCAGAATTTTTTCCACGCCGGCATATTTTAAATCGCTTGAATCCAAAATAATGACGGCATCAAAATTATCTTTAATTACTTCATCGGGAGTAACGGTTAAAGGCTTAAAATTTAAAATCCAGGCTAAATTCAGCGGCGGCAAATCCTGACAATAACAAACCTGGGTTTTGCCTAAAAAATCCAGCCACTGGCTGATGGCGGCCATACTGCCCAAAGCATCAGCATCGGGCTGCTGGTGGCAAACAATTAAAAGGCGGTTGGCCTTTTTAATTTGTGAATAAATTTTCTGGCTAAGAGCGGCGATTTCCATATCCCGTTAAAAACTTGGGAATTAAAAAATTAGGGTGCTAATTTACCCCTAATTGGAAGCTGAACTAATCAATTTTAGGGCTATTTCTGGCGGGGCAAATAGCCAATCATTCTAGCTGGTTTTTCTAATCCGGTCAAGTATCTCTTCTATTTCAGCGGCCTTCTGCTCGGTGTTGTCAACGGCAAAATGAAGCCGAGGCAATGGCTTCATCGTCAGCCGCTTATTCAACAAAAACTGCAAATGACCGGCATTAGCCGAGAGTTTATTTAAAACTTTTTTAATATAAAGTGTCGGCATGACGGAAAGCCAAATTTTGGCATAGCGCAAATCCTTGGAAGTTTCAACTTTAATAATCGTTACCAAGCTGCCGGCGGGAAATTCAATTTCCTCAACCAACAGCTGGCCAAGTTCATGCCGGATTAATTCGCTGACTTGTGAAACGCGATGAGACATCAAAATTAGTTTAACTTTTTATCTTTAACTTCTTCCAAATAGATTTCTAGGTTGTCGCCCTCTTCCACCACCGGCTTGCCTTCAAAGCGAATACCGCATTCCCGGCCGGTCGGTGCTTCGTTAACATCGACTTTATTGACCTGAAGCTGGGCGATAAAACCGGTACCAATTTTCACCTTTTCGCGCATCACATCAACTTTGGCCTTTGGCAAAACCCGACCCTTAGTCACGCTGCCGCCAATAACCATGTAATTACTTTCCTTGCGGAAAATCGCTAAGACTTTTATCCGGCCCAATTCCGTCCGGATGATGTCCGGCGTCAGCATCGCTTCCAGCCGCGACTTGGCATCTTCCAAAAGTTTATAAATAATATCGTAAAGCTTGATTTCAACTTTTTTTTCTTTGGCTAAATTGTCAGCGGCCTGAGTTGATTTAATATGAAAGCCGTAAATTATCGCGTGACCGGCTTCCGCCCGCAAGACATCGCTGTCGCTGATGTTGCCCAAACCTTTGGCAATGATATTAACAACCGCTTCCGGATGGTCTAATTTTACCAGCGAAGCGATAATGGCTTCAATTGAGCCTAAAACATCGCCTTTCAAAATCACGTTTAAAGTCTTAACCTCTTTGGCTTCATCTTTTTTAGTTTCTTTCGGTTTGGAATAATCCGTGGCCTGCTGAGTTAATTGATACTTATTAAATCTTTTCTTTTTATCGATTTCTTCTTTCACTTGCAAAACATCGCCAACGCTGGGCGCGGCTTTGAGGCCGATAACTTTGACCGGCGTTGAGGGCAAGGCCGCGGCCAAACTTTCGCCTTTGAAATCCCGCATCGCTCTAATTTTGCCGTAAAAACTATCGCCAACTTCGACTAAATCACCGGCTTTTAAAGTTCCGTTCTGAATCAAGACCGTCGCCACCGGCCCTTCGCCGCGGTTAATATGCGATTCAACAATCGTACCCACGGCTGGTTTTTCCGGGTTAGCCATAATTTTTTCCCGCTCGGTTTCAGTAACTAACAAAATCATTTCTAACAAATCATCAATCCCGGTACCGGCTTTCGCCGAAATCGGCACGCAAATGGTTTTGCCGCCCCATTCTTCCGGCACCAAATTCAAGGTCGCCAAATCCTGCTTAACTTTCTCGGGATTGGCATCGGGTTTATCAATTTTATTAATGGCGACAATCATCGGCAAGCCGGCGGAATTAATAATCTTGATTGATTCTTTGGTTTGGGGCTGGATACTGTCGTCAGCGGCAATAACTAAAATGGCAATGTCGGCCACGCGCGCGCCCCGAGATCTCATGGTTGTAAAAGCTTCATGACCGGGAGTATCAATGAAAGTGATGATGCGGCCAGCCGCATCATCATCCCGACCCCGCTTTGGCGGGTGAGGGATCCCTCCCTTTGGTCGGGGTGACGCTTCAGCCTTCGGCTGAACCGTCACTTGATAAGCGCCGATATGCTGAGTGATGCCGCCGCTTTCACCGCCCATAACGTTAGTTTTTCTAATCGCATCCAGTAATTTGGTTTTGCCGTGATCGACGTGACCCATGACGACGACAACCGGCGGCCGGGGTTTTAATTTAGTTTTATCATCTTCGGCCAAAAGTCCGGCTAATTTTTCTGACGTGGTTTTTTCGTGATTTTCCTCCCGAGTTACGTCAGGAATTATTTCAAAACCCAAATATTGGCCGGTAATTGAAGCGGTATCAAAATCAATTTCTTCATTCATCGAAGATAAAACGCCATTTTTCATTAATTCCGCCATCACCTTGGATAAAGGCGTTTTCAAAACTTCAGCAAAATCCTTCACTTTAATCAAAGGCGGAATCGCCACTTGCTTTGGCCCTTGAGCTTTAATCTCGGCTTCTTGGACAATTTCTTCCGGCCCCTTGGTCAGCTCTTTATACTTAGCTAAAAGGATTGGCCAAGAGTTAATGACTCGCTGCGCTTGGCGGTCGTCAATTTTTATTGCCCGGCGGCCAATATCAAAACCGACTACCGGTAAAATTTCCAATAGCTCTTTGGTTGGAATTTTAAGTTTTCTCGCTAATTCAGTAACATTCATGAAAATAAATTAAAATTAGAAATTATAGATTATAAATTATCATGGAGGCCTGAGTGCCGGGCGATATAGAGGTTTTGTCCCGATATGAAATTTCTAAGGCCTGGGTGGGAATCGAACCCACGATAGAGGTTTTGCAGACCTCTGCCTTACCACTTGGCTACCAGGCCGAAAAAACACAGACCAAAAATATTGACAAAAGCACAGTAGAGAATCCTCGCAGGCGAGTGTGCCTCTGACACAAAACCCACGATAGAGGTTTTGTCCCGATTCATTAATCTATTTTAATTATCATCGGGATCCCGACTTCATTAATTTTATAAATTTATAACGTGCGTCGGGACAGACCTCTGCCTTACCACTTGGCTACCAGGCCGAAAAAACACAGACCAAAAATATTGACAAAAGCACAGTAGGGAATCCTCGCAGGCGAGTGTGCCTCTGACACAAAACCCACGATAGAGGTTTTGTCCCGATTCATTAATCTATTTTAATTATCATCGAGATCCCGACTTTCCCGACGCCAGGTCGGGAACTTGGCTACCCGCCGAAGCGTTAGCAAAGGCGGGGCTATTAGACTCTAGAGTTAATGATTTATTTAAACCTAAAAAACCATTATCAGACTGAATTAGTTTAGCAAAAAACCGCCTAAAAATCAACCTAGTCCCGTTTGAGGCGGGACTAGGTCTAAAAATTATATTATTTGCTAAAAATTTATTCAATTACTTCAAGTTTAGTATAAACGGCGCCGAATTTTATGGCCGCGGCTCGGGTTTTAAACCAAACATCAGCATGGTCAGGGTACCGGGCATTCATCCGGTCTTGAACCGTAAAAATCCGGTCACCAAAATATTCGGGGAGCCGAACTTTCGTCCCAAAAGGCAAAAAATTAGCCGCAATTACATCTTCCTGGTTGTGTTTACATAAATTAAAGCCATTGGCGGTTGAGCAGGGGTCACTGTCGCATTGATCAACCGTACTCGAATAAGCGGTAACAGTCAGTTTATAAACGGCTAAAACTTTAACTTCCTTAATCGGCTTAGCCAAATAAACCTTTTGATTATCGCTATTTTCGGCTTTAATTACCAAATTTTGACCCTGGACTAGCATATTGCTGGCCGGTTGACTGGCAACCGTCGCAGCCAAACTGTAGTGAGGAAAGACAAACTCAGAAATCAGGACAAAAAGGGTAATAACCTCGATTTTGCGGTATTTAATTGTCTTTACGATGGTCATAAAATTAGGCTAAAATTAACCCCTTTTTGCGCCAATAATGCAGGGATATGGGCTAAAAAGCACCGAAATACAGGCCTTTTAAGCCCCCGGGGTTCTTTACTCGTTCGCTCGGAAAAACAAACTTGTTCGTTTCTCACTCACTCACGTCGTAAAATAAAAACTTCCCATCTTTGGGAAAGTTTACTACCTTAGCACAGGTGAGGTTTTTTGTCAACCGTCCGCGTCAAGGTATAAAAAAACAAGGCCAGTGATTACCTGACCTTGGAACTTTCGCCAATCAGCCTCATTGGCAACCGACCTGCCCAAGCCGATCAATAAAGGCGACAAGACGAGCCTCTCCGTCACCGATCGGACAAGAAAACTCTAGCCAATAATCAGCTTTGGCATCGGCCACGCCTTTATTTCGAGTTTTACCCAAAACCTCCCAGGCAGCTTCTTCACTAGCCGCCGTTATTACGGCACATCCCTTGAAGGGATTGCTACTTCGACAACCACCAAAAATCAGGCTGAACAAATAAAGACTCATCTTCTACCTCCTTTTCGTTAGACAACTTGCCAATCAAGCCCTTGACCGGCTAAAAACGGCACAACCTGAGTTGTAGAGTCTTTATCACCGACTAAATAAGGAACCGTCCAGGCTTTCTTTTTCAGCCGGATAACTACCCTTGTTAAGCGGCAAACCATAGAACTCCGCGCCAAACTGGGAAGTGAAGGCTTCCAACCGACCCAGTTGACCAGCAGCCTCAAAGATCTGAGCCAAGATTGGTAGGGCCACCGGAGCGGAAAACACACCCGCTGGCGGATTTTTATTTTTCTTGTCACGCCGAGAATGCGGCGCGCTGTCCGAACCAAACCAGATTTTCCTAAAACCGGAAACTACTGCCTTGATTAGTGCCGCTTGGTCATTAGCCTCTTTAGCCATCGGCTTACAGAAACGATGGGCAAACATAACCCGGCCGCTTAAATTCAAAACCTGGTCTTTGGTCAAAACCAGATGGTGGGCCGTAATGGTGGCGCCGACATTCGCTGGCGCGGCCAAAACGTACTCCAGCATTGTTCGGCTGCTAAGATGTTCAACCACAATCCGCAGTTTGGGAAAGTTGGCAATGATGTCAGCCAAAATTGGAATGAAGTCCTGCTCCGCCGTTAGAATCGGCGAACCGGGCAATTCGCAGTGGATCGACAACGCCAGGTCAACTTCCTGCATCGCGGCCAAAACCGGATAGAGGGCTTGAAAATCAGAGACTCCGCCTTCCGAACCAGTGGTGACGCCATCAGGGTAAAGCTTGCCGGCAATAATGCCAGCCCGCTTGGCTTCTGTCATCATCTCGGGCAGTGTTTGGGGCGTAATCTTTACCGTCATTAAGGCTTGAAAGTCAGCCGACAATTTAGCCTGCAAACGGCGGTTCTCAATCGCCTGACGGTACGAAAGCGCATCGCTAACGGTACAGATACCAGATGCTGATAAGTTGGGCATAACCATTGCCCGGCCAAAGCACCCCGCGGTCCAAGGCAAGACCAGATTTAGCATTTCGCCTTCCCGCAAGTGGACATGCCAATCGTCCGGTTTTCTAATTTCAATTGCTTCATTCAAGGTTCAATCCTCCTCTGGGCTAAATTCCTAATCTCGGATTACTGCCTTAAAACTTATTATAAAAGGGCAAAATTGTCAATTACCAAAAAACCAGCCTAGGCGCTGGTTTTTTTTAAATAAAATTTACAATAATTACTACAGATCGCCAACCGCTATTTTGTGCAAATTTTCATTGGTAATTCCTAAACTTAAAAATCTCATTATTTGATAAGCCTGATCACCGTCTTTCATGTAATAACGCTTGCCATCAACCGGATTAATATACCAAGCCTGCCCCCGGGAATCAACCTGCAAAACAATTTTACCCTTTAAAGTATTGATTAAATCGGCATTGTAAGCAAACTTATTGGAACCAATAGGGCTATAGCCATTTAAGGCCTCCGTCTTGTCGTCGTATCCATCCGCGTCGCTATCTTTCATATTCACGTTACTGCCGATGGCCTCCTCAAGTTTATCGGATAACCCATCGCCGTCAGTATCAACATCATTGAAACGTTGTTCAAATCCAATGGGAATTTTTGAAAGATCGGCGTTAGTTATTCCTAACCCAAAAGCATTTAATGCGGTATAGGCTGACTGGCCATCTTTAAGAAAAAATTTCTTTCCGGTAGCAGGATCAACATACCAAGCTTCGCCATTATTTTCTACCTGCAATAAAATACGACCCTTAACCTGCTGGGTAAGCGGGGAGTCAACGGCGGTAACAAAGTTTTTTTCAAGCTGCACAACCTGCTTTTCTAAATCAGAAATGCGGTACTCGAGCTGCGCCACTCGCTCAATATATTTTTTTTCTGTCGCAGAAATATCAATCGTTTGTGGCGCAATTACCACTACGCCATTTGGCGGAGTAGTCAATGAATAGACGCGATCCTTAACTTCTCTTGAAGCGCCTTTGTCCAAAACAAGTTGATAGTAGTAGGTAGTACCGGGCTGCAAACCGATAAAACCGTAACTAGTCTCAAAAAATGATGATTTTTGCCCTGAAACAATCAAGGCTGAACAGTTGCCTAATATATTTGCCTGACTAGTGCTAAAGCATAAACTTGGATTACTGGTACTTCGACCCGTAACAATATACTTTACTGCTGCCGAGACGGCACTTAAGTTTGTGACGGTAGGGGTGGTGATATTTATAACTTCACTAACCGTTGTCGGCGTTGTAAATTGATAGACATCACTTTGATATTTTTGATTATTTAAAATTACAACCGCACGATAATAGTATCTGGTACCTAGCTGCAAACCGTTAAGTGTGGCATCAAAATCATACGTAGTATCGTCGACATCGCTAATTGACCCCCAAGCACTGTTTAAACCCAGCTCCGGAGTAGTACCATACTCAACTTTTGGCTGAGAGTTTTCCGACTCAACGCCAGAGACTCTGAAATGGACTGAAGCCTGGTCGGGTAATGCTTCACTGACGTCAACGTTAGTAATTGAAGGGGTTATATTATTGTTGATCGCGGCAACCGTAAAACTTATGGAACCGCTATTATTAGTCTCATCTATTTCTGGGATTGTATTATTAGGATCAAGAACGATTTTTACGACATGATTTCCGGGCGTCGCAGTCCAACTGACAGCAGGCGAAATTAATTTAGTTGAACCGCTAACATTTAAATAGTCCGTGTCCATAGGTACATTATCCAAATACCAAACCGCTGCCAGCTGATTAATGGAATCAGTATTTCCGTTAATTTCAAATTGCGAGATAAAATTTAATGTTTGATTACTTAGGGGATTTGACAAGTCATTTGAACCAATTAATTTGAAGCGTAAATCAAGCGTATTTGATGGCTGATTAGCCACCACGATATTTTTGGTAAAGGCGTTGTTGCTTTCATTAATTTCATTAATGGTATTATCAGGGTCAACAGTAAAAGATAAATTGTGAGATCCCAATGACCCCGGAGTCCAAACAAAAAAATCTGAATTACCGCCGGCACCGTTAGAAATAATTCCAGGGATATCAATTCTTTTTAAGAAAACATTGCTATCATAAATATCCACGTTCGTACCGCTGATACCGCTGCACTCGCCGGTCGCGGCATCCACTTCGAAAGCAAGCGAATTGGGCAAATATAAATTATCCGGCAACGATTCGTCCAGCCCATTATACCGATTCATGACTTCTCGTATTGTCAGATCGGGTTTATTACCGACTGATTCACAATATGCCTGGTCGCCAAAAGCCGGCAAGCTAAAAACAAATGACCCTAAAACTACAAAACAAGAGACAAGCCAAAATTTCTTACTCATAAAAATATGTTAATTCTTAAATAAAAACCGATTGACTTTAGTATACCAAAAAACCACCCTTAAAAACAGCCTACTTTTAATAGCCCACCTTACTGAATAAAAAATTAAAAAACGCCGATCCAATAAAACCCTTACTTTGTCATTCCGCACTGGTTTATTGACGACAGGCTGATGCGGAATCCAGGAGTTTTACTTCACACCGTCCGTGACGGCGTATAGCTCGGGCTTAAGCCTTAAACGGCACCGGCTGGCGGAGACCAACACTTGGGTTGGTGTTAAGACTAATACTACAAAATAAGTTTGGCTCGCCTCGCTCGAGTTGAAGCGGGCTCTCCGGGTTGCATAGTCTTGTCGGAGACCAACGCTTGCATTGTGCCCATTGAATCAAAAAGCAATAAATTATTATCTGAAGTAACCAATAAAAAAATTCCCTCTTTGTCATTGCGAGGTCGCTGTTTAATAGGTCAAAAGCGACCGAAGCAATCTTTAATAAAATGAAATTTTTTTGTTCCACTTAAAACATTTACTCTTGTTTTTCGCGTTATTTAAGGGCTAAAAAAGAGGTCTTCGGCTTAGCGTGGTGAAAAAAATCAAAAAACCATTGACAAATTGGCTAAAATCTGCTAATATAATTAGTCTCATAACTGCGAATTGCGCTGTAGCAATTAGCGGCTGAGACATCAAACAAACGGAAGGAGTTTAAGATGAAACGTATCCACGAGTACTACGCGATGATGTCGTTGCTGACGATTATACTTGCCGCCAGCACCGCTTGCGACGCTTGGGATATCTGGCGCCACGGCGTCGACATTAACAAATGGCTTCCCGGGCTGTTCCCGGTGGCCATGATCGCTATCATGTTTACGGTGCGAGCGGTGTACCGCCGAAGTGGGACGCCGGAAACCAGAGGTTAAACCGGAAGAAAGATTACTGGAGGAGACCACAATGCTCGACATCAAAACGGGCCGGGTAAAGTTCTTCCACGCCGACAAGGGCTGGGGATTTATTGTCCCAGACCAGGGAGGAAAAGATGTATTCTTCTGCGTCACCAATTTCTCTGGCATAAGCGAATTCTACGACGGAGAGCTTCGTCTTGAATTCGCGGACGACGCCACATTGGTTGGCGACTACCATGCGCCGAAACGGGGTGAATTGGTAGCTTACCAAGAATACAACGAGCCAAGAAAGGGTCTTATGGCTCTGCACTGGCTCTACCCCAAAACTCTGGCACAGGCGAAACAGATGCTTGCGGCTCGACCTGGGTCAGAGAGCAATTTTTTCGTTAGAGTCAAGAAGTTTGGCCCTGAAGAGGAAAAGACGGGGCGTCCGATCATTATCTGGGAAGGAACCGACGAAGAGTTTAGAAATAAACTTGACGCCGGATTCCCGGAGATGTTTGACGAAGTTTACTCCGTCGAAAAGCTCGAGATCAACGGCGAGTGGCGGAGGATGTCGCACCCATCAGGGTGGCATTCGAAGTATAAGCCCGCCGGAAACGACAACGGAAAGGAAAAAATCCCATGAGTACCCGTCCTCAGGCTAGTTTACTAGCCGCAATCGAACAGGAAGAGAGAGACTTCCGCGCCAAACGTGGCTTTGATCCGTGGCCTACGGAACTCAGCCAACCGGTTCAAGACGAAATTGGCCGGTGCGTCATGAAGGAAATTGTTGACCAGGGACTCAACGCAGTTAAGTCGTTCCTCGGGGCATCCTAACCAACCATGAGGAGAGAACCATGGACATCGCGGATGCGATGGCGGCCGCAAAGAGGCTGAGACCGGGCCAGCAGTTAAGACTGACTTTTCTGCCAGGAGAAGGGGAGCAAAATAAGTTTGGGGCAAAAACCCAAGCCGCTCTAGAGGCTCTCCTGGGAATGAACTTGAAGTACTTTTTCCTGGATGGGAGTAACCTCAAGATGTTACAGACCATGATCCTACGCGGCCGATTTGGAATTTTCGGTCGAGAAGTCATTATCGAGCTGTGCCCAGAGTTTTTAGGGCACCGCAAACAGTTCTTGAAACCTCTAGTCGATTCGTTGGAATCGCTAAAGGCTCTTTAACACCCCACCCACGAGAGACTGGTCGGTTTTGTTGGTTTCTCAGTCAATAAACCAAAAAGAGGATGCCTAAAAATGCCAAGGATACTTGAAGCAACAAGAAAGGCTATGACCTTTGAACAACTGATCGGACGTACGTTCAGTTATTCGTTCACCTTTCGTAGTGTGGAAGTGATTGGTGAAGATGAATCAAGCGCAAGACAACGGATTCACTTCATTGACTCTCAACCGATACTGGTCTGGGAAATCAACTGCCCAGATTGTGGTGGTGCACATCTGTTTTTCCATGACGGATCCAATGTTCATGTGGACAAATACTCGGCTGGGGAAATGCGGGAACGTACACAATTACTCGGCACGCTGGCCGATCTTCGCCAGGATCCAGAGTCGGCCTTGTACTCTGACGATGACATGGAAGCCATCATGGCGGCAATAACGATCTATGCTCGCTTAGGCCTACGCGACATGATTTTACGCCGGATTGTCGAAGGGGTCGATTTCACGCGACCGGTACTAGGTAAGGCTGGTGCTCCAGGTAGCGGTAATTCTGACCCTCACTACTGCTACTATGATTGGTTAAAGACAGACCTGAAAAATCTGTTCTTGAGACTGTCAGCTATAAGACTGAATCCTTCTATCAGCTTTATCGAAAGAGGGACATACTCCCCAAACACCGAAAAAGATAATCAGCGAGAGGGACTAGCCCTCATGATCCAATGGTAGAAGACTAACCTAATCTCGTCTCGCCAAGTCAGGACCCGGCGAATAATAAATCGGGTCCTTTTTTCTTTACCCCGTCAAAGACGGCCAGGCAAAAAACCGCCACTTAGGCGATTTTAGTTTGATAACCAATTAAACACCAATAGTTTATCTTGGAACGGGTAAGGGGAGTCGAGAGGCGATTTTCTAAATGCTACAATCAGCTTAAATTTTTAAACTATTCTAATCTTGGTAGGTTTGATTTATCGGCCGCAATCGAATTTTTTACATGCCCTGATGTAACTACGCAATCAGGCCGGCTGCCGTCAGAATTTATTTCAAATATATAATGAGTAACGTAATCATCGCCTGCCACATCCACGATTAAACTAAGCCTATTTCCATTTTCAACCATTTTTAATTGAGCTTCTTTGGCAGCCATTACTGCACAACAAAACTCTTGGCCTTCCGCCCAAATAGGTGTGCAGACAGCAGATCTATCGGGGGGGGCTACAGTGGAACTATCAAAAGAACTGACATAATGATGAAATGGATGTTCATCTGACATTGACGAAAATTCGGGTGGTAGGCCAGTTTGAAACTTTCCATCTTTTCCCAGTGTAATAAAAAAATTAGCCATTACTTCCAAAAGTTTATACCCTGGAGTTTTTCTCATTTTTTCACTAACACTTCCTTGACTAAACCCGATCTCCCCTTTGATTTCACTCCTGTCTACATCTTTAGATAGTATGGCAGGAAAATTTTCTCCTTTTATTCGGTTCATAATAATATGCTAGAAAAATAATTTTTGGATAGTATTATTTAATTGAAATAATTGTTACTTTGAGCACTTTATTGGATAACCTGCCTGCCGGCAGACGCTAGAACTGAGATTATAAATTTAAATAAGCCAATACCTATTTCAACTTTCTAATTACCCCATTTTTCAATTTTTAATCTTTATTTCTTCCTAAAGCTAATTCCAAATTAGCCTGCAACTCAGCCTGGCTGAAATCATGATTTCCGCCATGCCCTTCAAAAAAAGAGGGCGCAAATATATCGGCCGCAAAAGAATCCCTTTTACTTGGCAACGCAATAATGACTGCCTTTATTGCCTCACCATTACTGGTAACGCCTTTTAAATAAAAAGTATTTTGTTTAGCTTCGCTTGTCTATGATACTTGTTTTTCTTCTTCTGGAGACAAAAGATCAGAATGATGAGATCTTCCCCTTTCGTCTTCCACGGGAGTAGCTGATGTTATTTCTAGCCCCATATTACTGACCAAACTTTGTAAAAATTTAATATTTTC
Organism: Candidatus Buchananbacteria bacterium; assembly: GCA_041664165.1. Lineage (GTDB taxonomy): Bacteria > Patescibacteriota > Patescibacteriia > Buchananbacterales > UBA6539 > JBAYLH01. Next base: position 1,536 of record JBAYLH010000008.1, on the reverse strand, counting down.
TGCCAGTGCTTCTGATTCCATTGTATTTCTAACTTCTATTTCTTCTGGTGTTAATTGTTCCATATTTTTAGTTAAAAATTATTATATATTCATTATACCCCGCCAAAGACGGCCAGGCAAAAAACCGCCGCTTAGGCGATTTTAGCTTGAAACACCTTACTGCCTTGCCCGCCTCTGGCGGGGATGACGTTAGAACTGAGACTATTGCTACTACAAATAGCCGTCCTGCCTTAATAAATTAACAATTTTTCTCGTAATCTCGGATAGGTTATAATTAGTGAAATCATCAACAAAATCATAATCAACAACTTCATCCAATCCTTTGATCTGCATTTCACCAGTCATTTTTCCCTGGTAAACTTTTACATTTATCGCATCGCCTCGGTTAGGCGACTGTCCAATAAAATTATTATAGAATTCTAGATTAGCCAATTTCAAACCAGGAAACTCTTCGGATATCTCTCTATTCAAACACTCTATTTCTGTTTCACCTTCTTCCAATGCACCTCCGGGAATAATCCAAACATTCTTGATTTTTACTAATAAGATTTTCTTATCTCTAATAAATATGGCCGCTGCAACAGTTTTAATATCTTGCATTAAAAATTCAATTATTTTTAATTTCTCTTCAAAAGATAAATTCATGTCCAAGATATTGTAAGGCAGCCTCAGCTCCTGCGCAATTTTTACATGATTATCAGGCCAAACCCTTTCAAATTTTTTTCTCAAGTCCTTTTCATGAATTATTCTTTTTTGGTTTTGAGTTGCTCTAAGTATAACTCTTGAAATGCAGGTTTCAGTCTCTAACAAACAAAAGAATATATTTATTTTATATTTATCTCTTAATTTAGCTAGGCCATTCAAATTCAATTCTTCTCTATTTGTTCCTAATTCTAAAATTATATCTCCGCCCATCTCCTCTAACTCTTGATGAAGTTCCTGATGAGCTTTCAGGGATCCATCCGGCTCTATATGACCAAACTCATCCTTATATCTTTGAATATAATTGAAAACATCGACATGCTTAAAATTAGAATGTCTAGCTAAAAACTCTTTAATAAAGGTTGACTTGCCACAACCTACTGGACCACACAAAACAATTAAATGATTCATATAAATTTATTATATCACAAAACCGCTCTTTAGGAGCGGCATAGTCTTGTTGGAGCTGGCCGCGGCTCGCCAAAGGCGAGTGCGCCTTTGGCGCACGCCCTCATATTAAATAGTTGTGGCGGAGAACCCACTTCGATTTTATTTTGAAAGCGGGTAGCGGGAATCGAACCCGCGTCATCAGCTTGGAAAGCTGAGGTAATAGCCACTATACGATACCCGCCTGATTCTAAATTCGAAATCCTAAATTCTAATATCTAAACAATGTTAAAATTCAAATAACTGAAATCTAAAACATTTTGGATTTATTTAAAATTTCGAGACCTCCTGCACTGTTAATGTCTATATCGGGGCGATCCCGCACCTTTATCGGGGTAGTCGGATTCGAACCGACGATCTCCTGCTCCCAAAGCAGGCGCGATAGCC